>JBKBPL010000002.1:0-272100 GCA_046293075.1 Hyphomicrobiaceae bacterium | reverse complement strand
TTTCGATCGCGAAGTTCGTTCGAGAGCCCGCTGCAGATGGTGACGAACTTCGCGATCGGGACACCAGGCCATTTGTGGCCAGCGCCGGAAGGGCCCGCGGTCTGACAAACTGAATTTGGCCGCCGGGTGTCTCGATCATGCCGGGACGAGCAGGGCGCTGCCGAGGTCGGCTTCCCGCCCGCGAGCCTCAATATCGGCCAGCACACCTTTTGGGGCGTGGGCACAGCCGATACAGGGAAGCCTCGACCGTGCGCGCGGCTAACAAATGTGGGGAAAGCCATTTTTCGGCGGCAAGCCCGGCACCGCGATCGGGCGGTGTCCCGCGCATAAATCCCTGTGCGTTAATGGCTTAGAAGGAGGTGTGTTGGAATTGCGACGTGTCGAGCTGGAAGCAATTGTGTTCGTTGAGAAACTGCTTGTACGAAAAATGACAAATTCCTAGCGGATGATCCCAATGCTGAGCAGGGTCGGGGGGCCGCACGCACAGCGACGGGGGAATGCATGTCCGAGCGGATTGCCCCGATGGTCGAGCGTCGACCATCGTACGGGGGATTTGCGGTTGAACTGGCAGCATGTCTGTTGAGTGTCGAGGGGGACGAAGCGGTTGTTCTAATCGACGAAGCCAGCCCAAACGAAGCCCGCTTTCCGAGCGTGGCGTTCGATCCGGGAGCCCACAAGAGTCTCGATCTTGGCGTCAGCGACTGGCTCCTTGAGAACACTGGCCTCGAGGTGGGGAAACTCGAGCAGGTGCACACAGCGCGCCGGAGCGGTGCCAGCGGCGGGTTGAATGACACGTGCTGCGCCCTATCCATTGGATTCCTGGGGCTCGTTCCGCCCCAGCAGCGCGCGTCGGTTGTGCGGGGAACGTGGCGCCGTTGCCTCGACTACATGCCATGGGAGGACCGGCGGCGGCGCGGCGGTCTCACAGGGCACGAACGGGTCGGGCAGCTGCTGCTCAATCGTCTCCAGTCTTCGACGCTCGCGGGCGAGCAATCCCTCGAGCGCCAGTCACGGCGCATCCGCAATGCCTTCGGGCTCGACGGCACGCCGTGGGAAGAGGCCAACACGCTCGAGCGCTGTGCACTTGTCCAGAACTTTGCGCCTTATCTGAGCGAGGCCAGCAATATCGCCTACGTCGATGGGCTGGCGGGAGAGCCGATTGCGCCCTCGCGCATGGTCGCGGATCATCTCCAGATTCTCGCCGCCGCGCTCGGCCGTTTGAGGGCTCGTTTGCGCGTGCGCCCGATCGCCGTGGAACTTGTGCCGCCGGTGTTCACGCTGCTGGATCTGCAGCGCTCGGCGGAGGCGATCCTCGGGCCGAGCCTCCATAAACAGAACTTCCGGCGCTACGTGGAAGGTGCCGGCGTGATCGAGGCCACGGGAACCATGCGCCAGCAGACGGGAGGACGGCCCGCGCAGCTCTTCCGATTTCGTCGCGAAGGAGTAAGCGAGCGCCGGCTCGCCACGCGCCGGCTCGCAGCCGCGGGCACGCTTCAGCGCGCTTGATTTCCACCTCTGCGGATGCCACCTCTGGGCGGGTCGCACGTGCGTCCCGCCCAGAGCATTTTGGGACGTTGGCGTGCTGGATCGCGAGGTGAGATGGAAGCGGTCAAGTGGATCGTCGTGTGGGGGCTTGTGGCGCTCACATCGGCTGCGCTCGGCGGCATCATCGCGAGCTACAAGCGGCGTGACCATTCGGCCTGGGCGGCCTGGTGCTTCGTCTTTCCGCCGCTGCTGATCGTTGTCGCCCTCCTGGAGACGAACCCAGGGCCGCGGCCGCGCCGGCCCCCGCTCGACCACGACGACATGACCGCCGGCTGAGCACGATCTGCGCTCTTCTTTCAGGCCGTGCTGTTGCCGATGGCGGCGCCGGCGATCGCGGCCTGGGCGGCGGCAAGTCGTGCAACGGGCACGCGGAACGGCGAGCATGAGACATAGTCGAGGCCTGTCTCATGGCAGAACGCGACGGAGCGCGGGTCGCCGCCATGCTCGCCGCAGATGCCGATCTTGAGTTCGGGCTTGGCCTTGCGGCCGCGCGCCGTTCCGATCGCGACCAGTTCACCGACCCCTTCGCGGTCGATCGAAACGAACGGATCGACATCAAATATGGCCTTCTCCGCGTAGCTCGCGAGGATCGGCGCAGCATCGTCGCGCGAGAGACCGATGCAGGTCTGCGTCAGGTCGTTCGTGCCGAAGGAGAAGAACTCCGCACCGTCCGCGCCGGCGGCGATCTCGCCAGCCTTGAGCGCCGCGCGCGGCAGCTCGATCATGGTGCCGATGAGGTAGCTGAGCTTGGCGCCGTTCTCGCGTTCCACGGCGCGCGCCGTCTCACGGATGACGCGGGCGAGGAGGTCGTACTCCGTGCGGTAGGCGACGAGCGGGATCATCACCTCCGGCGTAATCGTCGTGCCCGTGCGCCGCGATACCGACACCGCCGCCTCGAAGATGGCGCGCGCCTGCATCTCGGTGATTTCGGGATAGCGCACGGCGAGCCGGCATCCACGGAAGCCCAGCATCGGATTGAACTCGTGGAGCTCATTGACGCGCGCCTTGAGTGTCGCGGGCGAAATACCAAGCGCTTCGGCGACCGCTGCGATCTCGCGCTCCTCATGCGGCAGGAACTCGTGGAGCGGCGGATCCAGGAGACGGATCGTCACTGGCCTTGCGCCCATGATGGCGAAGAGCTGCTCGAAGTCGGCCCGCTGCATGGGCAGAATCTTGGCGAGCGCCTTGCGCCGGCCGGCCTCGTCCGTGGCGCAGATCATCTCGCGCATGGCGAGGATGCGGTCCTCATCGAAGAACATATGCTCAGTGCGGCAGAGGCCGATGCCTTCGGCGCCGAAGCTCAGCGCGGCTTCGGCATCGCGCGGCGTGTCGGCGTTGGCGCGCACGCCGAGGCGGCGCACCCTGTCCGCCCAGCCCATGATCGTGGCGAAGTCGCCGGAAAGCTCGGGCTGACGCATGGGGACGGCGCCCTCGATGATTTCGCCGGCGGTGCCGTCGATGGTGATCAGGTCGCCCTTCTTGAAGGTGCGGCCATTGGCCACCAGCGCACCGGCAGCCATGTCGATCCTGAGCGCGCTTGCGCCACACACGCACGGCCGCCCCATGCCGCGCGCAACGACCGCGGCATGGCTCGTCATGCCGCCGCGCGCCGTGACGATGCCGGCAGCAGCGTGCATCCCGTGAATGTCCTCCGGGCTCGTTTCGACACGCACCAGGATGACGTCGCGGCCCTGGGCCTTGAGCGCTTCGGCCTCGTCGGCGTCGAAGACGATCTCGCCGGCAGCCGCGCCGGGGGATGCCGGCAGGCCCGTCGCGATGATGCGCTTTTCAGCTGCAGGATCGATGGTCGGGTGGAGGAGCTGATCGAGCGTGGCGGGCTCGATGCGCAGGAGCGCTTCCTCGCGTGTGATAATCCCCTCCTGGGCGAGATCGACGGCTATGCGGAAGGCTGCAGCCGTGGTGCGCTTGCCGGCGCGCGTCTGCAGCATCCAGAGCTTGCCTTCCTGCACCGTGAACTCGATGTCCTGCATGTCGCGGTAGTGGCGCTCGAGCAGCGTGAAGATGCGCGCGAGCTCAGCGAACGTCTCGGGCATGAGCGCTTCAAGCGAGGGCGCGTCCTCGCCCGCTTCTCTGCGCGCCGCTTCCGTGAGCGGCTGTGGCGTGCGGATGCCGGCGACCACGTCCTCGCCCTGGGCATTGATCAGGAACTCGCCGTAGATTGCCTTGGCCCCAGTCGAGGGATTGCGCGTGAAGGCGACGCCGGTCGCCGAGGTCGGGCCCATGTTGCCGAAGACCATGGCCTGGATGTTGACCGCCGTGCCCCAGTCGTCGGGGATATCGTGGAGGCGGCGATAGGTGATCGCGCGCGCATTCTGCCAGGACCCGAAGACGGCGGAGACCGCACCCCAGAGCTGCGCGCTGGTGTCCTGCGGGAAGGGTTTGCCGATCGCGTCCTCGATCGCCGTCTTGTACTCGGCGATGACCGCCTTCCATGCCTCGGCATCGAGGTCGGTGTCGAGTGAGAAACCGTTCAGGTTCTTGTGGTTCTCGAGTATGTCCTCGAACACGCTGTGGTCCACCCCGAGCACGATATCGGCGTACATCTGGATGAAGCGGCGATAGCTGTCATAAGCAAAGCGCGGGTTGTTCGAGCGCGCGGCGAGACCTTCGACCGTGCGGTCGTTGAGGCCGAGGTTGAGGATTGTATCCATCATGCCGGGCATCGAGGCGCGCGCGCCCGAGCGCACCGACACGAGCAGCGGCCTGTCCGGATCGCCGAATTTGGCGCCAACCTCGCGGCCGATCTCGTCGAGGGCGGCGAGCACCTCGGCCTGCACATCCTCCGGGATCTTGCCGCCATTGGCGTTATAGAGCGCGCATACCTCGGTGGTGATCGTGCAGCCGGGCGGGACCGGGAGCCCCAGCGCCGACATCTCCGCGAGGTTGGCGCCCTTGCCGCCGAGCAGAGCCTTCATGTCGGCTTTGCCATCGGTCCGGGAGGGACCGAACCGATAGACATGGCGGCGGGTGGTGCAGTCGGCTTGGCTCATCGAGTGGTCTCACATGCGACGGAAGCAGGCAGGATGCGCGCATGGCTTATCAGGCCCGCGGGCGGGGGAAAAGGTATGTTGGCGGATGACCCAACGTTCTTCCGTGGGGCCGGACTGCAGCGGGCGGGGCCGAGCTTGACGGCTTTCGGGGGCCGCCCGATAGACTGCGGTCCGGCGCGCCCGCGGCAGTGCGCGCGAGAAAAAGGATGGGACGGCATGGGCGACCAGCTCCGCGACGTACTGAAGACCCTCGACGCCGGCCAGCAGGCGGCGCTGGACCGGCTCTTCGATTTCCTGCGCATCCCGAGCATTTCGACAGATCCTGCCTACAAGGCGGACTGCCGGCGCGCCGCCGACTGGTGCGCGAGGGAGCTCACGGACATCGGCTTTGCGACGGCGAAGGTCGTACCGACGACGGGCCACCCGATGGTGGTCGCGCATGATCGCGCGAAAGTGCCAGCAGGGATGCCTCATGTCCTCTTCTACGGCCACTACGACGTGCAGCCGCCCGATCCACTCGAGCTCTGGAAGTCCCCGCCCTTCGAGCCGCGTATGGCAACAGAGAAGGGCAATGGCAAGGTCATCGTCGCCCGCGGCGCCGAGGACAACAAGGGCCAGCTCATGACCTTCTTCGAGGCGGCCCGCGCCTGGAAGGCCGTTGCCGGGGAGCTCCCGATCGCCGTGACGGTCCTTCTCGAAGGCGAGGAGGAGTGCGGTTCGCCCTCGCTCCCCGGCTTTCTCGCAAAGCACGGCAAGGAGGTGAGGCGCGACCTCGCCCTTGTCTGCGACACCGGCCAGTGGGACAAGGACACGCCCTCGGTGACGACGCGGCTCAGGGGCCTTGCCGGCCTGGAGCTGGTCATCACGGCGGCGAACCGCGACCTCCATTCCGGCCTTTACGGCGGGGCCGCGGCCAATCCGATCCGCGTGCTCGCGCAGATCTGCGGCGCCATGCACGCCAAGAACGGCAAGGTGCAGATTCCGGGCTTTTATGATAGGATCGTCAAGCCGTCGGCAAAGCAGCTCAAGCAATGGCAGAGCCTCGGCTTCGACGACAAGGCCTTCCTCGGCGGCGTCGGGCTTTCCGTTCCGGCCGGCGAGCAGGGCTACTCCGTGCTGGAGCAGATCTGGGCGCGCCCGACGCTGGAGTTCAACGGCATCACCGGGGGCTATCAGGGTGTCGGCACGAAGACGGTGATCCCGTCGAAGGCGTCGGTGAAGATCACCTGCCGCCTCGTGCCAGGGCAGGATCCGGAGAGGATCATCGCCGGCATCCGCGCGTTCGTCGAGGCGCGGCTGCCTGGCGACTGCAAGGCCGAGTTCGTCGATCCGCGTGGCAGCCCGGCGATCGCTTTTGACGAGAATGCGCCGTACATCGCGCGTGCTGCCGCCGCACTCGCCGATGAATGGGGGCGACCGGCGCCGCTCATTGCGCTTGGCGGCTCCATCCCGATCGTCCAAGCATTCCGCGACGCGCTCGGCATGGACAGCCTGCTCGTCGGCTTCGGCCTCGACGATGACCGCATCCATTCGCCGAACGAGAAGTACAACCTGACCTCGTTCCGGAAGGGCGCACGAAGCTGGGCGCGCATTCTGAGGGCCCTCGGCCAGCCGGCGTGACACCGCCGCGCGCGGCGCACGCTGGTGCGGATCCTGCCGCGCCAAGGTGCGGTTCAACTCAATGTGATTCGCACCCCTGATCCGATGGCGGATTGATGGTGCAGCTCGGATTATCTGAGCCTGATCAATCACATTCCCGTTATGGGCAATACTGGTTGTGTATTGGTCACGCCAGAGACAAACAGCGCAAACCTTAGCCGCCATTAAGTTGACGCATACGAACTGCAAGCACTATCTCATAGCCATCCGCTCGTATCTCGCTCACCCATTGGTTGTCGTGATCCGGGCTTGTGGTTGAACCAGGTTGCGGGGTGGCGCGTTCTGTCGCTGGCAGCATGGGCACTCAGAAAATGGGGGTTTTGCGAATGCTTCGTGGTTCTCTTGTGAAGAGCGTGATAGCTGCCGCGCTCGCCTTGGTTCTTGCGGCGCCGGCGGTGCAGGCGGCCGATCTCGGCGGCCGTCCGTCATACAAGGATGAGCCGGACTATGGCCCGCCGCGGTACCTTTGGACCGGCCTCTATGTCGGCCTGCAGGCCGGGTACGGCTCGGCGGATGCGTACCATTTTACCCCGGGCGGCGTTTACGGCAGCCCCGAGATTGACGGGTTCATTGGCGGTGGCACGCTCGGCTACAATTTCCAAACCGGCCAGGTCGTTTGGGGCATCGAGACGGATTTCTCTTTTGCCGACATGAGCGGTCGCGAGTCGTGCGGAATTGGCCTCACCTGTCGTGCATCGCTGGACTGGCTCTGGACGATCCGCGGTCGCGTGGGCCTCGATATGAACGGCTGGATGCCTTACTTCACGGGTGGTTTTGCCGTGGCTGATGTCTCGGCCAGCGACAATCTCGGGTCCGGAAGCGACACGGTGTCCGGTTGGACGATCGGTGGCGGTCTGGAAGTCAAGCTCGACCGGAATTGGAGCTTCAAGGGCGAGTATCTGTACGTCGACCTCGATGACAGTTTCAGCATCGGCGGCAGCGGCCGCGCATCGATCGAGGACCTCCACATCGTCCGCGCCGGTCTCAACTTCAAGTTCTGACAGGAGGGCCGAGCGCCCACCGGCCTGAGTGCAGCATGACGCCCGTCGGCCATCGCCGGCGGGCGTTCTGTGTTGTCGTGCTCAGGCCGAGAGATGCCGCACTTTCGGCAGCACCTCTTTCGCGAGCAGTTCGAGCGAGTGCCGCCACGCCTGCGGGTGATCGACGTAGTCGAATCCGAACACCAGAAGGTGCCCGAAGCCGCCGACGTCCTCGTGGATCTTCTCGATCTTCTCCGCGACGGTCGCTGGCGAGCCGATGATCCAGTTGTGCTTGGCGCAGTATTCCGGCGTCACGTCGCTGTCAGGGACGCTCTGGTCGTGCTTGAGATAGGTGAGGAAGTCGAAATTCGCGAGGAGCTGGAGGAAGTACTCGCGCATCATGCGGCCCATGTGGAGGCCGACCGACAGGCGCTCGGCCTCGGCATCCGTATCCGCGACGAATACCTCGCGGACCATCCGCCAATCCCTGCGGCTTGGCTTGCGGCCGGTCCTCGCGGCGCCAGCCTCGACCGACTCCCAGTGGCTCGAGACGTAGGCCGGGTTGAGGTTCAGGCTCATCGGGATATAGCCGTGCTCGCCGGCGAGCTTGAGCGTGTCCGACCCCTTGGAGAGGCCCGCGACGCCAATCGGCGGGTGCGGATTCTGCAGCGGTTTGATGTGGGGTCTCAGGAACCCGTACATCTCTTCCGGGTTCTTCACCGTCCAGAACTTTCCGACGTACTCGAATGGCTCGTTCGTCGACCAGAGCTTCAAGATGATGTCGAGCGCTTCGCGCGTCATCTCGCGATTGACGCCGCTGTTGCCGTCGACGTTGAACATGGCCCAGTCACTCGGCAGACCCGAGGCCGCGACACCGAAGTTGAGCCGTCCGCCTGAGATGTGATCGAGCATGGCGACGCGGTTCGCGAGCTCGGCGGGGTGGTGGTAGGGGAGCAGGAAGCCGCCGGGGCCAAGGCGGATGTTCTTCGTCTGCATGAGGGCTTGCGCGACCACGAGGTCGGGCGAAGGGTGCGGCTCCCAGGGTGCCGTGTGATGCTCGCCGATCCAGCATTCCTTGTAGCCGAGCTCATCGAGCCAGCGGATCACCTGCAACTCCCACTCGTGGCCATCCTTGAGCGGTCTCTCGGGGGGATGCGACGGCATGGTGAAGTAGCCGAGTTCCATGGGGTTCCTCCATCGGATGTTTTGGTTGCTCCGAGTTGTTCGCAGCAATCCGAGGACCCGGCGGCGGCAGTTGGGCCTGTCGTCCGCGCGGGCGGGTGCCGGTTCTGGCACTGATCAGTCTGCATCGGATTGGGGCGGATTGACCATCGCAGACCGGCTAAGCGCGATGCGCGCGCGTCATCGGAACTATGCAATAGGGAATGGTCGACGCGACTGCCTTCTGAGGCGCCGCGGCGTCCGTGCGCGCTCGCCACGGATCATGACGGGCCGGGAGGTCATCCGCTCGTCGCCTGATGGGCTCGCCCGCGCTGGCTCGCGCCGCGCTCCAAAGCGAAAGCCCCGTCACGACGCGCGTGAAGCGGGGCCCTTCATCACTTCCGATTCACGCCCAGCAACGCCGGGCTGTTTCACGAGGCTGTACCCTCGTTCGATGTCACCAGATTGTATGTGAGTCCGGTTTGGTCTGATCAGTTGGCGCCGCCAAACCGTGCCTTCGCCCTTCGGCTCCGGCCTGGGTGCTTCTGCGGTGGCTCCATGAGACCTCCACGCGCTGTTGGCACTCGCGACGATCGCCGCTTTCATGGAGCGATCCAAAGGAGACCGGGCACATCTGCCACCAGGCTCACGGCTCCGTCAGGGCGATCACCACAGTAATAATTTCGTCACGCTGGCGCAGTCTGTCAAGAAGAACAGCACGTCATGAGGGCCGCTGCAGCGGGCGCGCGGCGCACATCGATCGAAGGCGCCTCGTCCGGTCGCCACGCGCGAGGATTTCCCGTGGGCGCATAATTGCGGAACCGACGATCCAGCTCGAGCGTTAACTGCGGGCCGAGTGTATTCAAAAAGGAGAGATAAATGACCATCGTTCTCAAGACGCTCGCAGCCGCAGCCATTCTTGCATCAGCCGCGACCTTGGCTTCGGCGGCGCCGGCAAACCTGGGGCAACTGCCGGACGGCGTGCGCACGGAGCTCATTCAGGTTCATGGCAATCACCGCTCGTGCCAACGCGATCGGCGCGGCTGGCACCGCCACAATCGTTGGGGTGAGCGCCGAACGTGCCGCCGCTGGGACGGTAGGGGCAAGAGGCCGGCAGCGTGCGTGCGCGTCGGGCCGATCTGGTACTGCGACTACTGAGAGAACGACGTCACCGAGAGCACATGGCCCCGGTCTCCTGTGAGACCGGGGCTTTTCGTTGGAGCGTTCGGCCTCACCGGAGAGCCAACCATCGTCCTGCTGGGTCGAGCCGTGAGGCACGAGAATGCGGCTACTGCCCAACCGCGTACATCTGCATTGCGATGCAGAGGATCAGCAGATGCGACCCGAGAAAAAGCAGCGCCGGTGCGATCAACTCACGCATGACATGACCCCTGGCCCATTGGAGGATGACCGTGTCCGCCTGCAGAACAGACGGGCCCTGCGGACGGCTCCCTCGTAGGTCGCGGTCAGCTGCAAAATGGTTCAGAGGTTGTGTCTTGAAGGCGAGCCGGGACCAGGCGCATTGAAAGCGCGCCCACCGTTGCCGGGAGCCGGCACGGCGGCGACAAGCGCGCCCGCACCGCCTCCCGTCCAGGCGGCTGTCGCGCCACCGTGCAGGGCATGTCGGCGCTACTTCTTCTTGGTCCGCTTCGGCGCGGGATCCTCGCCAAGGCCAAAGCCGGAGAACAGCGAGGAAAGTGGTGCGGTCGTGCTCACGCCCGAGTAGCTCCGGACGACGCGCACCGTTGTGCCGACGCGCGCCAGCGATGCCAGATGCACGACGTGCGCGTTCATCATCCGAAAGCAGCCGGACGACGACGCGCGCCCGATCGAGCGCGCATTGTTGGTGCCGTGTATGCGATAGATCGTATTGCCGAGGTAGAGTGCCTTCGCGCCCAGCGGATTGATGAGGCCGCCGGAGACGGTGATGGGCAGGCCGGGCTGACGCTGGCGCATCTCCGGCGGCGGCGTCCAGGAGGGCCAGGAGGCAATGCGGCTGATCCGCTCGGTGCCCGTCCAGTCAAAACCCTCACGTCCAACGGAGATCGGATAAGCATAGGCACGTCGGCTGGGGAGCACGAAATAGAGGGTTCGTCCGCCCGTATCGACGATGATGGTCCCGGGCGGCTCGTTCTTGTCGAGGTAGGCCACCGGCGGCTTTTCCGGCTTGATGTCCGGCTTCTCGCCCCCGTCCATGTATCTGGGGTAGCTGAAGCTGTAGGACTTGCGGCGTTCGGCACGTTCCGCCTCGAGCTGGCGTTCGCGCCGCTCGAGATCGCTTTGGAAGGCGGGTGCGCCGCCCGCATTCCACTGCGCCTGGCCCTGGGCCTGCAAGGTGGTCCCCATAACGCACGTCCCAGCGAGGACGCCGAGCATTGCCGACCGAGCCAAGTTCATCTGGTTTCCCCCGATCCCGCCGACCTCACACGACTCAGCGCGGCTGTATGGAGGTCTCAAGCGGTAGCTAATCGCAAGCCTGAGGTCGGGACAAGGTCGTGTGCGATCCCTCGGCATCCTCGCGGCGCTTGACCCCTCTGGCGATCGGAATAGTTTGGAGCTGGAAATCGGAAGGAAAACGAAGAGGAGACGATACGCAAGCGCCATCGACTTATTCGAACATACAAATAGGGATGGGAACAAACAATGAATCTCACGACCGTTGTGACCCGCTCTGCGGTGGCGGCAGCCTTCCTGGCAATGAGCTTCGCATTGTTGTCCAATTTCGCTGATGCCGATCCCATTGTTCGTGACCATCGTACGTCAAAGGGTTCGACGGGAACGTGGGGCGGCGCGACCAAGTCCAGCCCGGCGGCTAGGCCGGGGCGCCGTAATCCAGGGAACCCGCCGCCATTGGCGTCCAAGAATACGAAAGTCTACCCTGCGCCGGCCGTCAGCGGCTGTGCGAGTGGCAAGGGCTATTGTGTGACCAAGCGCGCCCCCGGCGGCGTCGCGGTGACAACGCGCCCGAGAAACAAGTCAGGCAAGAGCCGATAGCTGACAGCTTGACTATGGGTGTTCCGGGTTCTTCAGCCGCCCAAGGATCCTCGGCGGCCGCGCAGCTCTGACGGTCGAGCCGATGCGGCTGGAGCGCGGCTTCGCTACCATGGGCGGAGCCGAGCTGGGCCTCGGACCGCGCGCGAAACTGAGCGCCAGCAACCGCACGACACTCCCCCCTGGGATTGAGCCTTCCATTCCTGAAGCCCCTTCGTGATGTGGGTGGGATCGAATAGACGGACCCCAGCGAGGTAGAGATCCGTTGCATTCGCGGCCACATTCCGCCTGTACATCCCGCACCGCCCACGCCCCAGGCGGACGCACCAAGATGCGAAGGCCTGTGCATTGACACGGGTTACGCAGGTGACGCCTTTGCCAAGCGGGCCGCGCTTTCCGCATTGAGCCTCGACTGGCCGCCTGCTCAGGGCCGGGAGAGCCATGCACGATGATGCGGCCGGTGGAGGCATCGTGCAGGTGGACTTTGGCGGCGCCGGCTGTGCTCCCACAGACGAGACGGGTCGGGGCCGATGGGGGCAGCGTGGCCGTCGCGGCGAGAATCCCGGGTAGACATGTCGCCGAGAGTCATGTCCGTTATGCGGGCACGCCTTTCAAGATTGGTTTTGCGTCGGGTAAGGGCATCACGCACGTGTCACGTCGACCCCATTACGGGCGTCGCTTCTCGCAAAATCCGGTCGAAAAGGCGGACCGCTGCCGCCCTGTTTCGCGTCAGTCAGAAGAACAGATGGCCTTGACGCTCGAAGGACGACGGCTCGTGGCGGCCATGTGTGCGGGGCAGGTTGCGAACCTGCTCTCCCACGTGGTGGTGCCGGCCGTCATGGCCCAGCATCTGATGCCGCTCTGGGGGCTCACGGCGACCGAGGCCGGCATCATGGCAAGCGCCTATTCGCTCGGCTACATGGCGGGGGTCCCCCTGCTCATGACGTTGACCGACCGGATCGACGCGCGGCTCGTTCTGCTCGTCGGATCTGCTGTGATGGGTGCGGCGACGGTTGCCTTCGGGCTCTTGGCCTCAGGGCTCATCTCCGCGACGCTCCTCTGGGCCCTCGCAGGGATTGGCTGCGCGGGCGCCTACATGCCGGGGCTGCGGGCGCTCACCGATCGGCTGGGACCCGGCGACCACTCGCGAAGCATCACCCTCTATACGGCCTGCTTCTCGCTGGGCGTCGGGCTATCTTTCCTCGTGTCGCAGGTGATCGCCGACCGTTACGGCTGGCGGATGGCCTTTGTCGTCACGGGAGCGGCGCCTGTTGTGATGATCGCAGTGTGCCTCATGCTCGCGCCCGCATGGCCTGCGGCGCAGGGTCATCGCCTTCTCGACTTCCGCCCCGTTCTCCGCAACCGGACGGCCATGGGCTACATCCTCGGCTATGGCATCCATTGCTTTGAGCTCTATGGGTTCCGGACGTGGCTGGTCGCGTTTTGGTCCTACATCGTGGCCCGTGGTGGCGGCACGGGCGCGGCGACCGTGTTCGATCCGATCGTCCTTAGCGTCATCATCACGCTGATCGCCGTGCCGGCAACGGTGCTTGGCAACGAGGGCGCGCTGCGCTTCGGACGTCACCGTAGCATCTCGACCGTGATGACGGCCTCAGGCGTGGTCGCTTTTGCGATCGCCTGGCTCGTTGCGGCGCCCCCGCCGCTGCTGCTCGTGCTGTTGCTCGTCTACGCGTTCACGCTGCCGGGGGACTCGGGTGCGCTGACCTCTGGGATGGCGATGAGCGCGGTGCCGGCCGAGCGAGGGGCCACCATGGCGCTCCACTCGATGATTGGCTTCGGCATGGCGGCACTGGGAGGCACCGCAGTGGGCCTGGCGATCGACGCTGCCGGTGGTGCGCAGAGCGATATCGGCTGGACGGCTGCCTTCATGGTGATGGGGCTCGGGACCATCCTGGGTCCCATGGCACTGAGGTGGTCCGCGCGTGAGATCGGTTAGCTTGCCGTCCCGCGGGCATCAACGCTGGTCAGTCCGCGATCATGCATAGAGGAACCACGGCCTGCCGCCCGTGTTGACGCATCATCCCGGCGTCTTGATGCTGGGGCCGAGCAGGAGGCATCGCGCGAGGAGGATGCACGGCCCATGTTTCCCATCCCCAAGAGCTTCTTCCTCACGCGAGGCATCGGCACGCACAAGGAGCGGCTGACGGCATTTGAGCTGGCACTGCGTGACGCCGACATCGAGCAGCAGAACCTCGTGGCAGTCTCCTCGATCCTGCCTCCAGGGTGCGTCGAGCTGGAGCGGGGCGCAGGTGTCGCAACGTTGCAGCCGGGAGAGATCACCTTTGCCGTGATGGCACGATGCGAGACGAACGAGCCGGGACGGCGCATCAACTCGAGCATCGGCCTAGCGCGGCCGTCCGATCCCTCGATGTACGGCTATATCTCGGAGCACCACGGCTTTGGCATGGAAGAGTCCCAGAGCGGCGATTATGCCGAGGATCTTGCGGCGACCATGCTGGCGTCGACCTTGGGGATAGAGTTCGATCCGGACGCCGCCTGGAATGAGCGCAAGCGCGTTTATGAGACGAGCAGCCTGATCATCGAGAGCAAGTCCATCACGGCTTTCGCCGAGGGCGACTGCGCGGGGCTTTGGACGTGCACCATTGCGGCTGCCGTGTTCCGCTTTGGTTAGCGTCTCCAGGGAAAACCGCGCCCGAGATCTGTCCCCAGAACGGTGGGCCATCGAGGCGCTGTCTTTACGCGGCCCGCCCGGGGCCGCGCGTGTCGATGGCGGCGCAAGAGGATCCAGCGGGCCGGCGGCATGGAGCGACCGCGCATTGTCGGTGCAAGGGCTTTGGTGGGCGCAATTGGGGGATCAGGTGCCCGAGGCGCCGCCGCAAAGCGTTGAAACACAGTGGAATTAGGGGCGGCCTGAGGTGTGGCTGGGGGACTAGGATTCGAACCTAGACAGGCAGAGTCAGAGTCTGCAGTCCTACCATTAGACGATCCCCCAACAGGCCGCTGTCGCTCGAGCCAGCCGCCGGGAGGCCTCTCTTATCAAGCGTCGCCCCGGGGTGCAACCCCATCAGCCGCCGAGCGCACGGCGGCTCCGGCGCGCGAGCGTGAGGACAACCCAGCCGTTCAACTGTTCGACGCGGATCCGTGCAAAACCGGCCGCACCGTAGGCCGCCAGGACGGCAGCCGCCTGCGACGGCAGGATACCGGAGAGCACGACGATGCCCCCGGGCGGGATCACGCCAGCAAGCCGTCGCGCGAGCCGGATCAGCGGCTCGGCAAGGATGTTGGCCACCACGAGGTCGAAGGGCGCGCGGCGGCGGAGCTCTTGATGATCGAGCCCTTGCGCCGTCACGACCCGGACTCGGCTGGCGAGCGCGTTCTTGCGCACGTTTTCAGCGGCCACGCGAACGGCCTCGGGATCGACGTCGGCCGCCACGATCCGAGCCTTTGGCAGCACCCGTGCCGCCGCTATGGCGAGCACGCCCGAGCCACAACCGAGATCCAGCACGCGCCTGAACGGCCGCCGGCGGGTGAGCCGATCGATCGCCAGCAGGCAGCCGAGCGTCGTCGCATGATGCGCAGTGCCGAAAGCTTCGCCTGCATCGATCTCAATGGCATCGCGCCTGGGGCGAGCGACCGCCCGGTCATGGCTCCCGTGAACGAGGAAGCGACCCGCTATGACCGGAGGCAGGCCTGCCTGGCTGACGGCCACCCAGTTCTCATCGGGGACGGCCTCGACGGTCACGGGCGCATCGCAGTTGGCGGCCACGATGAGGCGGGCGATCGCGGCCTCGTCGACGTCTGCCTCATAGTAGGCATCGATCGTCCAGCCGCCCCCGGGCGCCTCGAAAAGGCTCACGGCGAGCGGCGGATGCGTCACCGACTCCTCGATGAGGCCGACGATCGTGCGCGCCGTGCCGACATCGTCCAGCGCGATCCGGGCGCGGTACATGGGAAAGCCTGTGTGCCAAGGGGTTCCGGCAGGCGGTTTAGCCGGATTGCGGCACCTGTGCACGCGGAAAGGACGTCGCGCCTGCAGTGGGCGCCAGGGGCCTTGTCTTCGGGGTTGAGGAGGGCGCGCGCGGCAGGGGCGCCGGGGCAGGCGATCGCGTCCCAGCCGGTGGTGTAAGAGCGGCGGTCATGGCCCGCCGGAACTGCTGGCTTGCGGGAGAAGGGCGATGCCCTGCGCGCTTGCAGGACGACCGCCGGCTGGCGCTGGCGGCAATTGCCGATATACTCTCTGGGCTCGACTTGGAGACCGAAGTCCGCGCCGCCCTGATTTCTGTGAGGGTAGGAATGCGCCATGGCCTACACGGTTCGCCGCATCGATTACTTCTACATCACGGTGTCCGAAGCGCCTGAGACTGGATACCAGGTGCTCTCCGAGCTGTCGCAGCAGGGGGTCAATCTTGTTGCGGTCACCGCGGTGCCATTTGGGCCAGCCCGAACGCAGCTCACTGTATTTCCTGACGATACCGCGCTGCTGCGGCACGCGGCACAGGCGGCGGGCATTCCGCTTGACGGCCCGCACCCCGCATTGGTCGTCCAGGGCGACGACGAGGTCGGCGCGCTCGCCCATATCCATGAGAAGCTGCGCGACGCCAATGTGGTCGTGTTTGCCTCCACCGGCGTGGCGGATGGCCGGGGCGGCTTTGGCTACATCATCTATGTCCGTCCCGAAGAGGCCGATCGGGCCGCCAAGGCCCTTGGCGTTTGACGATTACGGCTTGCAGGCGTCGTAGTGGGACGGGACGCAGTGACCTCCCGCGGAAGAACGTCACCTTGATGTCCTTTGTGAAGCAGTGAAAGCTGAGGAACCAGCCGTGGTCCTGGTCCTCGACGCCATAGAAGGGCGAGTTCCATTTGACCGCCTCGCGCACGCCGGAGCCGGTGCGCACGATGAGCGCATCGAGGCGACGCCCGACGTCGCGTTTCCAGCCCGGCCTGGCCGCAATGTAGGCCTGCACGGGGGCGTCACCGAAGCCCTTCGCGATCTGCGGGTTGCCGCCCGAGAGGAGGCGTCGCGCCGCGGCCGCGCTGGGCGACGAAATCGGCGTCGTCTTTCAGGGTTCGGCAGTGACGTTCTTGGGAACCTTCGCTGGCTTCTTGGGCGCCGTGTCGGCCGCGCACTCATCCCCGTTGATTCCAGCATTGCACTCAGACGCTAAAATAGCGCGCCTCGCGCCGCAACCGGCCAGACGCTCTCGACGACGGGTGCAGGGCCATCGAGGCCGCGGATGCCGACATACCAGTCGTGCATGTTCACGGTCGGATCGCAGTGGCCGGGAATGAGGCGCACTTTGTCGCCGAGCCCGGGGCGTGTGTTGCTCTGGGCGAGATTGAGACTGCCGTGCTCGTCGGAGGGACGCTCATAGACGGCGCCGGCCAATCCGACCGGCTCTGGCGGTCCGCACTCGAAGGTGAAGCTCTTGAGGCCGGCATCGATCACGGCGCGATCCGCCTGCGTCATGCTCATGACGGTCGCGTAGACGAAGAGCGCGTGCTCGAAGGTATCGAAGGGGCCGCCGTCCGCGCGCTTGTTGCGGGCATAGTCGGCATCCATGAAGATATAGGAGCCGGCCTGCAACTCATTGTAGACGCCGCTCGCCGCCTCGAGCTCGAAGGTGCCGGTGCCGGCGCCCCCGACGATATCGCAGGTGAGGCCGGCGCCCTTTAGCGCCTGCACGGTGCGCTTGGTTCGCGCGATGGCCTCGTCGATCGCCGCGCGGCGTTCCTCGATCGTGCGCAGGTGTTGCGCGCGGCCCTGATAGGCTTGGAGACCGGCAAAGCGCAGGTGCTTCTCGCGCGCGATCTGCTGGGCGAGTGCCACTGCCGGCTCGCCCGGTGCGACGCCGCACCGGCTCGCGCCGACGTCGATCTCGACGAGCACGTCGAGACGTGCGCCGTGGCGCTCGGCGGCGGCGGCCATGGACGCGATGCCGGTTGGATGGTCGACGCAGCCGATGATGCGGGCCTGGCGCGAGAGCGCGGCAAGGCGGTCGAGCTTGCGCGCGCCGATCACCTCGTTGGAGACGAGCACATCCTGCACGCCACCCTCGACCATCACGGCGGCCTCGGAAACCTTCTGGCAGCACACGCCCACCGCGCCATGCGCGATCTGCTTGTGGGCGATGATCGGCGACTTATGGGTCTTTGCGTGCGGGCGCAGGCGCACGCCGGCCTTGGCTACGGCATCCGCCATGCGTTTCAGATTGCGCTCGAGGGCGTCGAGGTCGACGAGGAGGGCGGGCGTGTCCACGTCGGCGAGCAGCATTCCGGGATGGGCCGGCGGCAGGGTGGGCATGTTGGGGGCTCCCGGTTGCGTTCAGCTTTGCGGTGCCAGCGCTGCAGCAAGCTCGGCAAAGTTTGCGACGATCAGGTCGGGCTGGTGGGGCGATTGGCCGAAGGGCCGCTTGCGGCGATCGATGAAGATCGAACGGAAGCCGTGCGCCTTGGCGCCGATGCAGTCAAAGGCGTGGTTCGCCACGAAGGTGATCCCGGAGCGCTCGATATGCGGCCACTCGGCATTGATGATCTCCTCTGCGGCGGCGTAGGTCGCGAAGTGCGGCTTGAAGTATCCGGCGTCCTGCACCGAGATGAAGCGGTCGAAAGGGAAGCCGATGTGGGGACGCGCAGCGTCGAGCATGTCGCGGTCACCGTTCGAGAGGACGATGAGCTTGTAGCGCGATTTGAGCTGGCCGAGGGCGGCGATCACATCGGGGAAGGGTTTGAGCTGCTCGATCTGCGAGACCAGCCACCTCACCTCGTCTTGCGTATGGGCAAGGCCGCAGCGGTCCATGACCTGCGAGACGGCGCGGTGCCCGATCTGGCGATAGGGCGTGTGGCCGCGGTCGAGGAGCGCGTCGATCATGCTGTCCTCGAAATGCGTGCGCCGCCACCACGTGACGAAGCTCGCGGGATCGCCGTCCCATCCCTTCTGTTTCAGGAACGGCGTCACTGCCGCGGTGAGCCCCGACTGCATGTCGACGACCGTGCCGTAGAGGTCAAAGACGAGGGCCTGCGTCTCGCGCCGGAGGATGTCTTCGGTGGTGGCCATGGTGCTTGCTCCATGCAGCTTGTTGGTGGTTTCCTCCGGGCACGGGTATTGTCGCCCCGCGCGCGCCGCACCGGTCAACTTCTCCATTTGTACACTAGCCGAGAACAAGGGACGCTGCCCCATGCCCTTCCGCATTGGCCTCCTGCTCTTTCCGGACATCACCCAGCTCGACATGACGGGCCCCTACGAGGTCTTCACGAAGCTTCCCGGCGCCGAGGTGCGGCTCGTGTGGAAAACGCTCGCGCCGGTCACCGTGGGCGGTGGCATGCGCATTATGCCCGATACGACCTTTGCCGATTGCCCTCAGCTCGATCTCGTCTGCGTGCCGGGTGGCGCGGGCATGAACCCGCTCATGGAGGATGCCGAGACGCTGGCCTTCCTGCGCCAGCAGGCAAAGGGCGCACGCTATGTGACGAGCGTGTGCACGGGTGCGCTGGTGCTGGGCGCTGCGGGCCTGCTCAAAGGCAAGCGGGCGGCGACGCACTGGATGAGCCGCGAGATGCTTGCCGCATTCGGCGCGACGCCCGTCGCGGAGCGCGTCGTCGTGGACGGTAATGTGATCACTGGCGGCGGTGTCACCGCAGGGATCGACTTTGCGCTGCGCGTTGCGGCGGAAGCCTTTGGCGAGGATCTGGCGAAGGCCATCCAACTCGGGATCGAGTACGACCCGCACCCGCCGTTCAACGCCGGTTCGCCCGAGGGGGCCGGGGCGGCTATCGTGGAGCGGGCCCGCGCATCCGCAGCGCAACGTCAGGCCGAGCGTGCGGCGATCGTAGAACGGGCGGCGGCACGACTCTCGGCCTGAGCGGCTCAGAATGCGTCCTGCCAGGCACGGTAGGCGGGCAGCGTCAGGAGGGCTGCCGCGGCCAGCCAGATGAGCAGCGAGACGACCGTGCTCGTGCGGCGGCCGAGCAGGCGCTCATAAAGTGCGGCCGGAAGGCCGGCGAACATGAACGTCATCAGCGTGAGCAGGGCGGACGTCGTGTAGTAGAAGCCCATCGGCGTGCCGAGGAGCGTGCCGCGCAGAAATGGCGTCAGCAGGTAGAGCAGGGGATCGAACGCCGGCGAGAAGCCCTGCCCGTTGAAGATCGCAACGGCGGCGACGGCCGCAAGCAGGCTGAGGCGCAGGAAGGTGAACTGCGGCTCGTCGCGCGCCTGCGTCATCATCAGGCTCCGATCTTCGGGCGGATGCCTGCCGCGAGGAAGCTCCAATACAGGAGCACCCGCAGCGCCGCGAGCCAGACCACGGCAAGAACCGGAACGAGGCCATTCGGCACGATCCGGGGCGTCAGCACGCGCACGGTTCGCAGAACGGGATTTACGACGCCGTGGAACACGCGGAGAAAGGCCCCCTGCGCGTGAATGGTCCATCCGAAGGCGAGCATGAGCAGGAAATAGAGCGCCATCAGATACATGAGCGCGGCAAGGATCAGATCGGGCACATGGAAGTACCAGTGCGCCAGCAGGGCATCGGCAGCGGGCATGGTTCTCGGGTCCGGTCCGGCAAGGCGGACACTCTCCCTGAAGCGTGCGACAAGCGCAAGGCGATCCGGCGTGCGCGTCCAAGGGGCGGGGGGGCGATCTTTACACTGGATCAGCCATGCGGTCCTTCGGCGACTATGGGCTAGGTATCCGCGCTGTTAGAATAAGTCTATGAGGCGAGTGGTGCGTGCACAGATCGCAGGTGTCGTGTTGGCCGGCGGCCGCTCGCGGCGCATGGGCGGGCGTGAGAAGGCGCTCATCGACCTCGCCGGGCAGCCCATGCTTGCCCATGTCCTCGGGCGCTTCGCCGCCCAGGTCGGTGCCGTCGCCATCAGTGCGAATGGCGACCCGGCGCGGTTTGCGGCCTTTGGCCTGCCTGTGATCGCCGATCAGGTCCCGGATCATCCGGGGCCGCTTGCCGGCATCCTTGCCGCATTGCGTTGGGCCGCGCGGCTGACTCCGCCGGTGTCACGCGTTGCGACCGTCACGAGCGATGCGCCGTTTGTTCCTGCGGACCTTGTCGCCCGGTTGGCCGATGCCTCGGCCGGAGCCGGTGCCGGCATCGTCGTGGCGCATTCGGGCGGCAGGCTGCACCCGGTCGTCGGGCTATGGCCGCTCAATATCGCCGATGATCTCGCGTGCGCCCTGGCGACAGGTGAGCGGCGCGTGCACCGTTGGGTCGAGAGGAAAGGGGCACGGTCGGTCGATTTCGCGCGGCTGGAGATCGGGGGCCGCGCGCTTGACCCGTTTTTCAACGTGAACACGCCGGCCGAGCTCGCCGAGGCGGAAACGCTGATGCAACTCCTGGAATGTCATGAGGCGAGGGCATGAGTGGCAGCCAGGGTGAGGGCCTGAGCCGGCTGCAGCGGTACGTTGGCGCCATGGCCGCGGTTGCGCTCGCCTTCGCCCTGTGCGAGACGGCGCTGGCTCAGTCGCCGCGGCAAAAGCCGCCCGTGCCGACCGGCGTCGATCCCGGCGGTATCGCCGTTGCGCTGATTGCGACCGGCATCGACTATACGCACCCCGAGATCAAGGACCGTCTCGCCCGCGATGGCGAGGGCGAGATCATCGGGTTCGACCTCATCGACAACGACAGCCGCCCCTACGCCGCGACCTCGCTGCCCGAGAACCGGGACGGCGCCGTCGACACGATTCTCGCGCGCCGCATTCTGTCGACCTATCGCCATGCGCGTCTCGTGCCCGTCCGTGTCGATCCGAACGACAAGCTCATGCTCGCACGCGCCCTCGCCTTCACGGCAACGACGCCGGCGCGCATTGTCGCCGTGCCCTTGTGGGGCGAGCGCCGGGAAACCTGGGAATTCTTCCAGCAGGCCGCTGAGCAGGTGCCCGATCACCTGCTCATTCTTCCGGCGGGCGATGCGGATGCGGTCGCGCAGGGACGCCGGCAGTTTCCCGCCGCGCTCAATCTCCGCAGCGCGCTGATCGTGGCGGCCGCGAACGAGACCATGGAGCGGGGCACACTTGCGCGGCCGGGGGCGCCGCGGATCGATGCCTTGCTGCTGGGGCGCGGGGGCTCGTGGTTCCCCGGCATCGTGCCGACGGCGGCCGATGCGACGGAAGCGGTCGCGCTCGCCGCTGGCCTTGCCGCCTGCACCCAACACGGGCAGCCACCGCTCAGCGCGCAGGAACTCCGGGAGCGCGTGCTGGGGCTTGCCGTACGCAAGGAAGGGCCGCGGGAGACGCCGGTCCTTGACCCGTTGTGTCTTTATGGCGGCAGGCGCTATTGAAGCTCATCCGGGGATGGTGGCGCGGGGGCAAGCTGCAGGGTGGACGCCGGGAACAAGAGCGAAGAGCAGGGCGCCGGCTCGCGTGCCGCCAAGGCGACGGCGCGGCGACGGCGCGCGCCGCGTCCACGCATCGCCCTGCTGGTCCTGCTTGTGGCCGTCAGCCTGTTCCTTGTCATGCGCCAGGGTGTGCTGCCGCCTGCACTGAGCCCGCTGCCGGCACTCGATCTCAGCGTGCCCAATGCCTGGTTCGTCGACTGGCGCCTGGCGGAGCTCAAGCGCAGCCGGGCGCTGTGCAGCCGCGTGCTGCGGCCACCGGTGATCTCCGCTGTCCCGGTGCGCGATAATCCCATCACGAACGGATGCGGCTGGGAGAATGCCGTGCGCATGTCGAATGCGGGTGGCGCGACGTTGAGCGTCGGCACTGTCTCGTGCGAGGTCGCGGCCGGCATCGCGATGTGGATGGCCCACGAGGTGCAGCCGCGCGCGCTCGCGACCTTCGGCGTCCGGGTCACGTCCGTGCAGCACATGGGGACCTACGCCTGCCGCAATATCCTCGGCCGCAAGCTGTGGTCGGATGTGCGCAGCGAGCACGCCACCGCGAACGCGCTCGACGTGTCCGCCTTCACGCTCGCCGATGGCCGCCAGATCAGCGTGGCCCGTCACTGGTCGGGCGCGGGTCCGGAAGGGCGTTTCCTGCGCGAGATACACGCCCGCGCCTGCCGCTACTTCCGCGTCGCCATCGGGCCCGAGTTCAACACGCTCCACCGCGACCACTTCCACTACGACCGCGGTTTCCTCTCGCGCTGTAAGTAGCGTTAGCGCTTCAAGTCGGATACCAGCCGCACCGGCGTCGGCTCGCCGAGCCTGGCGCGGTACATTTGCACGTTCGAGAGCACCTTCTTCACGTAGTCGCGCGTCTCCTCGAAGGGGATCATCTCGATCCAGTCGATCGGATCGATACCGGGGTTGCGCGGATCGCCAAAGCGGCGCATCCACTGGCGCGCCCGCCCCGGCCCCGCATTGTAGCCAGCGAGCGTCAGCACATAGCTTCCGGAGAACTCCTCCTTGCGATCGCCGATGTAGGCGCTGGCGATCATGGCATTGTAGCTCGTGTCCGTGATCAGCCGCGGGATGTCGCACTTGATCTTGTGATCGCGGCAGATGTGGCGCGCCGTGATCGGCATGACCTGCAGGAGCCCGCGCGCGCCCGCGTGCGAAACGATCTCGGGATTGAACTCGCTCTCCTGGCGCGCGATGGCAAGCAGCAGCGCACGCTCGGGGGAGCGGCGCAACGGCTTGTACTCGGGAAAGGGGTGTACGGGGTAGGAATAGACGAAGAGGTTCATGCCGCGCGCCACGCCGGTCTTGCCGACGCGCACGGCCATCTGGTGATCACCGAGCGCAGACGCGAGGTGGGCGAGCATCGCGACCTCGGCCTCGCTCTCGAGGCGGGAGCGCAGGTGCGCCACGATGATGCGCGTGATACCGCGGCCCACGTCGGCGTGGTGCGCGAGCACGGCAGCACGTACGAGCGGATTGGCGTTGAAGCGCTCAGCCACATCCGCTGAGGGCAGGGCGGGCAGCGACATCGCCACGCTCTGCGGGCCGGGATTGAGCTTCTGACGGGCGAGCGCGCCGTGGAAGGTGTCTATCCGCGCGGCCGCTTCCTCGTAGTAGCGCGTCGCCTCGGCCGTCTGGCCAAGCGCCTCATGGGCGCGGGCGAGCCAGTAGTTGCCACGAGCCGCGCTCAGGGGACCATCGGCGTGCTTGCGCGACGCCTCAAGATGCGGCAGCGCGGCCTTGCTGTCCTTGAGATGGCGCAGGGCAATCCACCCGGCAAGAAAGGTGGCGTCCTTGATCGGGTTCGCCGTGAGCGGGCCGGGCGCACGTGCGAGGTCATAAGCCTCCTTGAAGCGGCCGTTGCCGAGGAACTCATAGATGGCCCAGCGACGGTGCAGCCACCAGGCGTCGGGATCGACGAGGGCCTCGGCGTCGGCAGGCGCGAGACGCAGCAGCCGCGCCACCTCGTCCTCTTTGCCTTGGCTGCGCGCGAGCTGGATGCGCTGGAAGAGCAGGCCCGTGTCCAATGGCGGCTCCTTGGCGGCGGCGGGCAGACTGGCCATCAGCTTTGCGGCGTTGCCGGCGCGTGCGTAGACGGCGATTCGGGCCTCGGCCTTCTTGCGCTCGACACCTTGCAGCTTCGGCAGCAGCCGGCGTGCGGCCGCGACCCGCGGCGTACGCTGGGCCGCGAAGCGCCCTTCGTCAATCAGGAGCACGTCGAGCCGGCGCCGGTGGTCGGCAGCCGTCAGAAAGCGATCGAAGCGGGCGAGGAAGCCGGTCTCGGATGGGGCCGGGATATCGTTCTCGCGCCATGCCTTGGCGGCGAGCTCCTTCGCCCGCGTCTCGTCGCCGAGCGCAAGGTGCGCTGAGGCCAGCGCGATCGTGCCGGCCCCCGAGATTGGCGGACGAGAGCTGAAGAAGGCGAGGATCTCCTTGGCAGGACCGCCCGAGGCGAGGAGCTGCTGTTCCGAGCGGCGCCTGAGGAGAGGCGCATCCGGCCATGCCGAGTGCTCGGCGAGGAATTGCGCGTAGTCAGCCGCGGCGGCCGCACCATTGCGGAGGGCGTACCACATGACGAGCGCCTGCACCGTCGGATCGCCGATCTTGGCGGCGCGTGCGTGGGCCTCAGCGGGGTCATTTCCATCGACCGCGCTCAGCGCGTCCTTCAGGCGCTGGGCGTCTGCCGCCGGGAGCTTGGCCTCCAGCAGCGGTGCGATGAGCTTATCCATCGCGGCGAGGTAGCCGGCCTCTGGCGACCCGGGGACCGCCGACGGCACGGCGGCAGCCGGCTTGGCCGGGGGCGTTGGCCCGCCGTCCGCGATGGCGTCAGCAGGGGATGGTGCGTCAGCGACCCGATTGGGGCTTGGACCAGGAAGCGGAGGGGCCGCCTTCTTCGGGGCCGTCTTGGCCTTCGTTGCCTGCTTGCTGCTCTGGGCTTCGGCGGCGCCCGGACCCGCGATCACCGCGAGCGGTGCGGCTGCGAGCAGGCAGGCCAGGGGCGCGAGGAGCGGCCAGCAGCATACCCGTCGGCCGGCTCTGCTGCTGGCTCGTCGCGCCTTTGCGAGGTACGGCATCCCGCGTGTCCCCTGTGTCGTTTCAGCGAATCGCGATTTTTGCGGTCGGGGCCAGAGTACGGGCGAAACGTGCAGGCTTTCGGGCAAGGGTGAAATGTGAGATACAGAACTCACGCCAGCGTGAGCGGCCCCTTGCCAGCCCAAGGGGGTCGGCAAGCGCCCGTTTTGGTGTCTTTATCGGCGACGGGCGGCGGGGCGTGAAGCAGCGAGCAGCGAGCGGAGGAAAACCATGTTCAAAGGTTCGTTCACAGCGCTGGTCACGCCATTCAAGAACGGCAAAGTCGACGATCAGAGCTTCCAGCGCTTTGTCGACTGGCAGATCGCCCAAGGCTCGCACGGCCTGGTTCCGGTCGGCACCACCGGCGAGACGCCGACGCTGAGCCATGACGAGCACATGCACGTAGTTGAACTGTGCATCCGCACGGCGCGCCGGCGCGTGCCGGTGATTGCGGGGGCCGGGTCGAACTCGACCGAGGAGGCCATCGAGCTCACCGCCTTCGCCAAGAAGGCGGGCGCCGATGCGACCCTCCATTCGACCGGCTACTACAACAAGCCGACCCAGGAAGGTATCTATCTGCACTTCAAGGCGATCAATGACGCCGTGGATCTGCCCTTCATTGTCTACAACGTGCCGCCCCGCACGGTCGTCGACATCTCAGCCCAGACCATGGCGCGGATTTCGGAGCTCAAGAACTTCGCGGGCATCAAGGATGCGACGGCGAAGATGGATCGCCAATCGCAGCACCGGCTCCTGATCCGCCGGCCGCACGCGGCCCTCTCCGGCGAGGATGCAACCGCGCTCGGCTTCATGGCGCATGGCGGGAACGGCTGCATTTCCGTGACGTCCAACGTTGCGCCGAAGCTCTGCGCGGAGTTCCAGAATGCCTGCCTCGCGGGGGATTTCCGCCGCGCGCTCGAAATCCAGGACATTCTGATGCCGCTGCACGATGCGCTGTTCGTCGAGACCAACCCCGCACCGGTCAAGTATGCCGCCTGGCGCCTTGGGGTGATCGAGACGCCGGACTGCCGCCTGCCGCTCGCGCCGCTCATGGATGCGAGCAAGAAGGCCGTCGATGCCGCGCTCGTCCACGCCGGACTGCTCGCGGTCAAGGCCGCCGAATAGCGAGGCGCCCCGAGGCGCCCCGAGACGGGCCAGTGTCCAAGGGTTCGGGCTGCCCCTATATAGTGCGGGCAGCCCGAATACTTTTGGGCCGTGTATGAGAAGCACGAGCGATGTCGAAGAAGGACGATGACGGCCGCAAGCTGGTCGCCGAGAACCGGCGCGCCCGCCACGACTATTTCATCGAGGACACCGTCGAGGCAGGGATCGCGCTCACGGGGACCGAGGTGAAGTCGCTCCGCAGGGGTCAGGCCAACATCACCGAGAGCTATGCCGCGCCCGAGGGCGGCGGGCTCGTGCTCGTCAATGCCTATATCCCCGAGTATCAGCTTGCCGGCAGCTTCTTCCAGCATGCCCCGCGCCGACCGCGTCAGCTTCTTCTGCACCGGCGGGAGATTGCCAAGCTCTCGCAGGCCGTGCAGCGCGAAGGGATGACGCTGGTCCCGCTCGAGATCTATTTCAATGGGCGTGGCCGCGCGAAGCTCAAGCTTGGCCTGGCGCGTGGCAAGAAGCTGCACGACAAGCGCGAGACCGCGGCCAAGCGCGACTGGCAGCGCCAGAAGGCGCGTCTCATGCGGGAAAAGGGCTGATGAGACGATCGGGGGAAAGTGGGGCCGCGACGGCGCGAAGCCTCTCCGAGCGCGAGCGGCTGCTGGCCATTGAGTTGGCCGCCGTGCGGGCGTGGCCGGCGGGTGAGACCCGCGAGGTCGACGGCTGGCTGTGGCGTTATTCGGGTGGTGGCTCGCAGCGCGCCAATTCGGTCTCCGCGCTCCACTATCGCGGTCGCGACGTCGAGCATGCGATCGACGAGATCGAGCGCCTCTATGCCGAACGTGGCGCCCCCGTGCGTTTCCAGGTCGGCTTTCCGATTTCCGAGCCGCTCGACCTTGATGCCAGGCTGGCGGCGCGTGGTTATGTGATCCACGATCCGGTGACAACGCTCGTCAAGCCCGTCGAGGCGGTGCCCCTCCCGGCGGACGTGACGCTTGGCGACGCGCCGTCGCAGGGCTGGATGGCTGTCTATCTCAGCAACATCTCTGCGGACCGGCGGCCCTTCGCAGCGGCGATTCTTACGCGCGTACCGGCGCCGCGGGTGTTCGCCGAAGTCCGGCGCCAAGGTGAAACCATCGCAACTGCGCTGGGCGTGCTGCATGACGGCGCCGTGATCGCCGAATGCGTCGGGACGGCTGCGGCGGCGCGGCGGCAAGGCGCAGCATCGGCGGTGATGCAGGCGGTTGAAGCCTGGGCGGCGGAGCTGGGTGCGCGCACGATCGGTCTCCAGGCGGTGACGACGAACATGCCGGCGCAGGGCCTCTATGCTGCGCTCGGCTACACCGCGGCGGGTACCTATCACTATCGCTTTCTCGGAAAGGGCGCGGCGCGATGACGTGGGCGTTCCCGGCGCCAAGCGACGATGGCCGCGCGCGTCATCTCGTGCGCGGCCTTGCAATGCCGGCTCTCGCGCTGCCTACGACCAGCGGAAACGAGGTGAACTTCGCGGGCCTCGATGGCTGGACCATCCTGTTCGTCTATCCCTGGACAGGACGGCCAGGCCTCCCCAACCCACCGGGCTGGGACGACATTCCCGGCGCGCATGGCTCGACGCCGGAGGCAGAAGGCTTCCGCAATCTTTACCGCGCTTTCGAGCAGATGCACGTGGGTGTCTTCGGCCTTTCGGGGCAGGCCACGGACTGGCAGCGCGAGCTCGTGGAGCGGCTAGGGCTGCCGTTCGCCATTGCAAGTGACGCGGAGGGGCGGCTCCAGCGCGCGCTCAACCTCCCGACCTTCGAGGCCGGCGGCACCAGCTACCTTGCGCGGCTGACCCTTGCTCTCCACTCCGGCCGGATCGTGCGCACATTCTACCCCGTGCATCCGCCGGACGCGCACCCGCGAGAGGTGCTCGCTTGGCTCAATGAGCTCATCAGCCGCACGAGGCGCTGAGCTGCAGCGACGCGGGCCTAGAATGGCAGCGGCGTCGCGCCCAATGGGCCCGACGCCGCCGCGTCCCATCGGGGAGATCCCTCACATATCGACCGAATCGTCCTGGTTGTGCTGCTGCACAGGCGAGCTGAGACTCTCGCGGTCGCGCTGGGCGCGGAACTGGGCGAGGCGCGACTCCCGGGCCTCTCGCGGGATGCGCTGGCTCGGATCGCGGCAGATGTCCTTCTCAAGGTCCGCAATGTCGATGAACTGGTCGGCCTGGCGACGCAGCTCGTCGGCGACCATGGGCGGCTGGGTCTGCAGGGTCGAGACGACGCTGACGCGCAGCCCCTTGGCCTGCAGGGCCGCAACCAGGCTCCTGAAGTCGCCGTCGCCGGAGAACAAAACGACGTGATCAAGCTTCGGCGCCAGCTCCATGGCGTCGACCGTCAGCTCGATATCCATGTTGCCCTTGATCTTGCGCCGGCCGGAAGCGTCGGTGAACTCCTTCGTCGGCTTAGTGACCATCGTATAGCCATTGTAATCGAGCCAGTCGATCAGTGGCCGGATGGAAGAGTACTCCTGATCTTCGACAAGTGCCGTATAGTAGAGAGCCCGGACGAGATAGCCTTTGCTCCGGAAGACGCCGAGAAGGTTCTTGTAGTCTATGTCGAAGCCGAGCGCTTTTGCGGTGGCGTAGAGGTTCGCCCCATCGATAAACAGCGCGATGCGCTCGGTTGGGTAGAAAAACATCGTCGACTTGCCTTTTCTTTGTTGGCCTGAGCCCGGCGGCTGAGCACGATAAGCCCGCCTCACGTGGGAGATGGCTCCACACAGATCGCGCAGATAGAACGCATGTGGTTGTTAACTCGTATATAGACGGCTGCGCGCAAAATGAAGTGAAATTTTACTTATCCTCGCATGATTTCGGACGCTACACTCATGATTTCGGACGCTACACTCATGCGCGCCTCGTATGAACGCGGGCACGATTCGCATAGCGCGATCAATCGCGTGTCCGGAGGAACCTGCCTTGTCGCGCTTGGCGCCAACGTGCCTAGTCGGTGGGGGCCTCCCGCCGCTACACTTTGCCGCTCTCTCGACATACTTCAGCAAAACAGGGTTTCTATTATCGCCCGTTCGAGAATTTACCGTACACGCCCTCATCACGGGGCGGGACTAATGCCGGAATTCTACAATGTCGTCATTATGACGCGTACTAATCATTCAATTGGGGGCTTGCTCCGCTTATTCAAGATTATCGAGCGGATGGCGGGCCGGCGGGTCCGCTCGCGTTGGAGTGCGCGCCCGCTCGACCTCGACCTCATCGACTATGGCGGCCGGATGCTCAACTGGCCGACGCTCAACCTGCCGGGTGGCCCCCTCGTCCTGCCCCATCCGCTGATGCACCAGCGCGGCTTCGTGCTCGTGCCGCTCGCCGAGATTGCGCCCCACTGGCGCCACCCCGTCCTGGGGCTCACGGCTGGCGCACTGCTGAGGCGCTGCCCGGGCCTCCGCCGCGGCATCACGCCAGCTTGATTCAGCGTGACAATCGTGGCAAATAGCGCGGCGAGCGGGCAAGAGTCCCCCGAGGCGCCGAAGATTGCGCCCTGATCCTTAAGCACACATCGGACATTTCAGGATACAACGGCGATGGCGCGTGTCACGGTTGAAGATTGCGTGGACAAGGTCCCCAATCGGTTCGAACTGGTTCTGCTGGCGGCGCATCGTGCCCGCGCGATCGCCGCGGGCGCCCATATGACGGTCGATCCCGACAATGACAAGAACCCTGTCATCGCGCTGCGGGAGGTGGCCGAGCGCACCGTCCCGGCAGATGACCTCCGCGAGAGCTTGATCCATTCCATCCAGAAGAACGTCGAGGTCGACGAACCCGAGGCCGGGGCCGCGCCCCTCATCGGCGCCGACCGCAGCCGCCAGCAACTCGGCCGCGACGACCAGTCGGCAGATACCGCAATCGACCAGATCACCATGTCGGAGGAGCAGCTCCTGCGGGCCATGGAGAGCATGGCGCCGATCGAGCCTTCCTCGAACGGCGGCGGCGGTAACGGCGGTGCGCGGGGCCGCTGAGGCAACCGCTTTATCATCATCAGGGCCGTTGGTCTGGCGCCGGGGCTTGAGCTGGCCGCGGCGCAGACTCATGCTTATGTTCTCAAGGAAAGGAAATCGCGCGGCGGCCGATGCGCTTGACAGGCCGGGGCGAAGCTGGATGCAGGGGTCTGAAGGGCGATGATGCGTCAGTACGAGCTGGTCGAGCGCGTCCTTCGCTATGACCCCAAGGCTGACGAGACGCTGCTCAATCGCGCCTACGTGTACGCCATGCGCGCGCACGGCCATCAGAAGCGGGCCTCCGGCGACCCCTACTTCTCCCACCCCCTCGAAGTGGCGGCGATCCTGACCGAGCTCAAGCTCGATGATGCGACGATCGCCACCGCACTCTTGCACGATGTGATCGAGGATACGGAGGCCACACGGGCCGAAATTGATCAGCTCTTCGGCCCCGAGATCGGCGTGCTCGTCGATGGCCTGACCAAGATCAAGCGCCTCGATCTCGTCTCCAAGAAGGCCGAGCAGGCGGAGAATTTCAGGAAGCTCCTGGTTGCCATATCGACCGACATCCGCGTCCTGCTGGTCAAGCTTGCCGACCGGCTCCACAACATGCGGACGCTCGAGCATATGCCGCCCGAGAGCCGCCAGCGCAATAGCGAGGAGACGCTCGAGATCTATGCGCCGCTCGCCGGGCGCATGGGCATGCAGGCCATGCGCGAGGAGCTCGAGGATCTAGCCTTCCGGTGGCTGCACCCGGAGGCCTACCGCACGGTGCGCGAGCGGCTGGACCGCCTGACCGAGCACAATCAGGGGCTCGTCGAGGAGATCCGCCAGAGCCTCGTTGAGAAGCTCGCCGAAGCCGGCCTCAGCGCCGAGGTGACCGGCCGCGAGAAGAAGCCCTACTCGATCTGGCGGAAGATGCAGAACCGCCAGATCTCGCTCGAGCAGCTCTCGGATCTCTACGGCTTCCGCGTCATCTGCAGCAGCGTCGAGGACTGCTACCGCGCGCTCGGCCTCGTCCATACCACGTGGCGCGCCGTGCCCGGCCGCTTCAAGGACTACATTTCGACGCCGAAACAGAATGGCTATCGCTCGATCCACACCACGATCGTCGGTCCACGCCATCAGCGCGTCGAGCTGCAGTTGCGCACCGAGCCCATGCACGTGACGGCCGAGTACGGTGTTGCGGCCCACACGTTCTACAAGGACTTCTCGCGCACCAACGGCAAGGCTGCCGCGCCGGATATCGCGCGGGAAATGGGGCCGTACATCTGGCTGCGCCGGCTCGTCGAAACGCTGCTTGAGGGCGATAATTCCGAGGAGTTCCTGGAGCATACCAAGCTCGAGCTTTTCCACGACCAGGTCTTCTGCTTCACCCCCAAGGGGCGCCTCATCGCGCTCCCGCAGGGCGCCACGCCGATCGATTTCGCCTACGCCGTGCACACCGACGTGGGCAATTCCTGCGTCGGCGCCAGCATCAACGGCCGTCAGATGCCACTCTCGACGGCGCTCAGGAATGGCGACGAGGTGCACATCCTGACGTCTGCAAGCCGCACGCCGCCCGCCGCCTGGGAGCGCATTGCAGTGACGGGGAAAGCCCGCAGCGCCATCCGGCGCGCCGCCCGCGACACGCTCCGGCGCCAGTATGCCGAGCTCGGCCGGCGCCTTATCAGCTCGGCCTTCGCCAAGATCGGCCAGGATTACTCGGACGACCGGCTGCGCCGCGCGCTTCCGCGTCTCACGCACAAGACCGTCGACGACGTTCATGCCGCCGTGGGGCGGAGCGAGCTGCCGATCGCCGACGTCATCCGTGCGATCGCGCCCGAGGCTGCCGCGATGCTGCCGGCAAATGCGCGCCAGCGCCCGCGTAACCGCTACGAAAACGGCGAAGGTGGCGAGGAAGGCTGGTTCAACCTCACCAAGGTGATGGGCCTCAAGTTCCGCTGGCCGACGAGCAGCGGTGCGGCGGGCGGGGGTCCCGGCAAGGGCATCGTGATCCGCGGCATCCGCAATGACGTTCCCGTTTCCTTCGAGCCGGGCGGTGCCGTGCCGGGCGACCGGATCGTCGGCGTGTTGACGCCCGGGGAGGGGATCCGCATCTTCCAGATCCATTCCCCGCGTCTGAGCGAGTTCGAGCACGAGCGTTGGATCGACGTCACCTGGGATATCAACCAGGAGGCGCCGGAGCGTTTTCCGGCCCGGATTTCGGTGACAGTGCTGAACGAGCCGGGGACACTGGCGCAGATCGCGCAGGTGATCGGCGAGGCGGACGGGAATATCGACAACCTCCGGATGTTGCACCGTGGCGCCGACTTTACCGAGATGCTGATCGAGCTCGAAGTTTTCGATCTGGCGCATCTCAACCGAATCATCAATGGCTTGAAGGCCAAGTCGGTGGTCAGCAAGGCCGAGCGTGTCTTTGCCTAGGGTGCGTCCCAGGTACATGCGTTGCGTCACATGGGGGCCGCAAAGAGCGGCCATGTAGCTCAATACATTCCAGCACGAGTGCCGCGCCATGAACCAGCAGAACCCCCGGCGTCCCGGGACCTTCGGCGCCCTCAGGAGCCGCCGCACGGCCGGTGGCAGGCGTGTCCCGCGCATTTGGGCCTCGGTGCTTTCTTTCGAGACGACGCCGCACGCTGTTGGCCTGGGCCTTGCGACCGGGGTGTTCGTCGCGTTCTTGCCGGTGCTCGGCGTTCAGATGCTCATGGCGATGGCGATCGCCTGGGCGGGGCGTGCCAATGTCGGCGCCGCCGTGCTCGGGACGTGGGCGGGCAATCCCCTCACGTGGCCGGCGATGTGGGTCGGCTCGTACCTCCTCGGCATCATGTTGCTCGGCGAGGCGGGCGCAATGACAGTCGATGAAGTTCAGCGCACGCTGGTGCGTCTCGCAGAGGCGCCGGCCTCCCGCGCCGATCCGCTCACAATGTTGGACACGTTAAGTCGGTTTCTTTGGCCGATCCTCAAGCCGCTGTTCGTCGGTAGCCTCGTGCTGGGGTTGATTTCTGGCGCCGCGCTCTATTTCATAGGCCGCCGGGCGGCTGAGGTCTTCAGCATCCGCCGCCAGCAGTAGGCTTGACGCAGGGCCGCGACGGCCGCGCCGGCCGTATGAAGCGAGCCAGCCATGTCTCACGCGAGATCTTTGCCGGCGGCCTTGCGCCTCGGTGTCAATGTCGATCACGTTGCGACACTCAGGAACGCGCGTGGCGGCCGTCACCCTGACCCCGTGCGCGCCGCACACCTCGCGATCGAGTCGGGCGCGGACGGCATCACGGCGCACTTGCGCGAGGATCGCCGTCATATCCGCGATGATGACATTGCTCGCCTCAAAGCCGAGATCACCCGGCCGCTCAACTTTGAGATGGCGGCGACGCCGGAGATGCTGGGGATCGCCCTTAAGACGGTGCCGCACGCCTGCTGCCTGGTGCCGGAGAAGCGCGAGGAGCGTACGACCGAGGGCGGTCTCGACGTGGTCGGCGCCAGCAGCTTCCTCAAGCGCTGCATCGGGGAGCTCAAGGCGGCGGGTATCCGGGTTTCACTGTTCGTCGAGCCGGACCGGGCCCCTATCGAGGCTGCAGCAAAGCTCGGGGCGGACATTGTCGAACTGCATACGGGCACGTATTGCGAGCACGCGCTCGCCAACGATTGGCAGCGCGTCGAGCATGAAGTTCAGCGGCTGGCGCGGGCGGCGCGAGAGGCTCATGCGGCGGGCCTCGAGGTGCACGCCGGGCACGGCCTCACGTACAATACGGTGCAGGAGGTTGCGCGGCTCCCCGAGATGGCGGAGCTCAACATCGGCCATTTCCTCATGGGTGAGGCGGTCATGATCGGGATGCGGCCGGCGATCGAGCGGATGATCCGCCTGATGCGCGAGGCACGTGCGGCATGATCCTCGGTCTCGGCAACGATATCATCGATATTCGCCGCATCGAGCGCACGATCGAGCTTTATGGGGACCGCTTCCTCAACCGCATATTCACTGAGACCGAGCGGCAGCGTTCCGATCGCCGCCGGGAGCGCGCAGCTTCCTATGCCAAGCGCTTTGCCGCCAAGGAAGCGTGCTCAAAGGCGCTCGGCACGGGCCTGCGCAAGGGCGTCTACTGGCGGGACATGGGCGTCGTCAATCTGCCCTCGGGGCGGCCGACGCTGAAGTTGACCGGCGGCGCGGCCGCGCAGCTCGCGCGGATCACGCCACCCGGGTACGAAGCGCGCATCGATCTCACCATCACCGATGATTTTCCGATGGCGCAGGCGATCGTCATCATCTCCGCCATCCGCAGCGGTGAGCCACTGCGCTGACGGCGCGTGTCATCCTGGCACGTGCATGAGCGACACGCACGGCCACACATAGCGCACGCGACTTTCATCTCGATTGACGCGCAGGCGGCGCGCCACTTAAGTTTCCCTTGGCGGCGGGCTTGTTCGCGATGGACGAGCGCCACTGTCCGCTGACTGGAAGGTTCGAGATGAGCGAGCGTGGCAGCGGTAGATCGCGTAAGTCACCTGCCTCCAAGGCGCTTGGATCGAAGCAGCAAGCTTCCAGGGCGGCGGCGCCGAAGAGGGCCGCTGCCGCGGGCAAGAAGCCTCGTGAAGCGACGCCCGGCAAGAGGAAGGCCGCGGCGAAAGAGGCCTCAGCGGAAAGTGGTGCTGCGGCCCTCGATGCGCCTGCACTTCTGGCGCGTGTCATGAAGCTCGAGAGCGAGCGCGATCGACTGCTCGCCGAGCTCGAGAAGGCCGAGAGCCGGATCCGCGCGCTCGAGGAGGGGCGGGACCAGGTGCTCAACCGGATCGACTGGGTCATCGACTCGCTGCGCAGCCTTATCGAGGGCGAGCAGTAGGGCAAAGCGGCACTCCGCTGGCGGGCGGAGATGGCGGCGGGGCGGGCATGGGGCAGGCGACGATTACGATCAACGGGCGGACCTACCGCGTGCAGTGCGGCGACGGCGAGGAGGCGCGTCTGTTGACGCTCTCTGATATTGTGCGCCAGCGTGTCGACAGCCTCGCCGGCACATTCTCTGCTGCCGGTGATGATCGCCTGTTGCTGATGGCGGCGCTCATGCTGGCCGACGAGCTGCTCGATGCCCAGGCGCGCCTCAAGGCGCTCGGAGGTTCCAGTCATGGTCGCCACCATTGATCGCGCCCAGTTCATCCGTCCCATTGCGCACCGCGGCCTGCACGACCGCAGCGCTGGTGTGATCGAGAACACGGGGCCGGCGTTTCATGCGGCGATCGACGCCGGCTATGGCATCGAGTGCGATCTCCAGCCGGCGTCCGATGGCACGCCGATGGTCTTTCACGACCGGGCCTTGAAGCGGCTCATCGACGCCGAGGGCATGATCGATGAGCGCACGCCGGCCGAGCTCGCCAAGCTGCGCTATCGCGGGCAGGATACGCCCATTCTGACCTATGCCGACTTCCTGGCGTTGGTTGGGGGCAGAGTGCCGCTGCTCGTCGAGATCAAGAGCGACTGGGATCCGCCCAAGACCGGCTTCCTCGAGGCTATTGCGGCGGCATCCACGGCGTATGACGGGCCGCTCGCGCTTATGTCGTTTGACCCCGCAGTGATGGCACGGTGCCGTGCGCTTGCGCCGAGCGTGCCCCGCGGGATCGTCGCCACCGACTTCACGGTCAACAACTGGTGGCCGAACAAGATCGACGCGGCGCGCGCGATCAGCCTCACCTATCTGCTCGAGAGCCGCGAGGCGGAGCCGTCGTTCTTCGCCTATCACGTGCGCGCATTGCCGACGCCCGTGACGCGTTTTGCGCGCGAAGGGCTGGGGCTGCCGCTCTTTACCTGGACCGTGCGCACTGAGCACGAGCGGGCCATCGCCGCGCGGTGGGCCGATGCCCCGATCTTCGAGGGCTACCGACCATAGCGTTGGCCCACGGCCAGGCTAGCGCAGCCGCGCGTTGATGCCCTCGAGCGCCTTCGCGCCGGGGCAGAGCTCGCTCATCGAGATGCTGTTGAGCGGGCGGGCGTCCGTGCCGAGCACGTCGTGCAGATCCTGCTGGTCCTCGTTGACGTAGAGGAGCCCCGTCACGACCGTGCCCTTTGTCGCGTTCGTACGGATCGTTTGGATCGCAGCATCGGCATCACGCGGATCGTGCCCACCATCGACCTTGTAGAGCATGAGGTGCGAGCCATCGTGTAGCTCGACGGTTGTCGTGGTGCCCTCGGCGTAGTCTGCCGTGATCTCCTCCTTTGGCTCGACATAGTCGAGCTTGTTCTCAGAGGCCATGTTGTGCAGGCGGACGTATTCGTAGCTCTTTGTCGAGGCCGGGTGATTGTTGAAGGTCACGCACGGGCTGATGACGTCGATGAAGGCAAAGCCCTTGTAGCTGATGGCAGCCTGGATGAGCGGCACGAGCTGGCGCTTGTCGCCTGAGAACGAGCGGGCGACGAAGCCTGCGCCGAGCTGGATCGCCATTTGACACAGGTCGATCGCGTCGAACGGGTTCGCCTCGCCCTTCTTGGAGGGTGAGTTCTTGTCATTCGTCGCGGAGAACTGGCCCTTGGTAAGACCGTAGCAGCCGTTATTCATGACGATGTACGTCATGTTCAGCTTGCGGCGCACGGCATGACAGAACTGGCCGAGGCCGATCGAGGCCGTGTCGCCGTCGCCAGACACGCCGATATAGACGAGATCCCGGTTGGCCATGTTGGCGCCGGTCGTCACCGACGGCATGCGCCCGTGCACCGAGTTGAAGCCGTGACTTCGCGAAAGGAAATATGTCGGCGTCTTCGAGGAGCAGCCAATGCCGGAGATCTTGGCGATCCGGTGCGCCGGCAGATCCATCTCAAAACAGGCTTCGATGATGGCGGCGGTGATCGAATCGTGCCCGCAGCCCGCGCAGAGCGTCGACATGGAGCCTTCGTAATCGCGCCGCGTCAGGCCCAGCGCATTGCGCGGAAGGGCAGGATGGTGCGCTGAGGGTTTGGCGATGTAGCTCATGGCTGTTCGTTCCTGCTACTCGGCGGCGGCAGCTTTTTCGGGATGGAGATGCGCGAGCACGGCCTTGCGCACGAAAGCCGCCGTGGTCGGAAGGCCGTCATAGCTCAGCGCCGGGATGAGCTTGGTCGCGGGTATTTCGGCTTCGGTGATGAGCAGCGCGCGCATCTGTGCATCGCGATTCTGCTCGAGAACGAAAATCTGGTCGTGCGCAGCGCAGAAGGCCTTTACGTCCTCGTTGAACGGGAAGGCCTTGAGCCGCATGGCGTTGAGGCGCACCCCGGCACGCTCCAGCTCGTCGAGGCCTTCGAGCACGGCGGGTCGCGTTGCGCCGAAGTAGATGATGCCGGTCCGGCTGCTCTTGTCGCGGATGTCGATCTCTGGCTTCGGCACATGCTGAGCCGCGGTATCGAACTTGCGCCGAATGCGGTCGATGACCCGGGCGTGGATGCGCCCGTCCTCAGTGTAGCGGGCGTACTCGTCGTGGCTCGTGCCCCGCGTGAAGAAAGAGCCCATGGAAGGATGCGTGCCGGGCAGCGTGCGATACGGGATCGCGTCGCCATCAACATCGAGGTAGCGGCCCCAGGGCTGACCCTTGACCGTCTTGAAGGCCTCGAGCTGCTCGGCGGAGAGCACCTTACCGCGGCTCTGCTCTTTGCTGTCGTCCCACGTGAAGGGATCGGTCATCCAATCGTTCATGCCGATGTCGAGATCGGACATGACCATGACCGGGGTCTGCAGCAGCTCGGCGAGGTCAAAGGCCTCCGCCCCCATCGAAAAGACCTCGGTGGGATTGGAAGGGAACAGGAGAACGTGCTTGGTGTCGCCGTGGCTTGCGTACGCGCACGAGATGATGTCGGGCTGACCGGTGCGTGTCGGCATGCCTGTCGAGGGGCCGCCGCGCTGGATGTTGAAGAGCACGACCGGCACTTCGGCGAAATAGGCAAGACCGAGGAACTCGCTCATCAGTGAGATGCCCGGGCCGGAGGTCGCAGTGAACGCGCGCGCACCGTTCCAGCCGCCGCCGATCGCGACGCCGATGGCGGCCAGTTCGTCCTCTGCCTGCACGATGCCGTAGAGGCGCTTGCCGTCCTTGGCGATGCGGAGGCGGCGGGCATACTTCTCGAAGGCCTCGGCGAGCGAGGTCGAGGGCGTAATGGGGTACCACGCGCAGACGGTCGCGCCGCCGTAGATGGCGGCGAGGCCGCCGGCGTCATTGCCGGTCACCATGATCTTGCCCTTGGCGCCCTCGGCGGGACGGGCATGGACTGGAAGCGGGCAGGCGAAGTGCTCGCGCGCATAGGCGCGGCCAAGCTCAACGGCCTGCAGGTTCGCCGCCATGAGCTTCTCTTTGCCTTTGAGCTGGTCGGCGATGACGCCCTTGAGGGCCTCGATGTCCATGGACAGCAGCTCGACGAGCGCGCCGACGTAGACCATGTTCTTGAAGAGCTGCCGCTGGCGCGCGTCCGTCCACTGCTTGGCGCAAATCTGCGCAATGGGGATCGGAAGCAGCGTGATGTCATCTCGGGGCCAGATCCGCGGCATCGAGCTGTCGTAGAGCAGCCAGCCGCCGGGCACGACCTCGGCAAGGTCCTCGGCATAGGTCTGCGGATTCATCGCGACCATGATGTCGATGCCCTCACGCCGCGCGAGGTATCCGGCCTCCGATACGCGCACCTCGTACCAGGTCGGCAGGCCCTGAATGTTGGACGGAAAGATGTTCTTCGGGCTGACGGGGATGCCCATCCGGAAGAGCGTCTTCGCCACCATCGTGTTGGCGGAGGCGGAGCCCGATCCGTTGACGGTGGCAAACTTGATGACGAAGTCGTTGATTCCGCTCATGGCGTATCCGTGATCCTCATTCCGTCCGGGCGCTCGCCGCGTCATGTCTCATTCAGTGCGAGCGGCCCCTTCCACTTATCATCATTGGCTTTGGCACTCGGCAACTCAGATGGCCTGACCCAGATAGGCGCTGTGGTGGGCGAGACAGGCCGAAGCGACCTGGGCTTCGGCGTACGCGAATTTCTGCATATCCCAGGCGCCAGTGGGACAGCGCTCTGCACAGAGTCCGCAGTGCAGACAGACGTCCTCGTCCTTGGCCATGATGCGCCCGGTCTTGAGCGGACCTGAGACGTAGATGTCCTGCGTCTTGTTGAGGGCGGGGACGCGCAACCCCGCGCGCAAGGCGGGCTCGTCGTCGTTCTCCGTGAAGTTGATGCAGTCGACCGGGCAGATGTCCATGCAGGCATCGCACTCGATGCACAGGCTCTCGGTAAAGACGGTCTGGACGTCGCAGTTGAGGCAGCGCTCGACCTCGCTGGCGGCAATTTTGTCGTCGAAACCAAGCTCGACCTCGAGCTTGAGGTCCTTGAGCGAGGCTTCGAGCTCGGCATGCGGCACGGCTTGGCGGTGCCGCGGGTCGTAGTTGTTCGAGTACGACCACTCGTGAATGCCCATCTTCTGGCTGACGAGCGTGTGGCCGGGCTTTGGACGGTCGACGAGACTGCGCCCATGGCAGTAGGCGTCGATCGAGATCGCGGCCTGGTGGCCGTGCGACACCGCCCAGATGATGTTCTCGGGTCCCCAGGCGGCGTCTCCACCGAAGAACACGCCGGGGATCGAGCTCATGAACGTCCGCCGATCGACGGCGGGCTGGCCCCACTCGTTGAAGGTCATGCCGATGTCGCGCTCGATCCAGGGGAAGGCATTCTCCTGGCCGATCGCCATCAGCACGTCGTCGCAGTCGATGGTGACGAACTCGCCCGAGGCTTCGAGCTTCGGACGCCCTTTGGCGTCGATGCCCGTCTCGACCATCCTCTCGAAGGTCACGCCGGCGAGCTTGCCATCCCTGACGACGAAGGACTTGGGCGCGTGGTTGTCGAGAATCGGGATGCCTTCGTGGAGCGCGTCCTTGATCTCCCAGTCGGAGGCTTTCATCACTTTGCGCGGGCTGCGCACCGTGACGGTGACGGCCTCGGCACCGAGACGCAGCGCTGTGCGGCAGCAGTCCATGGCCGTGTTGCCGCCGCCGATGACGACGACGCGGCGACCGATCTTGTCGACGTGGCCGAAGGCCACTGAGGTCAGCCAGTCGATGCCGATGTGGATGTTGGCGGCCGCGTCCCTGCGGCCGGGCAGCTCGAGATCCTTGCCTTTGGGCGCACCCGTGCCGACGAAGATGGCATCGTAGCCCTCGCCGAGCAGCGACTTGAGGCTCTTGATCTCGGCACCGAAGCGCGCATCGACGCCAAAGTCGAGAATGCGATTGACCTCCTCGTCGAGAACACTCGCGGGCAGCCGAAAGGAGGGGATGTTGGTGCGCATGAGCCCGCCCGGTACGGGATCGCGCTCGAAGAGCGTGATGTGATATCCGAGCGGCATCAGATCCCGCGCCACGGTAAGGGACGCCGGCCCCGCACCGATGAGGGCGACGCGCTTGCCGTTCTTCTCCGTGGGAATCCTGGGAAGGAGTGCGGCGATCTCGCCCTTGTAGTCGGCCGCGACCCGCTTGAGGCGGCAGATGGCGACCGGCTCGGCGTTCTTCTTCGCAGGGTCCTTGGCGTTGCCTTCCTCGCCCGTCTGGATGCGGCCGCGCCGACAGGCCGGCTCACAGGGCCGGTCGCAGACGCGACCGAGAACGCCAGGGAAGACGTTCGATTCCCAATTCAGCATGTAAGCTGCCGAGTAGCGGCGCTGGGCAATCAGGCGGATGTATTCGGGGACGGGTGTGTGCGTGGGGCAGGCCCACTGGCAATCGACGACTTTGTGGAAGTACTGTGGATCGCTGATGTCGGTTGGAGGCGTATGGCCTCGCTTGCGTGCGCGGGCCGCAATTTCACTCGCCTGCATCTCGCCTTCGTCCTTGGCTCGTTCCTGTGCCGGGGAGCCATCCTTGCCGAGCGGTGCCACGGGCAGCGCACGCGCCCACTGACGCCGTCACAACGATTTTCGCCCAGCCCCTAGCAGCGGTCCCGTTCGTGGCGGGTCCTGCAACTTTCACTCTCTATAACCGCTGGCCGCAGCATTGGCCACACGGCTTCACGCAAAGCTGATGGGAATGATTTACGCCCAATGCAGAGCGGCCCCACCTAGACTTAAGGCGGGGCCGCACGTGCTCGTCGATGGTGCACAAGGTGCGCTGCGGCGCACAATAATCAGAAGAGGCCCTCGAACTTCTTCTTGAAGCGGGAGACGCGGCCGCCCCGGTCCATGATCTGCTGACTGCCGCCGGTCCACGCCGGATGCGTGGTCGGATCGATATCGAGCGTCAGCGTGTCCCCCTCCTTGCCGTAGGTCGAGTATGTCTGGTACTCGGTGCCGTCGGTCATCACCACCTTGATGAGGTGGTAGTCGGGGTGGAAGTCCTCTTTGTTCTTCATGTCCTCTCTCCCGGCCGGTGCACGACCGGCGCGTTTCTCGGCGCTGGCGGCGCCGGACCCTGGCGGTGGTCGGGGGCTGAAAAGCTGGTGCGCTCTATACAGAATCGAGCGCGCCGGCACAAGGGCGACGGCCACAGGGGTCCGAGAGCGCCGCGGCGAGCCCTGCGGGCGGCAAAATCCGCTATGCGGCAGCGACAATTGACCCATTAATGCTTTTTGTTACCGTCCAGCAGAAATGGACCCAGAGATGACCGGATCTGAGCGCCGGGGCTCCCCGTTCGACGCGGAGGGCGGGCGCCCCAATATCGAAGGCGACTTCGTGCGGGAGGAGGTGCGCCTCGCCAACCGCAACTCCGGCATCCTGCTCGAGGCGCTGCGCCATGACGTGACGCCGACGGGGCTTCATTATCTCCTCAATCACTTCGATGTGCCCTATGTGGCCTCGGCCGCGGACTGGACGCTGAGCGTGACCGGGCGCGTGCGCACGGCCTTGAAGCTCACCATGGCCGAGATCCAGGCGCTGCCGGTAAAGACGCTGCGGGTGACGCTCGAATGTGCCGGCAATGGGCGCGCCAACATCGCCCTGCGGCGCCAGAGCATGCCCTGGATGTACGAGGCGGTCGGCACCTCGGAGTGGACAGGCACGCCGCTGCGCCATGTGCTCGACCGCGCCGGCCTTCTGGCGGATGCCATGGACATCGCTTTTCTTGGCATCGACCGTGGCTTTGACAAGGTCTTCCACGAGTACGGCCGCAGTCTGGCGCCCCAGCTTGCCCTCAATGAGGACGTGCTGCTGGTCTGGGCCATGAACGGCCCGCCGCTGCTGCCGCAGCATGGATTTCCCCTGCGCCTCATTGTGCCCGGCTGGTACGGCATGGCGAGCGTCAAGTGGCTCGACCGCATCGAGGTGCTCGACGGCCCCTTCCAGGGCCACCAGCAGGTCGGAACTTATGTCTATAAGGAGAACGCGGACGATCCCGGTGTGCCGGTGACGCATATGCGGGTGAAGTCGCTGATGGTGCCGCCGGGCATTCCGGACTGGTACACGCGCCATCGGCTCGTGCCGCCAGGACCCGTCACGGTGTTCGGCCGGGCGTGGAGCGGCAATGGCGTTCCGGTGACACGAGTCGAATTTGGTGTGGATGGTCATTGGCAGGAGGCCGAGCTCGGGCCGATCGACAACAAGTACGCGTGGCGGGGCTGGCAGGCCGTTTGGTCGGCGACCGAGGGGGAGCACGAGATCGCCTGCCGGGCGACCGACGCGAACGGCGATACGCAGCCGCTCGAGGAGCGCTGGGATCGCAGTGGCTTCGGCAACAACATGGTGCACAGGATTGGAGTGACCGTTCGCGCATGAGCACGACAGCCGAAGCCGTGATCGACGTGCGTGTCTGGCGGGGAGGCGCTGAGGGCGACTATCAGGCCTTCACCGTACCGCGCCGTGACAGCCAGACCGTGCTCGATGTCGTGACGTGGATCCAGCGCCATGCCGACCCGACGCTCGCGTACCGCTTTGCCTGCCGGGTTGGCGTGTGCGGCTCGTGCGCGATGACGGTGAACGGCCGTCCGCGCTGGACGTGCCGCACGCACGTGGCCAAGGTCATCGAGGGCGGGCGCCTGGAGATCGGGCCGCTCGCCAATCTGCCCGTCATCCGCGACCTCGCGGCCGATATGTCGCCCTTCTTCGAGAAATGGCAGAAGGCCGAAGGGACATTTGTGCCCTCGCGCACGCGCCACGAGCCGCTCGAGACGATCAGCCCGGAGAGCCCCGAGCGCCAGGCCGCGGACGCGGCCATTGAGTGCATCAACTGCGGCGTCTGCTATGCCGCCTGCGACACCGTGCGCTGGAACCCGGCGTACTTCGGACCGGCGGCGCTGAACCGCTCGTGGTCGCTCGTCAATGACGTGCGCGATACGGGCAATCTGAAGCGCCTCGCCGCCGCGGCCAGCAGCGGTGGCTGCCACAACTGCCATTCGCACCAGTCGTGCGAGCAGCTTTGTCCCAAGGGCCTCAACCCGACGGCCTCCATTGCCGGCCTCAAGCGCCGCACCATGCAAGCTTACATCCGCGGAGAGATCGCGTGAGCGCCGTCCGCCTTTACGTCTGGCAGCGTCTGATGGCCATGCTGTTGGTGCCGCTCATTGCCGTGCACCTCATCGTCATCATCTACGCGACCAATCGTGGCCTGAGTGCTGCGGAGATCCTCGGCCGCACACGTGGCAGCCTCGCGTGGGGGCTCTACTATAGCCTGTTCGTCGCTGCGGCTTCCATCCATGGGGCCATCGGCGTGCGCGGCGTCGCGCGCGAGTGGCTCGGCTGGCGCGAGAAGGCGCTCGACCGGCTGATGTGGATTTTCGGCGGAGTGCTGGTGGTGCTGGGGCTGCGCGCGGTTCTCGCAGTGGTGGTGCCGTGATTGCGCGCCCGCACACGACCCGCTATCGCGGCGACCGCTTGTGGCTGGCGGCGATGGTGCACCGCGTCTCGGGTGTGCTGCTCGCCGCATTCCTGCCGCTCCACTTCCTCGTCCTCGGCCTCGCGCTCGAGGGCGAGGCGCAGCTCGACGGTTTTCTCCAATGGACGAAATCACCGCTGGTGAAGGCGGCGGAAACCGGTCTCGTGCTGCTGCTGGCGATCCACCTGCTCGGGGGCATCCGCGTGCTCGTGATCGAGAACCTGGCTTGGCGTCACGGGCAAAAGCGCATGGCGACGCTGGCCGCAGCGGCGGCCGTCGGTATCGCCGGCGTGTTCCTGATCGCACTGCTCTGATCGAGCACTACATCGTTAGCGGTGATGGCCGCCGCCCAAGCGCCATACCAAGGTCTTCCTTGCGGGATGCGCGCTGGTGCTGCAACCTTGATCAAGTGGGGAACTTCGGCACGAAAGTTGCTTTTCGGTTCATGGAATCTACTTTGGGGGTGTTGCAACTCTAGCCCGTTGAGCACAAGCGCCCGGGTCTGCGGCCAAGAGCTAGCTATGCCATTGACGTTGCTCGAGCAGTCGAACCACCTCATCGACGAGAACCGCCGTCGAATCGAGGATTTGCGCGCCGCGCTCGCGGCGGCGCCGGCAGATGCGAGTGATACGGCGCTCCGCCTGCGGGTCCTCGTCCAGATGGAGCTGTCGCTCGCTTGCCTGGAACGGCACCGGGATGAGCTCGCGGCGCGCGTGGCGAAGCGCGCTCTTGAGGGGCAGGATGCCTGACCGGCAGGCGCAGCCGGGCGGCCGCCGAAGAAACCGTTTGTTTACCTTGGCGAACGACTCTCTCCCTGCCGGCATGCGCCGCGGGCGCGCGTGCCGGAAGGGTGCCGCGTCATGAGGTTCATCGCCGTCATGCTGATCCTGCTCGCCGCGGGCAAGATTGGCTATCAGCAATATCTCTATCGCGCCGCCACCGCGGATGTGATGGTCGCGACCTTCCGCGAGCAGGCTATTGCAGCCTGCCAGCGTGACGCGACCGCGGCCGGTCTTGCCGACCGTGCAGCCTGGGCGAGCCCGGCGCAGGTCTGGTTCGGCGTCGGCAATCCGCGCGCCGATGTCGCCGTCTGGCAGGTCGATCACGCGCGCTGGGGCGAGCGCTACCGCACCCCCTTCATCTTCGTCGCGACAGCGGGTGCTTCGGGCGGCCCGGTCTGCGCCTACGACGTCGTCGCGCGCCGAACCATGGTCCTGCCGCTCGGGCAATCTTGAGCGTTTGGGCCGAGTGTGCCTGACAAGGCCGCCCCCATCCGCTAGAAGGGCTCCCAAATACGTCGCGACGGTATGGGAGCAGCACGATGGCAAAGGTGGCATTCATTGGCTTGGGTGTGATGGGCTACCCCATGGCGGGGCATCTGCTCAGGAAGGGCGGTCACGAGCTCACGGTCTACAACCGCAACGCCGCCAAGGCCGAAGCCTGGGTCAAGGAGTACGGTGCCGGCAAGGCTGCGCCAACGCCCGCCGAAGCTGCCAAGGATGCCGACTTCGTCTTCTCATGCGTCGGCAATGATGACGACGTACGCTCGGTCACGACCGGCAAGGACGGTGCTTTCCACACGATCCGCAGGGGTGCGGTCTTCATAGACAATACAACGGTCTCGGCGAACCTCGCGCGCGAGCTCTACGCGGCGGCCACGGAGCGTGGCTTCGGCTTCCTCGATGCCCCTGTCTCAGGTGGCTCTGCAGGGGCGCAGAATGGCGTGCTGACGGTCATGGTTGGGGGCGATGCGGACACGTTCGCCAAGGCGGAGCCGGTGATCGCCGCTTATGCGCGCATGGTGACGCTGATCGGCGCGCCGGGGGCGGGCCAGCTCGCGAAGATGGTCAATCAGATCTGTATTGCGGGCCTCGTGCAGGGGCTCGCCGAGGGCATCCACTTTGCCCAGAAGGCCGGCCTCGATATCCCGAAGGTCATGGAGACGATCTCCAAAGGTGCCGCCGGCTCCTGGCAGATGGACAACCGCTGGAAGACCATGTCGGAAGGCAAGTACGACTATGGTTTTGCCGTCGACTGGATGCGCAAGGACCTCGCGATCTCGCTCGAGGAAGCGCGCAGCAACGGCGCCACGCTGCCGGTGGCGGCGCTGGTTGACCAGTTCTATGCCGAGGTCCAGCGGCTCGGCGGCCGGCGCTGGGATACATCGAGCCTGCTCGCGCGCCTCAATCAACAGGGTTGAGGCGACGGTCGCTCAGACCTTGATCGGCACTGTCTTCTCGACGTGGATGCCTTCGGGGCTCAGCGCACACTTGAGTGCGATCGCCTCGACGCCCAGCGCGCGCGCGGCAGCAAAGCCTTCAGCGTAGCTCGGGTCGATATCGCGCGCGAGCGTGAGGCGCGTTGCGTCATTGCGCTGTATGAGGAAGACCATCACGGCGCGATGTCCGGCGCGCACCATCTCGCCGAGTTCCATCAGGTGCTTGAGGCCGCGCGCCGTGACCGAGTCCGGAAACTCCGCGGTTCCGGCTTCGCGCATCATGTGCACATTCTTGACCTCGACGTAGGCCGGCGGCTTGCCGGCGCCCTCGAGCAGAATGTCGATGCGGCTGTTGGCGCCGTACTTCACCTCACGCCGGAGGCTCTCGTATCCCTTGAGCGCGGCAACGCGCTTGGCCAGGATGGCCTCGCTGACAAGCGCATTCGGATGGTTCGTGTTGATGCCGACGAGGCTCGGCCCCTTCCCGAGATCGACCTCGAGCATCTCCCATGTGTGTGCGTACTTGCGCGCCGGGTTGTCGGAGGTCGAGACCCAGACCGGCACACCGGGCGTGGTGAGGCCGATCATCGAGCCGGTATTGGGGCACGTCGCCGTGATCGTCTCGCCGCTGTCGAGGCGGACGTCGGCGAGGAAGCGCTTGTAGCGCTGGATGAGCGTGCCGCGGAGGAGTGGGGTCGGGAACTGCATGGAATCGAACGTAGTGCTTCGGGCCTGCCTCGGCAATTCGGTCATGTGCGCCGCGCAGAGGGCCTTGCCCCGCCCCGCCCGGGGCTGGCGCGCGCGCTCGTTTCAGATATAGCATCGCGTTGCCCGGGTCTTGCAGAAGCCCGGAACAGGGCTGGAAGCAAGGAACCATGATCGACAAGCGCGTGAAGTCCATCGCCGAGGCGATGCAGGGGATCAAGGACGGGGCCATCGTCCTGTTCGGCGGCTTTGGTGCGGTGGGCCATCCGGCGCATCTTATTGACGGGCTCATCGAGCAGGGCGCCAAGGATCTGACGCTCGTTGGCAACAACGCGGGCTCAGGCCGTGTCGAGCCGCTCGTGCGCCTGCTCGCGACCGGGCGCGTGCGCAAGATCGTGTGCAGCTTCCCCCGCAGCGCCGGCTCAGTCGTCTTCGATGAGATGCACAAGGCCGGCAAGCTCGAGCTGGAGCTGGTGCCGCAGGGCACGCTTGCCGAACGCATCCGCGCCGGTGGCGCCGGCATTCCCGCCTTCTACACGCCGACCGCCTATGGCACCGCGCTCGGTGAAGGGAAGGAGGCGCGGGAAATCAACGGGCGGATGTATCTGCTCGAGTACGCCATTCGCGCCGACGTGGCGCTCATCGAAGCCTGGCAAGCGGACCGTTGGGGCAATCTCACCTACAAGCTCTCCGGCCGGAACTTCAATCCGATCATGGCGACGGCTGCGGAGCTCACCATCGTGCAGGCCCAACACATCGTCGAGCTTGGCGAGATTGGGCCGGAGGTCGCCCACACACCGGGCGTCTACGTCGATCGTGTCGTGCATGTGCCGTATGGCGATCCTGCGCCTGCACTCGTGACCACAGCTTGAGACCACTTATCTGCCGAGGAGCCGCAACATGACGACGATCGCTTCCCGCGCGACCGGCACCGCCGAAAGCTTCAAGCCCTGGAGCCGCCCGGAAATGGCCGCCCGCCTCGCCCAGGACATTCCCGAAGGATGGTGCGTCAATCTCGGCATCGGCATCCCGCTGCTCGTGTCGAATTTCGTGAAAGGGCGTGAGGTCATCTTCCAGTCCGAGAACGGCATCATCGGCATGGGTGGCCTGCAGAAGCCTGAGGAATTGGAGCCTTGGCTGGTCAATGCCGGCAAGCAGAACGTGAACCTCGTCAGGGGCGCAACGATCGTCCATCACGCTGACAGCTTCGCCATGATCCGCGGCGGCCACATCGACCTCTGCGTGCTCGGCGCCTTCGAAGTCGCCGCCAACGGCGATTTCGCCAACTGGACGACGTCGCTCACTGACGGCGTGCCAGCGGTCGGCGGCGCCATGGACCTTGCGGTGGGCGCCAAGCGCGTATGGGTGATCATGGACCACACGTCGAAGGATGGGCGGCCCAAGCTGCTCGAGCGCTGCACTCTGCCGCTCACGGCACTCAAGGCCGTGCGCCGCGTCTACACGAACCTTGCCGTGCTCGATGTCGGCCCAGAGGGCTTCGAGGTGGTCGACATGGCCCCGGGCCTCACGATTGACGCCCTGCAGGCGCAGACCGGCGCCCCGCTCAAGCGCAAGGCGGCTTGAGCGGCGACTTGTGCTGGTCTTGGGAGAAGCAGAAAGGCGCGGCCCGGCCGCGCCTTTCCCGGTTCCGAAACTGTCAAGCCGCGATGAGCGTGAGGAGATCCTGTGTCGGAAGTTAGATCATTCCGAACACAACTGCGGCGAGAAACGCAAACGACATGATCGCGGCGGCGATGTTCAGCCCAACTCGAAGCTGCATCAAACCCTCCATCACTGATCCTCTTCAGCGTCGCTGCCATGGCACGGCGGGGTGCCTATGAACGAACTGTAAGGTTCGCCAAAGACGCATGGCAAGCGAAAACGTTTCCGCATAGCAAAAAACATCCCATTTTGCTCAAATGAATCTATGTACTTTGTGTGCTCAAAGCGCCACTAGCGAGATCATATGCCGAATTAACCAAAGTCGATCTCAGACTACTTGAGTATTAATCCGTGCTATCCTTGACACAACGGCGTGGCATCCTCGCGACGGGGCTGCGCGAGATTTTATCCGGCCCCCTGAGGGGCCGGGACCCGAATTGTGGCCGTGGCGTGATTGAACGGCCTCTTGCCGCACGATCGCCACAAGCAGTTCGGCCCGGCTTCCGCCATCAGGGTGCCGTTGACCGGATCTCCGTCACGCACCAGCATGGGCCCCAAGGGGCGCAGATCACCCAAGATCATCAGGAGGACGCCGATGGACGAGGCCCGGATTCCGGTGCTGGTCGGCTGCGGACAGATCACGCAGCGTGAGCAGGATCCCTTGTGGGCGCGGGCGCCCATGGATCTGACAGCGGACGCCGCGCGCGAGGCGTTGGCGGACACGGGCGCCGGCACGGCGCTGATCGAGGCGCTCGACACGATCGTGGTAATCCGCTCCTTCTCGGATACGAGCTGGCGCTTCGCCTCGCCGTTTGGCCGTTATGCGAATCCGCCCCGCTCGCTCGCCAATCGCCTCGGTGCCTCAGCAGCGAAACGGCTGATCTATACCCATCCTGGCGGGAACATGCCGCAATGGTGCGTGAACCGCCTCTTCGAGATGGTGGTGCGCGGCGATTGCGGGGCGGCGTTGATCGCCGGCGGCGAGGCGCTCGCGACGCAGAAGGCCGCAGAGCGCGCCAAGCTCCGGCTCGACTGGTCCGAGGACCCTGGCGGCGAGCCCGAGGTGTGGGGCGTCGCCAAGCGGGGCTGGAGCGATATGGAGCAGCGCCATCGCATGGCAGGTGCAATCTTTGCCTACCCGCTCTTCGAGAACGGCATCCGCGGCCATCTCGGCCGCTCGATTCCCGAGCATCTCACCGCAATGGGAAAGCTGTTTGCGCACTTCGCGGCTGTGGCCAAGGCCAATCCCCTCGCTGACCGCCGTGCCGGCTACAGCGCCGAAGCGATTTCAACCGTGAGCGCCGACAATCCCTATATCGGCTTCCCTTACACCAAGCTCATGAATGCCAACGCTTACATCGATCAAGCGGCCGCACTGGTGCTGACCTCGGTCGCCAAGGCGAAGGCCCTCGGCATTCCAAAGGAGAAATGGGTCTATCTGCACGGCTGTGCCGACGCGCACGACCATTGGTTCATCTCCGACCGACACAACTACTATTCGTCGCCAGCCATGCGAATGGTCGCGCGCGAGACGTTTGAGATGGCGGACAAGTCCCTCGCCGACATCGCACACATCGATCTCTACAGCTGCTTTCCTTCAGCAGTCGAGATCGCATGCGCGGAGATGGGCATCCCGATCGACGACCCGCGCGGGCTCACCATCACCGGCGGACTTCCCTACTTCGGGGGGCCCGGCAACAACTACGTGACGCACGCAATTGCCGAGATGATGAAGCGCGTGCGGGCCAATCCCGGCGCGTTCGGCCTCGTCACGGCGAACGGCAACTACGTCACGAAGCAATCGGCCGGCATCTATTCGACGACGCCGACGGGCAAGGCGTTCGCGCCGCGCGATCCAGCCCTCTATCAGCCCGAGATCGACCATGATCGCGGGCCCGCCGTCGCCGAGGTCGCCGAAGGCGCGGCAACGGTCGAGACCTACACGGTTATGCACGACCGCAATGGCCCCACATACAGCATCCTCTTTGGCCGGCTCGGCGACGGGCGCCGGTTCATGGCCAACACGCCGGATGATCCGGCATTGCTCGCAGACATGACGAGACGTGACTACCTCGGCGCCCGCGGCCGTGTGCAACACGCTGACGGCATTAATACTTTTGTGCCGGATTGATTGTGCCATTCATGGGCGTACGTTGCTGGATCGAACCTGCAGCGGGGCCGGCGCCCCGCACGGTGGACTTCACGCCGCGCCCACCTATATAAGCCCTGTCCAGGATGTGGCCGGAACTTCGGCACGCGCCATGAAGTCAAGGGAGGCAGGATGACCACGTTCAAGCGATGGGTAGGCAGGCTCGGCGTCATCGCGCTCGGCGCGGCAGTGGTCCTCGCGACCATGCCGAGCGATGCGGACGCGCGGCGCGGTGGCGGCAGCATCGGCAGCCGCGGCGCTAAGACGTATCAGGCGCCGCCGACGACCAACACGGCGCCGAACGCAGCGGCCCCGATCAACAAGTCCATCACGCAGCCCGGCGCGCCGACGGCCGGTACCAGCCAGGCCATGCGTCCGGGCGCCGCGGCGACGCCGCAGGCCTCGCGCTTTGGCGGGCTGCGCGGCCTGCTCATGGGCGGTCTATTCGCTGCTGCGCTCGCCGGCATCTTCGGAATGGGCGCGCTGGCCTCAATCGCCGGCTTCCTGCTGCAGATGCTCCTGATCGGCGGCATTATCTATCTGCTCTTCCGGCTGTTCCGCGGCGGCGTCGGCGCCAGGCCGGCGATGGCAACGGCAGGTGCGCAGAATAGCTACGCGGGGCGCAGTCCCATGGACGTGCTCAATCGCAGCGGTAGCGCCGGTGGCGGCGCCGTCGATGCGCTCGAGATCGGCCCGGCCGACTACGACGCCTTCGAGCGGATGCTCGGCGAGGTGCAGATGGCCTACGGGCGCAATGACATCGATGCGCTCAGCAAGCTGCTGACGCCGGAGATGCTCTCCTATTTTGCTGCCGAGCTCGACGAGAATGCGAAGAAGGGGCTGCTCAACGTCGTCTCCAATGTGAAGCTCGAGCAGGGCGATCTTGCCGAGGCCTGGCGCGAACAGCATCTCGAGTACGCGACCGTTGCCATGCGTTACGCGCTGGTTGATGCCACGATCGAGACAGCGTCGGGCCGCGTGGTCGAGGGCAGTCGCACCGAGCCGACTGAACTGACCGAAGTGTGGACATTCGTGCGTCCGGTGCGCGGCACGGCCAGTCAGTGGGAGGTGTCGGCCATCCAGTCGGCCTGATCCTGATGAGAGCACGCGCGGCAATCCCCGCGTCCCGCATGATGAGCGGCGCCCTCTGTTGCAGGGGGCGCCGCCTGCGCTTTCGACGGGCCGCATGGCCCTCTGCCGAATTTGGGGGAGACGCCCTCGAGCCGAGCCACTAAAAACGCCGCGGTGCCGCCACGCCGTGTCGGCACCTTAAGGGATCACAGGCATGAAGAAGCCTCTCGAAGGCGTTCTCGTCGTCTCGCTTGAGCAGGCTGTGGCCGCACCCATGACCGGGCGGCGTCTCGCCGATGCCGGCGCCCGCGTCATCAAGCTCGAGCGGCCCGAGGGCGATTTCGCGCGCGGCTATGACGCCCTCGCGGCGGGGCAGAGCGTGTATTTCATCTGGCTCAATCGCGGCAAGGAGTCGGTCGTCGTCGATCTCGGCAGTGCCGAGGACCGGCGCTTGTTCGAGGCCCTTCTCGCAAGGGCCGATGTTTTCGTGCAGAACCTCAAGCCTGGCGCGCTTTCCAAGCTCGGCTACCCCGTGGAGGAGATCTGCGCCCGCCATCCGCGGCTCATTGCCTGCTCGATCTCCGGCTACGGCGATACGGGCCCCTATGCCAACCGCAAGGCCTACGACCTGCTCATCCAGGCAGAGTCCGGTCTCGCGTCGGTGACGGGCAGTGCTGCCGAGCCGGCCCGCGTCGGCGTCTCGATCGTCGATGTCTCGACGGGCCTCCATGCGTATGAAGCCATTCTCGAGGCGCTCCTGCGGCGGGCTGCGACGGGGCGCGGTGCCGATATCCGCATCTCGATGTTCGACACGATGGCCGAGTTGATGAGCGTGCCGCTGCTGCAGGGCATTTATGGCGCCCCGCCGCGCCGCATCGGGCTCTCGCACATCTCGCTTGCGCCCTACGGCGTCTTCACGACCCGCGACAACGTGCCGATCCTGATCAGCATCCAGAACGACCGCGAGTGGCGCGCGCTCTGCACGAAGGTCTTCGAGCGTCCCGAATGCGGCAGCGACCCGCGCTTCGCAAACTCCGTCGCGCGCACCACGAACCGGGTGGAGACGGACGGCCTCGTCGCCGAATGGTTTGCCGCGCACGACGCGGAGACGGCCATCGCGAAGCTCGATGCCGCGGACATCGCCTTCGGCCGCGTCAATGACGTGTTTGGTCTGCACGCGCATCCGCATCTGCGCATGATGACCGTCAACACGGAAGCCGGCGGCATCGCGATGCCCGTGCCGCCCGCGCAGTGGATGGGCGAGATGCTGCTCGCCGCCGACACGGTGCCCGCGCTTGGCGCGCACACGCGGGCCGTGCGTGAGGAGTTTCTTGGCTGATCCCTGCTGCGGGGACGATGACCGCGCCCCGCGTCATTGGATCACCGCTTGCGGACCGGCTTGGCCGATGCCTTGGTCTCGCCGCGCTCGAACTGGTTTGGATCGAGGCCCAGGAGCGCAAACGAGCGCAGCATGTGCGGCGGCAGTGGCGCCGTCACGTCGATTGGCGGCTTGCCCGGGCGCGGATGCGGGAGGACCAGGCGGCGCGCATGGAGGTGCAGCTTGGGCTCGAGGGCCTCCATGATCTGCGTGATTCCGCCTTCGTACTTGTTGTCGCCGATGATCGGATGACCGATCAGGGCCATGTGCGCGCGGAGCTGATGCTGGCGCCCGGTGACCGGCTTCAGCGAGACCCAGGCCGCGCGATTGGCGACGCGATCGATCACGGCATAGTGCGTCGTTGCGTGCATGGCGACGTCCTGCTCGCCGGCCTCGGCTTTGCGCACGCGATCGCCTTCGGGACCGGAGGCCTTTACGAGTGCCGCTGCGATTCTGCCCTGGCGCGGGCTCGGCACGCCTTTGACGAGCGCCCAGTAGGTCTTGGCCGCCGCGCGCGTCTGGAAGGTGCGGCCGAGCTTTGCGGCGATGTCGCGCTTCTTGGCGACGAGCAGGACGCCGGTCGTGTCGCGGTCGAGGCGATGGACGAGACGGGGACGGTCGCCGAAACGGTCGCTCATGCCGGCGAGAATGCCGTCGATGTGGCGGCGCGTGCCCGTACCGCCCTGCACGGCGATGCCGAAGGGCTTGTTGAGCACCAGGATATCCTCGTCCTCGAAGAGGATGCAGCTCTCGATGAGATCACGGTCGGCCTTGCTTGCGGGCGGGGCGGCCTTCTTTTCAGCGGGACGGGGCGGCTGGCGCACGACGCGCGGCACGCGCACCTCGGCGCCGGCCTCAAGGCGCGCATTTGCCTCGACGCGGCGGCTGTCGACGCGCACCTGCCCGGTGCGCAGCAGCTTCTGCAGGTAGACGTGGCCGACATCCGGAAAGTGAACGCGGAACCAGCGGTCGAGCCGCATGCCCGCCTCATCGCGGGTGACCTTGATCGTCTCAACGGGCCCGGTCATTTGGCGCCTCCCGGCGAGAGCCCAGCCACGGCCGATGCGCCTGTCGCGAGGATGAGGGAGCTTGCGGCGCGCCGCAGGGGTCGGTGCGGTAGTGGGCGCCGGCGCCGGGCGCGGCGCCCGTCGGCGCAGTCAGTAGGAGCCGCATGGCGGGCAGGGCCTCATTTTCGCGTGCATCGACTTCCTCTTAGCGCGTTCGCCTCGGGCTGTCGCTGGTCCTGGTCGGCCGGTTAATCCATTCCTATTCACGCCTTAACTTGACTTGGGGGTGGTGGCGGGGCATCTCCCCCCCACATCAAGGGCACGCCGGCTAATCGGGCCGTGGTGGCCCTGGCCCCCCTTGAGGACGCTTGCGAGACCATGGCGACCTATTTGGACTTCGAGAAGCCGATTGCGGAGCTTGAGAGCCGGGTGGCGGAACTGCGCGCGCTGACCCAGGACGACGAGAGCACCGCGATCAGCGAAGAGATCAGCAAGCTCGAGGGCCGGGCCGCCCAGCTCCTTGCCGAGACCTATGGCGGGCTCAATCCGTGGCAGAAGACGACGGTGGCGCGCCATCCCGACCGCCCGCACTGTCTTGATTACATCGACCAGCTCGTCGAGAGCTTCACTCCGCTCGCGGGCGACCGCTACTACGCCGAGGATGCGGCGATCATGGGCGGCATCGGCAAGTTCCGCGGCCGCTCGGTGATGGTCATCGGCCACGAGAAGGGCCACGACACCGAGACGCGCATCAAGCACAATTTCGGCATGGCGCGCCCCGAGGGCTATCGCAAGGCGGTCCGTCTCATGGACATGGCGGAGCGCTTCGCGCTGCCTGTCATCACGCTCGTCGATACCGCGGGGGCCTATCCCGGCGTCGGCGCCGAAGAGCGTGGCCAGGCCGAGGCCATCGCGCGCTCGACCGACCGCTGCCTCTCTCTCGGCGTGCCGATGGTGGCCGTCGTGATCGGCGAGGGCGGCTCCGGCGGTGCGATTGCGATCGCAAGCGCCAACCGCATCCTTATGCTCGAGCACGCGGTGTACACGGTCGCTTCACCCGAGGCAGCGGCCTCGATCCTGTGGCGCGACTCAACGCGCGCCGTGGATGCCGCAACGAGCATGAAGATCACCGCGCAGGATCTCTATGAACTCGGTGTGATCGACGAGATCGTGCCCGAGCCGGTTGGCGGTGCGCACCGCGACAAAGAGGGGGCTGTTCGCCGCGCCGGCGACGCCATCGCCAAGGCCCTTGCGGCTTTCGACCGGATGTCGCCCGAGGAACTGCGCAAACAGCGGCAAGAGCGGTTCCTCAACATCGGCCGCTCGCTCTAAGTCGCGCTGCGGGCTCTGGGAGGGTGTGCTGGCCTGCGGGTCAGCGGCCCTTTCGCAGCCCCATGTCGCACCACGCGAAGTGATCGGTCAGGCCCCCGGCCGCCCGGCCATCATGCGCAGTGGCGTGTAGACGAGGACGGTCTCGCCGCGCTGGTTGATGACGGTGTTCCGGGTCCGCACCAGGCCGCGGTCCCCCTTGGACGTCGGCCGCTGCTCGATGACCTCGATCTCGCAGTGGATGGTGTCGCCAGCGAAGGTCGGTCCCTTCACGTCGAGCTCCATGTGGAGGAAGGCGAGGCCCGTGCCCTGGATGGTGCCGAGCATGGTCATGCCTTCGGCAATGGCATAGACGAGCGCGCCCGGCGCGACGCGGCCCTTGATCGCCGAGTGCGCCTTCACGAACTCCCTGTCCGTAAACAGGACTTCGAGGAAGCCCGTGCAGGAGATGAAGTTGACGATGTCGGTCTCGGTGATCGTGCGGCCGAATGTCTTGAACTTGGCGCCGACCGGCATTTCCTGCCAATAGAGGCCCTGCCCGAGCAGCTTCATACGTTTCTCCCCATGGCTCGATCGCACGTGCTACTTGCAGCGCCGGTGCTCGAAACTCAAGCGGCGCGCTCGGCGCGCATGGCCTCTCCGCGATAGCTGAGGGCCTCCGCGACATGGGGGCGGCCGACGCGCTCGGCACCGTCGAGGTCGGCGATGGTACGGGCGACCTTGAGCGTCCGGTGAAAGCCGCGCGCGGAGAGACCCAGGGCATCCGACGCGGACCTGAGCAACGCCAGGCCCGCATCGTCCGGCATCGCGACTTCTTCGAGCAAGCGGCCCGAACAGTCGGCGTTCGTGCGCAAGCGCGGCGCGCCGATGGCGGCGAACCGGCGGCGCTGGCGCGCACGGGCCTCGGCGACGCGGATGCGGACCTCGGCGCTTCCTTCACGCGGCGCCGGCAGCACGAGGTCGCTGGCCGATACGGGCGCGAGCTCGATCTGCATGTCGATACGGTCGAGAAAGGGCCCCGAGACGCGCGCCTGGTAGTCGTCGGCGCAACGCGGGCCACGCTTGCAGGTCGTGCCGGGGCCGGCACCGCCGCACTTGCAGGGGTTCATGGCGGCGACGAGCTGGAAGCGCGAGGGATAGGTGATGCGGTGATTGGCGCGGGCAATCACCGTCTCGCCCGTTTCAAGGGGCTGGCGCAGCGCGTCGAGCACGTTCGGCTGGAACTCGGGGAGCTCGTCCAGAAAGAGAACGCCGAGATGGGCGAGCGAGACCTCGCCCGGTCGGGCGCGCATCCCGCCGCCGACAAGGGCCGCCATGCTCGCCGAATGGTGGGGCGCGCGAAATGGCCGGGTACGCGCGATGCGTCCCTCGCCAAGCTCGCCGGCCAGGCTCTTGATCATTGAAACCTCGAGCATCTCGGCTGGCTCGAGGGGGGGCAGAATTGACGGCAGGCGCGACGCGAGCATCGATTTTCCCGATCCCGGCGGGCCGACCATCAGCAGGTTATGGCCTCCGGCAGCGGCGACCTCGAGGGCGCGGCGGGCGCTCTCCTGCCCCTTGACGTCACTGAGATCGAGCTGCGTCTCGGGGGCGGCGGGGCCGCCGGGCTGCGGCCGCGCCATGACCTGCGTGCCCTTGAAGTGGTTGACGAGGGAGAGCAGGTGGGGTGCGGCAAGGATGGCCATATCCTCTGCCGCCCAGGCGGCCTCGGCGCCGCAGGCCGCAGGGCAGATCAGACCCTTGCCGAGCGCGTTGGCGCCGATCGCCGCGGGGAGGGCGCCAGGTACGGCGCGGATCGAGCCATCGAGCGCGAGCTCGCCGACGGCGGCGTAGCCCTCAACGGCATCGGGGGCGACGGCGCCGGTCGCGACCATCAGCGCGAGCGCGATCGCGAGATCGAAGTGGCTCCCTTCCTTGGGAAGGTCCGCCGGTGCGAGATTGACGGTGATGTGCCGGAAGGGGAGCGCGAGACCGACGGCGTGCAGCGCATTGCGCACGCGCTCGCGGCTCTCAGCAACGGCCTTGTCCGGGAGACCGACGATCGCAAAGACGTGCCGGCCGCCACTGATCCGCACCTGCACCTCGACCGGACGCGCCTCGATACCGACGAACGCGAGCGTGGAAATCTGCCCATACATGCGTGAACGCGCCCCGGATGTCGCGAGCCTGCCACCTCGCGCAGGCTAAGCCGACGGCGGTGCCAGATCAAGAACAATATGGGAACATGCTCGCCGTTGGCGCGCTGGTGGTCTCAATAGCCTTCCTTGAGCAGGGGGAAGGGGCTGTCGAAGCCGCGGCGCGAGAGCGGGAAGGCAGTGGTGAGATAGCCGCGGTCGAGTTGGGCAAAGCCGGTGACGCCGAGGAGGCCGAGGACACGGCGCGTCTCGTCCTCCAGGATCTCGAGGGCGCGCGTCAGAGCCGCCTCGCCGCCGGCCGCGAGCGCCAGGCCCTGCAAGCGGCCGATGCCGACGGCGTCGGCGCCGAGTGCCATCGCCTTCACGATGTCCGTGCCGCGGTAGATGCCGCCATCGACGACGATCTGGCACTGGCCTTTGACGGCGTCCACCACCTCGGGGAGATCAGCGAAGCTGCCGCGGCCATGATCGAGCTGGCGGCCACCGTGGTTCGAGACGTAGACGGCATCGATGCCATGATCGACCGCGATGCGCGCGTCTTCAGCCGTGGCGATGCCCTTGATCAGCATCGGGACCCGGCACTTCTTGCGAATGCGCGCGACATCCTGCCACGAGAATGCCGCCTGGAACGGATCGCCGGCGCCGGCACTCCCTGACGCGCGGCGGGCGGTCGGCTTGTAGCGCTTGGCGATGTCGCGTTCGCGCCGCCCGTAATAGTCGAGATCGACGGTGAGGCAGAGGCCCGCATAGCCGTGGGCCACTGCGGCTGCCACGCGCTCATCAACCCAGGCGGCATCGCCGCGCACGTAGAGCTGGAAAATCTTCGGGTAGTCGGGCGCGGCAGCGGCGACCTCCTCAAGACCGGGTTTGCACACCGAGCTCAGCATATGCAGCACGCCGAAGCTCGCGGCAGCCTTCGTCGGCGCAACCCCGCCGGCAGGGCAGAGATCCTGTAGCGAGCCGATCGGCGCGAGAATGACGGGAAGCCTGAGCGTGTGGCCGAGGAAGCGGGTCGAGAGGTCGACCTTGGCGACGTCACGCAGCACGCGCGGGCGGAAGGCAATCGACTCGATGGCAAGGCGGTTGCGCTCAAGCGTCGTCTCGGTGTCGGCGCCGCCCATGAGATAGTCCCAGGTCTCCTTCGAGAGGGCTTCGCGTGCCGGACCGACCAGTTCGTGCAGGACTTCGATCGACGGCGTGCTCATGGCTCCTCCCTGAAGACGCTTGATCGGCTGAGGCGGATCTGGCGGACCGCCCAGGGATCGGTACTAGCGGGTTGAGGCGGGCTCATCCAGAAGCAGTCGAGCAGGGCTGGCAATAGAAAAGGCCGCACCGGGCCATGACCCGATGCGGCGTTGAGTGCAGCAATGCAATGGTATCCGGCGCCAGTGTCCCGATCGCGAAGTCCGTTACCATCTGCAGTGGGCTCTCGAACGAACTTCGCGATCGAAAGGACACGAGCAAGCCTATGTTTCTAGTGTGGTTTAGATTCCGAAGTCCGCCTCCGACACCTACCGCGAGGTGGTGCGGACTTCGGAATCACCACACTAGGGCCGATCACGACTTCTTGGCAGCAGCCTTCTTGGGGGCCTTCTTCTTTGCGGTCTTCTTCTTTGCCGGCTTCTTGTCGGCGGCCGTGGACACGTCCGACTGAGAGACGCCCGCGAGGGGCGAGAAGCTGACGGGTGCAGAAGCAGCCGGCATCGCCGAAGCGAGCGCGACAAGGCCGGCCGTGCCGAGAGCCGCAAGCATACGGGTCATTCAAACCTCCACAGGTCTTTTCCGAAGTGTGCGCGCATCCCCATGCGCGACGCGAGCGCTCTACATGCATCCAAGGGCGCCCGGCAAGAACAAAGTCGAGTCCGTACTGCGATTCATTCTCCGAAGGAATAATTACGCAACGCAGACATGCATAATCCATGAAATCGCCGAGCGTCTTGTTGCAAAATATTCAGGGGGCGCGGGAGCGCGGTGCCGAATCAAGCGGTTCGGATGAATAAGTATTTATGTTCGCAAGATCTGAGTGCGTCGCGACCGAGATTATAATTCGGCGGTGACAGGGCGCTTGGCATCGAAGGGCTGCGGCTGCTCACCGACCACGCTGCCGCCGGCTTGCCGCTCCAGCTTGAGCGCGCGGCCGGCGCCAGGGAGCGCGCGGGGCGACTGGCCGACGTTGAGGATCGCCGCCTCCGGCAACGATTCGCGCAGAGCCGCGAGAAGATGGGCGCGCGCGCTCTCGTCGAGGGCGGTCATGGCATCGTCGAGGATGATGACATCCGGACGGTGCAGGAGGAGGCGCGCGATCGCGATGCGCTGGCGCTCGCCGGCGGAGAGCGACTGATCCCATCGGCCGCCCTCGTCGAGCTTATCGGTCAGGTGAGCCAGCCCGGCGGCGCCGAGGGCGGCGGCGATCTCGTCGTCGGCACGCGGTGTGCCTTCAGCCGGATAGATCAGCGCCTCGCGCAGCGTCGCGAGCGGCAGATAGCCCTGTTGTGGGGCGATCATGACGCGTGCGTGCTTGCCGATGCGGACGGTGCCATGACCGTCCTGCCAAAGTCCCGCGATGGCCCGGACCAGCGCCGTCTTGCCAGAACTCGTATCGCCTGCGATCGAGACCGATGTTGCCGGCGGAACCATCAGATCGGCACGGGCAACGATGGGGCGGCCGGCCGGGTCATGGACCGCGACCCCTTCGAGCGAGAGGCCTTCGCTCGGCGATGGCGTGATCTCGATGCCTCCGGGGCCGGCCCCGCGGTGCCGGTCGATTCCCGCGCAGGCATCCACCATGTCCATGACACGGCGGGCGGAGGCGTACCATTCGGCAATGCGGCTGAAGTTGTCGACGACCCAGGAGATGGCCATCTGCACCTGCGCAAAAGCCGCCGCGAGTTGCGTCACCTCGCCGAGTGTCAGTTCGCCGCGCAGGTACTTTGGTGCCGCGAAGAGCAGAGGCACGATCGGCGTCATCGGCCCAATGGCGTTCGTGATCCATGTGAGCCGGCCATGCTGCTGGACGATGCGGAGCCAGCGCCGAACGACCGTGTCGTAGATGCGCGCGATAATGCGCCGCTCGCTTTGCTCGCCCCTCATCATGGCGACGCTCTCGGCATTGTCGCGCAGGCGCATCAGCGCAAAGCGGAAGTCGCCTTCGGCTTCATTCTTGCGTCCGACGAAGCCCACGAGCCGCCGGCCGATCCACATGGTGAGCAGCGAGCCGACGATGCCGTAGGCGAGGGCCAGCAGCACCATATAGGCGGGAATGGTGAGCTCCGTTGCGCCGACTGAGAGCGTGTATGAGCCGCCGACCGACCAGAGAATGGAGATGAACGCCGCGGCCGAAACGGTCGCTGTAACGAGGCCGATACCGAGATCGACCAGTGGCTCGCTCGCCCAACGCGAGTCGTCGGCGATGCGATACTCGGGGTTGGCCGGCTGCGTGCCGGTCCGCGCCAGATGATAGAAGCGCCGCTCCGAGAGCCAGCGCGAGACCACCTCGCCGACGATCCAGGCGCGCCAGTGCACCTGCAGCCGTTCCCGCGTCAGCACGATACCGACGCCGATCCCGGCCATTGAAGCGATGATGAGCGCGAAGAGCGTGACTGACTGCCAAAGGGCGGTGGCGTCGCGCCGCTCCAGCGCATCAAAGAACCAGCGGGTCCAGTGTGTGAGCACGACCGTTGCCGCCGTGCTGAGAAGGAGGCAGACGGCGAGCGCGATCGTGAGGGCCCAGGCGCGGCGCGCACCCTCACCGCGCCAGAAGCCTCCCGCGAAATGCGTGAAGGCGCGGATCACGCGCCAGTCGAGATCGAAGCTCGACGCTTGCGCGGCAGGTGCCGGCTTGGACGCATCGGAGGTCCCGGCGCCCGGCGTGCTCATTGGCGGTGCGCCCGAATGCGATGCAGGCATCGGCACGCGCGCGCGCAACTCCGCTTCGAGAGAACCGGCAGCAGACCCATGCGAGGCCTATTCGTCCTGTGTGTGTTACAAGGGAGGGCTCTTGTGCCGCGTGGTTATTGCGTGCGCCCGCCGGAGGTTCAGCTGCCGCCTTCACGAGCCTATGAAGTTTAGCGGCCGACCAAGTGAAAAGCGAGAGAGCGCATTTTGCGGTGCAGCATGGCCCGACAGCCGAGCCTGAGCGTCACCGGAATCGGACGGGAGCCGTGTAGGCGAGCTCGGCCGTTGCGAGCTCGGGTGGCGGCGCCGGAAACGCAGCGCGGCGGGTCAGGAGCAGGGCAACCTCGTCAAGCCTGGGGTTGCCGCTCGACGTCACGACCTCGACCCGGGCGAGCGCGCCGTTGCGGTCGAGGACCAGCTTCAAGACGACCGTCCCCTTGGCTCTGGCGGCAGAGAGGCGCGCTTTGGCTTCGCGCTGATCCACCGCGAGCAAGGCTGCCTGAACGGCGAGGCCATACTCCAAGAGCTGACCGTGGCTGGCGTTTGCTGCAGCCGCCTGCGCTGAATGATCAGCGGCCGAGCCGATCGATGTCTCCCCGCCGGCCGTGCGCGCCTCAGGCCGCGGCTGGGCCGGCTCATGCTCAGGCGGCGGCTCATCTGTCTCAGGCAGGTCCGGCGCCGGCGGCGGCTCGACGGCGGCGACCTTTGTGTCCTCGGGTGGTGTTGGCGGGCGGGTGGGCTTGGGCGCTGGCTCCGCGACGACTTCCGGCGCCTGCTCGGCCGGTGCAGCCAGTCGTTCATCGGGCTCGGCGGGTTCGTCGGCTGGGCGCTCGCGCGCCTCGTCGGGCGGCCGAGCGTCTTCCCGCGCCGTCGTGCTCTCGACAACATCCTCGCCCGTCTCGGGAGCCATCGGTGCGAGAGCCGACTGCGCGCTGGTGTCGGAAACCGGCTCGCGCGCGACGAGGGCGGTTGCCGGGATGATCGAAACGCTGATCGCATCCTGACCGTTGCCGCCGCCGCCATACTGCGGCGCCGGCACGGAGATGAGCGAAAACAACACGAGCAGATGCGCGCCCCAGGCCGCGACAAGTGACGCCGTGATGTGGATGGGATCGCGGGCCGACGACGTCGGCGCGGATGCGGGATCGGCAGGTGGGAGTGGCAGCGATGCAGGCGCGTATGCGCCCTCGCTCGACGCCTCATCCACGGGCATCGGTCGAGGGGCGAGCTGCAGCAGCTTGCTCGTCGCGCCCCCGCTTTGCTCCGACGCGTTATCGATGCGCGTCGGGCGATGATCGCCGAGCAGGGAAAGCAGCGGCTGTGGGGCGTTGTCCGTCATCTCGTGCCGCCATGCGCGGAACAATTGCTGCTCTCCACCATGTCCGCTGGTGCCGATCAAGGGGGCCCAGGCGCGCGCGGCAGATTGGCCAGGGCTCGAACCGGCGTGCTCGTCTGGCCACAGGCGATCTGGAACTATGCCGCGCGCGTGTCGATCTGCCATCGCCGCCTCTTGCCGCACCAAGGTGATTGCCCTAGGCGTTACATTATAACAGTGATGTTATAGCCTACCAATGAGAGCGAGGGGGATGAAGATGAGATGGCGGCTGCATGGGGGATTGCGCCGGGCGATGGTTGGGGTGGCGGCGGTCGTTCTGCTCGGGGGGGACGCCGTGGCGCAGATCCAGCTTCCCGGCATTGTGGTGACGTCGCCGAGCCCGATCCAGCGGCCGCGCCCGGCGCCGGCACCACGCCCGACGACGGCAGCAGTCCCGGATGAGCCCGCAACCCTGCGGGCGCCAGCTCCAGGCACGCTCATCATCGACGAGGATGCGTTCGTGCCCGTGACGGTCATGGCCGCGCCGGAAATCGAAGCGCTTCCCGCAGCCAACATCGGCGACGTCACGGCCCTGCGTCCCGGCATCGCGGCCTCGACGTTCGCGCCCGGGGCGAGCCGCCCGATCATTCGCGGTCTCGACACCTATCGCGTGCGCGTGCAGGAGAACGGCATCGGCTCACATGACGTGTCGGCGCTCTCGGAGGATCATGCCGTACCCATCGACCCCTTCGCGGCCGAGCGCATCGAGATCATTCGTGGACCGGCAACGCTGCGCTATGGGTCGCAGGCGATCGGCGGCGTTGTCGATGTTGCGAACGAGCGCATCCCGCAGGGCATGCCCAAGGACGGTTTCAGCGCCGTGCTCAAGGGCGGCCTCAACTCAGTTGATAGCGGCCATGACGGCGGTTTCAAAGTCACGATGGGCGCCGGCAACCTCGTGCTCTACGCCGATGCCTTCCGCCGGCAGGCGGAGGACTACGATACGCCGCGCGGCCGGCAGGCCAACTCCTTCGTCGAAAGCTCAGGCTATTCGCTTGGTGCGTCGATTGTCGGCGAGCGTGGCTTTGTCGGGGTCTCCTACACACGCTTCAACAGTTTGTACGGCATTCCCGGCGCGGAGGCCGAGGACCATCGACCACGGATCGACCTGCGACAGGAGAAGATCCAGTCGCGCGGCGAATGGCGGGTGAACGACTACGGCATCGAGGCGATACGTTATTGGCTGGGCAATACGCGCTACGGCCACAACGAGGTCGTATTCGATGCGGACGAGGGCCAGGATACCATCGGGACGCGCTTCACGAACCGCGAGAACGAGGCGCGCCTCGAGGTACAGCATCAGGCTGTGCAGACTGCGGTCGGCGAGTTGCGCGGCGCCGCTGGCGTTCAGTGGGGGAACAAGCGCGTTCGCGGATTTGGCGTCGATGAGCCGGTCGATGGGCTCATCGATCCGGCGGCGCGCTCGGAAAGCGTCGCCGCCTTCCTGTTCGAGGAAGTCCAGTTGACACGAGCGTTCCGTCTGCAGGCCGCGGGACGCATCGAGAGCGCGCGGAGCCGTGGCACAGGCGTCGATCTGAGTGATCCGATAGACCCGCTGGTGCCGTTCGAGGCGCGTCGCTCCTTCGCGCCGAAAAGCGCGAGCCTCGGTCTACTCTATGAACTGCCGCTCGGCGTCGTCGCGCGGCTCACGGGTCAATACTCGGAGCGCGCGCCAGATGTGGCCGAGCTGTTCTCGAAAGGCGTGCATGAGGCAACGGGCACGTTCGAGATCGGAAATCCGGATCTGAAGATTGAGCAGGCAGAGACCATCGAGTTCGGGCTCAAGCGTTCGCGGGGTGCAGTGCGCTTCGATGCGACCGCCTTCGCTACCCGATTCCAGAACTTTATCTTCAAGCGGTTCACTGGTGTCGGCTGTGGCGATACGATTGATACGTGCGGCCTGGAGGACGAGTTGGACCAGGCTGTGTTCTCGCAGCGTAATGCGACCTTCAGCGGCGTGGAGCTGTCAGCCCAGTGGGATGCCTTCGCCCTCGGCCGCGGCGTCATCGGGTTCGAGGGCCAGTACGACTTCGTCCAGGCGAAGTTCAGCGGCGGCGGCTATGTGCCACGCATCCCGCCGCACCGCCTGGGTGCCGGCATCTACTACCGCGACGCAAACTGGCTCGCCCGCCTCTTCGCGCTGCACGCCTTCGATCAGGACAAGGTCGCCGGTGACGATGCCAAGGACACGCCGACCGACAGCTACACTCTGCTCAATGCCGACCTCTCGTACACATTCGCCCTCGAGCCCGAGAGCGGACGGATCTCGCCGCGCATGACGATCGGGCTCAGGGGCGAGAACCTGCTCGACGAGGACGTGCGCAATCACGTCTCCTTCAAGAAGGACGAGGTGCTCCAGCCCGGCCGGTCGATCCGCCTCTATGGCGTGGTGAGATACAACTGACCGGGCTGCCCCCGAGTGTCGTCAGCGTTAAGAGAGACTTAATGGCTGTCCCGTAGCCTTACGGACGAATTGATCATTTCGTCCGGATAGACCGGGATGCCATTGCCATCTGCGTTGACATTTCCGTGCCGACAGGCCGTCAGAGCTGCGCTCGCTGCTCTGATCGCCATCGGTGTGACGGCGTGCGCGCAGGAGCCGCCGCCTGAGCGCTACACGGGGGACATCGAGGCCCAGGCAGAGCAAGAGCGGCTCTCGCTCAAGGATATCTGGGACCGCAGCACGACGGTGCATCGCGCCGAGCCGCCGGTGAGAGCCGCCCACAAGGCACCCCCACCTGCGCATCGCCCCGCGCCCGCCGAGCCGCGCGTGGTCAAGCCCGCTGGACCGCCAGCGGCGAAAGCCAAGCCGTCGCCGGATCTCGCCATTTCAGCGCCGCCCGCGGCGCGGCCGCCGCCGTCGCCGCCGATCCCGCTGACCGAAAGCGATCTCCAACTGGACACCACGCGCTGCGGTACCGGGGTCGACTGCCTCGCCGTCCTGCGGGCGATGATTGCCGACCCGAACCTGTCTTGGATGATGCGGGCGCCGACGCCCGCAGAATTCGCGAACGGCACCCGCCTCTTCGCCTATCGTGCGCTGCGCAGGACGCTCGACTGCGGCAGGCTCCGCTTTGCCGAGGCTGAACTCCAATGGGCGATGGACACGTTCAGCCGCGATGTCGAGGGCATGGACGCCGCCCATCGCGCGCGCGTCGCCGCACTCGCGGCGGAGGTGCGTCGTGAACTGGAGCTTGAGATCAAGCAACGCTGCTGAACTCAGGGCGGCGTTGCTGTCGCCGACGGGGCTCAACGCCGCTCGAGCAGTTCGATGGACACGCCTTCGGGGCCGCGCAGAAAGGCGATGCGCACGCCAGGGCGAATGGTGCTCGGCTCCATAGTGAACTCGGCGCCCTTCTTCTTCAAGTCCGCGACGACCGCGTCGATGTCGGTCACCGCCAATCCGAAGTGATCGAGACCCTGATAGGGCGTCTTGGGTGGCGCAGCAACACCATCCCCTGGCGTTACGGGCGCAATGAACACGTTGGCGCCCCCGATCTTGAGGTCGATGCGCGGTTTGCCCTGCTGCATCGTGCGGATGACCTCGGCCCCGAACATGCGCTCGTAGAAGGCGGCCGTGGCCTCGGGGTCCGGACTGCGCAGGTGGATGTGGTCCCAGGTGAACGACGCCATATCGGTGCCTCCCGTTTGAGTTGTTCTCCGGGGAGAGCGTAGCGCGTGGTGGGGCGCGCGGCCAAGCGCGTCATCTGTCGAGCGCGTCCGCCGGCACAAGGCGCGGGCCTTCGGTTTCCGCGCCGAGCCGGCGGAGAAATGCGCTTGCCGCACGAAACGAGCCGCGTGATTGGGTGATGTCCCTGAGCTCGCGCATGAGCGTCGAGAGCGTGGCCACGTCCTGCGCATCGAGTGTCAGCGTGGGCGCCGGCTGCCGCGCCGGCCATTGCGGATCATCGAGCTCGCTCTCGAACATCGCGTGTACTCCTCTGCCGCAGGCGCCTCCGGCTCCATGGGAGGCCGCCACCTCGGTCACTGCGTACAGATGAGACGCGTTGGGAGCCATGCAAGTTCAGGGCGGCATCAGCTTTTCGTGAGAAGGCCGAAAGGAAACGGCGCGCACGGAGCGCGCCGTTCCAGATCGGTCGACTGCCCCGGATCAGCGGCCGACAACATCGAGGCGCACGCGCGCGAGGCCCTGGCCCTGCATGCCGATGGCGCCGGCAGCCGCCCTCGAGAGATCGATGATGCGCCCCCTGACAAAGGGACCGCGGTCATTGATGCGGACCACCACCGAGCGGCCGTTTCCAAGGTGCGTCACCCGCACGCGCGTGCCGAAGGGCAGCGTCCGGTGGGCAGCCGTCAAGGCATTCGGATTGAACCAGCCGCCAGAGGCGACGCGCTGGGGCTGCCAGTAGTATGACGCAACGCCCTGTGCGCCGCCGCCACCCCAACTCATGCCCGAGACGTCGCCGAGCGAGGCGACGCGGTCACCTCGGCGCGAGGCACGCCGCTGCGTGCGATCCTCATCGCCGGGCACGCCGCCCGCGCGGCGCTCGCGGCCTTGGCGACGCTCGGCGCGCCTCGATGGTTGCGCGTCCATTGCACCAAGGTTCGAGCGTTGGGAGCGATAAGAATTGACTGAGATGCTGTCCTTGTACGGTGAGCTTTCGCTGAACCCATAGACGGTATCTGCTGACGCCGGTGCTGCGGTCAGCACGGCCATCGTCATGCCGACCGCAATCGGCAGAACTCGCAGGATACGCATACGACCTCCGATGTTGAGAGGCGATTTGGGCTGCAGGACGCAAGCCCGTGGGGGAGGTGCTGCACAGGCATGGGCACCGGAAGCCGCGGGTATGCCCAAGAGGCTACCGCATTCACAAGCGGGCTTCGGTGTTGTGCTCCCTCGCTCGGACCGCCAGATGGTCCCCCATCGCCGGCTGACAAATCGCGGCGTTGATCCGGCCGCGGTTCTGGCGGGCGCAAGACAAGCAGGGGTGGGGGCAGGCGTCAACCATAACGTCTGAATTGGATTCAGCAGGCGATTGAATTTGAGAGCAAAAACCGCGTCAGAAAGCCGCAGCGGAGAAGGTGCGCTTCTGGCGAATGGCTCCGGCGTCGGGCGGCTTCAGCGGCAGGAGCCGCCGGTCTCATCGGCAGGGCTCGGAACTGCGGGCGCTACTGACGCGCGGACGCCGTGAGATGAAGCAGCTCGCGGCGGAAGGTGCCGTGGCGGTTGAAATAGTAGGGGATCGGCACCGTCGGATCGTCGAGCGAGCGCTTGGCGATGCGCTCGGCAAGGTCCTCGAGGATCACGCGGGTGATCGGCGGCAGATCGAGGTCGCGTGCCTGCGCCAGCGTCATCCACACGAGGCCCGACAGCTCGCCATCATTGTGATCCGTGGTCTTGGTGATGGCCGAGGCCTCGACGCAAAAGAAGCGCGTGTCGAAGCGGCGCGGCCGGCCGGGCGGCGTGATGGCGCGGGCGAGATACGTGAGCGGTGCGAGATCCGGCGCAAAGCCGTGGGCGTGGAACTGTCGCCACGTCTTCGCTGCCGGGGTCTCGACGGCATGCGCGGGGGGCGAGGCCACCGCGGTGCCGCCAATGATGATGCCGGCTTCCTCGAAAGTCTCGCGCACGGCCGTCATGGCAAGACCGCGGGCTCGGGCGACGCTTGGGTGCCCTTTCATGTCGAGCAGAAGCTTGTCGGTCTCGCTCTGGCGCAGCTCGCGGGCCGCCACCGTGGTCTTGTCGTCCGGATCGAGGCGACCGCCCGGAAAGACGTACTTGCCGGGCATGAACTTCAGGTCGTCGCGGCGCTTGCCAAGCAGAATGCGCGGGGCGGCGCCTTCGCTGTCGATGATGATCAGCGTGGCGGCATCGCGCGGCCGCAAGGCGGGCGCGGGCGACTTTGCGGCCGGCGCGGTCCCTTTCGCGGCAGCGCGCTCGGCCACGAGAGCCTTGAAGGACCGATTATCGCTCAACGGAGCCCCCCGGCATTAGCGGCTGCCCGCTTGACCGCGGGAGAGGCTCGGGCTCCGGGCGATCCTCCGCACCGCCGAAGCCGTGCATGCGCTTCGACCATTGCAGTCCAATGAGGGCGCCCTTCACGGCAGGGAGGAGGGCGAGGCAGAGGGCCAGCGTCAGCGGTAGCCAAAGCGCCAGATGCACCCAGGTGGCCGGCGCAAACGCCCGTTCGACGACGAGCGCCCCGCCCACCACGATGTGGCCGACGATGGAGATGGTGAAGTAGGCGGGTGCGTCATCCGCCCGCTGGTGGTGCAGTTCCTCCCCGCAAGCCGCACACGTATCTGCAACCTTGAGGTAGGCGCGATAGAGCCGGCCGTCACCGCAGGCCGGGCAATGGCCGGATGTACCGCGCCATATGGCTTGGCTGGTGTCCCGCGGGGCCAGTGGGTCGACCGCGCGGTCGGAGGCGGGGAGATGGATGTCTGTCATGATCATCGCCTTTCCACACGGCGAACGCGGGCCGGACGCCTGTCCGATCAGTCCGATGAGGCGGCAGGCCGCGTTTCGAGGAAATAGTGGCTATCGGCAGCGAGGTCCATGGCGCAAACTGCATGGCGGGGTGCGTCACGAGCACGCGCGCGCTGCTGCCCGCTCTTGGGCCCTCAGCGGCGTCGACGGCGCGGTCTCCCAAGCCCTGGCCCGCGCCGACGTGCCAAGCCGCGGCGGGCCTCGTGCCCCGGCATGGGGCCCGGCTCGGTGAGCATCTCGAACCGCAGCGCGCCAGCCATGGGGATCGCCTCGACAAGCCGCACCTCCACGGGATCGCCGAGGCGGAAGCCGCGTCCGCTGCGGTCGCCGATCAGGGCGTGCGCTTCCTCCACATGGCGCCAGAATTCGCCGCCCCCGAGCGTCGAGGCGGGGATGAATCCGTCGGCGCCCGTATCCCGCAGGCGGACGAACAGGCCCGAGCGCGTGACACCTGAGATGCGGCCGGCAAACTCCGCAGTGAGCCGATCCGCAAGGAAGGCGCTGATCAAGCGGTCGATCGTCTCGCGCTCGGCGACCATGGCGCGCCGCTCGGCTTCCGAAATCGATTTCGCGACCGCCGCCAGATCAGCTCGTTCCTCGGGCACCATGGCGCCGGCGCCAAGCTTCATCGCTGCGATCAGCGAGCGGTGCACCAGTAGATCGGCATAGCGGCGGATCGGCGACGTGAAGTGCGCATAGCGCATGAGGTTCAAGCCGAAATGTCCGATGTTGGCCGTGGCATATTCGGCCTGGGCCTGAGCGCGCAAGATCACTTCGTTGATGAACTCCGCATAGGGCTGGCTCTTGGCCCGTGCGAGTATGGCGTTGAAATGCTTGGGACGGACGTGCTCGCCGGGCGGCAGGCTGAGCCCGAGCCCTTCGAGCAGCTCGCGCAGTCCTTTCAACTTCTCGGCCCCCGGCCTGTCGTGCACGCGATAAACGACCGGCGCGCGCGCCTGCTCGAGCGTCTCGGCGGCGGCGACATTGGCCTGGATCATGAACTCTTCGATCAGCCGGTGCGCATCGAGGCGCTCGGGAACATGCACGCGGCGGACCATGCCGTCCGCGCCAAGCTCGATCTTGCGCTCGGGTAGGTCGAGGTCCAGAGGCGCGCGCCTGTCGCGTGCGGCGGCAAGCGCCCGATAGGCTGACCAGAGCGGGTGGAGCGCCTTCTCGAGCATGGGTGCGGCGCGTTCGCTGGGCCGGCCGTCGATTGCCGCCTGGGCCTCTTGATAGGAGAGGCGGGCAGCCGAGCGCATGAGCGCGCGATGGAACGTGTGCCGGCGCTTGTCGCCATGGCGGTCGAAGATCATGCGGGCGGCGAGGCAGGGGCGCACTTCGCCTTGGCGCAGCGAGCAAAGGTCATTGGAGATGCGCTCGGGCAGCATCGGCACGACACGGTCGGGAAAATAGACGGAGTTACCGCGCCCGCGGGCCTCGCGGTCGAGGCGCGTGCCCGGGCGCACGTAGTGCGCGACATCGGCTACGGCTACCGTGACGATGAAGCCACCCTCGTTGGCGGGATCGGCATCGGGCTCGGCCAGCACGGCATCGTCATGGTCGCGCGCATCGACGGGATCGATCGTGACAAGCGGCAGGTTCGTCAGATCGAGGCGCCCCCGCGGGTCGATCGCGGGCAGATCTTCGACCTCGGCGAGCACGGCATCAGGGAAAGCGTCCGGCAGACCGTGCGTGTGGATGGCGATGAGGCTGATCTGACGCTGATCCTCAGGATTGCCGAGGCGCTCGACAACGCGTGCTTCTGGCACGCCGTGGCGGTGGCGGCGGACGATGTCGAAGCGCACGAGCTCGCCGTCATCCGCGTCGCCCTCGTTGCCGGGACGGACCGGCCATTCTTTGAGGTCCTTGCGGTCAATGGGGTCGATCATGCCGCCGCTGCCGTGCCGCGCTGCACGGAAGATGCCGAGGAGGCGCTTTCGCTCGCGCGGCAGGCGCTTGAGGGGCTCGGCTTCGTGGCCGTAGCCGAAGGGATCAGCGTCGCGGATGCGCGAGATGCGCGCCAGAATGCGGTCGCCGATGGCGAGCGCGCCATCGCCATCCGGACCGATGGCCCCGCGCCCCGGCCGCACGACAACTTTCGGCCGCTCGCCCTCGGAGGCCTCCCAGTGTGCCGGCACGGCGACGAGGTCGCCTTCGTTATCGCGCCCGATGATCTCGAGCACGCCGACAGGGGGCAGCTTGCCGCGCGGTTTCACGGCCTTGCGGCTGCCGACGATCGCGCCTTCCTGCGCCAGCGAGGCAAGCAGTTCCTTCAGAGCGATGCGGTCGCCGCCGCGGATATTGAAGGCGCGCGCGATCTCACGCTTGCCGACCTTCTCGGTGGTGGTCGAAAGATAGTCGAGCAGCTGCTCGCGCGTCGGCAGGCCGGCCGTTGGGGGCGCCGAGCGTGGCTTGCCCGACCGGCTTGGCCGATCGGGTTTCTCCCAGCGCTTCTGCTTCTTCGGCACGCGCGCTCTTTCAGCTGGCCCTATTCGGCGGCATCACGGCGCCGCGCCGGCGGGCTCTTCGGCGCGGCTTTGGTCTTGCCTTTGGCAGGCGCGGTCTTGGCGGCCGGTTTCTCGGCCGATGCAGAGACCTTCTTCGCGGCGGTCTTCTTCGGCTTTGGGGCGACCTTTTTCGCGGGCGTTGCCTCGGCGGTCTTCTCCGCGGCGGCCTTGGTGGACTTCGCCGCCTTGCGTCCCTTGACTGCCTTGCCGCCACCCTTGGCCGCGCGCTCGGCGAGCAGCGCCACGGCCTCCTCCATGGTCAGCGCCGTCGGCTCCTTGCCCTTGGGCACATTGGCATTGATCTTGTCATAGTTGATGTAGGGACCATAGCGGCCCGCAAGCACTTGGATCGGCCCGCCGCCATCGGGGTGCGCGCCGAGATCCTTGAGCACGGTGGGCTTGCCCCGCTGGAAGCGCGCCTTGCCGCCGCCGGCGGCCTTCTCGGCGAGGATCGCCACCGCGCGATTGAGGCCGATCGTAAAGACATCCTCCACGGACTCGAGATTGGCATACATGCCGTCATGCAGGATGAACGGGCCGTAACGGCCGAGCCCGGCCATGATCTGCTTGCCTGTCTCCGGGTGCAGACCGATCTCGCGCGGCAGACTGAGGAGCTGCAGCGCCTTCTCGAGATCGACGGAGGCGGCATCGACCCCGCGCGGGATGGAGCTGCGCCTCGGTTTCTCGTCCTTGCTGCCCTCGCCGAGCTGCACGTAGGCGCCGAAGCGGCCGGTGCGTAGCGTGACGGCAAGGCCCGTCTCGGGATCGTAGCCGAGCAGCTTGCCTTCGGGCTTCGTGGCTTCCTCGCCATTGCCGTGGACATCGGCGAGCTGGCGCGTGTAGCGGCACTCCGGGTAATTCGAGCAGCCGATGAAGGCGCCGAACCTGCCGATCTTGAGCGAGAGGCGGCCCTCCCCGCAGTTCGGGCAGGCACGCGGATCCGTGCCGTCGCCCTTGTCGGGGAAGATGTGCGGGCCGAGCAGCTCGTTCAGGGCTTCGAGCACGTCGCTGACGCGCAGCTCCCTGGTCTCGTCGACCGCGCCTGTGAACTCCTTCCAGAAGTCGCGCAGGACCTCCTTCCAGTCGAGCCGGTGGTCGGAGATGAGGTCGAGCTTCTCCTCGAGGTCGGCGGTGAAGTCGTACTCGACATAGCGCTTGAAGAAGGCTTCGAGGAAGGCCGTGACGAGACGGCCCTTGTCTTCAGGAATGAGGCGCTTTCTGTCGACGCGCACATAGCCGCGATCCTCGAGCACGGCGAGCGTCGAGGCGTACGTCGATGGGCGCCCGATGCCGAGCTCCTCCATCTTCTTGACGAGAGTTGCCTCCGTGTAGCGGGGCGGCGGTTCCGTGAAGTGCTGCTTGGCGTCGATGCCGCGATCCTTCAGGTGATCGCCCTCCGCGAGCGGCGGCAGGCGCCGGCTCTCCTCGTCCTCCTCGTCGCGCCCCTCCTCGTAAAGCTTGAGAAAGCCGTCGAAGAGGACGACCGAGCCGGTGGCGCGCAGCCCGTACATCTTGCCGTCGCGTCCCTTGACCTCGATCTCGGCCGTTGTCTGCTCGAGCTCGGCCGAGGCCATCTGGCTTGCGACGGCGCGCTTCCATATGAGCTCGTAAAGGCGGGCCTGGTCGCGCTCGAGGTGGCGTGCGACATCCTCAGGCCGCCGCGTCACGTCCGTCGGGCGGACGGCCTCGTGCGCTTCCTGGGCATTCTTCGCCTTGGTCTTGTACTCGCGAATGAACGGGGCGACGTAGCGCTTGCCGAGCGTCTCCTCGATCGAGCGGCGGATCGGGCCGATCGCCTCGGGGATGATCTGCACGCCGTCCGTTCGCATGTAGGTGATGAGACCGACGGTATCGCCATCGATATCGACACCCTCATAGAGACGCTGGGCAATATTCATTGTCTGCTTGGCTGAGAAGCCGAGCTTGCGTGAGGCCTCCTGCTGCAGCGTCGAGGTCGTGAAGGGCGGCGCCGGATTGCGCCGCGTCGCCTTCCGCTCCACTGAGGTGACGACGAAGTCGCCCTGCTCGAGGGCCGCCTTGATCGCGTTGGCGGACGCCCCGTCCTTGATGTCGAGCTTCTTCAGCGCGGTGCCGGCAATGGTGCTCAGGCGTGCGCGGAACTCCTCACCCTTCGAAGTCGCAAGCAGGGCCTCGATGGTCCAGTACTCTTCGCTCTTGAAGGCCTCGATCTCGCGTTCGCGATCGCAGACGAGGCGGAGCGCCACCGACTGGACACGGCCTGCCGATCGCGCGCCGGGAAGTTTGCGCCACAGCACCGGCGAGAGGGTGAAGCCGACGAGATAGTCGAGGGCGCGCCGCGCCAGGTAGGCCTCGACGAGCGGCGCATCGATCGCGCGCGGCGCCTTCATGGCGTCGAGGACGGCTTGCTTGGTGACGGCGTTGAACGTCACGCGCTCGACCGGAATGCCCTTTTTGAGTGCCTTCTTTTCTTCCAGGACTTTGAGAATGTGCCAGGAGATGGCCTCGCCCTCGCGATCAGGGTCAGTGGCGAGAATGAGCTTATCAGCCCCTTTCACGGCAGCGGCGATCTCGCGGACTACTTTGGCCGCGCGGCCATCCACGTCCCAGTGCATGGCAAAGTCCTTGTCCGGCTCGACTGAGCCGTCCTTGGAGGGCAGGTCCCGGATGTGCCCGTAGCTGGGGATGACCTTGAAGTCGGAGCCAAGATACTTGTTGATCGCTTTGGCCTTGGCGGCCGACTCGACGATGACGATGTTCATTAGGTTCCAATGCCGTTTTCGGCGTCCGGTGGCCGGGATGGCGTCCGCCTCGGTCCAGACGCTGGCCGGTGATTGCGCGAGAACATGGGTGATGGCGCGGGACCTGTCAAACCATCACGGCGCTGTAGCTTCGGGTGGATTTGATATTATTACGTAGTATCAGATCCTTAATTTCGCGCTTCTGCTCCGCCATCGCATAAGGTCCGCCGTGTGGACAACGACGCCGCAGGGGGTGGTTCGGGCGCGTGAAGGGATTGTTCATCAACTGGAGATTGTATATTGTTCTCAAAGCAACCATTGCTCGGAGATTTTCCAGCTGAGGGGGTCTTATCGCTATGCCCACCAAATCGGACCCGCTGTCGCCGCGGGAGATGCGAGAGGACGATATCGAGGTCGTGGACGAGCTGTCGCGCGCCGATCAGCTCGAATACCTCGCCGATCTGACGCTGGAGCTCAAGGACATAGCGGACAATCTCGGGTGCGCCACCCTGGCCGGGATCCTTGTCGTGGCCTATCGCGAGGCCATCATTCAGGCGCAGCGGAGCTGAGCGCCATTCTCAGCCGACCTTCAGGGCAACGAGCTGGGCGCCTTGATGCTCGATCCGGCTGGCCAGCGCCAGCTCAATCAGCACGCCTCTCAGTGTGCGGATCGAGAGGCCGGTCGTGCGGGCAAGCTCATCAATGGAAACCGGCGCGGCGCCGAGGGCCTGCAGCACGAGGCGATGGGCCGCCTCCGGCGGCAGGGCCGAGGGGGGCTCCGCGTCGTCGTCCGGGAAAGATGTCGCCGCCATCGCCGCGGCTGCCGTGTCTTGCGGAGTCGCTCCAATCTGAGGCCCGAGCGTCTCGAGGACATCCGCCGCCGATGTAACCAGGGTCGCGCCTTGTTTGAGAAGCATGTTGGTCCCCTCGGCGCGCGGGTCGAGAGGATGGCCCGGTACGGCAAAGACCTCGCGCCCCTGCTCGGCAGCCCGCCGTGCGGTGATGAGCGAACCTGAGCGGTTGGCCGCCTCGACGATGACCACTCCCAGGGACAAGCCCGAGACGATCCGGTTGCGCCGCGGGAAATCGCTGCCGCGCGCCTTGAAACCTGGCGGCAACTCGGTGACCAGGCAACCCTCGGCGGCGATTTGCGCGTGGAGGCTTTCGTGCTCCGGGGGATAGACGTGGTCGATGCCGCCGGCGAGGACAGCGACGGTCCCCGTGGCCATCGCGGCTTCGTGCGCTGCAGCGTCGATGCCGCGCGCCAGGCCAGAGATGATCACCACGCCGGCGGCACCGAGGCCCGCGGCAAGCTGCCGTGCCATGGTGCGCCCTGCAGCCGAGGCATTGCGCGCGCCGACGATCGCCACGGCAGGCCTCTTGAAGAGCTCCGTACGGCCCTTCACGTACAGCATTGGCGGCGGCACGCCTGCGTGCACGAGCACAGCCGGATATCCGGGCTCGATGGTGAAGAGCGCTCGCGCGCCGTATCTGTGAGCGGCTTCGAGCTCGGCCTCGGCCTTGTCGCGCGGGTAGACGCTGACGGGCTGGCGCCGGCCACCGCGCCGTGTGAGATCGGGCAGGGCGGCAAGCGCCCGCTCGGCGCCGCCGCAGTGATTGACAAGCTCGCGAAAGGTCACCGGCCCGACGTTCTCCGTGCGGATGAGGCGCAGGCAGGCAAGCCGCTCGGCATCTGCGAGCGTCGCGATCGGGAGCGGAGCCGGTCGTCCGCGTGCAGGGGGCCTAGGCTTTGACACCGATCCGGCTCTCCTGCCCCGATATGAGCCGCCGGATGTTCTCGCGGTGCTTCCAGTAGATCAGCGCGGAGATGGTGGCGACGATGGGCACGACAAGCTGGCCGCCGACGATCGTGAAATGAATGAAGGTGAAGAACGTGGCGGCGAGCGCAGCGAGCGAGGAATACCGGCTGATCGCCGCGACGACGATCCACGATATGCAGAAGACCACGGCTGCCGGCCAGTAGACCCCAATGAGGACGCCGATATACGTGGCGATGCCCTTGCCGCCCTTGAAGCCCAGCCAGACAGGAAAGAGATGCCCGAGGATCGCGCCGAGGCCGGCCATCCACGGTACCAAGAGGACAACCAGCAGCCCATTGGACGGTGCGCCGTGGGCGATGCCCAGCCGGGCGGCCATCCAAACGGCGAGGACGACGGCTGCCGTTCCCTTGAGCGCATCGAGCAGCAAGGTCAGCGCGGCGAGCGGCTTGTTGCCGGTACGCAGCACGTTCGTCGCGCCAATGTTGCCTGAGCCGATCGCGCGCACGTCACCGAGGCCGGCCGCGCGCGTCAGGATCAGCCCGAACGGGACCGAGCCCAGCAGATAGCCGAACGCGAGCGCCGCCAGCGCGGGCAGGATGAGCGATGAGGACATCTCGGCAGGTCCGGTCGTGAGGCCAGTGACACACTGCGGGCCGTCAGGCACCGTACTGGTAGACCATGCGCCCGGCAACCATGGTCTTGAGCACGCGCCCCTGCAGCTTCTGCTCATCGAAGGGTGAGTTCTTCGAGCGGGATCTCAGCTGCTCGCGATCAACCACCCATGGCAGGCCGGGATCGAAGAGGAGGAGATCGGCAGGAGCACCTTTCTCGAGGCGGCCACCGGGCAGGCCCAGAAGCTTCGCGGGATTGATGGTCATCGCGCGCAGGAGGGGCAGCAATCCGATCTCGTCGGCATGATAGAGGCGGAGCGCGGCGGCGAGCAGGGTCTCAAGGCCGATGGCGCCGTCGGCCGCCTCGGCGAACGGGCGGCGCTTCACGTCGGCGTCCTGCGGATCGTGACTCGATACAACGACGTCGATGTCGCCGGCCGCCAGCGCCCGCACCATTGCTGCGCGGTCTTCCTCCGACCGCAGCGGCGGCCGCACTTTAAAGAAAGTGCGATAGGACCCGATGTCGTTCTCGTTGAGCGTGAGGTGATTGATCGAGACGCCGCAGCTCACCGGCAGACCGCGCGCCTTCGCGGCGCGGACGACGGCAAGACTTTCCGCGCACGAAATCGTTGAGGCGTGATAGCGCCCGCCGGTGATGCCGACAAGGCGCACGTCGCGCTCGAGCACAATCGTCTCCGCAGCCTTGTTCACGCCCTTGAGGCCGAGCCGCGTTGAGACCTCGCCCGAATTCATGGCCGCGCCCGCCGACAGGTACGGGTCCTCGGTGTGGTGCATGATGAGTGCGTCGAAGTCCTTCGCGTAGAGCAGCGCATTGCGCATGATGCTCGTGTTGGAGATCGACGACTTGCCGTTCGAGAAGGCGACGGCGCCGGCGCGCTGCAGGAGGCCGATCTCGGCAAGCTCCTGGCCTTTGAGCCCACGCGTCAGTGCCGCAATGATGTGGACGTGGACCACGGCGCGCTCGCGGGCGCGGCGCTGCACGTAGTCGACGAGCGCGACCTGATCGATCACCGGCTCGGTATCCGGCATGCACACGATGGTGGTCACGCCGCCGGCGGCGGCGGCGAAGCTCGCGGTCTTGAGGGTCTCCCGGTGCTCCTGGCCGGGGTCGCCGGTATAGACCTGGGCATCGATGAGGCCGGGACAGAGAATATGACCGAGGCAGTCGACCACGACGGCGCCGGGCGGCGCATTGCGGCGCAGGTGTCCGCCGACGTCCGCGATCACCCCGTCCGTGACCAGCAACCCGCCCGGCTCGTCGCGTCCGGTGGCCGGATCGATGATGCGGGCATTGATGAATACGGTGCTGGTGCCGGCTTCACTGCCGGCTTTGGCGCCGTCTCTGCCTGTTGCGGGCCTCACGCTCCTACCTCGTCTAGCCATAAGGTCTGCAGTCAGGGCGCGCTCGCGCGCCTCAATGATTCGGCAGATGGCGCGCCAGGGCTTCCAGCACGGCCATGCGCACCGCAACGCCCATCTCGACCTGCTCGCGGATGACGCTGCGCGAATGGTCGGCGATAGGCGAGGCGATCTCCACGCCGCGGTTCATCGGGCCAGGATGCATGATGAGGGCATCGGGCTTGGCGCAGTCGAGCTTCTCCTGGTCGAGCCCGAAGAAGTGATAATACTCGCGCGAGGAGGGAACGTAGTTGCCTTCCATGCGCTCGCGCTGGAGGCGCAGCATCATCACGATGTCGCAGTCCTGAAGGCCCTTCCACATGTCCGTGTAGACCTCGGCCCCGAGCTTTTCGATGCCGGGCGGCAGCAGCGTCGAAGGCGCAACCAGGCGTACGCGCGCACCCATGGCGTTGAGCACGTGGATGTTCGAGCGCGCGACGCGCGAATGAAGGATATCGCCACAGATGGCGACCGTCAGTCCGGCAATGCGGCCCTTGGCGCGGCGGATGGTGAGGGCATCGAGCAGTGCCTGCGTCGGGTGCTCGTGGGCGCCGTCGCCGGCATTGATGACCGAGCAGTCCACCTTCTGCGCCAGCAACTCGACGGCGCCCGCGGCGTGGTGGCGCACGACCAGGAGATCGGGCCGCATGGCGTTGAGGGTCATCGCCGTATCGATCAGCGATTCGCCCTTCTGCACCGAGGACGTCGCGACGTTCATGTTCATGACGTCGGCGCCGAGGCGCTTGCCCGCGAGCTCGAAGGACGACTGCGTGCGCGTCGAGACCTCGAAGAACAGGTTGATGAGCGTGCGCCCTCTGAGGACGTCGCGCTTCTTGTTGACCTGCCGATTGATGTCGGCGGCGCGGTCGGCGAGATCGAGAAGCGAATTGATCTCTTGGGCGCTCAAACCCTCGCAGGTGAGGAGGTGGCGCCCCGGGAAGTAGAAAGACGCGTGTGCCTGTGTGTTCATTAAAGCCGGTCTTCTACGCCGCTCCCCTGGGCGGCGCAAGGGGACCGGCCGCGACACCATTGCGAGAGCCGTGGACAGCCGGGCGCCATCGCGCAACAATGTGCCGGATTTGAGCGGTATCGATGCCCGCCGGCCACACAGTCTGGTCATGCTGGGTCCTACAACCACCCGGGAGCCAAATCCATGAAGCCGTTGAAGCTGGAGCGCGGCGAGGCGCCGCGGCCCTCAGCCACCGGGGCGCAGCCGACCCCGGCCGTGCCGGGCGCCTACCCCGCCGTCCGCATGCGCCGCAACCGCAAGAGTACCTGGTCGCGGCGGCTTGTTGCCGAGAATGTGCTGACCACGGCCGATCTCATCTGGCCGATATTCTTGATTGATAGCTCGGAGGCGCGCACCCCCGTCGCCCACATGCCGGGGGTGGACCGCGTCAACATCGCCGAAGCCCAGCGCGCCGCCGAGCAGGCGGCCAAGCTCGGCATTCCGGCGATTGCGCCCTTCCCATACGTCGATCGGCCCCTGCGCGACCCGAGAGGCAGCGAGGCGGTCAAAGCCAGCAATCTGATGTGCCGGGCCGTCCGCGCCATCAAGGACGCCGTTCCGGAGATCGGCGTCATCACCGACGTCGCGCTCGATCCCTATACAAGCCATGGCCATGACGGCGTGCTCGATGACCGGGGCGTTATTCTGAACGATGAGACCGTCAGCATCCTCTGCCGCCAGGCGCTCGCGCTGGCTGAAGCCGGCGTGGACTGCGTTGCCCCCTCGGACATGATGGATGGGCGTATCGGCGCCATCCGCCGCGCGCTCGATGCTGAGGGCTACGAGGAGGTTCAGATCCTCTCGTATGCCGCCAAGTATGCCTCGGGCTTCTATGGGCCATTCCGCGATGCGATCGGCACTAACGCGACGCTGATCGGCGACAAGCGCACCTATCAGATGGACCCTGCCAATTCGGCTGAGGCCCTGCGGGAGGTTGCCCTCGACATTGGCGAGGGCGCCGACATGGTGATGGTCAAGCCCGGGATGCCCTACCTCGACATCGTGCGGCGGGTGAAGGACGCGTTCGGCATGCCGACCTATGCCTACCAGGTGTCCGGTGAGTACGCGATGCTCAAAGCCGCCGCCCTCAATGGCTGGCTCGACGGCGAGCGGGTGATGATGGAGGCGCTGCTGGCCTTCAAGCGTGCCGGCGCGGATGGCATCCTGACCTACTTTGCGCCCGAGGCGGCGAAGGCACTCGCCGCGCCGTGACTTTGCGCAGTAAGGCGCCTATATAGGCACCCGCCTGCCGCGCGCCGGCCAATGAAGAAGTGCGCCCAGCGCCGATCGAACCCGAGGAAGCCCCTTATGTCAGAGACCTTGTCCGCCGGCGCCGCCGACACAGCAACCGCGCTTGGGATCCTCCGCCAGCGCTTCGGCGATCGCCTGCAGACCGGCGAGGCCGTGCGCCGCCAGCACGCCCACACCCTCACGTGGCTGCCGAACGAGCCGCCGGATGCGGTCATCTGGCCGGATAGCACCGAGGACGTGCAGGAGGTCGTGCGCGTTGCCGCAACGTACCGCGTGCCCATCATCCCGTTCGGCGCGGGCACGTCCCTCGAAGGTCATCTGAATGCGCCGCGCGGCGGCCTCTCGCTCGACTTCTCGCGCATGAACCGCATTCTCGCCGTCCACGACCGCGATCTCGATGCGACCGTCGAGGCGGGGGTCTCGCGCAAGCAGCTCAACGATCACCTCCGCGACATGGGGCTTTTCTTTCCTGTCGATCCCGGCGCCGAGGAAGCCACGATCGGCGGCATGGCCGCAACGCGCGCTTCGGGCACAACCGCCGTGCGCTACGGTACCATGCGCGAGAATGTGCTCAACGTGACGGCCGTGATGGCCGACGGCACCGTGATCCGCACCGCGCGCCGGGCGCGCAAGTCATCGGCGGGCTATGATCTCACCAAGCTGCTGGTCGGCTCGGAAGGCACGCTCGGCATCATGACCGAGGTCACCGTCCGGCTGTACGGCATTCCCGAAAGCATTCTTTCAGCGGTCTGTCCCTTCGAGAGCGTCGAGGGTGCCTGCAATGCCGTCATCACGGCCATTCAGCTCGGCCTCGGCCTCGCGCGCATGGAGTTGATCGACGAAGCCAACGTGCGCATTCTCAACGAGCAGGCCAAGCTGAGCCTTCCCGTGAAGCCCATGCTGTTTCTCGAGTTCCACGGCACCGAGGCCGGAACACGCGATCAGGTGCGCATCTTCGAGGAGATCGCCCGCGGCGAAGGCGCCAGCGGCTTTGACTGGGCGGAGAAGGAGGAGGACCGCCGGCGCCTGTGGAAGGCGCGCCATGAGAGCTACTGGTCCGTCAAGGCCGCCCATCCGGGACGCGAGGCCATTGCGACGGATGTGTGCGTGCCGATCTCACGGCTCGCCGAGTGCGTCGCGGCAACGATCGAGGACATCCGTGCCTCGGGCCTCAGCGCCCCGATTGTCGGGCACGTCGGCGACGGCAACTTCCACACCATGCCCATGGTCGACATGTCCAATCCCAAGGAGATCGCCGCCGCCGAGGCCCTGATCGAGAAAATGGCGAAGCGCGCCATCGCCATGGACGGGACCTGCACCGGCGAGCACGGCATCGGCCAGGGTAAGATGAAGTACCTCACAGCCGAGCACGGCGCCGGCCTCGCCGCCATGCGCGCCATCAAGCAGGCGTTCGATCCCTTGGACATTCTCAATCCGGGGAAGATCATTCAGGTTTCGTGATGGTGGGGCGTCGGCGCAGCACCGCTACGGTCGAAGGTGCCGCCTGAGCTGGGCTGGCGTCATGACGCCCGTCGCAAGGATCATGGCGGCGAAGAGAACGAGGCCGAAGGTGACGAGACCCGCGAGGCCGCCCGCTTGAGCGATCAGGCCGGCGCTGGGTCTGAGCCAAGGCTCGAGCAGCAGGCCTGCAAGGGCCACACCCACACCCATGAGCACGCTCGCCAGCGCGATGAGCGGCATATTCCGCGCGAGGCGGCTGTCGACCACGAAGTAGCCGCGCCGCCTGAGCGTGGCCCAGAGCATGAGGGCATTGACCCAGGCGGCGATCGAGGTCGCAAGCGCAATGCCCACATGAGGCATGAAGCCCGCGGCCTTGAACGTGAAGAATAGCAGCAGCGAGCCCGCGGCATTGAGGAGGAGATTGACGCCCGCATAGCGCATGGGCGTCGTGGTGTCCTCGTTCGCGAAGAAGCCCGGCTGCAGCACCTTGATAAGCACGAAGGCGGGAAGCCCGACGGAGAAGGCGGCAAGCGCCCACGCCGTTGCGACAGTATCCTGCGCAGTGAAGGCGCCGCGCTCGAAGAGGACGCGGATGATGGGCTCTGCGGCGACGAGCAGCGCTACGGCTGCCGGTAGGGTCAGCAGGAGGGCAAGCTCCATGCTGCGGTTCTGGCTGTCCATGGCCGCCGCCCCGTTCCCTGCGCCGAGATGGCGGGAGAGATCCGGAAGGAGGACAACGCCAATCGCGACACCGACAATGCCGAGCGGGAGCTGATAGAGCCGGTCGGCATAGTAGAGGTAGGAGACGGCGCTCGCCTCCAGCGACGCGATGATCGTGCCGACGACGATGTTGATCTGCGTGATGCCGCCGGCGATGAGGCCGGGAATACCGAGGGCGAGCAGCCGTCGCACGCCATCAGTCAGGCGCGGAAGCCTGAGGCGCAGGGCAAAGCCCGCGCGCTTGGCCGCGACCCAGAGCATGGCCAGCTGAAGCACCCCGGCCAGGGTGACGCCCCACGCGAGGAGATAGCCGGCGGCCGGCTCATCGTGATAGCCGCGCCAGTGCGCGAGCAGCATGACTGTCACGAGCACAATGTTGAGCACGATCGGCGCCGCCGCCGCCGCCAAGTAGCGATGCAGGGAATTGAGCAGGCCCGAGAGCAGCGCCACGAGCGACATGCACATGAGATAGGGAAATGCGATCCGCGTCAGTGCCGTCGCGAGATCGAGCTTTTCGGGCTCGCTTGCAAAGCCTGGTGCGAGCCCGAGCACCATCCACGGCATCGCGATCTGAGCGAGCGCCGTCACCACGAGCAGCACCACAAAGAGGCCGGCAAACGCCTCTTCAGCAAATGTGTGCGCGGCGCCATTGCCATCCGTCTCGAGGCGTTTTGCGAAGAGCGGTACGAAGGCCGCATTGAAGGCGCCCTCGGCAAAAAGGCGCCGGAAGAGGTTCGGCATTCGGAAGGCGACAACGAATGCGTCGGCGATCATGCCGGTGCCGAGGACGGCGGCGATCAGGATGTCGCGCAGGAATCCGAGGACACGGCTCACCATGCTGAGCCCGCCGACCGTCGCGAAGGCGCTGTAGAGTCTCATGGGATGCGAGCCGTATCCGAGCCGAGGGCGGCGGTCAGGTTGCCGGCTCGCCGGCAAGCACTTCGATGAGGCGCGCCCGGATGGCCTCCTGGCGCTGGGGCGAGGTGATCTTCTTTCTGGTGAGATCGGTCACGTAGAACGTATCGACGGCCTTCTCACCAAAGGTTGTGATGTGCGCGGAATTGATGTCGAGGTTGAGGTCGGAAAGGGCCGTCGTGACGTCATAGAGCAGGCCCGGGCGGTCGAGGCCCGTGACCTCGATGACGGTGAACTGATCCGAGATGACATTGTCGATGACCACCTCCGGCTCGACCGTGAAGTTATTGATGATCGAGGGCGCGGCTAACTTCTTGGCCATGAGCGCGTTGAGCCGGACCTCACCGCGAAGCAGCTTCTCGATGGTCTCGGCAATGCGGGTGGCGCGGCGGCGCTCGTCGTCCTCGTTCTCGAAGGCGCGCTGGAGTAGGAAGGTGTCGAGGGCAAAGCCGTCGCGGGTCGAGGCGATGTAGGCTCCGACGATGTTGGCGCCGGCCGCAGCACAGGCACCGGCAAAGAGCGAGAGCACGCGGGGGTGGTTCGGCGCCAGCAGCGACAGCTCGGAGACGGCTGTGAAGGCGTTGGTCGTGAAGTTCGTGCCGAATGTCTTGCCGGCTGCCTCCGTGCGCGCCATGAGGTGCATGTGCTCGAGCTGTTTGGGCAGCGAGGTCTTGACCCAATAGTCGCTGTAGTGGCGGTCGATGAACGCCTGTACGCGCTCTGCCGGCTCGTCCTTGGCCGCCGCGCGGAAGGCAGCAATGGCGGTGTCGACGCGCTTGCTGAGCGCGATCGGCTCGTAGGCCCCCGACAGGAGCGGCTCGGTCGCATAATAGAGCGAGCGCAGAAGCTGGCCTTTCCAGCCGTTCCAGGTGCTCGGGCCGACGGCGCGGATGTCGGCGACCGTGAGCAGCAACAGAAGGCGCAGGCGCTCGACGCTCTGCATGGTTTCGGCGAAGTCGCGGATCGTCTTCGGGTCGGCAATGTCGCGACTTTGCGCGATGTTGCTCATGAGCAGATGGCGCTCGATGAGCCACGCGACGAGCTCCGTCTCGCTTTCGCTGAGGCCGAGACGTGGGCAGAGCTTGCGCGCGACCCGTGCGCCAACCTTCGAGTGGTCCTCGCTCTGCCCCTTGCCGATGTCGTGCAGGAATGCGGTCACATAGAGGACGCGGCGGTTGATCACGGTCTTGAAAATATCGTGAGAGAGCGGGTGCCTGTCGGCGCTCTCCCCGCGCTCGATTTCCGACACGACGCCGACCGTGCGGATGAGGTGCTCGTCCACCGTGTAGTGGTGGTAGAGATTGAACTGCATCATCGCGACGACGCGGCCGAACTCGGGGATCATGCGGCCAAGAACGCCGGCTTCGTTCATCCGCCGCAGCGTCACCTCGGGCGTGCCGCGGGCCGTCATCAGGCCGAGCAGGATGCGGTTGGCCTCCGGGTCGTTGCGCAGCTTGTCGTCGATGAGGCGCAGCGACTGCCGGATCAGGCGAAGGGCCTGCGGATGGAGCAGGGAGCCCGTTTCTTCAACCTGCGCAAAGTAGCGGATCAGATTAACGGGATCCCGCCGAAAGACGTCGGGGTCGGCGACATTGAGGCGGCCGTTGTCGATACGGAAGGCGGTCGTGCGGCGCACGCGCCGGCGCATGCGCCAGCCGAGCGGATCGAGCAGTGCGCCGATCGCGGGTGAGTGCTTCAACTGCTGGACTTCGAGCCATGAGCACAGCACGGTCGTGAGGTCGCCGACATCCTTGGCGATCATGAAGTAGTGCTTCATGAAGCGCTCGACGGCCTTGAGGCCGAGGCGGTGCGCATACCCGAGTATGCCGGCCAGCTGAGGCTGATATTCGAAGGTCAGCCGCTCTTCGGAACGCCCGGTCAGGAAGTGCAGGTGGCACCGCACTGTCCAAAGAAAATCCTCGCAGCGCCGGAAAATCGCCTGCTCTTCCGCCGTGAAGATCGGCGGCACGATGGGATCGCCGGCACTTGGCCCGCCGGCGTGATATTTCGCCAGCCAGTAGAGTGTGTGCAGGTCGCGCAGACCGCCCTTGCCGTCCTTGATGTTCGGCTCGACACGATAGCGCGAAGCGCCGGTACGTTGATGGCGGCTGGCCCGTTCGGCAAGCTTCGCCTCGATGAAGGCGCGCTCGCCGCCCGTGACCACCTCCTGGCCGAAACGGCGCACGAGCTCGTCGAACAGCGGGCGGTCCCCGAGGATGTAGCGCGCATCGAGGAGGGCCGTGCAGATGGTCACGTCGGTTCGCGCGAGCTGCAGGCATTGATCGACTGTGCGCGTCGCGTGACCGACCTTGAGCCGCAGGTCCCAGAGCACATAGAGAATGTACTCGACGACGCTCTCGCCCCACGGTGTCTGCTTGTAGGGGAGCAGGAAGAGGAGGTCGATATCCGAGCCCGGCGCCAGCATGGCGCGGCCGTAGCCGCCGGTCGCGACGATGGTCAGCCGCTCGGTGTCGGCGGGGTTGTTACTGCGGTAGACGTGGGCGCGCGTGTAGTCGAACAGGAGCGAGGTGAGCTCGTCCTGGAAGGCGGAGAGCCCTTCAGCACAGCGGCGCCCCTTGCCGTCGTGCAAAAGCCGGGCGTGCGCCGCCTCTCGGGCATCGGCCATCAAGGTGCGGAGGCGCTCGACGATGGCCGGACGCGCCAGCTCCGCGCTTTCGTCATGGGCACGGAAAATGGCTGTCAGCTCGCGCCGGAGCGCGGCCGGATCGAAATAGGGCGGATCGGGCAGCCCGCGGACTTCCCGCTCCGGGGCCAGCATATCCTTGACTAGAGTATCCATGCTGTCCGCTCTCGCGGCGGGCCATGACCCCACGGCCGCAACGGGTGCACCCGAATCGTCCAGGTGCCTGCATCATACAACTCGTCGGCGGGCATAGCGTATTTCAGCCGGCGCGGGAATAGCCGGCGCGCCGCGTGCCTAGCGGTTTGCGAGCTGGCGGAGACGGTAGAGCGCTTCGAGGGCCTGCTTGGGGCTCATTTCATCGGGATTGAGGGCCGCGACGGCTTCGGCGAGAGGATCCGACCCCGCGGGCCGGGACGCCGGGGTCGTCGGCCGTACGGCGGCGAACAGGGGGAGGTCATCGAGGGCTGGGGCGGCGCCCTGCGAACGCCGGTCGGCCCTCTCAAGCAGCGCCAGCACTTCGCCTGCCCGGGCGATGACCGGTCCGGGGAGTCCGGCGAGCTTGGCAACCTGAATGCCGTAGCTGCGGTCGGCGGCGCCGGCGCGGACTTTGTGGAGAAAGACGATCTCATCGTTCCATTCTTTGACCTCGATGGTCGCGTTCGCCACCTCGGCGAGGCGGCCGGCGAGGGCCGTCAGCTCGTGGTAGTGGGTGGCAAAGAGCGCGCGGCAGCGGCAGACATCGTGCAGATACTCGACGGTCGCCCAGGCAATGGAGAGGCCGTCGAAGGTGGCCGTGCCGCGGCCGATTTCGTCGAGGATGACGAGGCTCTTCTCACCGGCCTGGTTGAGGATCGCCGCGGTCTCGATCATCTCGACCATGAAGGTCGAGCGGCCGCGCGCGAGGTCGTCTGCGGCACCGACGCGCGAGAAGAGGCGGTCGACAATGCCAATGCGGGCGCGGCGCGCCGGCACGAAGGCGCCCATTTGCGCGAGGACCGTGATCAGGGCGTTCTGGCGCAGGAAGGTGGACTTGCCGGCCATGTTCGGGCCGGTGACGAGCCAGATTCGGCCCGTCGCGGCGTCCTCGAGACCGGAGCCGTCATTGCCGAGCACGCAGTCGTTCTCGACGAACGGCCCGGCCTTGGCGGCGCGGAGAGCCTGCTCGACGACCGGGTGGCGGCCACCCTCGATGGCGAGCGATGTGCTCTCGTCGAGCTCCGGACGGACGTAGTTCTCTGCCTCCGCCAGCTCCGCGAGGCCAGCCGCGACGTCGATCTCGGCGAGGGCCTCGGCGAGCTTGGCGAGCGCCTGCTCCTCAGCGGCGATGGCGCGGGCGAGATCGTTGAACACCTCCTGCTCGATGGCGCGTGCCCGCTCGGCGGCGCCGGCGATGCGGCCCTCGACCTCGACGAGCTCGGCCGTCGTGAAGCGGACCGCGTTGGCCATGGTCTGGCGGTGCGTGAAGGTTTCAGAAAGGGGTGTCGTCAGCAGCGGCCGTGCGCTCTGCGCGCCGACTTCGATGTAAAATCCAAGGATGTTGTTGTGCCGGACTTTGAGCGTCTTGATGCCCGTCTGCGCGACATACTTTGCCTCAAGCGAGGTCATGACGCGGCGGCTGTCATCGCGCAGCGCCAGAGCCTCATCGAGGTCTGCACGAAATCCCGCGCGCACAAACCCGCCATCACGGTGCTGATGACCGGGCGTGTCCACCAGCGCCCGCGCCAGCAATGGGGCGAGTGCCTGCTGGGCGCCCCTCAGATGCTCCCTGGCGCGCGCCAGCTCCGAGGGCAGCCCGATCGCGCCGGCGGCGGCATCAAGGATCGCGCCGCACTGCGCGGCAGCGGCGAGGGCATCGCGTACGGCGGCGAGGTCGCGGGGATCACCCCGGCCGAGGGCCAGACGCGACGTCGCGCGGGCAACGTCAGGCGCAGCCTTCAGGGCGGCGCGCAGAGACCCGCGGTCTTGCGGCGCGGCGAGCAGGAAGGCAATGGCGTCGAGCCGCGCGCCGATCTTCGCCGCATCGCGCAGCGGGCTTGCGAGGCGGCTTGCGAGCTCGCGGGCGCCGGGGCCGGTCACCGTGCGGTCGATGGCCGCGAGGAGACTGCCTTCGCGCTCGCCGCGCGTCGAGCGCAGCAGTTCGAGGCTGTTCCGCGTCGCCGCATCGATGACGAGGGTCGTTGCCGGCCCCGTGCGCCGCGGCGGCCGCACCACGGGGCGCGCTCCGATCTGCGTGAGATCGACGTACTTGAGAAGCGCGCCGACCGCGGCCAGTTCCGGGCGCGAGAAGGCACCGAAGCCGTCGAGCTCGGCGACGCCGAGCCGCGCGCGCAGGGTCCGCTCGCCGCTGATGCTGTCGAAGAAGGATGTCGCAAGCGGCGTCAGCGCGCTGCCGGTGTGGTTCGCGCAGGCGGCAACGGTCTTGTCGCCCATGAGGCGGTCAGGCAAGAGGATCTCGCCTGGTGCGAGGCGGACCAACTCGCCGGCAAGATCGTCGCCCGGCACGCTCGCGATCTCGAACTCGCCCGTCGAGATGTCGAGCGAGGCGAGCGCGTGGGGTGCCTCCGGCGCGCCCGCGGGCGCGAACAGCGCCGTCAGGTAGTTGCGCGTTCGCGCATCGAGCAGGGTGTCCTCGGTCAGCGTACCGGGCGTTACGAGACGCACGACATCACGCTTGACGACCGCCTTGGAGCCGCGCTTTCGCGCTTCTGCCGGGTCCTCGAGCTGCTCGCAGACGGCAACGCGGTAGCCCTGCCGGATAAGGCGCTGGAGATATTCGTCGGCCCGGTGCACCGGGACGCCGCACATGGGGATGTCCTGGCCGAGGTGCTTTCCGCGCTTGGTCAGCACGATGCCGAGCGCCTGCGAGGCAACCGCTGCGTCCTCGAAGAACAGCTCGTAGAAATCGCCCATGCGGTACCAGAGCAGGCTGTCCGGGTTGGCCGCCTTGATCTCCAAATATTGCGCCATTGAGGGCGTGACATCGCCCGCCGGCGCGCGCGCGTCCTCGGCGTTCGGCGGTGCGGCATCATGTCCGTCGTGTTCGCTGCTGCCGCTTTTCGCGCGTCTGGCCATCCCGTTGCCGCCCCCGGCTGCTCCCATGCCGACCACATGGCGCATGGTGCAGTGCGAGGCAAGTGCGAGTTGTGCACAGGTCCGGCGGGGCTTATCGTCAGGTCCTCTTTCAGACATGGACGCGCCGCGCGGTGGGGTGGCCTGACGGCCCCGGGACCCGCGCGAGCCCAACGACGACGGGGACACGCCCTCATGGCTGCCGACACACCCGCCATAAAGTTCACTGCCGATGACGCGCTGCGCTTCCACTCCGAAGGCAAGCCCGGCAAGCTTGAGATCACCCCGACCAAGCCGCTGACGACCCAGCGGGACCTCTCGCTCGCCTACTCGCCGGGCGTGGCGGTGCCCGTGCTCGCGATCGCCGAGGACAAGACGCGGGCCTACGACTACACGAACAAGGGCAATCTCGTCGCCGTGGTATCGAACGGCACGGCCATTCTCGGCCTCGGCAATCTGGGCGCGCAGGCCTCCAAGCCGGTCATGGAAGGCAAGGGCGCGCTCTTCAAGCGCTTTGCCGATATCGACGCGATCGACCTGCTCGTCGACACGCAGGACGTCGATGCCTTCATCAACTCCGTGCGCTATCTCGGCCCGAGCTTCGGCGGCATCAATCTCGAGGACATCAAGGCTCCGGACTGCTTCGTCATTGAGGAGCGGCTGAAGGAGCTGCTCGACATTCCCGTCTTCCATGACGACCAGCATGGCACGGCGATCATCGCGGCCGCCGGCCTCATCAATGCGCTCGAGCTGACCGGGCGCAATATCTCGACGTTCAAGCTCGTTGTGAACGGCGCTGGGGCGGCAGGTATCGCCTGCCTTGATCTGCTGATCGCCATGGGCATGCCGCGCGAGAACATCCTCCTCTGCGACACCAAGGGCGTCATCTACCAGGGCCGCAAGGACGGCATGAACCAGTGGAAGTCCACCTATGCAGCGAGGACCAAGGCACGGACGCTGACGGACGCCATGCAGGGTGCTGATGCCTTCTTCGGTCTTTCGGCGAAGGGCGCGGTGACCCAGGAGATGGTCAGGAGCATGGCGCCGAAGCCGATCATCTTCGCCATGGCCAATCCCGATCCCGAGATCACGCCGGAGGAAGTCCACGCCGTGCGCTCCGACGCCATCATCGCCACCGGCCGCTCGGACTATCCCAACCAGATCAACAACGTCCTCGGATTTCCGTTCATCTTCCGCGGGGCGCTCGATGTCCGCGCCCGGGAGATCAACACCGAAATGAAGATCGCGGCGGCGCGTGCGCTTGCGGCACTGGCCCGAGAGGAGGTGCCGGACCAGGTGGCTGCCGCGCTCTACGGTCGCCGCCCGACGTTCGGTCCGGAGTACATCATCCCAGCGCCGTTTGATCCGCGGCTGATCACGTCCGTGCCGCCGGCCGTGGCGCGGGCAGCAGTCGAGAGCGGCGTGGCGCGGATCGCACTCGCCGACACCGAGGCCTACACGGCGCGGCTTGCCGGGCGGCTCGATCCCATGGCGGGCTGGCTCACGGCGACGCTCGAAAAGGCGCGCAGCAACCCCAAGCGCATCATTTTCGCCGAGGGCGAGGAGCCGGCCGTGATCCGGGCTGCGAATGCCTATCTCGGGCACGGCTATGGCCAGCCGCTGCTGGTCGGCACGAGCGAGACTGTGAGAGCACACTTCAAGGAGCTCGGCGTGCGCGTCAAAGAGGAGTTCCAGCTCGTCGACACGCGCCGCTCGCCCTATACGGCCGAGTTCACCGACTATCTCTATGCACGCCTGCAGCGCCACGGATATCTCCGGCGCGACTGCGAGCGCCTCGTCCTCAACGAGCGCAATGTCTTCTCCGCACTCATGGTCGTGCACGGGTATGCCGATGCCATGGTCTCGGGCGTCACGCGCAACTGGAGCAGCGTCTTCCAGGATGTGCAGCGCGTGATCGACCCCAAGCCGGGACGGCGCGTCATCGGTGTGTCACTGGCGCTGTGCCGCGGGCGGGCCGTGCTCGTCGCCGACACGAGCGTCACGGACATGCCGACAGCAGAGCAGGTGGCCTACATCGCCATCGAGGCGGCGCGCGCCGCACGCAGCTTCGGCATGGAGCCGCGTGTCGCCATGGTCGCCTACTCGAACTTCGGCCAGCCCCGCGGCGAGCGCTCGGACCAGATGAGCGAGGCCGTGCGCATCCTCGACGCGCGCGGCGTCGATTTCGAGTACGACGGCGAGATGTCGGCTGACGTGGCGCTGAACCCGGATCTGCGCCGGCTCTATCCCTTCTGCCGCCTGACGGATACCGCCAACGTGCTGGTCATGCCGGCGTTTCACGCCGCGTCCATTTCGACGAAGATGCTCAAGGAATTGGGCGGCGCCACCGTGCTCGGGCCGATTCTGACCGGCCTTTCACACCCCGTGCAGATCTGCCAGCTCGGTGCCATGGACAACGACATCCTGCCGATGGCGGCGCTGGCCGCCTGCAACATCGGCGCCTGACGGGCCCGCGCCAGACCGCCACCGGTGCGGCCTGCTGAGCCGGCAGGGAGATCGCCAAGGAACCCACGAGCCAGTATAGGGGCGGAGCGCCGGCGTCTGCCGGCGGCAGCGGAAGCGGCATGGAGGCAGGAATGAAGGTGGACGGGCCCGAGCTCGAGAAATGCGCGGCGAACTTCGTACCGCTAAGCCCGATCAGCTTCCTCAAGCGCGCCGATGCCTTCTTCGGCGCGCGCACGGCAGTCGTGCACGGTGCGCGGCGCTTCACCTATCATGATCTTTATGCGCGCGCACGCCAGCTCGCACACGCCCTGACCAAGGCCGGCATCGGTCGGGGCGACACGGTGGCCATTCTTGCGCCGAACGTGCCGGCCATGCTCGAGGCGCACTATGCCGTCCCCATGATCGGTGCGGTGCTGAACCCGATCAACATCCGTCTCGATCCGGCCGCGATCGCCTTCTGTCTCGAGCACGGCGAAGCCAGGATCTTGCTCGCCGATCGCGAGTTCCACGGCACGGTCGCGCCGGCGCTCGAATTGCTGGGGGACAAGCGGCCGATCGTCATCGACATCGCGGATGCCGAGACCGCCGATGCGCCGTCCTTCGGCGGCATCGAGTACGAGCGTTTCATTGCGGCGGGCGACCCCGGCTTTGCGTATTCGGGTCCAAAGGACGAATGGGACGCGGTGTGCCTGCTCTACACCTCAGGGACGACCGGCAACCCGAAGGGCGTCGTCTTCTCGCATCGCGGCTGCTATCTCGGAGCGCTTGCCAACGCGCTGACGTTCAAGCTGGATCACGAAAGCCGGTATCTCTGGACGCTGCCGATGTTTCACTGCTCGGGGTGGACGTACACCTGGGCGGTGACAGCGGCGGGCGGGACGCATGTCTGCCTGCGCCGCGTCGAGCCGCAGCGCATTTTCGAGCTGGTCGCGGCGGAGCGCGTCACGCACATGTGCGGCGCGCCGATCGTGCTCAACATGCTGATCCACGCGCCCGAGGCGGTGAAGAGGCCGCTACCGGTCCGCACCAAGGTGGCAACGGGTGGTGCCGCCCCACCCGCCATCGTCATCCAGCGCATGGAGGCCATGGGTTTCGAGGTGCTGCACCTCTACGGCACGACGGAGAGCTATGGGCCATCGACCTACTGTGCGCCCTATGCCGAGTGGGAAGGCTTCGCGACCGACGAGCGCTACCGCATCATGGCGCGGCAGGGCATTCCAGTTGTCCTCGTCGAGGACATGATCGTCGCCGATCCCGGGACCATGCAGCCTGTGCCGCGGGACGGCGAGACGATCGGCGAGATCATGCTGCGCGGGAACACGATCATGCGCGGCTATCTGAAGAACCCGGCGGCGACCGCAGAGTCGTTCGCCGGTGACTACTATCACTCCGGCGATCTCGCCGTCTGGCACGCGGACGGCTACATCGAGGTCAAGGACCGCTCCAAGGACATCATCATCTCGGGGGGCGAGAACATCTCATCGCTCGAGGTCGAGGAAGTGCTCTACCGCCATCCCAAGGTCATGGAAGCGGCGGTGGTCGCGCGGCCCGATGAGAAATGGGGCGAAACGCCCTGCGCGTTTGTCACGCTGAAGGCCGATGCCGGCGCCGTGACGGCGGAGGAGATCATCGCCTACTGCCGCGAGAACATGGCCCACTACAAAGCGCCGAAGACGATCGTGTTCGGTCCGCTTCCGAAGACCTCAACGGGCAAAATACAGAAGTTCGTGCTGCGCGATTTGGCGGGGAAGCTGTAGTCGGCAGCGTCTGAGCGCCTGAAGCATAAAGCCTTCCTCACTCGGCCTTCAGAAGCGCCTCCAGGCGGCGCGTATCGAGAGCCGGCGGCCCCTTGGGCGCTTCAAAGAGGGCGTGGTCGATCGGGACGGGCGGGCGGAGACCCGCGCGGGGGGCAACTCGGGCTGGCTCAGGGGCTGAGGCCACTGGCGCTTCTGCGGCAGGTGGCGTGGGCTGCGCGTCTGTCAGGCCCGGCAGCGGCACGGCCTCAAGCCCGCGATGGGCGACCTGCATGAGGTCCCGCCAGATGAGCGCCGGCAGTCCGCTGCCGCTGATGCCGCGCATGGGGCTGTTGTCGTCATTGCCGACCCAGACGCCCGCCGTCAGGCGGCCCGTGAACCCGACAAACCATGCATCGCGATGGTCCTGGGTCGTGCCGGTCTTGCCGGCGGCCATGTGGCCCGTGAGTGCGGCCCGCCGCCCGGTACCGGCGACGATGGCCGTATGCAACATGCTGTTGACCTTGCCGACGTGTGCCGGTGCTGCGACGGCGTGTGGCGGCGCGTTCGCGCGCGCATAGAGGATCACGCCGCGATCGGTCCTGACGCGACGGATGACGTGGGGCGAGAGGCCGACGCCGCCAGCCGCGAGCGCCCCGTATGCCCCGGTCAGCTCGAGCGGCGTGACCTCGGATGTCCCGAGCGCGAGCGAAGCATCGGCGCGCAGCGCGCTTGTGATGCCGAGCCGCCGCGCCATGGTGACGACCCGCTCGGTGCCGATGTCCTGCTGAAGGGCCACGGCAACCGTGTTGACGGAATGGGCGAGCGCATGGCGCAGCGTCATCGCGCCGGCATACGTGCCGCTCTCATTGCGCGGGCTCCAGCCGCCGATGGTGATCGGCCGGTCATGAACGATCGTATCGGGCGTGCGCCCGGCTTCGACTGCGGCGAGGTAGAGGACCGGCTTGAAGGCCGAGCCCGGCTGGCGTCGGGCGCGGACCGCGCGGTTGAACTGGCTCCGCGACCAGGCCCGCCCGCCAACCATGGCCCGGACACCGCCATCGCGATCGAGCACAACGAGCGCCGCTTCGGTCGCCTCGCTGGTTCCCGGCGCGGCTGCGAGACGGCGCGCGATCGTCGCCTGGGCATGGCGCTGCAGGTCGATGTCGATGGTGGTCTCGACGGTAATGGCGGACTGGCCGTGCCCGGCAAGCGGGGGCAGACGCTCCAGCGCATAGTCTACCGCAAACTCGAGCCCCGTTTCCTCGCGGGCGCCATCGCTGGCCGCGTACGTCACCTGCTGATGGAGCGCTTCGACGTAACCCGTCTCGCTCAGGAAGCCCGCATCGCGCATGGCGGCGAGGACGAGGACGGCGCGAGAGGCCGCGAGTTCCGGGCGCGTCGCCGGCGAGAGGCGCGAGGGGGCCTTGAGCAGCCCCGCAATGATGGCGGCTTCTGGCACCGTCAGCGCACGGGCGGACTTGGCGAAGTAGCGCTGGGCCGCTGCCTCGATGCCGTAGACGCCGGCGCCGAAATACACGCGGTTGAGATAGAGCTCCATGATGCCCGGCTTGCCGAGGCGCAGCTCCAGCCACAGCGCGAGGATGATCTCCTCGAGCTTGCGATCCATGGTGCGGTCGGATGTCAGGAAGAGGTTCTTGGCGAGTTGCTGCGTCAGCGTCGAGCCACCCTGGGCATAGCGGGCTGCCCGCAGGTTCGCGAGCATGGCGCGGGCAAGGCCGCGCAAGTCAAGGCCGATGTGCTGGAAGAAGCGCCGGTCCTCGATGGCGACGACGGCGTGGATCACATGCAGCGGCAGCTCCGCGAGCGGCACCGGAAGGGAGGCACGGCCACGCTCGGCGAGGAGACTTCCGTCACGCGCCAGCACGCGGACCACGGGAGCCTGCTCGCGCTGGCGTAGGGCCGAGGGATCCGGGAAGCGGATCGTATAGCGCACCATCGCGGTGGCGATGAGGATCCCGGCGAGGGTCGCCGACAGCACCACGGCGCGGAGAAAGAGGCGCAGGCGCCATCCGCGCCGCTGGGGCTGACCGGCACGCGCTTGAGGCGCGCCCGGCACGTCGCTGCTGTGCTCTGGTCCCCCAGTCATGGCTGAGCTGCCCGCGTCTGCCGCACGCTGGGCGAGTGAGCCACAACAAGGATAACGTTTCGTTAGGCGGCGCCCCGCGACGGCCTCAGCAGCCGACGCGCTGCTTCACGACCCGGGCGCGCGCCTTGATCTCCTGCGGCGCGTTGGGATGCTTGGTCTCGAGCTCGGTGAAGAGCGCACAGTCCTTCTGCCCAAGCTGCTCGAGCGTCATGGCCAGCATGAGCAGGCTGTTCGGCGCCTTTGTGCTCTGCCGGTGGTTCTGCACGACGCGCAGGAAGGCCTGGCCTGCGGGCTTGTAACGGCGCTGCACGAAGAGTGTCTCGCCGAGCCAGTATTGCGCGTCGGCCGTGAGGTGGTCGCTCGGATAGCGGTTCAGGAACTCTTCGAAGGCCGCCTCGGCGGCGGCATAGTCCTGCTGGAGGAGATAGCCATAGGCGGTCTCGTAGAGCTCCTTGGCGCTTCCGGCGTTGTGAACCGCGGGTGGCAGTCGGCTGCCTTCGACCAGCCCCGGTGCGGCACTGATCATCTGGCCGATGCGATCGCCGCTTTGGGGCGTCACGATCACCGAGCCGAAGCCCTGCGCTGCCGAGGGCGCGCCAGCCTGGCTCTGGCTTCCGAACGGCGGCAGCGCGCCCTCCCGGACAGGGGGTGGGGCTTCGTCGCCGCGCCCGCCCTGGCGCTGGCGTAGCTGGCGGCTCAGCTCCTCGATCTGCAAGGTCATGGCGCGCACCTGCGTCTCGAGCGCGTCAATCCGCGCCGCCTCACTCGCGCCGCTGGAGCTGCCTGCGCGCGCCGGCGCTGCGCCGCCACGTGCGAGCGACTCGAGCGTGCCAACCAGAACCTGCATCTCAACGAGCTGTTCCTCGAGCTGCTCGACGCGCTGGCGGAGCTGAGCGTCGGAGGCCGGCGTGCCCGCTGGCGCCGCCTTGGCCGCGGCCTTTGGCTGTGGCCGCGGCGCCGTGGACGCGCCGGGGGCAGGCTGCTGTGCCAGCGCCCACGAAGAGGCAAGGGCAATCGCGCTGGCACAGATGAGGGCAGGAAGTGCCAGTCGCACGTACGGGCTGAGCCTGGCCGATGCAGGTCGCATCGGCAGGAGGGGGGGAAAAGATGCCACGGCAACCTTTCGGCGCTTACGCCGCTCCCTTCGTGTTCGCATTCTCTTGTCAGGGCGCGCGATCCGATATCCCGGCAGAAATCGCGCGCATGTCCTGCGTGCACGTTAACGCGCCCGCGCCTACCTGTCTCGGCGCAGAGCCGGGCCAGCCTGCCCAGGCCCCCGTGACGCGCCGCCGAGGACACCAACGCTGGCGGCCTGTCGGCTCTCACCCGAGAGGCGGGCGCCGCGCTCATCGGTCAGAACCAGTACGGCGCGACGGTTCTGGGCGGCGCAGCCAGGTGTGGAGCAGGTTGAAATGCGGCTCTCCCGCCCAAAGGCCGCAATATGCATGCGCGTCGCCGGAACGCCCGCCTGGACCAGCACGTCTCGGACCGTCTCGGCGCGCCGCAACGCGAGTGCCGCATTGAGGTCATCACCGCCGTGATCGTCGGCATGACCTTCTATGCGTACGAAAACCTTGCCGTGGCGCTTGAGCCAGGCCGCCTTCTCGCGCAGGACGCGCAATCCGCGTCCGCCGATATCGTCGCTCCCCTCGGCAAAGAATAGGCGATCGCCGCCGCTGGCGCTGAAATCCGCCTCAAGGAGGCTTGCGCCGCCGGCCCGGGCCGTGAGCGAATCGCCACTGACATGGGTCGCGCGTGTCGCCTCGATCGCTGGCGCGCCTTTCGGCAGGGGCGGGATCGGATACCCGTCGATCATGGCGAGCTGCTCGAGCATGCGGCGGGCGCGGGGCGCAACAGTGGTTCCCGCAAAGCGCGTCACCAGGATTTCGAGGCGACCGCGGGCGCTGCGCAGCTCGCCGAGCTCCAGTTCCTCGCGTGCTTCAGCGATGAGGAACGCAGCAATCCGCTCGTTCGCGGCTTCCTGCCGCGCGGTGTCGGCGTCGGCATCGGGGGTTGCCAGCTTGGTGATCGGTGGACGCTGCCCACTGCTCAACTGTGCGGGCGCACTGTCAGACATCGGTGCCACGAGCAGCGCCGCCACGAGCGACAGCACACCGAGCCGGCCGACTCCCGGCATACGCCACCGGCGTCGCGGATTGAGGCCGTTTCCGCCCATCGCGCACGCGCGGCTTACGGCCCGCGCGCATAAAACGTCGCTCGCTTTCATGGCTGGATATGACCCCGCAGTCATCTCGCCTTAGGAATGTGCGGAACATTAGGGCCGTTTTGGGGAGGATCGAGCGAATGGTTAATGCCGGCGTGCAATGAGCACATCGGCGTTGCAGATGGGTGACAGCTGGGGAAGGAAAGGGCAGAAAGCGCCCGCAGGGGCGATCGCTGCGGGCTGAGAAAAATCGGCCATGGCTCCGTTGGCCGACGTCCCGGCCTAGGTGCCGGGGCGCGTGTTGCTCGCCAGGCCCCGATTGTTGAGCACGGTCTGGGCGCGGCGGTTCTGCGACCAGCAGGAGATATCGTTGCAAACCGCGACCGGCCGCTCCTTGCCATACGAGATGATGCGGATGCGGGCTGCGCTCACGCCGTTGCGCGCAAGGAAATCCCGGACCGCCTGGGCGCGCCGTGCGCCAAGCGCGATATTGTATTCGCGCGTGCCGCGTTCGTCGGCATGGCCTTCGATCGTGATCGTGTACTGCGCATACTTCTGCAGCCACCGCGCCTGGGCCGTCAGCGTTTGCTGGGCCTCCGGCGAGAGCTCGGTGCTATCCGTGGAGAAATACACGATGTCGCCCACGTTCTGACTGAAATCCCGCGTTGAGCCCGGTGTTGCCGGCCCGCCCTTGCCGTACGGGGCGAGCCCGACGTCTTCGGGCCGCGGGCTCTGAGAGCACGCCGCAACCATCAAGCCGAGCGACACGGCCACCATGAGGCGCACGACACGCGCCGAACCCGCATGGATTCCGGACATTTCTTTTAGTCCCCGTTCCTGTTTCCCGGCTCGCGCGCGGCGCAGCACCCGGTATCCGAACCGATTGCCTGCTGAAGGATCCGAACGCCCCGCGCTGCGAGCCCCAACGTTCCAGGCCGACGCATTCGCTAGCTCTCTTAGTCGAGCCGGCGAGCGGAAATATGACCATTCGACGATCCGCCTCCGGACGCTAGCGGAAAGTCGGAAATACCTGATTAACCCCCAGCTTTATTGCCGCAGCTGTCTTGATCGGCGATGCGCGTCATGAAGCGCCTTCCTCATTTGAGCTTGCATTCGGCGCCACCTTGCGGCTTATATGGCCGCGGGCTGCCGCGCTGGTGGCCGCATGACCGGCGAAAGATTCGCGCAATGACGGGCAATGGCCACGGCTGGATTGAGGAGGCGATCCCTTCGCGGGATGGTGCCTCGCAGTCCGTTGCGCGCCCGCTCCGGTCCATCCTGCTCCTTACCAGCCCCTGAGCCGTGAGAGGTCTCGGATCCATCCGGGACGGGCGCTCAGGGGACCCCGAATCAGGCACAAGAGAGCAGATTTGCCGCACCGGAAGAGGTGGCGGCCTCCACGTTAAGGACCCAAAACCATGAACGACGCCGCTGCGAAGCCGTCATCGGACACCCCCGCGCGCAATGAAGCCGATCGCGTCCTTATCTTCGACACCACGCTCCGCGACGGCGAGCAGTCGCCCGGCGCCGCGATGACGCTCGAGGACAAGCTCAAGGTGGCGGAAGTCCTCGACGAGATGGGCGTCGATATCATCGAGGCCGGCTTCCCGATCTCGTCGAACGGGGACTTCGAGGCGGTCTGCGAGATTGCCAAGCTCGTGAAGAACGCGGTCGTTTGCGGTCTCTCGCGCTCGAGCTTCGCCGACATCGACCGGGCCGGCGAGGCCGTGAAGTTTGCCGCCCGTCCGCGCATTCACACATTCATTTCGACGAGCCCCGTCCATCGCAAATGGAAGCTGCAGATGGACGCCGAGCAGGTGATCGCGGCGGTTGGGGCAAGCGTTGCGCGCGCCCGCCAATACACCGATAACGTCGAATGGAGCGCGGAGGACGCGACGCGCACCGAGCGCGATGTCCTGCTCAGGTGCTGCGAGATCGCCATCAAGCAGGGCGCAACGACGATCAACATCCCCGATACGGTCGGTTACGCGGTGCCGGAGGAGTATTACGCCCTCATCAAGATGCTGCGCGAGACCGTGCCCGGCGGCGACAAGGTCGTCTGGTCGACGCACTGCCACAACGATCTCGGCATGGCCGTTGCGAACTCGCTGGCGGGTGTGCGCGCCGGCGCCCGGCAGGTCGAGTGCACGATCAACGGTCTCGGCGAGCGCGCCGGCAATGCGGCACTGGAAGAGATCGTGATGGCCATGAAGGTGCGCAACGACGTGTTACCGTACTGGAGCGGCGTCGACTCGACTTACTTCACGCGGGCCTCGAAGCTCGTCGCGGCGGTCTCTGCCTTTCCGGTGCAGTACAACAAGGCGGTGGTCGGGCGGAATGCCTTCGCGCATGAAAGCGGCATCCACCAGGATGGCATGCTGAAGAATACCCAGACCTACGAGATCATGACGCCGGAGAGCGTCGGGCTCTCGAAGTCGACGCTGAGCCTCGGCAAGCTCTCCGGGCGCGCGGCCTTCAGAGACAAGCTGAAACAGCTCGGCTACGAGCTCGGCGACAACGCCTTCCAGGATGCGTTCCGCCGCTTCAAGGATCTCGCCGACAAGAAGAAGCTCGTATTCGACGAGGACATCGAGGCGCTGGTCGACCAAGAGGTCGCGACCCAGACCAACCGGATCAAGCTCGTGGAGCTTCAGGTCGTCGCGGGAACCGGCGGTCCGCAGAGAGCGACGGTCACGCTTGAGGTCGACGGTAAGAACGTGACGCGCGAGGCGACCGGCGACGGTCCCGTCGATGCCACGTTCAAGGCGATCAAGGCCGTCGTCCCGCACGAGGCACGCCTGCCGCTCTACCAGGTCATGGCGGTCACCGAGGGTACGGATGCCCAGGCCGAGGTGATGGTCCGCCTCGAGGAGGATGGTCGCCAGGTCACCGGGCGCGGCTCGGATACGGACACGATGGTCGCATCGGCCCGCGCCTATGTTGCCGCCCTCAACAAGCTCATGATGAAGCGTCAGCGCGGCCCTGCTGCGCAGATGATGGTGGGCTGAGAGAGCTTCCTCCCCCTGCGGATCCAAGGGGGAGGAGGTGCGTCCGCCGCCTTTGGCTGGCGTCGAAGGAAGCTGCTGCAACTTCGCCGCTTCGCGCGCGTCTCTTGGACTTCGCCATCAGCTCGACTATCGTGTTCGCCAGTCGAACGCGCGCGCGGCGAGGGCGCGCGCGGGGTGGTGAGGGCTGGCTGGCAGCGCCATGCGAAAGACGGTTGGCGGCGTTTTCTCGGATGATATCGCGATCGACCTCGGGACCGCCAACACGCTGGTCCACGTGGCCGGACGCGGTATCATCATCGACGAGCCATCCGTCGTCGCCGTCCGTGCCAAGGACGTCCCGCGCCATGTGATCGCCGTCGGCGAGGCTGCCTTAATGCTCAAAGCGCGCAGCCCCGATCCGATCGACCTCATCCACCCGCTCCGCGACGGCGTGATCGCGGACTTCGTTGCCACCGAGGAGATGCTGCGCGCGTTCATCGCGCGCGCGAAGTCGAAGTTCGGCTTCCGACGCCCGCGCATCCTTATCTGCGTGCCGGCGGCCGCAACGCCCGTCGAGCGCCGGGCGGTCTATGAAACGGCCAAAGCCGCCGGCGCCCGGCGGGTCTACCTCGTCGAGGAGCCGGTCGCTGCTGCCATCGGTGCCGGCATCGAGATCGACAAGGAAGAGGTGACGATGATCCTCGACATCGGTGGTGGCACCAGCGACATCGCGGTGCTGTCCAATGGCGAGATCGTGCACACCGCCTCGCTGAAGGTCGCCGGCAATGCATTCGACGAAGCGATCCGGCGTTACGTGCGGCGCGCCCATCAACTTGCCATCAGCCTTGCCAGTGCCGAGCGGATCAAGATCGAGGCCGGTGCCGCGGGCACGCGGGCGAACGGCCGCATTGCCGAGGCCCACATCCGCGGACGCGACGTCGTGCGGCACCGGGTGAAGTCGGTCGTGCTGCGGCCGCACGACGTCGGCATCGCGCTCGAGGGCCCGATCGCAAATATGGCGGAGCTCGTCCGTCGGGCGCTCGAGGATCTCCCTGAGGAGCTGCGTGCAGGCATCGCCAAGCGCGGCGTCGTACTGACCGGCGGCGGCGCGCAGCTTTATGGGCTCGACACCGAGCTGACGCGCCAGCTCGGCATTCCGTTCAGAGTGGCGCCGAACCCAATGCAGTGCGTCGTCGCCGGTACCGCAACGATCCTCGCGACGCTCGGCGAGCGCGAGCAGCTTCTCGTGCTCGCATGAGCCTGTTGCGCGCATGGCTGATCGGGACCTCGGTTGTTTTCGCCGGTGCCGTGGTTTGGGCCTTTGCGCCAATTCTGGTGCCGCTCTTGATCGTCCTTGTCGGCCTTGGCGCTCTCGTCGGGGTGATCGTCGGCACGGCCCGCTCCTATGAGCGCCGTCGCAACAGGACAAGGCTCAGGTCATAAGCGCGAACGGGTTGCGCTTTGCCGCCTCTGCAAATACCCTGATATTTGAATATCAGCCCATCCCGGCCCCTCGGCGGTCGGGCAAGGAATTGCTGACGACGAGAAGCAACGTATGGGAGGCAGAAAATGCGAGGGAGGCGACTGCGGGGCCCGACCACCGCCATTGCTGGCATGAGTTTGGGATTGGGGCTGATGGCTGCGGCTGTCGTGCCATGGGCCGGGGCCCAGACCCCGGCTCAGACCGAGAAGGCGCGCAAGGCTTACGAGGAGCATATGCGGCGCATGGACGAGGCCGAGAAGGCCGCGGCGACCAAGGCGGCGACACCGCCCGCCAGCGCGCCGGCCGCGGCACCGCCCGCAACGCCAGCTGCAGCGCCACCTTCTGCCCCGCCGAAGGCGGCGGCAGCGGCAGCGCCGGCGCCCGCTCTGTCACAGGCTGAGCAGGATGCCGCGACCGAACGCGGCCTCGAGCAGTACCGCCGCATGATGAAGGAGGACCCGTGGAGCAATCCAGCGCTTCTCGACGCCGACCGCGGCGAAGCGCTCTGGACGGCTAAGAAAGGTCCGCGGAATGTGTCGCTGGCCGAGACCTGCGACCTCGGCAAGGGCGTCGGCACTGTGGATGGCGCGTTCGCTGAGTTGCCGCGCTACTTCGCGGACGTCGATCGCGTCATGGACGCCGAGACGCGCATTCTCTGGTGCATGGAGAATTTTCAGGGCTTCGACAGCACAGCCTTCCGCAAGAACCCGCACCCGGGCGGCGGACAGCCCGTCAAGGACATCGGCGCGATGGCGAGCTACGTCGCGCACAAGTCCTCTGGCATGAAGCTGGCGCCGAAGGCCGAACACGTCAAGGAGAAGGAGGCGATCGCGCTTGGCGAGGCGCTCTTCTCCCGCCGGCAGGGGCCGTTCGACTTCTCGTGCGCGACCTGCCATGCGGAATCCGGCAAGCGCATCCGGCTGCAGCCCTTGCCGTTCCTCTCGGATCCCAAGGAAGCCAAGGCGGTGGTCGGCGAGTGGCCTGCCTACCGGGTCTCGAGCACGCACGTCATGACCATGCAGCATCGGCTCCTCGACTGCTACTGGCAGATGCGCCTGCACCGGCTCGATTTCGGCTCCGACGTCAGCGTGGCCCTGTCGGCGTACCTCTATGACCGCGCGCGCGGCGGCGAGATCGCCGCGCCAGGCCTCAAGCGCTGAAGGAGGGTGGACCGATGAAAAAGCATGTGATCCTCGGCGCGCTTGCCGCGCTGCTCGCCACCCCCGCCGCGGCTCAGGAGACGAAGATCGATCCGCTCCATGCCGATGTGCTGATGAAGTTCGCCTTTTCCCAGGCACCAAAGGACTGGGCGGGACGCGTCGATCAGGACGAGACGATGAAGGTGTGCAGCGCGACGCGCAATGCACCGCCGCCAGCCGAGGCGGAAAAGATCATGGCGCGCGAGCGGGCCAAGATCAAATACCCTGAGGACGGCAAGCTCATGGGCGACTGGAAGAAGGGCGAGGAGTGGGCGCAGAGCGGGTACGGCATGCGCTTCACCGACTATCCGCCGCGCCGACCCAACGGCGGCAACTGCTATGCCTGTCACCAGATGACGGCTGCGGAGGTCAGCTACGGCACCGTCGGCCCAAGCCTGCGCGAATACGGCAAGATCAGGAAGTACGCCGAGGCGGACGTGAAGGCGGTGTACGACAAGATCTACAACGCGCACGCCGTGTTCCCGTGCTCGCTCATGCCGCGCTTGGGCTCGAACGGCGTTCTCTCGATCGAGCAGATCAAGGATCTCGTGGCGCTCGTCATGAGCCCGGACAGCCCGGTCAACAAATAGGCGATCTCGGGCGGCGGCCGCGCGGGCGGCCGCCGCCTTTCGTTTGGCTGGTGTAATTGAGAGGTGCAGGCTGGATGCATTCGCGGCGAGAGTTTTTGCAGGTGGCACTCGCGGTCGGGGCTCTGACGGGTCTCGCCGGCGTGCCAGCATTAGGCCAGGCGCTCCGCCGAGGTCTGCGCCAGGAAGACATTCTGCCCTTTGAGGCCAAGGGCCAGGTCACGATCCTGCACTTCTCCGACTGCCACGCGCAGCTTCGCCCCGTCTACTTCCGCGAGCCCTCGGTCAATCTCGGCGTCGGCGTTGTCCGCGGACTGCCGCCGCACCTCACCGATCGCGAGTTCCTCGCCCACTATGGCATCCCGCCGGGTTCGGTCGACGCCTATATGCTCGCCTCGACGGACTTCGCGGTCCTGGCCAAGGAGTATGGGCGTGTCGGGGGCCTCGATCGCCTCGCGACGCTCATCAAGGCTGTGCGCGCCGAGCGGGGTGCGGGGCGCACGCTGCTGCTTGACGGCGGCGACACGCTGCACGGCTCTTATACGGCGCTCAAGACCAAGGGCGCCGACATGCTGCGCGTTGTTGAGGCGTTGGGCGTTGATGCCATGACGGCGCACTGGGAGTTCACGTTCGGCCATGAGCGCGTGCGCGAACTGTTCGGCGACAAGGATGGGCGCGGTTCGGCGAAAATCGATTTCCTCGCCGGCAACATCGTCGACAACGAATTCGAAGAGCCCGTGTTCAAGCCGTGGCGCATCTATGAGAAGGGCGGCGTGCGCATCGGTGTCATCGGCCAGGCATTTCCGTACACACCGATCGCCAATCCGCGCTGGATGATACCGGCGTGGTCGTTCGGCATTCGTGAGGAGGAGGTGCGCCGGCATGTCGCCGCCGTTCGCGCCGCCGGCGCCGAGGTCGTCGTCTTGAACTCGCACAACGGGTTCGATGTCGACCGCAAGCTCGCCGGGCGCGTCTCAGGCATCGACGTCATCCTCACCGCGCATACGCATGACGCCATTCCACGGCCCGAGAAGGTCGGCACGACGCTGCTGATAGCATCAGGGTCGAACGGCAAGTTCCTCTCGCGCCTCGATCTCGATGTCAAAGGCGGTCGTATTGCGGACTTCAGCTATGCGCTCATGCCCGTGCTTGCGGATGTCATCGCGCCCGATCCCGAGATGGCACGCCTGATCGACGAGATCCGAAGCCCCCATGAGGCCATGCTCTCCACGGAGCTCGCGCGCGCCGACACGCTGCTCTATCGCCGCGGCAACTTCGCCGGCACACTCGACGACCTCATCTGCGAGGCGATGCTTGCAGAGCGCGACGCCGAGATCTGCTTCTCGCCGGGCTTCCGCTGGGGTACATCCCTGGTGCCGGGACAGCCCATCACGTGGGATGATGTCTACAACGCGACGGCGATCACCTATCCGAACGTGTACCGTCTCCCCTTCCGCGGCGAGATGATCAAGGCAATCCTCGAGGACGTCGCCGACAATCTCTTCAATCCCGATCCGTACTATCAGCAGGGCGGCGATATGGTCCGCGTCGGCGGCATGAGCTTTACGGTCGATGTGGATGCACCCATGGGGCGGCGGATATCGGACATGAAGCTCATGAAGACGGGCGCGCCGATCGATCCCGTACGCGAGTATGTTGTTGCGGGATGGGCGTCGGTCAACGAAGGCACCGAGGGTCCGCCGATCTGGGACCTGCTTGCGCAGCACCTCCGCAAGCGGCAGATGATCGCAAGCGTGCAGAGCGCGCCCGTCCGGGTTGTGCGCAGCGCCATGTGAGAGCGGCCGATCCGCGCCCGGGGATTGACTTGCCCGCGATGATCGTCTTGCTGTCGCCACGGCGGCGGAGATGCTCGCTGCAGATGAACCGGAGCAGGCTGTGCTGGCAGACGTCTACATCTACTTCGGCATCGCCTTTGCCGGGCTTCTGAGCTTCCTTTCGCCCTGCGTGCTGCCGCTGGTGCCGCCCTACCTCAGCTATCTCGGTGGCATGTCCATCGATGAGATGACGCGCGAAAGTGGCATCGACCGGCGCGCGTGGCGACGCGTTGTGCTCGCCGCATTTTGCTTCGTGCTGGGTTTCACGACCGTGTTCGTTGGACTCGGCGCCGGCGCCTCCATGTTCGGTCAGCTCATCCAGACCTACAAGTACGAGCTGTCGATGGCGGCCGGGGTCGTGATCATCCTCTTCGGTCTGCACTTCGTTGGCCTTCTGAACATTCCGCTGCTGCACGCCGACAAGCGCTATCGCGCGGACATGCACGGCGCGAGCTACCTCGGCGCCTACGTTATCGGGCTCGCCTTTGCCTTCGGCTGGACGCCGTGCATCGGGCCCATCCTCGCGGCCGTGCTGACGCTGGCTGCCAGCGAAGGGAGCCTCGGCACAGGCGTGCGGATGCTGGCCGTCTACTCGCTTGGGCTCGGCGTTCCGTTCGTGCTTGCTGCGGTCGCGATACGGCCGTTCCTCGGCTTCATGCAGCGTTTCCGCCGCCATCTCGGCAAGGTCGAGAAGATCATGGGCGTGCTACTTATCCTCACGGGCATCGCATTCCTCACCGGTTCGGTCGCCTGGATCGGCCAGTGGCTCATCGACAATGTGCCCATCCTCGCCGAGATCGAGGCCTGGGGCACGCCCAAGGAGCTGCAGACCGAGATCCTGAAGAAGGGCACCGGACCGTAGCAATAGCGCGGATGAAGGCTGCACCATGGTTCCGATCGCACTCACCATTGCCGGCTCGGACAGCTCGGGTGGAGCCGGCATCCAGGCCGATCTCAAGACGTTCACGGCTTTTGGCGTATACGGCGCGAGCGTTCTGACGGCTTTGACGGCCCAGAATACGCAAGGCGTGCAAGGCGTTCTGCCAGTGGAGCCGTCCTTCGTCGCACAGCAGCTCCGCTCGGTCATGAGCGATCTTCACGTTGGTGCGGCGAAGACAGGGATGCTCGCGACGGCGGCGGTCATCCACGCGGTCGTGGCGACGCTCAAGGCGTTCCCGGAGATCCCACTGGTCGTCGATCCGGTCATGGTTGCGACCAGCGGCGACGTGCTGCTCGAGCCGGAGGCGATCGACGCCGTGCGCCAGACGCTGCTGCCGCGTGCGCGGGTGGTCACGCCGAACCTGCCCGAGGCGGCGCGTCTCCTGGAGGCTTCCGTGGCGGAGACCGAAGCCGCCATCGAAGAGCAGGGCCGGGCGATCTGCCGCCGTTTCGGCTGCAAGGCGGTGCTCATGAAGGGCGGGCACGGCAGCAGCGCCGAGGCTGCGGATCTCCTGATCGAAGCTGATGGCGCAGTGCTGAGGCTTGCAGCGCCGCGGATCGCCACCCGCCACACGCACGGCACAGGCTGCACGCTGTCGGCGGCGATCACGGCACTGCTTGCGCGCGGCACCGACCTCAAGGAGGCGGTTCGTCGCGCCAAAGTCTTCATTCAGGACGCGATCGCGCACGGGGCGCAGAACCCTGTCGGCAAGGGCAACGGTCCCGTCGATCATCTCTACGCCATCCGCCGGCAGGGACCACCGGCTTAGCGCGTGCCGTCGTGATCCTGGCCCAGAGCGCGCGCCATGAAGACCGTCCCCGCGATCGGCGTTTCGTAGTAGGGATCGATCGGTGCGAATCCCAGTCGCGCGTAGAGGGCTTGTGCGTCGATCATGCTGGGCAGCGTGTCGAGCCGCAGCTCGCGATAGCCGATCGCCACGGCCAACTCGAGGATCTCGTCCACCAAGGCCCTCCCAAGCCCGGTTCCGCGGGCTTGAGGCACCACATAAAGGCGCTTCATCTCGCAGCAGCCATCGGGCGCAATGGCCCTGAGCGCGACACAGCCGAGCGGCGTCCCGTCCGGGCTGCGCGCGAGCAGCAAGCCACCCGAGGGCGGGGCGTACTTTCCCGGCATCGAGGCCAGTTCCCCCTCGAAGTCCTGATAGGCGAGGTCGACCCCGAGGGAGGCGGCGTAGGCCCGGAACAAGCCGACCGCGGCGGCAAGGTCCTCGTCCGATCTGACCGGGCTGATCCGAAATTGCGCTTCTGGCATGGTGGCTTGCGGCTCCATGGGTGAGGGCCCGTGACAGTCGCCCGCGGCGTCTATATAGCAGGGCGTCGGCCGCCCTGGCGCGGCCGTGCGCCTGGAGCTGGACTGTCATGAGCATGGGCATTCTCGCGGCATTTGTCGCCGCCTGCATCTTCCTGGCGCTTACGCCGGGGCCAAACATGAGCCTCATCATTGCCAACACGACGGCGCACGGCCTCAAGGCCGGCCTGTGGACGCTCGCGGGCTCGACCACCGGCCTCGCGATCCTGGTCGCCGTCGCGGCCCTGGGAATGACGTCCGTGATGATCCTGATGGCCGATTGGTTCGACGTGATCCGCTGGCTCGGGGCGGCCTACCTCGTCTATCTCGGGGCGCGCCAGCTTCATGCGGTCCTGCGATCTCCGAGCGCCGGGCGTGCGCGCCCCCCCCGCGGTGGCTCGCTCTACCTGAATGGCCTGCTCGTCAGCCTCTCGAACCCGAAAGTCCTTCTGTTCCTTGGCGCCTTCCTTCCGCAGTTTGTCGACCCTGCGCGCGCGCCGGGGCCGCAGCTCGCCCTTCTGGCCGCCGTATTCGTCGCGACGCTGGCCGCTGTGGACGTCACCTACACTCTGGTGCTGGCGCGGGCGCGCCGCGCCTTCACGGCGCGCCACACACGCGTGCTCGACGGCGTTGCGGGCGGATTGCTGCTGGCCGGCGGCGCCCTGCTCGCGACACTACGCCGGCCGACATAGGGGACACTCCAAGGCCCGAGGATTGCATGGCACGCATTGGTTTCTATTCCGGTTCCTTTGATCCCGTTACGCTCGGCCACGTCGACGTCATGCGTCGCGCGCTGGCACTCGTCGACAAGCTCGTGATCGGTATCGGCATTCATCCGGGCAAGACGCCACTCTTTACGGTCGCCGAGCGCACGGCCATGCTCACGGCCGAAACGCGCGCGCCAGCCAAGGAATTTGGTGCGACGATCGAGGTGGTGACCTTCGACGGGCTGGTTGTCGATGCCGCTCGCGAGGCTGGCGCGCGGGCGATCTTCCGCGGCCTGCGCGATGCGACCGATTTCGATTATGAGATGCAGATGTCGGGCATGAACGGCGCGATGGCCAGCGATATCGACACGGTGTTCCTGCCGGCGAGTCCGCAGGTGCGCCACATCAGCGCCACGCTCGTGCGCCAGATCGCGCTCATGGGCGGCGACGTCAAGCCGTTCGTCTCGCGCGATGTCGCCCGTGCCCTCAAGGCCAAGGCCGCGGGCAAATGACCGCCCGGCCCTGCGTGCCCCACTTCCCGAGAAGATCCGCCCATCAAGGAGTGCCATTGTCGTGAGAACGCTTTTTGCAGGCCTCGCCCTCGCTTTGCTTGCGGCTTTGGGTCCGGTGCAGGCCCAGGGCAAGCTCGATCCTCAGAACACGCTCGTCATCGAGCTCAAGGATGGCCCGGTGGTCATCAAGCTGCGCCCGGATCTTGCGCCGAAGCATGTCGAGCGCGTGAAGACGCTGGCGCGGCAGGGCTTCTACAACAATATCAAGTTCCACCGTGTCATTGCGGGCTTCATGGCGCAGACAGGCGACCCCACCGGGACCGGCATGGGCGGCTCCAAGCTCGGCAACCTGCCGGCGGAGTTCAGCCAGGAAGTGTATAAGCGTGGCAGCGTCGGTGCGGCGCGCACGCAGGATCCCAACTCCGCCAACAGTCAGTTCTTCATCTGCTTCGGTGCCGGCTGCCGCGGCCTCACGGGCCAGTACACGCTTTGGGGTGAGGTGGTCGAAGGCATGGAGCACGTCGACAAGATCGCCAAGGGCGAGCCGCCCCCCAAACCCGACGTGATGCAGAAGGTCTACATCCTCGGCGATGTGAAGCGCTGAGCGCACGTCGCCCCCTCGAACCGAAACAGAATGCGAAGGAGCCGACCATGGCAGACATCAAGGACCCCGAGAACACCATCATCATGGAGACGACGAAGGGCAAGGTCGTCATCCAGCTGCGCCCGGACCTCGCGCCGAAGCATGTCGAGCGGATCAAGACGCTCGCGCGCGACGGCTTCTACGACGGCATCGTCTTTCATCGCGTGATCGATGGTTTCATGGCCCAGGTCGGCTGCCCGCACGGCACCGGGACGGGTGGCTCGAGCTATCCGAACCTCAAGGCGGAGTTCAATGCCGAGCCGCACGTGCGTGGCATCTGCTCGATGGCCCGGGCGCAGAACCCCGACAGCGCCAATAGCCAGTTCTTCATCGTGTTCGACGATGCAACGTTCCTCGACAGGCAGTACACGGTCTGGGGTCAGGTCATCGAGGGCATGGAGAACGTCGACAAGATCAAGCGCGGCGAGCCGGTCCAGAACCCGGACAAGATAACCTCGATGCGGGTTGCGGCGGACATCGCCTGAGGCCCGGGCCGGGCCTTGAGCGCGGCTGGAGGGTGTGATGATCTGGCTGGGTGAGTTCCAGTCGGGGGCGGCCATGATTGACCGGCGCATCTTCCTTCAGTTGAGTGGCGGAGCTGCGGCCGGCGCCGCGGGACTGGTCGCCGTGCCACCCGCGGAAGCTACAGACGGCCTGGCGCCATCGCGCGTGCACGTGGGCGAGGGGGTGATCTCGCCCCTCGCTGATCCGCTGCGTCTGCTGGGCGAGCGTCTTGCGCGCGCCAGCGGGGGCAGACTGGCGTTGCAGCTCGCGCCGTCGCTGTCCGGCAGGGCCGGCGCGATCCTGGCGCGCGAGGACGCATTTGCAGCGGCCGAGCCCACGTCCTTGCTGCTGGGCGGCTTTCCCTTCGCGGATGGCGGGCCCGACCTCGATTACACCGCCTGGCTCAGGGGGGCCGGTGGGCAAGCGCTTTGGGACCTCGCGGCGGCCCGCCATGGCTGGAAGCCCTTGCTTGTGGACGTGCTCGGCGGGGCCGATGCCTGGGTTTGGTCGCGCGCGCCGCTCAGGACGGTGCGCGACCTCGCGGGCTTGCGGATCGCTGCGCCGCAAGCCGTATGCGAGCCTCTGAAAGCGCTCGGCGCGACGCCCCGCGTCATGAACGCAGCCGACGCACTGGCGGCCTTCGAGACGGACGCGATCGACGCCTTTGAGACCGACGATCCGGCGCTCTCGCTTGCCGCCGCCGAGCGATCTGGTGGCAGTGCCTATTGCTACACGGGCAGCGTCGCTGGCACGGCTTGTGTCCTCTCTCTGCGCATTCCACTGATCCAGTGGGAGCGCCTTTCCGCCGCCGATCAGGTCATTCTCGAGGCGGTGGCGCAGGAGACCGCTGTAACACTGCAGGCCGTCCGTCACGTGCACAGACATGTGCTCGTACGCCAGATTGCTCAGGCGTGCCGGCGGCGCCCGCGGGCCTTCTCAACGATCATCCATTCGGCGCTCGCGTCGAAGGCGGCGGGTCTGTTTGCGCCGGGCACTTGTGATGATCCGGTATGTGCAAGCGTGCTCGCGAGCATGAAGGCGCTCGTCACATCGCCCAAAGATCCCGACGAGATACGCGGGCCATATCGTTCGGCCTGATTGCGTTTCGCCGCGCGCCAAACTGCATGAGGGGGCCTCATGTTCTTCGACGGCTTCACGCTGAGGCATGTGCGCGTCCGCGACGGCGTGCTTCGGCTTCGCCAAGGCGGCAGCGGGCCGCCCCTCCTCCTGCTCCACGGCAATCCGCAAACGCACGCCATGTGGCACAGGATTGCGCCAGTCCTGGCGCGCCGCTTCACGGTGGTCTGCCCGGATCTGCGCGGCTATGGCGGCTCGTTCAAGCCGCCGGCGACACCGGATCACGCGGCCTATGCCAAGCGCGAGATGGCCCGCGACATGATCGAGCTGATGACGCACTTCGGCTTCGCGCGTTTCCAGATCGTCGCGCATGACCGTGGCGCCCGCGTCGCCCATCGCCTCGCGCTTGACCATCCACACGCCGTCCGACGCCTCGCGCTTCTCGACATCATTCCGACCATCGAGCATTTCGAGCGCGCCGACATGGCCTTCGGCCTTGGGTACTACCACTGGTTCTGGTTCGCCCAGCCGCATCCCTTCCCCGAGATGCTGATCAGCAAGGCGCCCGAGGCGTGGTTCTTCGCTCATACGGCCCGTGAGCCCAAGGGGCGCGACTTCTTCGCGCCTGATGCGCTCGCCGACTACCTCGAGCACGCCCGCACGCCCGAGATGATCCGTGGCATGTGCGAGGACTACCGGGCCGCCGCTAGCATCGACCTCGTCCACGACAGGGTGAGCCGCGGTGCGGGCCAGAAAATTGCCTGTCCGCTGCTCGTGCTGTGGGGGGACAAGGGCAAGATCGGCGCCTGGTACGACCCTATCGCCATCTGGCGGCAGTACGCGGCCGCGGGCGTTGACGGCCATTCCGTCCCAAGCGGCCACTACCTCGCCGAGGAGGCGCCGGAGGCCACTCTGGCAGCCCTCGACAGCTTCCTGGATTTCGAGCGTTGAAGACTTTAGGCTTGGCCTGTCATGAATTTGCCGCACCGGCGCCGTGGGATTGCCGGATGGACTCATCATTGTTGGTTAATCGGGCTGAGTTAGCGGTTTGATCCGTGGTGCCGGCGTCGGGCAGAGGCCGGTACCGAGTTTGAAGGCGTGTTCCCGGGGGATCGGCTGCCGCGCCAGCGGCAAGGCCGAGAAAAGGGGCCCGCATTCGGGGGAAGGTTCTTGCGCGGCTCGCTCTCAAGGTTCCTGGCCGGCGTGGTTCTCTGTTCGACTGCCGCCGCCATCGGCGCGAGCACGGTCGGCGCGAATCGCGCTGCCGAGCGCACCATCTCCCTCTACAACATCCACACCAAGGAGACGGTCACCGTCACATACAAGCGCGACGGCAAGTTCGTGCCTGCCGCCATGGAGCGGATCAACTGGGCCCTGCGTGACTGGCGCAAGAACGAGCCGACGACCATGGACCCCGCGCTCATCGATCTCCTCTGGGAGATGCACACCGAGCTCGGCTCGCGCGCGCCCATTCATGTGATCTCCGGCTATCGCTCGCGCGGCACGAACAGCATGCTCAAGAAGACGCGCGGCGGCCAGGCCGAGAACAGCCAGCACATCAACGGCAAGGCCGCCGATGTCCATTTCCCCGACGTGCCCATCCAGCGCCTGCGCTACTCGGCGCTCGTGCGCGAGCGCGGCGGCGTCGGCTACTACCCGCTTTCCGCGCTACCCTTCGTGCACGTCGACACGGCGCGCGTGCGCGCCTGGCCGCGCCTGCCGCGCCAGGAACTCGCCCTGCTCTTCCCGAGTGGGCGCACGCAGCACATGCCGGCGGACGGTGGCCCGCTGACGCCGGAGGATGGGCGTGCCGCGCGGGTTCGTCTCGCGAGCGCCGGCGGCGAGATCGGCGCCTTCCTCAATCTGCGCCGTGGCGGCGGTGCGCCGACCGTGGTCGCGGATGCCGGCCCGCCAGTGTCCGGGCCGACACCCCCCCGCGGCGCGGAGATGGCCCGGGCGCCTGCACAGTCCGCCTGGGAGCACACCGCGCCGCAGCCGACGGCACCGGCACTCACCGAGCCACCGCGGCTCGTGGCGGCGGGGCCGAGCACGCAGGATCGGGCGCAACTCCACAATCTCGCACGCCATGCCAGCATGATGCCCGAGCCGCGCCTGCTCGCACCGCCGAGGCCCGCCCAGCGGCCGCCGACGATCGCCAGCCTTGCAGCCGATGCGCTCGGCGAGCGTCAGTCTCAGCCCCAGGGGCATCAGGTGGCCGCTCTGGACGCGGCTGGCTGGACTACGCCGCTCGCCTCTCAGCCTAAGCCAGCCGGCCGCTTCAGCTGGGGTGAGACCGGGCAAGAGCTGCGCTGGGTCGCGGCGACAGAGTTCGATGAGGAGCATCCGGACGAGCTCAGCTATCGTCCGTTCCCGGTCGCGCCACTGCTGACGGATCGCGCCGACGAGCCGCTGCTCGCGGAGCTTCTCTTGCCGGACATCGGGCGCGCCCTCGAGATGATCGATCAGCCCGTCGCACGTCTGCCACTCCACTTCCGTCCGACACCGCATGTCGCAGCATTGATGTGGTCGCAGCAGTTCACCGGCAGCGCCGTGGGGCTTGACCGCCTCCTTGCCCCGGAGGCGCGCGATGGCGGCGCCGTCCGCCCCCGTGCCGTGCTGACGAGCGCGCGCTGAGGCGCTCAGACGCGCTGAGTTGGCGCCGTTGAGTTGGCGGACGGAAACGCTCTACACGTGCACGCTTCTTGGTTATAGTCCGAGCCCCACGCACAGGAGGCGCCCTATGAGCACGACCGCCTGGGTACTGCTCGGCATCGTCGCGGCCATCGTGCTGCTGGCGATCGCGACCTACAACGGCCTCGTCGGCTTGCGCCAGCGGGTTCGCCAGGCGTTCGCCGACGTCGATGTGCAGCTCAAGCAGCGCCACGACCTGGTGCCCAACCTCGTTGAGACCGTGAAAGGTTATGCAAGCCACGAGCGCGAGACGCTCGAGAACGTCATCAAGGCGCGCAATGCCGCGGTCGCCGCCAGCGGACCGGCGGCACAAGCCCAGGCCGAGAACATGCTGACGGGGATGCTCCGCCAGCTCTTCGCGCTCGCGGAGGCCTATCCCGATCTCAAGGCGAATGCCAATTTCCAGCAGCTCCAGACCGAGCTCGGCGACATCGAGAACAAGATTGCGGCGGCCCGCCGCTTCTTCAACAACGTTGTCGCGGAGTACAACACGAAGCGCGAGAGCTTTCCGGCCGTGCTGTTCGCCAATATGCTGGGTTTCGCGCGCGAAGATTTCTTCAATCTCGACGAGGGCGAGCGCGCGGCCACCCGTGAAGCCCCGAAGGTGCGGTTCTAGGCTCCCGTTGCGTCAAGCCTGGGGAAGCGCTCCTATACGCCCGTGGTGGGGGACGCTCGGAGGGGGCAGAACACGTGCGGGAGGGGCGCCCCCGCCTCTTGCCCCTTCCGACAAGGGGGAAACGGAGGCGCATTGCGCAAGGCAGGATCGCGATGGGCGGCGCCTACGGACTTTACACGCACATCCGCGCGAACCGCATCCGGTCCGTGATCCTGCTCAGCGGGTTCATTGTCCTTCTGCACGCCGTCCTGTTCTCGATCCTGCTGATCGTGAACGCTTTTGGGGGCGGGGATCTCGAAGACATCTTCAGGGCGGCTGCGGCGCAGTTCTGGTCGACGTGGCCGCTCGCCATGCTGATCGCCCTCGGCTGGTTCATCATCGCCTTTTTCGGCTACCGCGCCATGATCCGCGCCGCAACCGGCGCCCACAGCGTCACGCGCAAGGAGGCGCCCGAGCTCTACAACCTGCTTGAGAATCTCTGCATTTCGCGCGGCATCACCATGCCGCGGCTGGAGATCATCGAGACGCCGGCACTCAATGCCTATGCTGCCGGCCTGCGCGAGGGCGACTACACGATCGCCGTCACGCGCGGGCTCATTGATCGGCTGGAGCCGGCCGAGATGGAGGCCGTGCTCGCGCATGAGCTGACCCACATCCGCAATCGCGATACGCAGCTCATGGTGATCGCCGTGATCTTCGCGGGCATCTTTGGCTTTATCGGCGATCTGCTCATCAGGCGCTGGGATTTTCCCTATGGCTGGTCGCCGCGCGGCAAGCCGATGCCCGATGCCGATGACCGCACGCCCTGGCGGGGCGCGCCGACGGGCGGCCGGGACGATCGTGGCCGTGGCGGTGGGGGCGGAGGTGGAGGGGCGGCCATCATCGCGATCCTGATCGCGGTTGCCATCATCCTCATATCCTGGGGCCTCTCGACGCTGATCCGGTTCGCGCTCTCACGCTCGCGCGAATATCTGGCCGACGCGGGGTCCGTCGAGCTCACGAAAAACCCTGACGCCATGATTTCCGCGCTGCGCAAGATCGGGCAGAACGCGTCCTTCGATGTGCCTTCGCGCATGGAGGCCTTCTTCATCGAGAACCCGTTGCGGAACCGGATCACGGGACTTCTGGCGACGCATCCCTCCATTGAGCAACGCGTCGAGGCGTTGGTCCGCTATGCTGCCGGCCGCGATCTGGTCCCCGGTTCATAGGCCCGCGGCACGTGCTGCGGCGTGACAAGGCTGCACGCGGGATGCTGTAATCTCCGCACAACCGCAGGAGGGCGCACCCGATGTCCCGCATCACGTCTGTCGAGCCGATCGTGCTCAAGATCCCCTTCAATGACGGGAGTTCCGGCGTCGGCCTCATGCCGACCAAGTGGACGAGCCTGGAGATCGTGCTCGTGAAAGTCATCACCGACGACGGGCTGGTCGGCTGGGGTGAGGCCTTCGGCTATTTCTGTGCGGCCTCGGTCGCAGCCGCGGTGCGCGATATGGTGGCGCCGGTCGCCGTCGGACAGGAGGCGGATGATCCCGCTGCGCTCAATCTCGCGCTGCAGCGCCGGCTTCATCTGCACGGTCGCTACGGCATCACGATCTTCGCCATTTCGGGCCTCGACATCGCGCTCTGGGACCTGGCGGGCAAGCGCGCCGGCGTCTCTGTTGCGCGCCTCATGGGCGGCCGTCAGCGCGAGACGGTCCGCGCCTATGCGAGCCTGATGCGCTACGGCGATCCGGCACTGGTCGAGAAGTTCTCGAGCCAAGCTGCCGGCGAAGGCTATACGGACATCAAGCTGCACGAGATCACGCGGGAGGCGATCGGCGCCGGCCGAACGGGCGGCGGTCCTTCGGTGCGCCTTACGACCGATATCAACTGCAACTGGAGTGTTCCCGAGACCGAGGCCATCATGCCCTTCCTTCGGGAGATCGATCTCTTCTGGCTCGAGGAGCCGATCTTTCCACCCGAGGACTGGGAGACCCTCAAATCGCTCGGCCGCTTCGGAATCCCGATCTCGGCTGGCGAGAATGCCTGCACGGCCGTCGAGTTTTCGCGGCTTATCGAGGCGGTGGCCTACCCGCAGCCGAGCGTGACCAAAGTCGGCGGGATCAGCGAAACGATCAAGGTCTGCGAGCTCGCGGCGCGTCGGGGGAAGACCGTGATGCCACACTCGCCCTACTTCGGCCCTGGCTATTGGGCGACCCTGCAACTTGCAGCCGCGCGTAGCGAGATCGGTCTTTTCGAGTACCTTTACATCAGCAAGGAAGCCGTCATTGACGAGAGCATGCCCCGTCCGCAGAAGGGTGAGCTCGCCATTCCCGATCTTCCCGGCATCGGCTGCACGCCCGATCCGAAGGTGATCGAGCGATATCGGGTTGCGTGAAGGCGCGGCCCGGCGCGGTTGCACTGTGAGGTGGCACAGCGGCGACGACGCAGCCTCCTGGTGCGGACGGAAGTGCCACGCTATGCGGCCAATGCGATCATGGTTCGATATTGCCGTTGGCACACCTCGGGCCGCCACACAATCCGGCTGCGAATCAATTATTTGTGGTTCTGCCACGCTGAACCATCGGAACGCCGGAATGCATTGCCGCAGGCAAGATTTGGACCCGCGCCTCTACTGGCTCGTCGAGCATCTCGACGCCGCCCTCGCCGCGGGCGATCAGCTAATGTCGCTCACGCTGGAGATCACCGAGCCCACGCCCCAGATGGGGCCTCGGCGGCTGCGCACGCGCGTGGCGCGGTTCATCCGCTTCGTCAACCAGGTGCGTGGCCTCGAGGCATCGCTGATCGCACATGTGCTGCAGGCCCGCCGTCGCGTGGCCGAGCTGCCTCGCGGGCGTGGCCCCCTGCGGCTTCTGCTTGATCCTTTCACGAGCGGCACGACGGTGCTCCTCGATGCGGTCGCGGAGTACGGTGACCCCGCGGGCTCGGCCTTCAACACGGGCGCCGACCGGCTCGCCTACCTGCGGGCGCGGGGCTTGATCGCTGGCGACAGTGGCGCGCTCATGCCGATCATGACTTTCGAGGTTGGCGAGAATTTCCGCGTTGCCGGCCGGATCGAGCTTGGCCCGCTCCTGGATCTTGTCGAGTCGTTCCTCAATGCCCTGAACATCGAGTTCGGCATCTGGAACGACACGACTGATGACCTCGCCCCAGCGAACGATACGGACGAGACGGCGTCGCTCGGCGAGCAGATTGCCAACGTGCGCGCACTCCTGGTCGGTGGCAAAGCGGATGCCAGTGGGGCGGCGGCATACGAGCCCGCACCGAAGCCCGGATCACTGGCGGCAGCCTTAGCCGAGATGCGCGCCAGCCGTTCGCCGGCGGAGTAGGCTTCAACGACCTGATGTGCGTTGGGGCCTCGTGCGGGCCGCCGGCTCGTCCTGTGGGCTGCGCGCGCCGAGGGCACGGCTAGGAATGCAATGCAGGCGAGCAAAAGCCCTCTCCCTGCAGGGCAGGGAGAGGGAGCACGTGTGGCGTACTTAGGCTTGCGCCGCGATCTGCTTCGGGGCGCCGGTGCCGATCTGGACGGTCCGCGGCTTCAGGCGCTCCGGCACATTGCGCACGAGATCAATGTGGAGCAGGCCGTCCTGAAGGTCCGCGCCCGTCACCTCGACATGGTCGGCAAGCTGGAAGCGACGCTCGAAGGCGCGGGTCGCGATGCCGCGATGGAGGAACTGGCGGTCCTTGTCGTCGGATTTCTTCTCACCCTTCACGGTGAGCGACTGCTCCTTCACCTGGATGTCGAGCTCATCCTTGCTGAAGCCGGCGACGGCCATGGTGATCCGGTACTGGTTATCGGCCTTGCGCTCAATATTGTACGGGGGGTAGGTGCTCGCCTCGCTCTCGACGCCGCCGACGCTGTCGAGAAGCTGGAAGAGGCGGTCGAAGCCGACGGTGGAGCGATAGAGGGGGCCAAAATCGAAGGGTCGCATGGGTATAGTCCTCCAGAGGAAGCGACTTGTCCGGTGCGCCTGCCCATTGGGGCCAGGCACTGCGTCGTGCACCCGCTGAGCGGCGTGCACACCCTGGATTTAGGGTGACGGCAGGGGCTTTCAAGGCCCCAGATACGTCAGGATCTGCATGTGGCTCCTCGGCCCTAGATGCCGAGCTTGGACTTGAGAATCTCGTTTACGGTCTGGGGGTTAGCCTTGCCCCCGGACTGCTTCATGACCTGCCCGACGAACCAGCCGAGCATGGACGGCTTTGCCTTGACCTGTGCGACCTTGTCGGGGTTCGCGGCAATAATCGCGTCCACGGCGGCCTCGATGGCGCCGGTGTCCGTGACCTGACGCATCCCGCGAGTCTCGACGATCTCGGCCGGATCGCCGCCTTCCGTCCACAGGATCTCGAAGAGATCCTTGGCGATCTTGCCGGAGATGGTGCCGTCGACAACCAGTCGCACGAGGCCGCTGAGCTGCGCCGCAGAAATCGGCGAGGCACCGATCTCCTTGCTTTCCTTGTTCAGGCGGCCGAACAGCTCGTTGATGACCCAATTGGCCGCGAGCTTGCCGTCCGTTCCCTTGGCCACGGCCTCGAAGAAGTCCGCGCTCTCGCGCTCAGCGACGAGCACGCTCGCATCATAAGCCGAAAGGCCGTAGTCCTTCATGAAGCGCGCGCGCTTGGCATCCGGTAGCTCCGGCAGATCCTTGGCGAGCTCATCGACCCAGCTCTGCTCGAGTTCGAGCGGCAAGAGGTCCGGATCGGGGAAGTAGCGGTAATCGTGCGCTTCCTCCTTCGAGCGCATCGAGCGCGTCTCGCCTTTCGCGGCATCGAAGAGCCGCGTTTCCTGATCGATGGTGCCGCCATCCTCCAGTATCGCGATCTGGCGCCGCGCCTCGGCCTCCACCGCCTGGCCGATGAAGCGGATGGAGTTGACGTTCTTGATCTCGCAGCGCGTGCCGAGCGCTTCGCCCGGCCGGCGCACGGAAACGTTGACGTCGGCGCGCAGATTGCCCTTCTCCATATCGCCGTCGCACGTGCCGAGGTAGCGCAGGATCGTGCGCAGCTTCGTCACATAGGCCTGCGCTTCCTTTGCCGAGCGCAGATCCGGCCGCGAGACGATCTCCATGAGCGCCACACCCGAGCGATTGAGATCGACGTAGGAATAGTCGGGGTGCAGGTCATGGATGGACTTGCCGGCGTCCTGCTCGAGATGCAGACGCTCGATGCCAACGGTCTTCGCTTCGCCGTCGACGTCGATCTCGATTTCGCCCTCGCCCACGATCGGGTTCTTGTACTGGCTGATCTGATAGCCCTGCGGCAGATCCGGATAGAAGTAGTTCTTGCGATCGAACACGCTTTCGAGGTTGATCCTGGCCTTGAGGCCGAGACCGGTGCGCACGGCCTGCGCAATGCACTCCTCGTTGATCACGGGCAGCATGCCCGGCATCGCGGCATCGACGAGGCTCACGTGGCTGTTCGGCGCGCCGCCGAAGGCTGTCGAGGCCCCCGAGAAGAGCTTGGCCTTGCTCGAAACCTGGGCATGGACCTCCATGCCCACGATCACCTCCCAATCGCCCGTCGCGCCCGCAATCAGGTTGGCGGCTTTGCCCTTGGCTTTCTCTTTGACCGTGTCCTGCATCGTCGTCACCGCCTCGTCGGCGTCCGTCGGCTGTCTCTCCGGCACTCCATGGCAGGTGCAGGCGGCGGACGCAAGGTCTGCCGCTGTCCCATGGTCGCACCTCCAGCGCGCAGGGCTCAGGTCCCTTACCCGCCTGGAGGAGGCTTCAAACCCACTTATTTCTCAGGCCAATGCCTGCGATGTTTCACGCGCCCGTCGTCTTGATGTCCGCGAACTTGATCTCCGGGGTGCGCTCCTCGATCCAGTTGAGCGTGAACGCCGATTGCGCCATGAACACCGGGTCGCCATCGAGATCGCGGGCGATCTGCAACTTGTTGCGCTCGACAAACTTGTCGAGATCGGAGCGGTTCTCGGCCGAGATCCAGCGCACCGTATCGCAGGGCGCCGGGTCGAAGGCGACCGGGAGACCGTACTCGTTGGCAAGGCGGTCCGAGAGCACGTCGAGCTGGAGGGCGCCGATCACACCGACCACCGGCGGCGAGCCGTCAACCGGCGAGAAGAGCTGAACCACGCCTTCCTCGGCCATCTCCTGCAATGCCTCACGCAGCTTCTTCGCCCGGATGGCATCCTCGAGCCGGATGCGGCGCAGGATCTCTGGCGCGAAGCTCGGGATGCCGAGGAACGTCAGGTCCTCGCCCTCGGTCAGGGCGTCGCCGATACGCAGCGTACCCCTGTTCGGAATGCCGACCACATCGCCGGCGAAGGCCTCCTCCGCGATCGAGCGGTCCTGTGCGAAGAAGAACTGCGGCGACGTCAGGGCCATGGTCTTGCCGGTGCGGACGATCTTGACGCGCATGTTGCGGGTGAGCTTGCCGGAGCACACGCGCATGAAGGCAATCCGGTCACGATGGTTCGGGTCCATGTTCGCCTGGATCTTGAACACGACGCCGGACATGGCGGGCTCGGTCGCTTCGACCATGCGTGTTGCGGCCTTCTGCGCGCGCGGAGGAGGGGCGTGCGCGACCAGCGCATCGAGCAGATTGCGCACGCCGAAATTCTTAAGCGCGCTGCCGAAGTAGACCGGCGTCAGCGTGCCGTGGCGAAAGGCGCCGAGATCGAACTTGCCGCAGGCGCCCGCGACCAGATCCATCTCCTCGCGCCAGCGCGCGGCCGTGTCTTCGTCGACGAGGGCGTCGATGATGGCATCCTCAGGGCCTGACGTCGCAATGCCGTCCGGATCCTCGTCGAGCCGCGTGATACGGTGGCTCGTCAGATCATACGTGCCCTTGAAATCGCGGCCGCGCCCGATCGGCCAGACCATCGGGGCCGTTTCGAGCGCCAGCGTCTTCTCGATTTCATCGAGCAGCTCGAGGGGTTCCTGGCTCTCACGGTCCATCTTGTTGATGAACGTAATGATCGGGATGTCGCGGAGCCGGCAGATCTCGAACAGCTTGCGCGTGCGCGCCTCGATGCCGCGCGCCGCGTCGATCACCATGATCGCGGCGTCCACAGCGGTCAGCGTGCGGTAGGTGTGATCCGAGAAGTCCTCGTGGCCCGGCGTGTCGAGCAGGTTGAAGACCGTATCGCGGTACTCGAAGGTCATCACGGACGTCACGACCGAGATGCCGCGCGCCCGCTCGATGGCCATCCAGTCCGAGCGTGTGCGGCGCCGGTCACCTTTGGCGCGCACCTGACCTGCGAGCTGAATCGCACCGCCGAACAACAGAAGTTTCTCGGTCAGTGTCGTCTTGCCCGCGTCGGGGTGCGAGATGATCGCAAAAGTGCGCCGCCGCGCGACCTCGCGGGCGATTTCGCTGCCCGGCCGGGTGCGGGTCTCCTGCGGCGCCGCGACCGCGGTCGGGCTGTCATCATTCACGGAATTGGGTCTCCTGGGTCATGAATCGTGCGTGCCTATACCACTATATGGGGTGCCTGGTCACGGCGTGCACGCGCCTCGGGCGCGATCAATCCGCCCGGTCGCGCGGCACGTCGCGCATCAGGAAGGCGACCGGGACCGAGAGCGCTGCCGTGATGGCGAAAAGGTAGAAGGCATTGATGTAGCCGATCATGGCAGCCTGCCGCTGCAACTCGCCGGCGAGCGCGAGCAGGCCGCCCTGGCTCTCGAGGTTCCACAAGCCCACGGCGCCAGGATAGGCGAGAACCTTGTTGAAGGGCGAGATGTGCTCGGTGAAGGTCGAGTAGCTGGCGGCGGTCGAGCGCACGAGCACGACGATCGAGAGCGAGATGAAGAGGCTCGATCCGAAGTTGCGCACGAGGTGGAAGACCGCCATGCCGTCGGTGATCCGGCCTTTGTCGAGGGTGGCAAAGGCGAGCACGGACATGGGGGTGAACGCAAGGCCGAAGCCGAAGCCCTGGAGCGCATTCGTCCAGAAGACGTCGAAGTCGGTGAGATTGATGTCGAGGTTGGCCATGCCCCAGCCTGCAACGGCTTGGCAGGCAAGCCCGAGCGCCAGTGTCGTGCGCGGATAGAGGCGCGTCATCGGCACGATGATAAGGAACGAGGCCCAGTTCCCGAGGCCGCGCGCGGCGAGCAGGAGGCCGATCGAGCTGTCGGGATAGCCGCGCAAATCGTGCAGCAGGCCCGGAAAGAGCGCGATGGCCGTGAAGCTGAGTGCCCCCATGACGAAGGCGACGATCAGGCCGAGCGCGAAATTGCGGTCGAAGAGCAGGGTCGGATCGAGGAACGGCTTCCTAGCGCTGAAGGTGTGGACCAGGAAGACCCACAGTGCCCCGATGGCGATCAGCAGCTCGATCCAGATCTCGGTCGACTCGAACCAGTCAAGGCGATTGCCGCGGTCCATGATGAGCTGCGCCGCCGCAATCGCGACGGAAAGGGCGATGAAGCCCGTCCAGTCGAAATGGCGGTCGCCGCGCGCGGTGTGCTCGGAGAGCGCGAACCACGTGAATACGGTCGCGACAATGCCCGGCGGCACGATCATCAGGAAGGCCATGCGCCAGCCGTAGAGCTCACTGACGAAGCTGCCGACGAGCGGGCCCGACACCGGCCCGATGACGCCCCCGATACCCCAGATCATCATCATCATCGCGTGCAGGTGGCGCGGGAATGTCGCGAGAATGATCGCCTGCCCCATGGGCATGATCGGCGCGCCGAACAGGCCCTGCCCGACGCGGAAGAGAACGAGCGACTCGAGGTTCGTCGCAAACGCGCAGAGCAGCGACGAGACGGTGAACCCCAGCGCCGATCCGAACATCACCATGCGCCAGCCAAGCCGGCTCGCCAGCCAGCCGACGAGCGGCGTACCGATCGCCGTCGCGATCAGGTTGAAGGTGATCACCCAGGCAATCTGATCCTGGGTGGCCGACATGGCGCCCTTGATCTGCGGCAAAACCACGTTCGCGAGCGTGATCGTCATGCCGAAGAGCAGCGTGCAAAGCTGCACCATCAACAGGATGAGCCATTGCCGGGCCGTAACGCCCCCGAGGCCGGACGATGCGGTCTGCGTGGTCATGCCTGTCGATGCGTGGATGGATGGCCGCACGGCGATGGTCGGGCGCTGCGCGGCGCCATAAGATCAAGGATTGGGAAGGCTGTCACCCATCGCGCTTCGCAGGTGCGGGCCCCAGAATCCGGATGGGTCGCATGATCGCCGGACACCTGCCATTATGGGCCCGCCCGGGACAGGAGCAGGAACTGCCACCATGGCCATCGAGAGGCTGCACTTTGCGCCGGATGGGCTCATTCCGAATAATCCTGATCTGCCCTTTGTCTGCTATCGCGGCGGGCTCCCTGTTGGTGGACACGATCCCGAGCAGGCGATTATCCGCCGTTTCGCGAAGCATGGCTGGGGGGATGCCTGGGTCGACGGCATCTATCCCTTCCAGCATTATCACGCGACGGCGCATGAGGTGCTGGGCATTGCCAGGGGGCGGGCGCTGGTCCAGTTCGGCGGTCCAAATGGCCCGCGCCTTGAGGTCACGGCCGGAGATGCGGTTATGATCCCGGCTGGTGTCGGCCATTGCCGGATCGAAAAGAGCTCCGACCTGTCGGTGGTCGGCGCCTATCCGGAGGGGCAAAGCCCCGACCTCCGGCGCGCGACCGCATCGGACCTCAAGGGTGCGGCCACCCGTATCGCGCATGTCCCGCTGCCAAAGCTCGATCCGGTGACCGGCGAGGTGTTCGAGGCGCGGCCCGCGCACCCCACTTGAGGTCACCCCGAACGTGCTGACTTGCTTTCGGGTTTGCATCGGCCAGCCTCTCGACTATGTATCTGGCCCGGTGGCGCTGCCGGCAGGGCGAGCGAAGGCTCGGCGTCGGACCCGCGAGGGGTCCTCCTCGGTGCCGGTATGCCGCGCCCGCGCCCCGCTGGAGTGACCACGATGACCGCCTCTGCGCCCGTGCCCAAACCGGGCATCCTCGATATTCAGCCCTACGTCCCGGGCGAGAGCACCGTGCCGGGCGGCTTGAAGCCGATCAAGCTCTCGTCAAACGAGACGCCGCTCGGCGCAAGTCCTAAGGCCGTCGCCGCGTACAAGGCCCTGGCCGATGAGCTGGCGCTTTACCCGGATGGCGGGGCAACGGCCCTCAGGAATGCCATCGGCCGCACGTACGGGCTCGATCCGGCACGCATCGTTTGCGGGTGTGGCTCCGACGAGCTGCTGCATCTCCTGGTGCACGCCTATGCCGGACCGGGCGATGAGGTGCTGTTCACCGTGCACAGCTTCCTCGTCTACAAGATTGCGACGCTTGCCAATGGCGCGACGCCCGTCGTCGCACCGGAGAAGGACTTCCGCACCGACGTCGACGCGCTCCTTGCGCGCGTGACGCCGCGTACGAAGATCGTCTTTCTCGCAAATCCCAACAATCCGACCGGAACGTACATCCCCTTCGACGAGGTGCGCCGTCTGCACGCGGGGCTCAGGCCCGATACCTTGCTGGTTCTCGACTCGGCCTATGCCGAGTACGTGCGCCGGAATGATTACGAGGCCGGCATTGAGCTCGTTGCCACGACGCAGAATACCGTGATGACGCGCACATTCTCGAAGATCTACGGATTGGCCGGCCTGCGTCTCGGCTGGGTCTATTGCCCCGCGCCAATTGCCGACGTGCTGAACCGGATCCGCGGCCCCTTCAACGTCACATCGGCCGCGATCGCCGCCGGTGTCGCGGCGATCGAGGATGCCGCGCACATCGAAAAATCGGTTGCGCATAACGACAAGTGGCTGCCGTGGGTAACGGAGGAAATCAGCAAGCTCGGCCTGAAGGTCACGCCGAGTGTCGCCAACTTCGTTCTCATCCACTTCGATACCGAAGGACCGCGCACAGCTTCCGCCGCCGACGAGTTCCTGAAGAGTCGCGGTATCATCATGCGCCGGGTGGCCGGCTATGCGCTTCCTCACGCGCTGCGCATGACCATCGGCACGGAAGAGGACAACCGAGCCGTCGTCGCGGCGCTTTCGGACTTTCTGAGGGGCCCGGCGCGATGAGCCAGCACTTCGATACGGTCGCCCTGATCGGCATTGGCTTGATCGGCTCGTCGATCAGTCACGCCATGCGGCGCGGCGGGCTTGCCCGCCGCATTGTCGGCGCCGCGAAGACCGATGCCACGCGTGCAACGGCGCTGCGCCTCGGGCTCGTGGACGAGGTGTTCGCTCATCTGGCTGATGCTGTGAAAGGTGCCGATCTCGTCGTCTTGTGCGTGCCCGTGCGGGCATGCGGACCGGTCGCGGCCGAAATTGCCGGGAGCCTGAAGCCCGGCGCGATCCTGACCGACGTCGGCTCGGTCAAGGGCTCGGTGCTTGCCGACGTCGGCCCGCATGTCCCCGCGGGCGTCCACTTCATCCCCGGGCATCCGATTGCAGGCACGGAGCATTCGGGCCCCGAGGCCGGATTTGCTGAGCTCTTCGATGGGCGCTGGTGCGTCCTCACACCCCCGCCGGACGCGGACAGCAAGGCGGTGGATCGCCTGAAGGCTTTCTGGCAGGCGCTCGGCAGCAATGTCGAGATCATGGCCGCAGACCATCATGACCTGGTCCTCGCGATCACGAGCCATGTGCCGCATCTCATCGCTTTCAACATCGTCAATACGGCAGCGCACCTCGAGCGGGTCACCGAGAGCGAGGTCATCAAGTTCTCAGCGGGCGGTTTCCGCGACTTCACGCGCATCGCAGCGTCCGACCCGACCATGTGGCGCGACGTGTTCCTCACGAACCGCGTCGCCATGATCGAGATGCTTGGCCGCTTTACAGAGGACCTGCTTCACCTGCAGCGCGCCATGCGCTTCGGAGATGGCGAGACGCTCTTCCGGATGATCACGGAGGCACGCCACATCCGCCGTGGCATCATCGAGGCAGGGCAGGACACCTCGGCCCCGGACTTCGGCCGGCACCAGCGCGCAGGCGCAAGCAGCCGCGACAAGAAAACCTGAACTACAGCAAAAGCCGGCTCAGCGCTGAGCGGGCGCGGGCAGAGCGGACTACTTCGCTGCCTTGCGCTTGGCGCCATGCTGGTCCCAGAGATCGTGCTCCTCGCGCCGGCCATCGCTGTGGGTGATGCTGATGCCCCACCACTTGCGGCGCACCTCGTTGTAATGAACCTCGGGATCATAAACGAGCTTGGTCAGACCAAGATACTCTGAGTTCAGTCGGCCCACGGACTGCAGAACGAGGTAGGACGTCACGACCACATTGCGGCGCGTGGTCTCCAGCTGGACCTGCGCAGCTAGGTATTCCTGCTCGGCATTGAGGACATCGAGAATGGTGCGCTGGCCGACCTTCTGCTCCTCGCGCACGCCCGTCAGAGCCGTCCGCGCCGCGACGACAGCCGCCTGATCGGATTCGAGCTGCGCGCGGGCTGCTGTGAGCTGCGCCCAGGCCGCGAGCACGCCCTCGCGCGCGACGGTGCGCGCCCGCTCGATCTCCTGGAGCGCGGCAAGGTGCGTGTGCTTCGCCTGGCGGACACGGGCATGAACGGCACCACCCTCGTAGATCGGGATGCTGACGCGGCCGGATACCGACGCGCCCTCGCGCTCGTCGACGACCTTGCTCGGGTCGAAGCGCTGGGAGTAGCCTGCTTCCAAACTCACCGACGGCAGCAGCTCGCCCCAGATCCGGTCGACCGTGAAGCGCGCCGCCTGCTCCCTGTAGAGGGCAGCGACGACCTCAGGGCTTTCGCGGGTGGCAACAGTGATGGCCTCGTCCTGGGATTTCGGAATACGCGCGTAGGCGCCTGAGGGTTCGACAAGCCGGGACGGCGGATGGCCGATAACGCGCTCGAAGGTGGCGCGGCTGATCTTGAGATTTGATCGGGCAACATCGAGAGCCGAGATGGACGCGGCCCTCCGGGCCTCGGCCTGGGCCACGTCCGTGCGTGTGACCTCGCCGACGGCGAACCGATCCCGCGTCGCCTGCAACTCGCGCGAGAGCACATTCACATTGTTCTCGCGCAGGCGAACAATGGCCTGATCGCGTATGACGTCCATGAAGGCCGTTACGGCCTGCAGCAGGATGCCCTGTTCCGTGCTGCGCAGAACCTCGCGCCCCGCGCGAACCGTGGCCTCGGCCTCGTTCACCGCGTTGATGGTACGAAAGCCGTTGAATATTGGCTGCGAGAGGCTGACGGAGTAGCCCTTTGACGTATTATTGCCGTCGGTGAGCGCGGGCGGCCGCGTTCGCTGCCAATCATGGGTGATGTCTGCCGAGCCGGCAATGTTTGGCCGAAAGCCCGAGTTGGCTATGGCGACACTCTCGTCGGTGGCGCGGAGGCGAGCACGTTCGGCGTCGATCTGCGGATTGTACTTGTAGGCGGCGGCCAGGGCCTGATGCAGCGTTTCGGCGCGCACGGGCGCCACGGAGAGCACATGGCTGGCGGCGATCAGGCCCGCAGCCACGACCCCCCTCAGCGGAATGCTGCCCGTGCGGGCCGCCGACCATTTCCTGTCAAGAGTCACTGCCATTCGCTCTGCCACTCGAAGCCGTGAGTTAACGTAACGTTCTGCACACGCGACAGCCGATACAAAGAACTCACGACCCGCCCGAAGCTACTCATACTCGGCCGCGCTTCGTACAGAGGCCGACTCACCCCCATAGGCCGCCATTAGTGGCTCCTGCCCCCGCAAAGGAAAGCGAAAAGACACGATCTGTTAAGAAGTCCCCGGCCGGCGTGGCCGCAAGTCAACACCTTGTGCGCCACAGTTCGAGTCCCGCAGATTGTATCGCCGGACAAGTTCGTCCTCCGATGGCAGACGACCGCGGCCGCAGCCCACCGCGCAGGCTGGATTGCGCTCCCGGCACGGTGCGGCTATAAGCGGCGCATCTCATTGTTCTGAGAAGCCGCGCGGCACCCTTGGAGGCCGGCGGTCAAAGGCAGGCGCCCCGGTCATGCCATGGTCGGGGCTGGTTTTGTTTGGAGACAGCAGAATGGCCCAGGCCAACGTGATCAAGGCGTCGGCGCGCGCGCTGAGCGGCAAGGGGGCCGCCCGTGCCGTCCGGCGCACCGGCAAGGTTCCCGCCGTCATCTATGGCGGCGACGAGGGAGCCGCCGATGCCATCCAAATCGACGCCAACGATTTGTTTATTCTCATCAAACGTGGGCGCTTTCTGTCGACGGTGTTCGATATCGACATTGACGGGCGGAAGCTCAAAGCGATCCCCCGCGATGTCCAGCTCGATCCGGTCAAGGATTTCCCGCTCCACGTCGACTTCCAGCGTATCGGCTCCGACAACCGGGTGCGGGTCGGCGTGCCGGTGCGCTTCGTCAACGAGGCGCTTTCGCCGGGTCTGAAGCGGGGCGGCGTGCTCAACATCGTACGCCACGAGGTCGAGGTGTGGTGTCCGGCCGACAAGATCCCGGAGCACTTCGAGGTAGATCTGACCGGCCTCACCATCGGCCGTTCAGTTCATATATCATCGGTTACACTCCCCGAGGGCGTAAGTCCGACGATTACCGATCGTGATTTCACGATCGCAACGATCGCCGGCACCGGCGGCAAGGATGAGGAAGAAAAGCCGGCTGCCGGCGCACCGGCTGAAGGCAAGGCGGCCGCACCGGCTGCCCAGGCCGCGCCTGCCGCCAAGGAGGCGCCGAAGGGCAAGAAGTAGGCCCGTCGAACCGGGCTTGCCCTTGGTCGGCCAGCGCGTGCGAGTGAGCCATGAAGCTCTTCGTCGGTCTCGGGAATCCCGGGGCGAAGTACGCCCGGCACCGGCACAACGTCGGCTTCATGGCCGTCGAGCGAATCGCCGAGCGCCATGGCTTCGGTCCCTGGCGCCGGCGCTTTCAGGGCTATACGGCGGATGGCGAGCTGGATGGCGTGAGAGTTCTCCTGCTCAAGCCGGATACCTATATGAACGAGAGCGGCCGTGCCGTCGGCGAGGCGGCACGGTTTCTCAAGCTTGAGACCAAAGACATCGTGGTCTTTCACGATGAGCTCGATCTCCTGCCCGGGAAACTCCGCGTAAAGACCGGCGGGGGCAATGCCGGCCACAACGGGCTGCGCTCGATCACCGGACACCTCGACAACGAGTACGTGCGGGTGCGCATCGGCATTGGCCATCCAGGCGTGAAGGAACTCGTGCAAAGCTGGGTACTGCACGATTTCTCGCGCGCCGATCAGGACTGGCTGGAGCCGCTGCTCGATGCTATTGCGGACGCCGCGCCGCGCCTCGCTGCCGATGACCCGGCGCGCTTCCTCTCCGATGTGGCGCGGACGCTCGCCGTCAGCGCGGGCCAGAAAGAGGCGCTTCAATCGCGCCCGCAGGCAGATAAGGCGGTGCGGTCCGAGGGGCGCCGTGAGGGTGGTTCCCATCCTGCCGGAGACCGGGCTCGCAAGCGCGCGACTGCACTCGCCGAAAACCTCAAGAACTGGCTCGCCAAGCGCCGGCCAAAGGACTGATCATGGGATTCAAATGCGGGATTGTCGGCTTGCCCAATGTTGGCAAGTCCACCCTTTTCAATGCGCTCACGCAGACCGCCGCCGCCGAGGCGGCGAACTATCCCTTCTGTACCATCGAGCCGAACGTCGGCGAGGTCGGCGTGCCGGACCCGCGTCTCGATGCGCTTGCTGCGATCGCCAAGTCCGGCCAGACCATCCCGACCCGCCTGACGTTTGTCGACATTGCCGGGCTCGTGAAAGGCGCCTCACGCGGCGAGGGTCTCGGCAACAAATTTCTCGCCCACATCCGTGAGGTCGATGCCATTGCCTACGTTCTGCGCTGCTTCGACGATGACGATGTCACCCACGTCGCCAACCGGATTGACCCACTGACCGACGCCGAAGTGGTCGAAACGGAGCTGATGCTCGCCGACATGGAGAGTTTGGAGCGCCGTCTTGCGACCGTCGAGAAGCGCGCCAAGAGCGGCGACAAGGACGCCGCGGCCCAGGCGGCGCTCATGCAACTCGCGCTGGCTCCGCTCCGCGAGGGCAAGCCGGCACGGTCCGCGGTCGTTCCCGAGGAGGACCGCGCGGCGTTCCGCGCCCTGCAACTGCTCACGGCGAAGCCCGTCCTCTATGTCTGCAACGTCGATGAGGCCTCCGCAGCCTCCGGCAACAGCTACTCGGCGGCCGTTGCCGAGCGCGCAAAGGCGGAGGGTGCGGCAGTGGTCATCATCTCCGCCAAGATCGAAGCGGAGCTGGCAGGACTCGCTGCCGACGAGCGGCAGGCTTTCCTTGGCGAGATGGGGCTCGAGGAGCCTGGCCTCAACCGTCTCATTCGCGCCGGCTACAGCCTGCTCGATCTCGTGACGTTCTTTACGGTGGGCCCCAAGGAGGCACGCGCCTGGACCGTCGTGCGTGGTACCCGCGCGCCTCAGGCCGCCGGCGTCATCCATACAGACTTCGAGAAGGGGTTCATCCGGGCCGAGACAATCGCCTTCGCCGACTACGTGGCCTACAACGGCGAAGCCGGCAGTCGCGAGGCCGGTAAGATGCGCCTCGAGGGCAAGGAGTACGTCGTCCAGGATGGCGACGTCATGCACTTCCGATTCGCGACGTGAGCGGGACGCCACGGCGCGCGTTTCCTTGAACGAGGCCCGTCGCCGCCGTAAGCTTATTTTTTTTGGAAGTCCCGAGCGCAGCAGCCTGATCCGAGGTGCCGTGTGTCCTCTCTGGCGAGCCAACTGGCCCTTGTCACGGGTGCGAGCTCGGGCATTGGCTACGCAATCTCCACTGCACTGCTTGAGCGGGGGGCGACCGTCCTCATGGTTGCACGCAAGGAGGCTGGGGGACGGGCATGAACTTTGGCCTGTAGCGCGCCGGTCGGCCGACGCTGTTCAGCCGTTGCCGCTCCAATAGGTCGAGCCGCCTGCATTTTGGCAAGCGGCCCGAGAGGCTATTGAGACGGCTTTCGGATCGCTAGCGGGCTGACGCGCAGAGAAGCCAGAACCGCTGGCGGTAACGTCGCCGACACGATCTGACACGCGATTGCGCGTCGCGTCGGCCTGCCAATCAAATCCAGGCCCTACTTCTTCTGGGCGGGAGCGGGAGCCTTGCCGTCCTTCCCGGCAGCCGCTGCCTCGGCCTGACGCTTGCGCGCCTCCTCGGCGAGCTGCTGCTGGCGCTGGGCGATCTGCGTCATCAGCGCCTTGCGCGCCTCGGAGTACTTCTGGTTGTCGATGGGCTGGCCATCGAGGGCCTCCTTGAAGCCGACCAGCGGCACCGGGAAGGCGACAACCTGCCCCTGCGCGTTGATCGCGAGCACCATGACGCCCGCACCGGTCCTGAACCCATCGATGATCGCCTTGCTGGCCTCGATCTCAGCCGTGCAGCCCGCCGGGTGACAGAGCGAGTAGCTGAACTTGATAGGCTCGAGCTTGCTGTCGTCGAACTTCTCGTTCTTCTGGATCTTGTCCCACTGTTCGGCGTTATAGATGGTGGCGCGCAGACCTGGGCCGATCGCCATGCCGAGCGGCACCATGATCATCAGGTGCTGCTTTTCCTCGCCCTCCACCTGCCGCAGCGCGGCTGACACGAGCACGAGACCCGTGTTCCCGTCGAGCCGCTCGTGGTGCGTGAGGCAGATGTTGCGCTGCTCCCGGGTCGGCTTGCCTTCCTTGTCGCGGAGCACGATGGGCGACTTCTCGCAGAGCTTGACCCATGCACTCTGCGGAGCCTCTGCACCCTGGGCCGGCTGCTCCTTCTTCGCCGGGGCCGCCTTGGCCTTCTGGTCCTTCTTGGGCGGCTGCTGCGCCAGCGCCGCGCCCGTTGCGATGACAAGCGCGCAGGCGGCGACAGTCACAGCACGTGCACCGTGCGACAGCCATCCCTTAACCCGAGTCGTCTCGATCATTGTCCTCGAACCCTCGTCCAGCAGAGCGGCCGCGCCGCCATTCTTCCCTCGATGGTCAAGCCTGGCTGACCGGTGACGATCAGCGGCGCTCCGGCGCCGTCGCCCGTCCCCACTATCGCCTGTTGCCTCGGCACTAAGGGGCTGAATACGGCATTCCCGTGACGTGGTCCCGCGCCTGCGTCCTCGTGCACAGGTGAAGCCGGCCATACCGTGGCGCTCAGGCAACGGCAACATCCTGATCGCGCGTGCAGCAATCATCCACCGGACCCGGCAAATTCTAGCCGTTCCAAGGTGTGGTGCCGCCAGACTTGATCCCGCCGTGTTCAGCGTGCATGTGTCGCGGCATGGGTTGGAGGGCAACAGAAAAGCCGAGCACAGGCGCAGGCTTGGGGCGTCTCGGTCGCGGGGCTGCGGCGTTGAGGCTCCTTTTGGCGATGCTGCCCGCTTTGGCGGTGGGGGCCGCGCCCGTCGCCGCAGAGCCCCAGCACGGCATTGCCATGCACGGGGCGCCGGCGCTGCCGCCGGATTATCCGCATCTCCCCTATGTCAATCCCAGCGCCCCGAAGGGTGGGCGGATCGTGCTCGGCCAGCACGGGACCTTCGACAGCCTCACGCCGTTCATCATCCGGGGCGTCGCCGCTGCCGGGCTGCGCGACTACGTGTACGAGAGCCTGCTGGGGCGCTCGCTCGACGAGCCCTTCTCCCTTTACGGCCTCATCGCCAAGACGATCGAGATCCCGCGCGACCGCAGCTACATCGTCTTTCATATTGACCCGCGTGCGCGCTTCTCCGATGGCCGGCCTGTCACGCCTGACGACGTGCTTTTCTCGTGGGAGCAGCTCAAGGACAAGGGGCCGCCCTACATGCGTGCCCACTACCGGACTGTCGCCAAGGCGGAAATCCAGCCGCCGAATGCGATCCGGTTCGATTTCGAAGATCACGGCAATCGCGAGGCGCCGCTTCTCTTGGGCCTGATGCCCATCCTGCCGAAGCACCGCATCGACGCGGCGACCTTCGAGCAGACATCGCTCGAGATTCCGATCGGTAGTGGCCCTTATGTCGTCGGATCGCTTGAAGCCGGCCGAACGATCACCTACCGCCGCAATCCGGACTGGTGGGGCCGCGATCTGCCGATCAATCGCGGCCGCTTCAACTTCGATGAAGTGCGCTTCGACTACTACCGGGATGCGACAGCGCTTTTCGAGGCCTTCAAGAGCGGGCAGATCTCGCTGCGGCCCGAGGAGGATCCCGCGCGTTGGGCCGAGGGGAGGTCAATACCCGCGGTCGCTGAGGGCCGCGTGAAGATTGCCGAATTCGATGTCGGCGTGCCAGCGGGCATGGCCGCGTTCGCCTTCAATACGCGGCGCTGGCCCTTCACAGACGTGCGCGTGCGTCGAGCGCTGATCCAGATCTTCGATTTCGAATGGATCAACGGCAATCTGTATCACGGGGGGTTCACACGCACGCAAAGCTACTTCGAGCGCTCGGCTTTGGCCTCGACGGGGCGACCGGCCGATGCGCGCGAGCGGGCGCTGCTCGCGCCCTTTGCCGAGCTGATCAAGCCCGACGTGCTCGACGGAACGTGGCGGCTCCCCGTAAGCGATGGGAGCGGTTACAACCGGGAGAACCTTTCGCGCAGTGTTGCCCTTCTCAAGGAGGCGGGATTCGCGCTTCAGCGCGGACGCATGCAGGCGGCTGACGGGCGCGCGCTCAGTTTCGAGATTCTGGCCGCGACGCGGGCGCAAGAACGCCTCATGCTGAGCTTTACCAGTACGCTGAAGCGGATCGGCATCGACGCACGCGTCCGGCAGGTGGACAGCTCTCAGTACCAGGAGCGGCTCAGAACCTTCGACTTCGACATGATCCAGGCAAACTGGCCGGCCTCGCTGTCACCGGGCAACGAGCAAGTCAATCGCTGGGGGAGCGCCGCAGCCGACATTGAGCGCTCGCTCAACTACCCGGGCGTGAAGAACCCTGCCGTCGATGCCATGATCGAGGCCCTACTCAAGGCTGAAGAGCGGGAGGCGTTTGAGGCGGCCGTGCGCGCGCTCGACCGCGCGCTCCTCTCCGGGGACTACGTCATCCCGCTTTTTCATGCGCGACGGCAGTGGGTGGCCTATTGGGCCCACCTCCAGCCGGCACCCCGCCCGACGCTCTTCGGCTTCAGCGTCGATACGTGGTGGCACGCCGAGCGCTGACCCGGTCCCCTGCAGGCGCGCTTCAGACGCGGGCAATATCGTGCACCAGGTCCGGCAGGCCTTACCGCGCGGCGCCAATCGGGTATCATCATCGCCAAGCCGAAAAGGCAGCAGGATCGGATCGCGGAGGAAGCGACATGATGAAGGCTGTGGTCGTCGGCGCGTCCGGCGTCGAGGTGCGCGAGGTGCCAAGGCCCACACCGGGCCCGACGCAGGTACTCGTGCGGGTGCGGGCGAGCGGGCTCAATCGCGCCGATCTGATCATGGCATCCGGCCGGCCGCACGGGCCCCATGGCGGCGCCGGGGCCATCCTCGGGCTCGAGTTCGCCGGTGAGGTGGTCGAGGTCGGCAGCCAGGTGAGCGGCATCAAGGCGGGCGACCGGGTGATGTGCTCGGGCAGCGCGGGCTACGCCGAGTACGCCGTCACGGATTACGGCCGCGTCGCCAAGATCCCAGCAAACAACATGACCTACACGCAGGCTGCGACGCTCCCCGTCGCCTTGCAGACCATGCATAACGCCATCGTGACTGCGGGCCGCCTGAAGAAAGGGGAGAGCATCCTGATCCAAGGTGCGAGCTCCGGCGTCGGGCTCATGGGACTGCAGATCGCCAAGCACCTTGGCGCCGGCTTGGTGCTCGGCTCGTCGACGAATGCCGGCCGGCGCGCGCGGCTCAACGCGTTCGGTGCCGACGTGGCGGTCGACACGACGGATCCCATCTGGCCGGAAGCCGTCGTCAAAGCGACCGACGGCAAGGGCGTCGACGTGATCATCGACCAGATCTCAGCACCCGTTGCCAACGGCAATCTCAAGGCGGCCAAGGTGCTCGGCCGCATCGTCAACGTTGGCCGGCTCGGCGGCTTCACCGGCGCGTTCGACTTCGACCTCCATGCCCTGAAGCGCATCGACTACATCGGCGTGACCTTCCGGACGCGCTCCGTCGAGGAAGTGCGCGAGATCAACCGCCTGATGCGTGTCGATCTCTGGGATGCCGTCGAGTCCGGCAAGCTCGCTCTGCCGATTGACAAGACGTATCCGCTCGAGCAGGCCGCGGAAGCGCTCGCGCGGATGAAGGCCAATGAGCACTTCGGCAAGATCGTGCTCACTCAATAGAGCCGTGTCATCATGAAATTCGGGCGCTACAACCTCGACATCCTCGTGACCGGCTATCCGGGGAAGTCGGTCTGTCACGGCAGCCTCGGCTGGAGCACGATCGCGCTGCTGCGCGGCGAGGGACGCGTCGCGCTCGTCGATGTCGGTTCCTTCGGTCAGCGTTCGCTCATCCAGAAGCAGCTCGCCGCGCGCGGCCTCGCGCCGGGCGACGTCACGGACGTGATCCTCACGCACGCGCATCACGACCACTCGGTGAACTGGATCATGTTCCCCAAGGCGCGCGTCCACATTGGCGCCGGCGAGCTCGACTGGTCGCTCAAGGAGCCTTGGGGCACATCGCCGGTGCCGGAGCTCTACGTGCGCGAACTGGCCCGCTCGCCGCAGCTCGTGCGCGTGATGCCGGGAAGCGAGGTGCTGCCGGGCATCGTGAGCCATCACGCGCCGGGGCACACGCCGGGTCATCTCATCTTCACGATCGCGGGCGGCGAGCGCGACGTCATCTTCACCGGCGATGCCGCCAAGAACCGGGTCGAGCTCACCACCCTCGAAGCCGACATGACGTACGATGCGGCGGTCACCCGTGCGTCGATCGAGCTCATGTGGACACTCTGGCGGAAGAAGCCGAACACATTGCTGGTGCCGGGGCATGACGTGCCCATGGTCCTGAGCGACGGAAAGCCGACGTATATTGGCAAGCGCAAGGCCGCAATCACCGCTTGGTTCGGCGACACGCTGGAGCAGACGACACTGATCTCGCTCGTGGTGTGAGCGATGGCGCCGAACAGTCAAGGGCCACTCCGATGGATCTCCCCGCTCTACCTTTCACGATCACCGATTGGGGCAAAGTCCCTGCAGTTGAGCACCCGGGCGAAACGGGAACAGCGATCTGGCGCACGATCAGGATGGGTGACGTGCGCATTCGCCAAGTAGCGTACACGCCCGGATATCTTGCCGATCACTGGTGCGACAGGGGGCACATACTCTACGTGCTCGAAGGCGAGCTCGAGACGGAGCTGCGCGACGGCCGCCGCTTTGTGCTTCGTCCAGGCATGAGCTACCAGGTCTCCAGCCTTGGCGATGCGGCTCATCGCTCATACACGCGTACCGGCGCGAAGCTGTTCATCGTCGACTAGCCGCGCGCCGGTTCCTTCATACTCAGCGCTCGAAGCGCTTGAACTTGATGCGGTGCGGCTCGACGGCAGCATCGCCGAGGCGGCGCTTCTTGTCCTCCTCGTAGTCCGCGAAGTTGCCCTCGAACCACTCGACGTGGCTGTCGCCCTCGAAGGCGAGGATGTGCGTCGCGATGCGGTCGAGGAAGAAGCGATCGTGGGAGATGATCACCGCGCAGCCGGCGAAGTCTTCGAGCGCCGCTTCGAGGGCCGACAGCGTCTCCGTGTCGAGGTCGTTGGTCGGCTCGTCGAGCAGAAGCAGGTTGCCGCCCTCCTTCAGGAGTTTGGCAAGGTGCACGCGATTGCGCTCGCCGCCCGAGAGCATCCCGACCTTCTTCTGCTGGTCCGGCCCCTTGAAGTTGAACCAGCCGCAGTAGGCGCGCGAGTTCACCTCGCGTTTGCCGCCGAGACTGATCTGGTCGAGGCCGCCGGAGATTTCCTCCCAGACGGTCTTCTTGTCGTCGAGGTGCGCGCGCGACTGATCGACGTAGGAGATCCTGACCGTATCGCCGACTTTGATGCTGCCCTTGTCCGCCTTCTCCTGGCCGACCAGCATCTTGAAAAGCGTCGTCTTGCCGGCGCCATTCGGGCCGATGACGCCGACGATGCCGCCTGGCGGCAGCTTGAAGGAGAGATTGTCGATCAGCAGGCGATCACCGAACCCCTTGGTGAGCCCCTCAGCCTCAATGACGAGATCGCCAAGGCGTGGCCCTTGTGCGATCGAGATGGTCGCACGGCCCACGTCCTCGCGGCCGGCTTCCTCGGCAAGCTTCTCGTAGGCCTGGATGCGCGCCTTGGATTTGGCCTGGCGCGCCTTGGGCGAGGCCCGGATCCATTCGAGCTCGCGCTTGAGCGCGCGCTGGCGGCCTTCCTCCTGGCCCTTCTCCACCTCGAGGCGCTTCGCCTTCTGCTCGAGCCAGCTTGAATAGTTGCCCTTGTAGGGCACGCCCTGACCCCGATCGAGCTCCAGCGTCCACTCGGTGATGTTGTCGAGGAAGTAGCGGTCGTGCGTGACCAGGATCACGCAGCCGGCGTACTCCTTGAGAAAGCGCTCGAGCCAAGCCACGCTCTCGGCATCGAGGTGGTTCGTCGGCTCGTCGAGCAGCAGGATGTCCGGCTTCGAGAGCAGCAGGCGGGTCAGCGCGACGCGGCGCTTCTCGCCGCCCGAGAGCTTCGTGACATCGGCGTCGCCCGGCGGGCAGCGCAGCGCATCGAGCGCCTGCTCGACCTGCGCCTCGAGGTCCCAGAGGTTCTGCGCGTCGATCTGATCCTGGAGCGCCGTCATCTCGTCGGCGGTCTCATCGGAGTAGTTGGCTGCGATCTCGTTATAGCGATCGACGATGGCCTTCTTCTCAGCGACGCCCTCCATGGCATTCCCAAGCACGTCCTTCTCAGGATCGAGCTCCGGCTCCTGGGGCAGGTAGCCGACGCTGATGCCCTCGGCGGCCCAGGCCTCACCCGTGTAGTCCTCGAGTTGACCGGCCATGATCTTGAGCAGCGTCGACTTGCCCGCGCCGTTGGGGCCGACGACGCCGATCTTGGCGCCCGGATAGAAGGAGAGGTTGATGTCCTTGAGCACCTGCTTGCCGCCCGGATAGGTCTTCGAGAGGCGGTGCATGTGATAGACGTATTGCGGGTTGGCCATCGCCGGCGGGTCCTCGTCGCGGATGATGTGGGGGTTGGGGCGCCTTTTAGCGGATGCGGGCGCGGGGGGCAACGCGAGCCGCAATCGCCGCTATCCCCTCTCCCCGCGTGCGGGGAGAGGGCCGGGGTGAGGGGCGACGGCATACGCTGACGTTCGAGCAAGCTCCCGCCCCTCATCCTAACCTTCTCCCCGTATAGGACGGGGAGAAGGGACCTGTAGCGCTTGCGGCTCGCTCCCAATTCACAAAAGACGGCTGCTCCAGGGGTGTCCCTCGTTTGGGGTGCGAGGTCGCGCCAAAGGCGCGCGCTAGAGATGCAGCACCATTCGCGAAGCGGCTACGCCGCCGCCATCAGCGCCTGGAGCGTCGCAAGTGTCGAACGGTCGACACGACCATCGGGGCGCGCAGGGCGAAAATGCAGCTGGAAAGCGCGCACGACCTTGGCTGCGGTATCGTCGAGCGTGTCGGACGGCGTGATATCATAGCCGTATTGGGCAAGAAGGGCGGTGGTCGCGCCGATCAGTAGATCGCAATCGCCAACGCCAAGCCCGAGGTCACCAAAATCGACCGGCACCGGCGGCGCCCAATGCCCCACGCCGGCAGCATGGAGTTTTGCCCAATCGAACTTCTCGCCGGGATCGATCTTGCGGCCGGGAGAGACGTCCGAGTGCGCGAGCACGCGTGTCGGCGGAATTGCGTGGCGGGCGATGATGTCCCGCGCAAGCGCAATCACGGCGGTCATCTGCGCGTCGGTGAACTCGGGATAGCCGAGGTCGTGGCCGGGATTTTGGATCTCTATCCCGATTGAGGCCGAGTTGATATCGCGCTCACCGGCCCAGCAGGCGAGGCCCGCGTGCCAGGCGCGGGCGCGCTCGGGCACCATCTGCGTGATGCAGCCCGCCTCGTCGACGACATAGTGGCAGGACACCTTCGACGTTGGCTCGGCGAGCCAGGCAATGGCGCGGGCGGCGCTCATCATGCCCGTGTAGTGCAGGACAAGCATGTCGGCGCGGGCCTTGCCGCGGCGCGGCTCGAAGTTCGGCGAAGGGCAGAGCGCGTGGACCAGCGGCGAGCAGGCGCGGTCCATCAGAAGCCGCGCTCCTTGCGCAGGGTATCGAAGGCCGCGTTGATCGCCGCGAGCTTGCGATTGGCGGCGGCGACAAGGTCGGTGCCTTCACCAAGACCGGAGAGCTTATCCGGATGGTACTGGACCACCAGCCTTCGATGGCGCGCCCTGATCTCGGCCTCGCTCGCGGAGGGAGAAAGGCCGAGGATCTCATACGGATTGCCGGTATCGCGCACGAAGAGCGCACGCACGTAGCGGAAGTCGCTCGGCGAGATGCTGAAAATGTCCGCGACGGACCTCAGATAAGTCTCCTCGCGCTCGTGCAGCACGCCGTCGGCGGCAGCAACCACGAAGAGCCCCTCAAGTACCTGCAGCAACAAGCCCCGATCGCCGGCAAGCACCTCGGCGATCTGGCGCGCATAGGTGTCGTAGCCGGCGACATCCTGCTTGGCGAGATCGAAGACCTGTCGGACCCGATCGGTCTCTTCCGGCGGCACATGCATGAGCCGGGAAAAGGCCTCGACCTCGTCCGTTGTCACGACCCCATCGGATTTCGCCATCTTGGCGGAGAGGGCGATCAGGCCGATCGTGAAGGTGATCGTGGTGCGCGGATCGGCGGGCGGGCCGGCGCCTGCCAGATTGCGCAGGAAGGCAACAACCGAGCCGGCCTTCGCCAGCCCCGCAGCCACGTTCGGAAATCGCTGCCAGATCGTCATGGGACGCGCATATTAGTGGCTGTTCGGCGGTCGCAGAAGCGGCCGTTTGCCCCAGCAGCCCGCTACCAAGCCTAAAGTGATCGCGAATGACCTCATCCCTCTCTGCGCGAAGGCCTCAGAGGGGAGCAGGCTATTCCGTGATCGGCGCCGTCGCCTGATCAAGCCACGCACGATCCGCCTCGCCGAGATGCGGTCCGATGACCGCGGCGACGCGGGCATGATAGGTGTTGATCCAGGCAAGCTCGCCTGCGCTGAGCAAAGCCGGATCGATCAGCCGTCTATCGATCGGCGCGAGCGTCAGCGTCTCGAAGCCGAGCATCTCCCGGTCGCCGCCTGGAATCGGCGCCGGTGGGTGCACAAGGAGCAGGTTCTCGATGCGGATGCCGTAAGCGCCGGTCTTATAGTAGCCGGGCTCGTTCGAAAGAATCATCCCGGGCTCGAGCACGACGTGGCCGCGCTTCGAAATCGACTGCGGGCCCTCATGCACCGAGAGATAGCTGCCGACGCCGTGGCCCGTGCCGTGATCGAAATCGAAGCCGGCCTGCCATAGGGCATGGCGCGCGAAGGCGTCGATGTGGGCCCCCGTCGTGCCGGCCGGAAAGCGCAGCTCCGCGATCGCGATATGCCCCTTGAGCACGCGCGTGAAGCGGTCGCGCATCTCGACGGTCGGCGTGCCGATGGCGACCGTGCGCGTGATGTCGGTGGTGCCGTCGATGTACTGACCGCCCGAATCGACCAGGAAGAGCTCGCCCACGCGCAGATGGCGGTTGGTCCTTTCGGTGACACGGTAGTGGACAATCGCGCCATTCGGTCCGGAGCCCGAGATCGTGTCGAAGCTGATCTCCTTGAGCGCCTGCGTCTCGGCACGCATGGCCTCGAGCGTTCGCACCGCCGTGATCTCGTCGACGCCGCCGCGCGGGGCCTCGCGGTCGAGCCAGGCGAGAAATCGGGTGACAGCGACACCGTCACGCTCGTGCGCGAGGCGCGCGCCGCGGATCTCGGCGTCGTTCTTGCGGGCCTTGGGGAGCACGCAGGGATCGGCTTTATCGCTGATGTTGGCGCGCGCGCCCCCGAGCCGCTGCCAGATCCACATATTCGCGGTCGCAGTGTCGAGCCGCACGCGCTTCTTCTCGTGACGGAGCGCAGCGAGCCGGTCGGCAAGGGCCTCGGGGGGGCGCGCGTGCGCGACAGGGCTCAGGTGCTTCCTGACCTCCGCGCTGAGCTTGGCCTTGTCGATGAAGAGTTCGGGCTTGCCGCCTGCCGGCACGACCGCAAAGGCGAGGGGGGTCGGATTATGCTTCACATCCGAGCCGCGCACATTGAAGAGCCAGGCAATGGAGTCGGGCAGCGTCAGCACCACCGCGTCCTCTCCGGCCGTCTTGAGCTCCTTCTGAATGGACTTGATCTTGTCGGCAGCGGACACACCCGCCCATTCAAGGGGTTGGACGGTCAGCGCGCCGCGGGGCGGGGGCGGGCGCTCGGCGCCCCAGATCAGATCGACAGGGTTGCGCGCCAGCGCCTTGAGGACGAGCCCGGCCTTGGCGAGCCCTTCCTCCAGCCGGGCGATGGCCGCGCGGGTGTGCAGCCAGGGATCGAAGCCGATGCGGGCACCTTTTTGGAGCCTGGCCGCCAGCCAATCGCGCGGCTCGGCCTCCGGGATCTGCACGATCTCGAAGATTGAGGTGTCCACCTGGTCCGCCGCCTGCAGCGTGTAGCGGCCATCGACGAACAGCGCGGCCTTCCTTGCTGCGATGACAGCGAGCCCCGCGGAGCCGGTGAAACCCGTGAGCCACGCCAAGCGCTCGGCCGAGGGCGGGACATACTCGCCCATATGCTCGTCGGAGCGGGGAACGAGGACAGCATCGACGCCAAGGCGCGCGAGCCGCGCGCGGAGCCGCGCAACCCGATCTGCCCCCAGCGCTGGGTCCGCCGATGAGGAAAAATCCTGGAACATGACCACCTTACTAGACGGCGGGGGATCGCCACGCAATCGGCGTCGTCATTGTGCGTCGCACCAATCATGGCGGAATTATAACTCATTGTGATATCAGGATTATATCTATGCGAATTACGCATAACTGAGCCCGACAGGCCGCGGTACCGCATATGCGAAGGACTCACTATGTTGAGCTTGTCGCAGCGCACAATGGACCCGAATGAGAGGGCAAGGCACTGCAAACGCAAACAGAACGCGGGCAACCGCACCATAACTGAACAGAGATGAGAGCGATCATGGCCACAACCACAACTCCAGTCGGCTTCACTGCCGAAACGGCGACCGCGGAAACCGCGTCTGCAAAGCCGGGCTTCCTGGCTCGGTTCGTGGAGCGGCTCATCGAAGCCCGTGTCCGTCGCGCCGAGCTGCAGGTGCAGCCCTACCTCGCCAAGCTCAGCGACGAGCGTCTGAGGGACCTCGGGTTCACCGGCGAGGACATCGAGAAGCTGCGCGAGAAGCACTTCACCCAGGCTGTGTACTGGAGCTGATCCCAGACCCAGGCAGTACCATTTGCGGCCGGTGCCCTGGGGCGCCGGCCCTTTCTCTTTTCACCTGGCGCTCCGCGGGAACGCCAACCCATTCACAGCCGATTCATGCGAGAGCGATCATGGCGCATTGCAAACCTAATGCAGAAGCGGCCGATTTATCCAACGAGATCTCGGCCCATCGTCCCTCCAGCAGAGCCGTCGCCACGTTGCGCCGCCTGATCAGCGGCGAACGCGTCCGCGGCTTGCGCGAACTTGACGACTTCCTGCTCCGCGACATCGGCGCATCCGGCGATGACATCTGGCGCGTGCATCGGTTGCGCAACGGGGATCGGCCGACGCTCATGGTCGGCTAGCGCCCGGCAGGCCCACGAGGGGCGCGGCCGGGAGCGGTGCTGCTGTCCGGGGAAGGACCTCCCCGGGAGCCAAGCGCCGTGCGGCCCAAGATGTGCGGCCCAAGAGGCTAGCCCTGCCTGCGCCGCAGGGCGGATTGCGGAAGGCGCAAGGCGCCTCAACGGGCGGCTTTGCCCTCATGGCCTGCCGCTGCATACTTCTCGCCAACGATAGCGATGGACGGGAGGGCGCGGCCATGGCCGAGGATGAGGCCGACTATGTCATCGTCGGCGCGGGATCCGCTGGCTGCGTCCTCGCCGATCGCCTGAGCGCCGATGGCGCCCGCGTCGTGCTGCTCGAAGCCGGTCCCGCCGACTGGCATCCGATGATCCACATCCCGGCCGGTGTTCTGAAGCTCCTCTACAACCCCCGCGTCAACTGGATGTACAAGAGCGAGCCGGAGCCTGCGACCGGCAACCGCGAGATCCACTGGCCGCGCGGGCGCGTGCTCGGCGGATCGAGCTCGATCAACGGGATGCTGTTCGTGCGCGGCAATGCGGCTGACTACGATGGCTGGGCGCAGGCCGGCTGCCGCGGCTGGTCGTACGAGGATGTGCTCCCATACTTCAAGAGCATCGAGCGCTACGCACCTGGAGACAGCACCTACCGCGGCAAGTCCGGCCCACTGCTCATCGAGGACTACCGCACCATCCTCCCGCTCACCCACCTCTTCGTGCAGGCGGCACAACAAGCGGGCTTTCCGTTCACGCCCGACCTCAGCGGCGCGCAGATGGAGGGCGTCGGCTATTCGCAGATGTCGCGCAACGGCCGCTTCCGTGGCTCGACTGCCCGCACGTTCCTTACCGAAGCGCGCGGGCGCGCCAACCTGCGCGTCGAGACCAATGCCCAGGCCACCGGGCTCGTTCTGGAAGGCCGGCGCTGCACGGGCGTCACCTTCCGCCAGAAGGGTGTCGACCGCGCCGTGCGGGCGCGCCGCGAGGTCATCGTCTCCGGCGGCACAATCAACTCGCCACATCTGCTCCAGGTCTCGGGCATCGGCCCTGCGGCCCATCTGAGGTCGATCGGCATCGACGTGCGCCATGATCTCCCAGGCGTCGGCGCCAATCTCTCCGATCACTACGCCGTGCGCATATCCCAGCGCGTGCGCGGCGCCCTCTCCATCAACCAGCTTTCGCGCGGTGTGCGGCTCGCGGGCGAGATCGCGCGCTGGGTGATGACAGGACGCGGCGCGCTGACCTTCGGCGTGTCGAGCGCCCAGGTCTTCTGCCGCAGCCGCGAAGGTCTCGCGAGTCCTGACATCCAACTGCTCTTCTCGCCTGCCAGCTACGACGAGCAGAAGTTCGGCACGCTCGAGCGCCAGCCGGGCATGACGATCGCCGTCTCGATCGCACGGCCCGAAAGCCGCGGCACGATCATGGCAACCTCACCCGATCCGCTCGCGCGTCCTGCCATCAGGCCGAACTACCTCGCAGTGGAGAACGACCTCGCCGTCTCGGTCGCCGGCCTCAAATACGCGCGGCGGATTTTTGCTGCGCCGGCCTTCGCGCCGTATGTCGTCCGCGAGACCGTACCGGGGCCGCAGGTCGTAAGCGATGCCGATCTCGCCGCCTTCGCGCGCAAGGCCGGCGGGACGCTGTATCACCCCGTCGGCACATGTCGCATGGGCGAGGATCCACAGGCCGTTGTCGACTCGCGTCTGCGCGTGCGCGGGCTCGCCGGCCTAAGGGTCATCGATGCCTCGATCATGCCGATCGTCACCACCGGCAATACCAACGCGCCCACCATCATGATCGCCGAGAAGGGCGCCGCCATGATCCGCGAGGACGCTCGGGCCGCGTAGCACCGTTTGCGCCGAAGGCACGCGGGCGGGCTTCCCGCGCTATCCGCGCCCCTCAAAGGGCATGGCCGTGGCCTTGATGGTCATGGTGAGCACGTTCGCCTCAAGCGGCAGGCTCGCCATGTAGCGGATCGCCGAGCCGCAGTGTTCAACGTCCATGACCGGCTCGGGCTGAATGTCACCGCGCGCCTGCGGCACGCCCGCCTTCATGCGCCCGCCCATGGCGGTATCGGCATTGCCGATGTCGAGCTGGCCGCAGGCAATATTGAAGGGCCGCCCATCGAGCGCGATGCACTTCGTGAGGCCGGTGATGGCATGCTTCGTTGCCGTGTAGGCGACCGACATCGGCCGCGGCGTGTGCGCCGAGATCGAGCCGTTGTTCACGATCCGCCCGCCCTGGGGCGACTGTGCCTTGAACTGGCGGATCGCCTCCTGCGCGCACATGAAGCAGGCCGTAAGGTTCAGGTCGACGACGCTCTGCCAGTCCGCGAGCGCAATGTCCTCCATCGGGCCCGCGGGGAGGCCCTTGCCCGCGTTGTTGAACAGAAAATCCAGGCGTCCGAAGGTCTTCACCGTTTCGGCGAAGATGCGTTTCACGTCCTCCTGCCTGGTCACGTCGCCGGGGAGCGCGAGCATCCGCCCGCCGCCGGGCTTGGCCAGGGCAACGGTGGCTTCGAGCTCGGCCTTGCGGCGTCCAACCACCGCCACGTCCCAGCCGTCGGCCTGGAGGTGAAGGGCTGCTGCACGTCCGATCCCGGTCCCGCCGCCGGTGATGATCGCGACCTTGTTCGTTGCCATGCCGGCGTTCCTCCCTCGACTGTTCTGGTAGCGTGCGGCGCTCATCGGATCATGAAAGCTGAGGCGCGATCAAGGGCGTGTGCACCTCGTCGGTGCCCGCGCATCTCGACGTGCGGCTGGCCTCATCGCGCCGCCATGCAATATGCGCATGGCCGTTGCGCAGCGCACCATTATTGCTGCGGCGCAGCATTCCCGGCATATTGCATACCAGATCGTGCCGGGAAAAGGCGCGCGGGCAATAAGGATGACATCATGAGCAGCAAAGCCTACGAGGCCGCCCTCGACTTCATGCCGGGGGAGGCAAAGAAGCCGGGCCTTTATGCCCGCTTCAAGGAGTACACCTCGGCGCTCAGCGCCGGCTTGGCGGCGTGGCGCGAGTATGAGCGCCTGCGCATGAGCGGCGTCGAGCACAGCAAGGCCGCCGCCAAGGCTTTCGAGAAGCATTTCGAGTAGGGGCGCCCCGCGCGACCGCGCCTCAGATGAGGGGGCGCGCGCGCGCACCCAGGAATTCGGCGCGGATCAGCGGCGATGACGGCGCTGGCAGGCCCGGCACCGCCAGGAGCACACTGCCGCGCCAGCATCCAGGCAGCGTGGTCGCGGCGCCGGGGGGCAGGCGGAGTTTGCCGAGATCCGGTCGCTCCGCCTTCAATGCACGCCATCCGGCGGCATCGAGCGCCCGGACCTCGATCGGACCATCCAGCTCAGCGGCGGCGCTGAGCAGAAACCGACGATCCCACACAACCGCCTGATCCCCGGGCAGGACCTGAAGCGTCGGCAGCCCGACGCGGCCCGCCTCGCGCCACACCCGTAGCTCTCCACCGGGCCGCCAATCCAACCGGCAACCGCCAAGCGTCGCTGCCCGCGCCGGCCAAGGCCGCGCCGAGGTCGCGCGGATGCGCTCGGCCAAAAGCTCGATCTCGGAGAGTTGTGGATCGGGCGCCTCGCCGCCGTAGGCGCTGATCAGCAGCCTCAGAATGCGGATGGCGATTTCCTCCGAGAAATCGCAGAGCGCGTCCACCGGGACAGATCCGAACTGGCCGTCGTGCCACGCGACGCATTTGTGGGCAGCCTCCCGGGCTGCCCGCTCAATGGCCGAACGCGCGCGCGAGATCCTCTTGGCACTGCGCGCAATCGCTTCACTGGCGATCCCAAGGTCCGACAGGGAGGTAAGTGCTTTGCGCACGCGCACGCGCTCGAAGTCAGCCTGCTCGTTGCTCGGATCCTCGCGCCATTCGAGGCCGGCTTCCCGTAGCGTCGCCACCAGGCGCGACTTCGGCAGATCGAGCAGTGGGCGAACGACGGTCACTCCAGCGCCGCACGCACTGTCCGTCACCGGCGCGGCCGGGATGCGTGCGACCCGCTGCATCGCGCTCAGGCCGTCGATACCGCTCCCGCGGGCCAGGCGCATGAGGAAAGTCTCCGCCTGATCCTCGCAGTGGTGCGCCGTAAGGAGCTTCCGCTCCACGCCCCCAAACGGCCGCGCTTCCTCGATGAGAGCGCCGTGCATGAGGTGATAGCGCGCCGCACGCGCCGCCGCCTGAATGCCGTGCGTGGGTTTCTCACCGGTCCACGTCAGGACGCGGCAGGGCAGGCCCGCGGCCTCAGCCTGTACCGCAACCCAGGCGGCATCCTCCGCAGAGCCCGGCCGCAGCCCGTGGTCCACTGTGAGCACGATGAGGCGCGGCCGATCGGGATGTTGCAACGTGCCCGGTGAAGGCGGCAGCAGCGCAAGGGCGCGCTGGGCAACGTGCATGAGTGCCATGCTGTCGACGCCGCCGGACACCGCAAGAGCGACGGGCGCCGTGAGCACCGGCTCGAAGAGCGCGCGGATCTCGTCATCCGTGATGGGTGCGTCAGCGTCCATGGCAGAGCTCCAGCACCGAGCGGTGCGCGGGGGAGCGGCGACCGCCTGCAGACGGCGCAAGCTCAGGCGCGTCGCAGCCAGCGCATCCAGCGGCGCTTCTTGGCTTCCGGGGCGGCGGCAGCCTCCTCGCTCTCGCCGTTCAGCTCTCTGGCAAAGTTGCCGAAAAACTCGTCGGCGAGTTTCTTCGATGTCGCCTGGATGAGACGGCCGCCGAGCGTCGCGAGCTTGCCGCCGACCTCCGCCTTGGCCGTGTAGGCGAGCTTGGTCGTGCTTGCATCGATCTCGGAGAGCTCGACGCGGGCCCGCCCCTTGGCAAAGCCCGCCGCACCACCCTGACCCTGGCCGACAATCTCGTACGACGCAGGCGCATCAAGATTCTCAAGCCTTACAGTGCCGTTGAAGGTCGCCGAGATGGGGCCGATCTTGAGCGCGACCTTGGCCGCGAGATCCGTCGGCGAGCGCTGCTCCAATTCCTTGCAGCCGGGAATGGTCCGGCGCAGCACCTCGGGATCGTTGAGCGCTGCCCAGACGACATCGCGCGGGGCGCCAATCGTGTACTCGCCGGTGATGTCCATGGCTTACTGTCCTTGGTCCCTAAGAGACGTTGTCGCTCGCGCCACCGACATCGGCGAGGCGCTGCGCGCGCCACCGGGTGCCGCTTCGCTCGAAGAGCAGGGGCGTAGCATTGGCGAGATGATGAGTCTCTAGGTCAATGCCAAGCGCGGGCCCAAGCACGTAGAGGATGCCGCCGTGCGCGACCAGAGTCGAATGCTTGGCATCGGCGAGGCTCAGCGCACGCTCGATGCCGGCGCGGGCGCGCCACACAAAGACATCCAGCGTCTCGCCGTTCGGCGGGGCCGCGCGCCAGTCGTGATCAGCGGACGACGTGCCGACGAGGTCGCCGAACCAGCGTTCGCGGAGCCCGTCTTCGGGCTCCGGCAGGAGATCGTGCGGCCGTCCCAGGATTTCCGCCGTTACCCAGGCGCGTGGCATGGTGCTCGAAACGATCCGCTCGACCCGTTCGGCTTTGAGGATCGCGGCGGCAGCTTCGGCCTGGGCGAGACCGCGCGCGTTGAGAGGCTGATCGGCGCTCTGAAAGATGCGCGCATGATTGCCGTCCGTCTCTCCGTGCCGCACGAAGAAGAAGCGTGTGCACCGCGGCGTCAGCGGGTTCTCGCGCGCCATGCGAAAGAGCTCGTCGAGGCCGCGGTGCAGATACCCGGGCGTAGTCAGTGAGGCTGGCGCCGCCATCGTCACCTCAGACGATCTCGAAGAGACCCGCCGCGCCCTGACCGCCACCGATGCACATCGTCACGACGGCGTACTTGTCGCCGCGGCGCTTGCCTTCGATGAGAGCGTGGCCGGTCAGGCGCGCGCCGCTCATGCCATAGGGGTGGCCGATCGAGACGGCACCGCCGTTGACGTTGAGGCGCTCCCAGGGAATGCCGAGCTTGTCGCGGCAGTACACGACTTGGACGGCGAACGCCTCATTGAGCTCCCAGATCCCGATGTCCTCGATCTTGAGGCCATGCTTCTTGAGCAGCTTCGGCACCGCGAACACCGGCCCGATGCCCATCTCGTCCGGCTCGCAGCCCACGACCTCGAAGCCGCGGTAGACGCCGAGCGGCTTCAAGCCCCGCTTCTGCGCCTCCTTGTCGCTCATGACGACGGCCGCCGATGCGCCATCGGAGAGCTGGCTCGCATTGCCGGCCGTGATGAAGTTCCCCTCGCCCATGACCGGCTTCAGCTTGGCAAGGCCCTCCATATTCGTGTCCGGCCGGTTGCCCTCGTCACGCGTCAGCGTGAACATCTCCTTGCCGACCGCCTTGCCTTCCTTGTCGTAAAGGATCTTCTCGGCCGGCAGCGGCACGATCTCGTCATTGAACTTGCCGGCCTGCTGGGCGGCGGCTGTACGGCGCTGGCTCTCGAGTGCATACGCGTCCTGGGTTTCGCGGCTGATATTGTAGCGCTTGGCCACGTTGTCAGCCGTCTGGATCATCGACCAGTAGATCGCCGGCTTGTGCTCGACGAGCCATTCGTCGCGCGTGCGGAACTTGTTGGCGTTCTCGTTCTGCACCAGGCTGATCGACTCGAGGCCGCCGGCCACGATGATGCCCGCATCGTCCGAGCGCACGCGCTGCGCAGCCATGGCGATCGTCTGGAGCCCCGAGGAGCAGAAGCGGTTGACCGTAACGCCCGCAACGGAGACCGGCAGGCCGGCGCGGATCGCGATCTGCCGCGCGATGTTGCCGCCGGTCGCGCCCTCAGGCATGGCACAGCCCACCATCACGTCGGAGACGTCGTCAGGGGCGACCTGGGCGCGCTTCAGGGCCTCCGCCACCACGTGCCCGCCGAGGCTTGCGCCGTGGAGGTTGTTGAAGGCCCCGCGGTAGGCGCGCCCGATCGGCGTGCGGGCAGTCGAAACGATCACGGCATCGGCCATATGGCGTCTCCTTTGGTTGTCGATTGACGCAAGTCTAGCCGATCGCCCGGCTTTTGGCACCGCTGCGGCGAGTTCCTGCCGGACGCGGTCCCGGCTGCACCCGGTTTCCGGCCCAGGCTGGCACCGTCTGCATTGCTCATATGCGGGTTCGTCGCCTTGACGATTATGACCACGGTGATAGTAACTGTGATTACTATGTGGCGCTGGGAGGTGGCACAAAGTGCCTGATCGTGACCATCTGCAATTCGGCTGGCTGACGGCCGACACGGCCCGCCTGCTTCGCACGGTGTTCGCCCGGCGCGTGCGCGGACTCGGGCTGACGCGTGCGCAGTGGCTGGCCCTCACCCGGATCAACAGACGGCCGGGGGTAAGTCAGTCCGAGCTCGCCGAGATGATGGAAATCGAGAAGGCCCCGGCCGGGCGCATCGTTGACCGCCTCGAAGAGAAGGGGTGGGTCGAACGGCGCGCGGAGCCGAGTGACCGCCGCGTCAATCGAATCTACCTCACGGAGCTGGGTGCACGGGTGCACGCGGCCATCACGCCGCTCGCAGATGCAACCGTGCGCGACGCACTGTCGGGCCTCACGCCCAGTGAGCAGGCGCGGCTCGTGGCGCTCATGGGCAAGGTCAAAGCGCAGCTCACGGCGCTCGCGGCCTCGGATCCGCGAGCGGTTTCTTCGGACATTGATGGCATCGAGGACTCCGACGACGCGGTCGGGGCTTCAGTACGAGCGGTATGACCATGACAGCCAAGCGTTGGACTCGCCCCATTCTCCTGGTGGTGGTGCCGCTGCTCCTCGTTGGTGGCGCCGGTCTGTGGTGGCTGTGGAGCGGGCGGTATGTCTCGACCGAGAACGCCTACGTCAAGGCGGACATCGTCCAGGTCTCATCCGAGGTGCCCGGGCGCATCATCGAGGTGCGCGTGCGGGAGCACCAGCAGGTCAAGGCCGGCGATATCCTGCTGACGGTCGATCCAGAACCATATGCGATCGCGCTCGCCAAAGCCGAGGCGGAACTCGATCAAATGCGCTCGCGCGTCGCGGGCTTTCGCGCCGAGTATGCTGAAGCGCAGATGGAGCTGACCGAGGCGAAGAGCCGCATCGCCTTCTTCGAAGCGCAGCACGGCCGCCAGAAGCAGCTCAATGATCGCGGGGTGGGCTTTGCTTTCCGCGCCGAGGAGGCCGAGAGCAATCTGACCGTCGCCCGCGCTCGGGTTCAGGTCATCGAGCAGAAGATCAACCGCATCCTGACCCAGCTCGGTGGCAATCCGGATAAGCCGACCGAGGAGCACGCGCTGGTGCGCGAGATGTTGGCCCAGCGCGATCGGGCGCGCCTCGAGCTGGTGCGCACGCGCATTCTGGCGCCGGTCAGCGGCCGCGTGGTCAACGCGAAGTTGCTTCCTGGCGAACAGATCCGCGCTGCGACGCCGCTCTTCGCCATCGTCAGCGACGCCGAGCCCTGGGTCGAAGCGAACTTCAAGGAAACCGAGCTGACCCATGTCCGCCCCGGCCAGAAGGCGACCGTGGTGCTCGACATCTACCCGGACGTCACGTGGAAGGCGCGCGTGGAAAGCATCAGTCCGGCAACGGGCGCCGAGTTTGCGCTGCTGCCGCCGCAGAATGCCTCGGGCAACTGGGTCAAGGTCGTGCAGCGGCTCCCGGTGCGCATCCGCATCGAGGCCAATGGCACCGACCTGCCGCTCCGCGCCGGCATGACGGCGACCGTCAGCGTCGATACCGAGCGCGAGCGCAAGCTCAGCCACATCCTCGGATGGGCTACGGCCTCGGCAACCGACAAAGCCGCACGCGACAAGCAGCGGGCCGAGCGCTGATCACCGGGTCGATCCCGCTCCGCCGAGCACGGACAGCGGGAAGCCAGGTCAGAGAATGCCCGCTGCCTTATCCGACTTCCATCGGGCAGGCCGGATCGTTGGCCCACTCCTGCAGCGAGTGGATATAGACCTCGACATCCTCCTTCCCGAGTGCAGCAAGCGCCAGCGCCGTCAGTGAGGCCGCGATGCCGCCGCCGCAGTAGGCGATGACGCGTTCGCCGCCGAGAAGGCCCGCATCGTCAAAGCGCCGGCGCAGCTCGGGCAGCGGCAGGAGGGCGTTGGTCTCGGGATCGACGATGCCGCGCGAGGCGACGTTGCAGCTTCCCGGGATACGACCGGCGCGGCCGTAGTGCACACCGCCCTTGCCGGCGTGCTGCTCAGGCGTGAGCGCATTGACGATACGCACATCAGGCGCCCCAATGGCGCCAGCCACGCGCGCCTTGTCGGCGAAGAAGCCGGCGCGCGGGCGGGCCGTGAAGGTGGCGGGCGGATAGGTGATCGGCTCTGCGACGAGCGCTCGGCCTTCCTTGCGCCACTTGATGATACCACCGTCGAGCACCGCCGCATTGTCGAAGCCATAGGCCTTGAGCATCCACCAGACACGCGCCGCCCAGGCATTGTAGCCGCCGTCGTAGAGGACGATATTCATGCCATCGCCAATGCCCAAGCGGCCGGCGGCAGCCGCAAAGGCTTCCGGTCCCAGCGTCGAGAAGCGGAACGGGCTCGCGGTGTCGGAGAGGTCGCGGGCGAGGTCGAGGAACGCCGCCCCAGGGATGTGACCCTTGCGGTAGTCGGCAAACCCGCTCGTCACCTGCTGGCCGGAGTTGTCGGGAAGCGGCGTCAGGTGCATGGTGCAATCGAAGATCCTCAGGGATGGATCGCCGATCCGGCCGGCGAGCGCCGCGGTGTCGATGAGTGGCCCGGGCGGTGTCTTGGCTGAGGCGGAGGCCATTCTAAATCTCCCGTCCTTTGAGGAAGTTGCGCCGAGCGCTGTTGAAAGGCGGCCGTTCGCTCGCCATCCTAAAAGGAGATGGCTGCGCCGCAAAGCGCAGGTGGCGCCTCGCGCCTGAGGTGGTGACAATGAGCACCGACAAGAAGGAAATGCGCGCCGACATGCGCGGCCAGGACAAGACCGCGGCCCGATCGGCATCGGTTCCGAGTGCAGAGTCCGCCCGCCAGACACCGGCAACGTCGAGTACGGCCGACGTCGATGCTTTTCTCGCGCAGGTGAAGGCGCTGAGGCCCCAGACGACGACCGGGCGAGGCCGCCTCGTCTTCGCCATGGATGCGACCATGAGCCGTCAGCCGACCTGGGACATGGCGCTGGCACTCCAGGCCGACATGTTCCATGCCGTCGCCGAGGTCGGCGGGCTCGACGTACAACTCGTCTTCTTCCGGGGGGCCGGCGAGTGCCGCGCCTCGAAGTGGGTCTCGGACCCCGATGCCCTCGCGCGGCTGATGACGACCGTGCACTGCCGGGGCGGCTACACGCAGATCGGCAAGGTGCTCGCGCACACACGCCAGGAGACCGAGAAGCGCAAGGTCAATGCCCTCGTTTATGTGGGCGACTGCATGGAGGAGTCCGTCGACGATCTCTGTGGCCGCGCCGGCGAGCTGGCGCTTCACGGCGTACCGGTGTTTCTCTTCCAGGAGGGGCGCGACCCGGCCGCGGAGCGGGCCTTCCGCGAGATCGCACGGCTGACCAAGGGCGCATGGTGCGCGTTCGATCAAGGCTCTGCCCACCAGCTCCGCACGCTGCTCCGCGCCGTTGCCGTCTATGCTTCCGGCGGGCGCACGGCACTCCAACGGCTCAGCACCACCCGGGAGGCCGACGGCGCGCGCCTGCTGCTCACCCAGATGAAGCGGGACTGAGGCGCGATGCAGTATTTCCTGCTCGGCCTGCTCGCCCTTGGCCTGGTGATTGTGGCGATCCGCCTTTTCAATAAGGCCAATCCGGCAACGCTCGCACGCCACATCCGGATTGCGGGCGCGGTTGTGGCGCTGGCCGGAGCGCTCTTCTTCGCTTTCCGCGGCGCCATCGCTTATGCCTTCCCGCTGGCGGCGCTCGGCTGGTGGCTGCTCGGCGGACAGGGGATCGGGAACTGGGGCAGTTTCGGTCCCTCGCAGGGTGCGCCCACAGGCCAGACCTCCCGCGTCGTCACCGAGCACTTGGAGATGGAGCTCGACCACGCCAGCGGCGCCATGCGTGGCCGCGTGCTCAAGGGCTTCTTTGCCGGCCGCAACATCGAGGACCTGAGGCCCGTCGAACTGGCGCACCTCTGGCAGGATTGCCGCTATACGGATCCGGCCTCGGCCCAGCTCGTCGAGGCCTTTCTGGACCGCATCCATCCGACCTGGCGGGAGGATATGGCGCGGTCCGAACAGGAGCGGCCGCGCGGACCGGACGGCCGCATGACGGTCGAGGAGGCCCTGGATATCCTCGGCCTCGCGCCGGGCGCTGACGAAGCCGCCATTCGTCAAGCGCACCGTGAGCTGATGCTCAAACTGCATCCGGACCGGGGCGGCTCGACCTACCTGGCTGCCAAGATCAATGAGGCTAAAGACACATTGCTTGGCGGAGGATGACCATCCTTTGCATCTACGGGCTTGATAATTCACTATTTTACGGATCCCTGCGGTGGCGATCCAGGCTATGGCTTTCGAACCACACTCACGCTGCTAAAACGACAGCGCCACGTCAGAGCCGTGGAAACATCCTTGTGTTCATAGGGGACGCAAGCCAGATTGAATGCAACGGAATCGCGACTTTGGGGAAGTCATGCGGACGAGAGTGTTATTGCCGGCTCTAGTGGGCGCGCTCTTGCTCGTCGCCCCGTCGGCGCACGCCTTCGAGGAGACCCGTGGCGGTGGTGCAGGGGCGCCGGCAGCATCCGGAGCCTTGACGCCTGAGAGCAGGGTTGTGCCACTGGAACTTGGCGGCACCGGCACGTCGGTGGCCCCGCCCGGCGGCACGGAGGTGCGCATACCCGGACTTGGCAAGCTCGGCATCCTGCCGAAGCTCGACTTCGGTCTCGAGCTGCTCTACGGCGTGAACGAGCAGAGCCTGGAAGACCGGCGCCTGCGGCCCGAACAGGGCGAGGACAGCCTTGGGGTGCGCGGCACAGTGCGGCACCGCTTCTGAGTGCTCGCCGGCCTGAGCCTCACGAATGACAGCGATGGATGGGACAGGGGAGCGCCAAGGCGCTCCTTTTTTCTTTCTTCGGGCTTGCCATGACGACCGATCCGCACCGTTTCGAGCTGCCGGAGCCCGAGGGATGGCGCTGGCTTGCCGCCTCTGTCCATCTCTTCACCGCGCTGGGCGTCGTCTGCGCGCTGCTCGCCGTCAATGCGCTGCTCGACCGCGCGTTTGAGATGGCCTTCCTCTGGCTCGGCGTAGCCATGATCATCGACGGCGTCGACGGCACCTTTGCCCGCGCGCTCGACGTCAAGCGGCGGCTGCCGCGTTTCTCGGGCGAGAAACTGGATCAGGTCGTGGACTATGTGACGTATGTCTTCGTGCCGGCGCTGGCGCTGCAACTCGGCGGGCACCTCGATGGCATCTGGGGGGGCGTGCTGGCGAGCCTGATCCTTTTGTCGTCGCTCTTCCACTTCTGCGACAACGGCAACAAGGCCGATGACCACTGTTTCGTCGGCTTCCCGGCCATCTGGAACGTGGTGGCGTTCTACGTCTTCGCCTTCGCGCTTCCCGGCTGGGCTGTCTACGTTCTCGTGCTGCTATGTGTGGCCCTGACCTTTGTCCCCATGCGCTGGCTGCATCCCATGCGGGTCAAGGCACTGCGCCCGATCAATCTCGCCATGAGTGCGCTTTGGGCCTTGGCGGCTATCTGGACCGTCGCGATGGGCTTTCCGGCGGGGCCTGCGGCCTCGGCGTCCCTGGGGCTGGTGGCGCTCTATGGGGTCAGCCTGTCGGTCCTCTGGCCGCTGCTGGGTGGCGAGGACGAGACCTAAGGGCGCCGAAGTTATCCACAGGTCTTTTCGGGGCCTGTGCGCACTGGCCGCACCCGCCGGCAGGCTGTTCAGTGCGCGTATCAAGGGGCAAAGAGGTTAATTCTTCAAGCTGTTAACCTCATAGTAAGAAGCCTTTCGCCCATCCCCCTTGCGCCAGTCCATTCTCCCCACACGCAAGCCATTGCCTTGAAGTGGCTACGCGGCCGTCAAATTGGGGCCCATAAGGCCCTTGAAACAAGCGAACCAGCCAGCGGCAAACACGGGGACGTTGTATGCGTTCGAGAATAACGTTAGCGGGGGCAATTCTGGCCGCCGCCATGGGTACCGCAGCAGCCGAGGCGCCCGGAACCCTCCTCAATCTCCATGAAATCGTAGCGGACCGGACGGTCATCCTGCACACGCCGGCGGGCGCCCTTCCCATCAGCTACTCCGGGAACGGCACGATGATCGGGCGCGCGAAGGACCTGGAGTTCTATACGGGCTCCGCCTTCGATCGCGGCACGTGGTGGGTCGTTGCAGATCGCATCTGCCATCGCTGGCGGAGCTGGCTCGGCGGCAAGGACTACTGCGTCACGCTGCGCATGGATGGGGACAAGGTCCACTGGCGCAGCAGCGACGGCTACTCGGGCACGGCAACACTCGGCGCCAAGCGGCGGGTTCATGAAGCAGGCATGATGAACTAGTGAGGCGCTTCCGAAATCCGCCACCGCGTCGCGGTACCTGTCGGCGGCGGACTTCGGAATCTGAACCGCACGAGAAACTTTGGCTTGCTCGTGTCCTTTCGATGGTGAAGCTCGTTCGAGAGCCCGCTGCAGAGGGTGACGAACTTTGCGATCGGGGTACGAGACGCTCAGCCGCCCCGCTCCTTGGTCTTGGCCTCGATCCAGAGATCGTCCATCTCGTCAAGTGTCACGTCCGAAGGGGACTTACCCTGTTCGGCGAGACGCTGCTCGATGTAGGAGAAGCGGCGGACGAACTTCGCATTGGCCGTCCTGAGCGCCGCCTCAGGATCGATGTGCAAATGGCGCGCGACATTGGCCATCACGAAAAGGACGTCGCCGAACTCGTCGACGATCCTCGGATCGGTGGGGCCGGTAGGCGGCGTGGCACCGCGTGGATCGGCCGGCACGGCGATTTCCTCGAGCTCGGCCAGTTCTTCCCGCATCTTGGAGAACACCGGCGCCAACGATGGCCAGTCGAAGCCGACACGGGCCGCCTTGTCCTGCAGCTTCACGGCCCGCGTCAGACCCGGCAGTCCGAGCGGCACATCCGCCAGCAGCGACACCTGTGATGGCGTGCCGCCATTGCCGCCGTCGTGCTTGGCCGCTCGTTCCTCGGCTTTGATGGCCTCCCACCAGCCCTTGGCAATGCCTGCCGAGCGCGCCTGATCATCGCCGAAGACGTGCGGATGGCGGCGGATCATCTTCCTCGTGATGCCGTCCACGACATCGGCGAACGTGAAAGAGCCTTCCTCTTGCGCCATGCGCGCGTGATAGACGACCTGCAGCAGCAGATCGCCGAGCTCCTCCTTGAGGTCGGCCCGATCGCCGCGCTCGATCGCATCGGCGACCTCGTAGGCTTCCTCGATGGTATAGGGCGCAATCGTTGCGAACGTCTGCTCGAGGTCCCACGGGCAGCCGGAGCCCGGCGTCCTCAGTGCCGCCATGACAGCAATGAGGTCGTCGATGCTCTTGCGCGAGCCGGGCTGGTCGGGCGGGGCCATCGCCTGTTCCTGATTGGTGCGCATCACATGCGCTCGATGACGTCGACCCGCTCTTTTGGAGCCGCAGGGGCGGCGGCGGCAATGGCCGGCAGGATGTCCTCCGCGTTATCCACGATCGTGTACGGCACCTGAAGACCGGCACGGATGAAGGTCTCCTCCCGCATGTGGTCGAACAGCTCTCGCAGGGAGTCCCAATAGCCGGCGATGTTGGCGATCACGATCGGCTTGGTGTGGCGGCCGAGCTGGGCCCAGGTGAGCTGCTCGACAAGCTCCTCGAGCGTGCCGATGCCGCCAGGAAGCGCCACGAACGCATCCGAGCGCTCGAACATCAGCCGCTTTCTCTGGTGCATGTCCTCGGTCACGATGAGCTCGTTGACATCGCGGAGCATCTGCTCCTTTTCCGAGAGGAAGGAAGGAATGATGCCCGTGACATAGCCGTCGTGCCTGAGCACGGACCTTGCCACCTCACCCATCAGGCCGAGGCTGCCGCCGCCATACACAAGGCCGATCCCAGCTTCGGCGAGATGCTGCCCGAGCGTGCGCGCCCCCGCTACAAAGGCCGGGTCCCTGCCGGTCCCCGAGCCGCAGAACACGCATACGTTGTGGATGCCCGCAATCCTCTTCGGGGGCTGGCCTGAATTCTTCTTCATGTTCTTCTTGGTCATTGTCGTACGAATTCCTCCGGGGTGCCGATGGGGCAGCCACCGGCTCTTCTTAGCATCGCTTTTGGGCGGCGAAGGAGGCAATTTGCCTCGATCACGGCAACGTTGGCACGGGAACGTTGGCGTGAAGCCCTGTCCGTCTCCCGGAGCATACTGGAGGCCGCGGTGGCGGGAAGATGAGTGGACGGCGGCACGATTCCATGCATGGTTGCGCGCCAGCAGCCGTTGTCTGCGCCGTGCGGCACCCGGGACCGATGATGCAGCTCAAGTTCTACACCCTCGATGTCTTTACCGAAACGCGTTTCGGCGGCAATCCGCTCGCCGTCGTGATGAACGCCGATGCCCTGCCCGCCGGGCTCATGCAGAGCATTGCCCGCGAGCTTAACCTTTCCGAGACCGTGTTCGTCCAAAAGGCCACGAACCCCGCCGCCTGGGCCCGCGTCCGCATATTTACGCCGGCCGTCGAACTGCCATTTGCCGGGCACCCGACGATCGGCACCGGCATCCTGCTCGCACAGCTCCGCGCGGGAGAGGCCTCGCCCGACCAGGACGCGCTCGTCGTCCTGGAGGAGACCATCGGTGCGGTCCGCGTCGGGGTTCGTCTGCGCTCGGGCAAGGCACCTTATGCCGAATTCGATGCCCCCAAGCTTCCGGAGGCTGCCGGCGATGCGCCGAGCGCGGAGCGGCTCGCTGCTGCGCTCGGCCTCATGCCGTCCGAGATCGGCTTCGCCAACCACCGCCCCTCGCAATGGTCCGCCGGCGTGCCGTTCACGTTCGTGCCGATCGCGTCAATGGCCGCCATCGCCCGTGCCGAGATCGTCTCGACGCATTGGGGGGCAGCCTTTGGCACCGCCAAGTCCGGCAAGGTCTACCTCTACACGCGCGAGACCGTCCACACGACGTCGTCCTTCCACGCGCGCATGTTCGGCCCGGCTGCCGGCGTTGCGGAGGATCCCGCGACCGGCTCCGCGGCCGCGGCCTTTGCCGGCGCCATAAACGCCTTTGATCAGCCGCTCATGGGAACGCACAAGCGCATGATCGAGCAGGGTTTTGAAATGGGCCGCCCGAGCCTTGTCGCGCTCTCGTTCGAGGTCGCGGCGCGCGGGAAGCTGGACGCTGTGCGCATCGGCGGCAGTGCCGTTCGCGTTACCGAGGGCCAGTTGGAGATCTGATCGTCGAGCGAGGCGAAGCCTCAGCCGCATGACACGCACGGACTGTGCAGCACGCACGGCGCAAGCTGGTGCTCCGCTGCAAGTCCTGGCCCGGCCTCAGGCCGGCGAAATGCCAAGCGCTCTGTGCAGCTCGCCGAGCATCGCCAGCGCGTCGCACCCGGCGAAGATAAAGGCGTCGATGCCGGCGGCCGTCAGAGAAGCTTCGAGATCCTTTGGGCGTCCGGCCAAATAGAGGCGCTCGGCACCGGCTCTCTTCAGCGCGTCCGCCAAGGATTCGCCCCGCTCGCCGTAGGCCGTATCCGCGCCGCAGATGCAGGCAATGGACGCGCCGCTTTCCTTGAAGGCGGCGGCGGCTTCCTCGGCGTTCGTCAGCGGTGCCGATTGAGCGGCGGCAATGCCGCCCGCGGCGAGGAAGTTCGTCATCCATGTCGCACGCGCACCATAGCTTGCAAGATCGCCGACGCAGGCCAGGAAGACCCTTGCCGGCGCGCCAACCTGCGTGGCGTGAAGCTCTGCCGCAGCGCGGAGCGCTTCGAAGGGCTCGGCCAGCCGGCGCACGGCGAGCGGCCTGACGCGCACGGAAGCGACATCGGCGCGCGCAGGCAGGTCAGGCCACGGCACGACTTTGACGCCGTCATCGCCGAGCCGCGGGAAGGCGGAAACGCCCGTCATTTCCAGCCGGCCCGTCGCAAGCTGCTTGGCGCGTGCTCCTGCAACCTTTGCAATATCCTCCTGGATGCGGCCGCTCATGAGGCCCGCCGCCATGCCGCCGGCCGCTTCGATCTCCTGGAAAAGCGTCCAAGCCGCGGCGGCGAGGTCCCCCGTCAGTGCCTCGATCGCGAAGCTGCCTCCGGCCGGGTCCAGCACGCGGCCGAGCCCGCTTTCCTCCTGGAGCACGAGGTGCGTGTTGCGCGCCATACGCCGCGCGAAGCTATCCGGCCGCCCGAGCGCCCACGTGAACGGCAGCACGGTGATCGCCTGCGCGCCGCCCATGGCCGCCGTGGCGCAGGCGATCGTGGTGCGCAGCATGTTCACCCAGGGATCGTACTTCGCCATCATGCGCCGGGACGTCTCGGCACTGAAGGCCATCTGCGCCATGGCTTCGCCGGCACCGCAGGCATCAGCGACTTGCCACACCAGCCGGCGAGCGGCGCGCAGCTTGGCAAGCCCGAGGATCTGGTCCGCATCGATCGCCAGATTGATCGCGATTTTCGGGAGCGCCCGCTCTGGCGCGATTCCGGCCGCATCGAGTTCGCGCAGATAAGCCGTGAGGGTTGCCAGCACGACGGCCAGCTCCTGCGCCTCGCTGGCGCCGCCGGCATGATAGGGGTGGCCGTCGGCAACGAGCGCCGTCAGATGCGGGGCGCCGATCGCGCCTTTGGCGAGGACCACCGCTTCGCTCATCGCAGCTTCGAGCGGCTGGCGCAGCGCGCCGGTCAGAGCGAGCGTGCCGAGCGGATCGGCATTGAGGGCGCCAAGTCTCGCCTCATCGGCAATGCCTGCGGCCCGCCACAACGCCGCGAGGCTCGCCGCGGCGGCAGCGGTCTCTTCGCCGGCCTCCAGCGAGACCGGGCAGATGTCCAGCATGACGCCCTTGAGCGCGGCGCCAAGCGTGGCGGCATCCGGCGCCAGGCCGAAGCGGCCTCGGGCCGCGATCTGGAGCTTGATCGATGAAGCCCCGCCCTCGAGATCTTCGAGGATGGCGGCATTGGCCGCAGCCGCGTCCGGCTCGGCGTGGATCTGCCGGATATCCCACGGCGGCGTGCTGACGGCGGCACAGGTCCCCCGCAGGAAGGGCGCGGCCCCCGGCTGCTGCTGCGCCAAGCCCGCGGGCGCATCCGCGCGGCCATAGAGGGGCGCGATCCGCAGCCCGTCAGCCGTCCGCGAGACGAGGCGGCGCTCGAAATCGGCGCCGTTGAGCGCCTTATCGACCAGCGCCAGCCACTGTGCCCGCTCAGGGACGGAAAACCCTTCCATCAAGGCGAGTTCGGTCATTGGTCTGAAATCCTGTGCGGCGGTCGGACTACCCCTAGCGCGTTTGGTGCGCTGCGTTAATCCCCCGCCGCCGCATGACATCCGCGCCTCTCTGTGCTAGGCAGCCGCAACCCTTTTTGCGCCGCACCATGCGGCCTGCACCCGGACCCCATAAATGGACATCCGCAATATCGCGATCATCGCTCACGTCGACCATGGCAAGACGACGCTGGTCGATGCGCTCCTCAAGCAGTCCGGCGCCTTCCGGGAGAACCAGAAGGTCGCCGCGATGGTCATGGATTCCAACGATCTCGAGCGCGAGCGCGGGATCACGATCCTGGCCAAGAACACTTCGATTGTCTGGAACGGCACTCGCATCAATATTGTCGACACGCCCGGCCATGCCGACTTCGGCGGCGAGGTCGAGCGCATCCTCAACATGGTCGACGGCGCCGTGCTGCTCGTGGATGCGTCGGAGGGGCCGCTGCCGCAGACGAAGTTCGTCGTCTCCAAGGCCCTGCGCCAGGGCATCCGCCCGATCGTCGCGATCAACAAGATCGATCGTCCGGACGAGCGCCACAACGACGTGCTCAACGAGATCTTTGATCTCTTTGCGAGCCTCGACGCGAGCGACGAGCAGCTCGACTTTCCTGTGCTTTATGGCTCAGGTCGCGATGGTTGGATGGCGGCGGACCCCTCGGGGCCGAAGAATGACCTGAAACCGCTCTTCGAGCTCATCCTGAAGCACGTGCCGCCGCCCGTCGCGGAGGCGGGTCCCTTCCGGATGCTGGCGACGACGCTCGAGGCGGACGCCTATCTGGGCCGCATCCTGACTGGTCGCATTCTTTCCGGAACCATCAGACCGAACCAGACGATCAAGGCGCTCTCGCGCGAAGGCAGGCCGATCGAGACGACGCGCGTGACCAAGGTGCTCGCCTTCCGCGGTCTGGAACGGACGGCGGTCGATGTGGCAGAGGCGGGCGATATCGTTGCCATTGCCGGTGTCACCGAGGCGACCGTCGCCGATACGCTGTGTGATCCTTCGATCGATACGCCAATCCCCGCGCAGCCGATCGACCCGCCGACGCTGACCATGACATTTCGGATCAATGACGGTCCCTTCGCCGGCCAGGAGGGGGACAAGGTGCAGAGCCGCGTCATCCGCGACCGCCTCATGAAGGAGGCCGAGCGCAACGTCGCGATCCGCATCACCGAGAACCCAGACAAGGACTCCTATGACGTCTCCGGCCGCGGTGAGCTTCAGCTCGGCGTGCTCATCGAGAACATGCGTCGCGAGGGCTTCGAGCTGACGGTCTCGCGTCCTCGTGTGGTCTACAACTCGGACGACATTACGGGTCAGCGCCTGGAGCCCATCGAGGAAGTCATCATCGATGTCGACGAGCAGCACTCAGGCGTCGTCGTGCAGAAGCTCTCCGAGCGCAAGGGCGAGCTGCGCGAGATGCGTCCCTCGGGGGGCGGGCGCACGCGCCTCGTCTTCAATGTGCCGACGCGCGGGCTCATCGGCTACCAGGGCGAGCTGCTCACGGACACGCGCGGCACGGCGGTCATGAACCGGCTCTTTCACAGCTATGCGCCCTTCAAGGGCGATATCCCCGGCCGTCGTACTGGCGTGCTGATCTCGAACAGTGCCGGGGAGGCCACGGCCTATTCGCTGTTCTATCTCCAGGAGCGCGGCGCGATGATGATCGATCCGCAAACGCGCGTGTATGAGGGGATGATCGTCGGTGAGCACAGCCGCGAGAACGATCTCGTGGTCAATGTCATCCAGGGCAAGAAGCTCTCGAACGTGCGTGCGGCCGGCAAGGATGACGCACTGCTGCTGACCCCGCCGCTGCGGATGACACTCGAGCGCGCGATGAGCTACATCGCCGACGACGAGTTGGTCGAGGTCACGCCGAAGTCGATCCGCCTCAGGAAGCGCTGGCTCGATCCGCACGTGCGCAAGAAGATGGAGCGAACGGCAGAAGCCGTGTAGCTCGCCGCGCCGTCGCTTCCCCTCTCCCCGCAGGCGGGGAGAGGGGATGTCACTTACATCCCCTCGATGCAGTACACGCGCGCGGGCGCGCCATCACCGCCCGGGATGTTCAGCGGTGCGGCTGAAAGGAAGACCTCGGGCGCGCGAATGTCCGCGGTGTTGGCGACGTACTCGATCATGTGCACGCCGGCGCGAAGCAGGACGTCGTGCGTGACCTGCTCGGCGAGCGGACGCTTCTCGCCTTTGAGAAGAAGCCGGATGGGATAGTCCTGAGGGAAGCTGTAGCCGATCGTGCGGATCCCCGTGGCGAGCAGCCACTCGGCGGCCTCGCGCGTGAGATAGGGGCTGTCGAGCCAGAACTCGCGCGTCATCGGCGAGCGCTGGCGATCCCAGTTCGACTTGAGCAGCACCATGCCGCCGCGCTTGATGTGCTGTCCGCGCTGGCTGAGCTTCTCGGGTCCGACGGCTTCGTTCGCCTGCACATCCATGAGATCGACGACGGCACAGGGCCCGACCAGGTCATCGAGCGGCGTCGCCTCGATCGTCGCGCCGTCGGCGAACATGTGCTTGCGTGCATCGACGTGCGTGAACGCATGGCATGAGACCTTGAGCCACGTCACTTGCGCAAGGTCGCCCTTCGCGAGATCGCCGCTGACCGTGATCTCGGTTGCCCAGCGCGGGTGGTCGCCCGCAATGGGCATGGAGAGATCGATGATGCGCATGGCGCCCTCCCTGTGCGCGGCGCGGGCTCTCCCGGCAGGGCTATTTCGGTCGCGTCTGGCCGGTCCCGCGGACGATGTATTTGAAGGTTGTGAGCTGCTCGACGCCGACGGGACCGCGCGCGTGCAGGCGCCCGGTGGCGATGCCGATCTCGGCACCGAAGCCGAACTCGCCGCCATCCGCGAACTGCGTCGAGGCATTGTGCAGAACGATGGCACTGTCCACGCGCTTCAGGAAACGTTCGGCTGTGCCGCTGCATTCCGTGATGATGCTGTCGGTGTGCTGCGAACCATAGCGGGCGATGTGGGCGATGGCCTCATCGACGCCGTCGACGACTTTGACCGCAATGATCGAATCGAGGAACTCGCGTCCATAGTCATCCGGCTGCGCGGCCTTGACTTGCGCGTCGACGCTCTGCGTCTCGGCGTCGCCGCGGACCTCACAGCCGGCATCGAGCAGGGCCTTCACGAGCCTCGGCAGGTAGTCCTCGTGCGCGTTGCGATCGACGAGCAGGCATTCCGTCGCGCCGCATACGCCCGTGCGTCGCAGCTTGCCGTTGAGCACGAGCGGGATCGCGATGCCGAGATCGGCGCCGCGGTCGACGTAGGTGTGGCAGATGCCCTCGAGGTGCGCAAAGACGGGCACGCGCGCCTCCTGCTGAACGCGCCCCACAAGCCCCTTGCCGCCGCGCGGCACGATCACGTCGATGGCGCCATTGAGGCCCGCGAGCATGTGGCCGACAGCGGCACGATCGGTGGTCGGTACGAGCGTAATGGCTGCCTCGGGCAGCCCCGCCTCGCGCAGCCCCTCGGCGAGGCAGGTGTGGATCGCCGTCGCCGAGCGCTGGGCGTCAGAGCCGGTACGCAGAATGGCGGCGTTGCCGGATTTGAGCGTGAGACCGCCGGCATCGGCCGTCACGTTCGGCCGGCTCTCGTAGATAATGCCGATGACGCCGATCGGCACGCGTACGCGCTGGAACCGGAGGCCGTTGGGCCGCTCCCAGGCGGCAATGACCGCACCAACAGGATCATCGAGCGCAGCTATATCCTCAAGCCCCTTGGCAATCCCTTCGATACGGTCCGGCGTCAGCGTCAGGCGGTCGACGAAGGAGGCGGGCTGTGCTGCGGCCTTTACGTCGGCGACATCCAGCACATTGGCCTCGAGGATCGTCGCCTCGGAACGGCGCAAGGCCGCGGCCATGGCACGGAGCGCGGCATTCTTCTTGTCGGTCGGCGCGAGCGCCAGCTCAGCGGCGGCCGCGCGTGCCTGCGCGCCGAGGTCGAGCATCAGGCGCTCGATGTCCGCTGCCCGGGGCCGATCAATGCGTTCAGGACGGTTCATGTCAGCTCCGTTCTGCTCATGCCCCTGTATTGCCCAGGGCCCTGCTCAAGGCCATGTCGTCGCGATGAATGAGTTCGGCGCGCCCGGCGTGTCCGAGAATTGCGGCGATCTCGCTCGACCGCTTGCCCATGATAGCCTTTGCTTCGTCATGAGGATAGGCAATGAGGCCGCGCCCGAGGTCGCGTCCATCAAGCGCGCGGATCGTCACCGCGTCACCACGATCGAACGTGCCCTCGACGCCGACCACGCCCGCCGGGAGCAGGCTCTTGCCCTGGCCGAGGGCCCTCTCGGCGCCCGCATCGACGACGATTGTCCCGCGCGGCTCCAGGTTGCCGGCGATCCAGCGCTTGCGTGCCGCAACCGGATCGGACGGCGCCAGGAACCAGGTGCACGGTGCGCCCTCGCCAAGCCGGCGCAGGGGATTGAGTGCGGCGCCCTCTGTAATGACCATGTCGGTTCCCGAGCCCATGGCAATTCGCGCCGCTTCGAGCTTCGTCACCATGCCGCCGCGCGAGAGTTCGGTGCCGGCATCGCCGGCCATGGCGAGGATCTCCGGTGTGATCTCGCGAACGACGTCGAGGCGCCTGGCATTCGGGTCCTTCGCGGGTGGGGCCGTGTAGAGCCCGTCGACGTCGGAAAGGAGCACAAGGCAGTCGGCGCTCATCATCGAGGCGACGCGCGCGGAGAGGCGGTCGTTGTCGCCATAGCGGATCTCGGTGGTGGCGACGGTATCGTTCTCGTTCACGACGGGGATCGCGCCGCAGGCGAGCAGGGTCGCCATGGTACGCCGCGCATTGAGATAGCGGCGGCGCTCCTCGGTATCACCGAGCGTCAGCAGCACCTGCGCCGCCGTCAATCCGCGCGCCTTGAACACGTCCTGGTAGGCGCTCGAAAGGCTGATCTGGCCGACGGCGGCGGCCGCCTGCGACTGCTCGAGGGCCAGCGGCCCCTTGGGCAGCCTCAGGACATGGCGGCCGAGCGCGATCGCGCCCGACGAGACGAGGATGATTTCCCGGCCCTCCGCGGCGAGCGCCTTCACGTCGTCGGCGATCGACTCCAGCCACGCCGACCTCAGCCGTCCCGTCGTCCGCTCGACGAGCAGCGCCGAGCCGATCTTGACCACGATGCGGCGGGCTTCGCGCCACTCGGGCCGGACGGCGGCTGTCGATGTCTCTCTCCGGGCTGCGGGCATGGCACGGGCTTTTGCTCCTGGGGCGAGGCGCTCACATAGCAGAAGCCAGGGCTTTGCGCACCCCGGCTCAGGCGACCGTGGTGGGTCGGCTGCGCGCGCCCGGGAGGAGAGGGGGCCCCCCTTGGGCCTGGGAAAGATCTGCCAGCGCGTGCTGCCTGAACAGCCGGCATGAATGGGTCCGAGCCTGCCGGTCCGGCACGCGCGCCGCAGAGCGGAGTCGTGTATCGTTGAGCGGAAGACCTTGGGGAAGGCATCGCCCATGTATCTTGGCCCGACGCGCGCGACCTTCATGCCACCTGCCGGTGGCTGTGACTGCCATGCGCATGTCTTCGGCCCTTTCGACCGCTACCCGCTGGCCCGCGCGCGCAGCTACACGCCGCCGCCCGCGCCGGTCGAGGATCTCATCGCGCGCCTCGACCGCAGCGGACTCGGGCGCGCTGTCGTCGTGCAGCCGAGCGCCTATGGCACGGACAATCGCCGCACGCTCGATGCGGTGGCGGCGTATCCCGATCGCCTGCGCGCTGTCGTCGTGATTGATGGAACAGAGAGCGACGCCGCCCTCGCCGGAATGCATGAGGCTGGCGCGCGCGGCGTCCGGCTTAACCTGATCAGTGCGGGCGGCCCGCGCGGGACGACGGTCGCCGAGCTGCTGTCGCGCACCGCGGCGCGAATCCGGCCGCTTGGCTGGCACCTCCAGATCTACACGGACCTGGACGTAATCGCCGCCAATGCGGCGACGCTGCGGGGCCTCGGTGTCGATATCGTGCTCGACCACATGGCGAAGGTTGATGCAACTCAGGGCGCGGCGCATCCGCAGTTCCCGACCCTGCGCCGGCTGATCGATACCGGGCGCTTCTGGGTCAAGCTCTCGGGCACCTATCGCGTCTCGCCGGACCCCTACGGGAATGCCGCCGTGACGGCGTTGGCCCAGGCGCTGATCGCCGCCAACCCGGAGCGCATGGTCTGGGGCACGGACTGGCCGCACCTCGCCAACCACAATCGTGCCGCTTCATTGGCGCCGCCGTCGATCGACTATCATGCGATTGACTATGGCCGGCTGCTGAGCCTCGTTGCCGAGTGGACGGAGAACGAGGCGCTGACGGCGCAAATCCTCTCGCACAACCCGGCGCGCCTCTATGATTTCCCGGCGCCAGCCACAACCTGAGACGGGGCGCGATGCCTGCTGAAGTCCTCAAGCGGCCGGAGTGGCCGCGCCCTGCGGCGAGCGCCGTCGTCTTTCGCGGCGCCAGCGTGCTGATCGTGGAACGGGGGAAGGGGGCCCTGCCGGGGACGTGGAGCCTGCCCGGCGGTCACATCGAGCCTGGCGAGACCGCGCGGGGGGCGGCGGCTCGTGAGCTGTTCGAAGAGACGGGTCTCAGGGTCACGCTCAAAGGGCTGGTCGATGTGCACGATGCCATCATCCGCAATGGCGAGGGCGAACTGACCGCGCACTACGTACTTTCGGTTTTCTGGGGGCAGAGCGCGGAGGGGGTGCCAATCGCAGCGTCGGACGTGCGCGACGCGCGTTTCGTGCCGATCAGCGATCTCGACAGGTACCGGATGACGCCGGGCGCCCAGGCAATCATCCGCCGCGCCTATCAGCGCAGCCTCGAGGCCCCGGAGCCGGAGGCCTGAGCCCCGGGGCGAGCGAGTCGCTGGTATTCGCATAATAGATATTATGGAAATTCGAGTCGTTTGAGGGGCTGCAGAACAGGAATTGAGATGATCGGTCTGGCCGTTGTCGTGAACAACCCCGCTGGCACATCCTGCGACACGTTGCCAGGATCAGCCGCGAACCGTATCTCTCGGCGATGACCTCAGAGCCGGACTCCCGTCCTGCGACCCGGAACGCCAGTGCGCCCGACGATGCCAGTGCACTCGTTGCGCAAATGCGTGCCGGCGAGCGCCGCGCCATTGCCGAGGCCGCAACCGAATGCGAGCGCGCCGGCGTCCGCCCGAGCCCGCGCCTGGCCGGGCTCATGCGCGCCATGCAGCCCTATCTCGGCCACGCGCGGCTCATTGGCATCACCGGACCGCCAGGCGCCGGAAAGTCGACGCTCGTCAACGCACTCATCGCGCACGTGCGCAAGCTTGGCCTCTCCGTGGGCGTGATCGCGGTCGACCCCTCGAGCCCGGTATCCGGCGGCGCCATTCTGGGTGACCGCGTGCGCATGACCGCCGCCCACGATGACGACCGGGTGTTCGTGCGCTCCGTCGCGAGCCGCGGAGCGTTGGGCGGGCTCTCGCCTGCGGCGGTCCGGGTTGTGGATGCGCTCGATGCCGCAGGCTTCGACGTCATCCTCATCGAGACGGTCGGCACCGGTCAGAGCGAGATCGACATTGCCGAGGTCGCGGACGTGCGCATCGTCGTCAATGCCCCGGGTCTCGGCGACGACATCCAGGCAATGAAATCCGGCCTGCTCGAGATCGCGGATATCCTGGTGGTCAACAAGGGCGACCGTCCCGATGCCGATGCGACGCTCGCCCAGCTCCGGAGTGCCGCAGCAATCCGCTCCTCGCGCGTCCCTGTCCTGAAGTGCACGGCGACCACGGGCGACGGCATTGGCCCGCTTTGGGAGGCGATCGCGCCGCGCGCCGAGGCGGCGCTCCAGATCCCGCCGCAGATCCGGCGCCGCCGGCGGGCCCGCACGCTCATCGCGCGCGCTGCCGCCGAAATGCTCGCGCGGCGCATCCAGTCGGGCGAGGTCGACACGCTCGGGCCCCTCGCCGACGACCTGCTGGACGGCCGGCTCAGTCTCGATGAGGCCGCGCGCCGGCTGCTTGAGGGAAGCTGAAGGGCAGTTCACCTCACGGCCCGGGACTCTGCGCGACCCGGGCGAGGCGCTGCTCGGCTAATCCTCCATCCACGCATCGGCGACGCCGCTGATGAGGTTGGCTTCGTAGAGCGAAGATGCCTCAGGGCTTCCACTCGGCGAGGCAGGCTCAACGTGCTCCCGCCAACGCGCTTCGCTCTCTGCCTGCGCGCGCCTCAGGTCCTCGGCAGCCTCGACACTGATCGCTTCGAACTGCAGCTTGGCGCCCGGACCGACCCGGCCGAGCGCAGGCAGATCGACGCTCGCGACCGTGGCGATCTTGGGATAGCCGCCCGTGGTCTGGCGGTCGGCCAGCAGGATGATGGGCTGCCCGTCACCGGGCACCTGGATCGAGCCTGCGGCAATACCGTCAGAAACGATGTTGAACCCCTTGGCGTGAGCAAGAGGCTTTCCCGTCAGTCGCATCCCCATGCGGTCGGCGGCGCGCGTGACCTCGTAGGGCTCGGACAGGAACGTCGCCACGGCCTTGTCCGTGAAGTAGTCGTCCTGGGGACCGAGGACGACACGAATGCGCGGCGGTACCGCAAGATCGAGGTCAGGTAGCCTGAGCTCGGGGCGTTCCTCGACGCTTTCGCGCGCGATCGGGAGCAGATCGCCGGCCGCCAGCACCCGCCCCTCGAAACCACCGATCCCGGCACGCGCGTGGGTCGACAGGCTGCCCATGACCTCGGGCAGCGCAATGCCGCCTTCGATCGCCAGCACGCATGAGATGGCACTGCGCCCGACAATGACGCGCAGGCGCGCGCCCCGCCCAACGCGCACGCTTTCAGCACCCGGCACGTCGCGTCTTGTGCCGTCCTCCAGTGTCACCTCGAGGCTCGCGCCGAGGCCGACGCACGCGACCCTGGCGCTCTCCGCCACGACCTCGAGCGTCGCGCCGAGGTAGAGCATTTCGAGCACCGCCGCGCCCGGCGCATTGCCAACGATCGTGTTCGCGGCAGCCATCGCGACGCGATCGAGCGCGCCTGCTGTCGGAACGCCGAAGCGCTGGAAGCCGAAGCGTCCTGCATCTTGAACGGATGTGCCAAGACCGGCGGCGATGACGCGCAGATAGCCGGTCATTCGTGCACCCTGAGCGTGCCGAGGTCGAACGCGCCTTCGGCACTGGCTGCCTGCATATCGCCGTAGACCTCGCGGCTGACGGCAACGAACTGAACTGTGTCGCCAGGCGAGAGCAGCGCGGCCGGATCCCGGCCCGCATCGAACAACGGCACGGCCGTACGGCCGATGATGTGCCAGCCGCCTGGACTTTCAAACGGATAGATGGTGGTCTGGCCAATGGCAATCGCGACAGAGCCGGCGGCCACCTTGATGCGCGGACTCGTACGGCGCGGCAAGGCCAGCACTTCGGGGAGATCACCCATGTAGGCCTGACCGGGCAGGAAGCCGATCATGTAGACGAGATGCTCGACGGACGTATGCATCGCGACGACTTGCGCGGGGGTGAGGCCGGCCGCGGCGGCGACGTCCTCGAGATCAGGCGCAAACTCATCACCCTCGTAGCAGGTCGGGAAAAGCCAGCGCTGACCGACCAGTGCCTCGGCATCGAGGTCCTCGAGGAGCGGGGCAAGGCGTGACTTGAGATCCCGCGCCCGCACGACCAGAGGGTCGTAGTGCACCATCAGCGACCGGAATGTCGGCACGACCTCGCAGATGCCGGTAATGTCCGCCTCCTGCACGCGGCGGCGCAGATTGAGCACCAGCGCCGAGAGGTGGCGGTCCATGCGGTCGCCGAACTCGACGACGAGCGCGGTGTCGCCGCTCGGCAGAAAGCGCGGCGCCGCCGCGGACCCTGGCTTCATCATTTCGAACTCTCTTTTCCCGCCCCGCCGTGGCGCAAGGCATGTCCCCTTGCGCATGGCGACTTGGCGGCTCACCCCGCCGCTGCTACCAATCCAGGCACGCGCAGGCTCATGCGAGACCTGCATCCCCCGCAACGACTCCTTGAAGCTCCGCGAGGAAGCGAAAATGGCCGCCAAAGTCAACCTCAATGCCGATATTGCCGAAGGCTGGGGCGCGTATGACATCGGCAACGATGTCGCCATGATGGACATCGTCAAGTCGGCGAATATCGCTTGCGGGATGCACGCCGGCGATGCCAACACCATGCACCGGCTGGTCATGCTGGCGCGCGAAAAGGGCGTGAGCATCGGGGCGCATCCGGGGTTCAATGATCTGTGGGGCTTCGGCCGACGCCAGATCCGCATGTCTCCGACCGAGCTCGAATATCTCGTTGCCTACCAAATCGGCGCGCTGCAGGGCATGGCGGCCTATGGCGGGCTGAAGGTCACACACCTCAAGGCCCATGGCGCGCTGAGCAACATGGCCTGCGTTGAGCCCGACTACGCCATGGCCATTGGCCGTGCCATCAAGACGATCGATCCCGACATGATCTTCGTCGTGCTGTTCGGCTCGGAACTCGAAAAGGCTGCGCAGAAGCTCGAGCTGCCCATGGCCCGCGAGGGCTTCTGCGATCGCGTCTATGCCGACGACGGGCTGCTGGCCTCGCGCGCTCTCCCCGGCACCGTCCTCAAGGACCCGGAGAAGGCAACTGCCCAGGCACTGCGCTTCGTGCAGCACGGCGAGGTGGTCTCGATCTCCGGGAAGGTCATCAAGGCAAAGATCGACACGCTTTGCGTGCACGGCGACGAGGCAACGGGGGTTGCGGTCGCGCGCGCTGTGCGGGGCAGCCTTGAGGCAGCCGGCGTCGAGATCGTTCCGCTCCCCGAGATGGGGCTCTCCCGCTAGTTCATAGGACCTTCCCATTCCAGTCGGAATGGGTTGTACGTCAAGCGCCCACCGCGTCAGGAGCCACCTCATGCGCACCGCCGCCCTCTATGCCGGGCTCTTCGGCCTCATGCTCATCGTTCTCGCGCTCAGGGTGTCCGCCGTGCGCCGCGAGGCACGCGTCGCGCTGGGGGACGGCGAGAACGAGACGCTCCGCCGTCGCATCCGCGCGCACGGCAACTTCGTCGAATGCGTCCCGCTGGCGCTCCTGCTGCTAGCGCTCGCCGAGCACACCGGCATGGGCTCGTTGTTCATTCATCTGCTCGGCATCGTCCTCCTCGCCGGGCGGATCGCGCACGCCTATGGCATCAGCCAGATGAGAGAGCCCTTGATCTTTCGGATGGCAGGTACCGTCGCAACGCTGAGTGTCATTGGCATTCTGGCGCTGTATTGCATATGGGCCGCCCTCTGACCGGCGCAGGACCCTCGCCCACACGCAGTGCGCCCGATTGAGCGCCAGGGAAGCCTTATGCCTTACTCGACGTACCGCCCAGAGCTCATGGGTAGCGCGACCCTGTCACCGACCGGCCGTCTGGAGGCCGGCTCGTGGCAGTCGTTCACCCTCGTCTACACGGCCGGCGCTTTTGGCATCGACGACACCGGCAGCCTCAAGATCGCCTTCCGGTTCGCGACCGATCTCGGTCCGGTGCAGTTCGACGACCCGAAGGCCCCTGGCTATACGACGCTCGAGGCGTCGAACGGCGCCACCCTCGAAGCGCGCTGGGAGTTCAAGCGCAACATCCGCCCCTGGAGCCGCTCGCTCTACATTGGCGTGATGAAGCACTTCCTCAAGCCGGGCGATACGATCACCGTGCGCTTCGGCGACACGCGCTTCGGATCGCCGGGCGTGCGCCTGCAGACTTACTGCGAGAAGCGTTTCGAGTTCCGCGTCCTCGTCGACGCGATCGCGACATACGACTACGTCGCGCTCCCGCTGAGCCCCATGATCGAGATCGGGCCGGGACCGGGCGTCACGTGGCACGCTCTGCTGCCGACCATGGTGCGGGCCGGCGCCCCCTTCCGTTTTGGCATCAAGGTCGATGATGCCTGGGGGAATCCATCGGACCTCGTGACGCGGACCGTCCGTCTTGTGCCCAGCCGGCCGATTATCGGCCTGCCCGCAACGGTTGATCTCAAGAACGGCACGTTCGGCGCCACACTGGAAGGGCTCTCGGTGCGTGAGCCCGGGGACCTTACAATTGATGTGCTCGGCGAGGACGGCACGCGGCTCGCCCGCAGCAATCCTTTGCGGATTGCTGCGGCAGATGCCGCGGCGGTGCACTTCTGGGGCGATACGCACGGCCAGTCCGATGAGACGCTCGGCACGAACGCGGCACGGGACTACTTCGCCTTCGGCCGCGACCGCGCGCTCCTCGACGTCATGAGCCACCAGGGCAATGACTTTCAGATCTCGGGCGCGTTCTGGCGCGATCTCAACGCCGCAACCGCCGAATTTGACGTGCCGGGCCGCTTCGTCTGCATTCCCGGTTACGAGTGGAGCGCGAATACGGCCGTCGGCGGCGACCGCAATGTCATGTACCGCCGCGAGGGCGAGACCATTCATCGATCGAGCCACGCCCAGATCGCCGAAGGCGGCGACATGGCGGACGAAGGCAACGACGCCCACGACGCAACGGCCCTCTTCAAGACGCTCGCGGGCAAGGATTGTGTCGTCATGGCCCACGTCGGCGGGCGCTATGCCGACATCACCTACGCGCACGATGGCCGGCTCGAGACCGCCGTCGAGGTCCACTCCGACTGGGGCACCTTCGAGTGGATTCTGCACGATGCCTTCGCCAAGAACTATCGTGTCGGCATCGTCTGCAATTCGGATGGCCACAAGGGCCGACCCGGCGCCTCCTATCCAGGCGCCTCGTTCTTTGGCGCGCAGGGCGGCCTCACCTGCTACCTCGCGCCGCGCCTTGATCGGGATGCCATCTTTGAGGCCATGCGCCGGCGCCACCACTACGGCACCACGGGCAATCGGATGCTGCTCGCTGTCGAGGCCGCGACGAACAGTGACGCGACCCTCTACATGCGCGATCCAGCCTGCTTCGAGGACCCGGCTACGGAGCGCACACGCCGCGCCATCATGGGCGACATAGTGCGCGTCGCCGACGAGGACATCGAGTTGCATGTCGAGGTGGTGGCATCCGCCCCGATCGAGCGTCTCGACATTTTTGATGGGCCGGACCTCATCGAGACCGTCCGCCCGTACGGGCCCGCCGATCTTGGCCGCCGCGTGCGTCTGACGTACGCGGGCGCCGAATACCGCGGCCGCGCGCGCACGACCGTCTGGGACGGCAGCCTCACGATTGGCGGCAACACGATCGTCGAGGCGCGCATGTTCAACAACTGGAACCTCGATCGCGGCATTCACAGCCAGACGCCCGACAGCCTCGGATGGAAGGCGGTCACGACCGGCAATTTCGGCGGCATCGATCTGTGGCTGAAGGACGCGAATGCCGGCATGATCGGCTTCGAAACGAAGCACTGCAGCGGACAGCGTGACATCGCCGCGCTCGGCGTTGAAGCCGATATCTTTCCCGCTGGCGGGCTCGATCGCGCGGTGACGCTTGCGCGCCTGCCCGAGACGATGAACGAGACACGCCTCCGCCTAAGCCGCCGCATCGCCGTGCCCGCCGGCCGCGACGCACGCCTCTTCGTCCGAGTGACGCAGGAGGACGGGCATCGCGCCTGGTCGAGCCCGATCTACGTCTTCCGCTAGGCGTGCTGATCTCAGGAGGCCAGCGCCTGTTTGCCGTAGACCTCGGCCTCCATGCGATTCAGCAGCGCAATCAGGGAGTCCCAGTCGATGGGCTTGGCCAGATGATCGTTCATGCCGGCCTCAAGGCAGCGCTGGCGGTCGCCATCCATGACGCTCGCGGTGAGGCCGATGATGGGCAGGGAGCGTCCTGCTTCGGTCTTGCGAATGACCTGCGTTGCCTCCAGGCCGTCCATCGCCGGCATGTTCACGTCCATGAGGACCACGTCGTAGGGCTTCTGGTGGACGAGCTCGATGGCCTTATGCCCGTTGCTGGCGATGTCTATGGAATAGCCCGCTCCGCGCAGGATGGCCTTGGCCACGCGCTGATTGGGCTCGTTGTCCTCGGCAAGAAGAACGCGCAGATGGCGCTTGGGATTTGCCGTCACTGGCACGGCTGGCCGTGCCGGGCTGGCCGGCGCCCGGCGGCGCAAGCGGTCGCGGATGCGCTCGAATGTCGGCTGCCCGAACGGTCGCGGCAAGAGAAGGTCAGGCTCGATCTCGCTGCTGCCCGCTTCCGCAAGGCTGTCTGCGATGACGAAGAATGGCATTGACGGGCCGTTCGGCGCCGCTGCGATGAGCCGGATGATCTCATTCCGGTTGAACTGGGCCGCGTTGCAGTCGATGACCACGGCCGTGTTCTGCGTTGAGCCCAGACGCTGCAGCACATTGGGACCGCATGCGAGAAGTTCCAGGGTTGCGCCGCTGCTCGCCGCGTAGGCTCTCATCACGCTGGCCAGCGGACCTTCCTGACCGATCAGGGCTAGGCGCCAGCCCGCAAGCTGGCGGGCATAGTCGCGGTCGGGCGGCTCCGTCCCGGCGCCTGCCTCCGCGATTGGCAGCATTACGACAAAAGTGCTTCCGGCGCCGGGCGTACTCTCGCAATCGATGTGTCCACCCATCAGCGAGACGAACTCGCGGCAGAGCGCCAGGCCGAGCCCGGTGCCGCCATGCGTGCGCGTCGTCGAGGCGTCGACCTGGGAGAAGCGCTTGAACAGCCGCTCGCGCTTGCTCTCCGGGATGCCGATGCCGGTATCGATGACCCTGATGCGCAGATGTGGACGGCCGTTACTGTCAACCCCATCCAGCCATAGCGATACGCCACCCTCCTCGGTGAACTTGATTGCATTGCCAATCAGGTTCGTGATGATCTGGCGCACGCGCAGCGGGTCGCCGCGCAAAGTGCTCGGGAGCTGCGGATCGACGAAGACCGCGAGATCGATGCCTTTGGAACGGGCGGTCGGTCCGAGCAGTGTCGTGACCTCGTGCGCGAGATCACCAATCCGGTACTCGACATCCTCGATCTCCATGTGACCGGCTTCGATCTTGGAGAGGTCGAGCACGTCATTGATCATCCTCAGCAGGCTCTCACCTGAGACGCGGATGGTGTCGAGATAGGTCCTCTGCTCATCGTCGAGTGGTGTGCCGGCGAGCACGCGCGCCATTCCCAGGATGCCGTTCATGGGCGTGCGCAGCTCGTGGCTCATCGTCGCGAGGAAGCTGGACTTGGCCATGTTGGCCGCCTCCGCCTCCGCGACGGATTTGCGCAGCAGCTCCTCGGCGCGAATGCGATGCGTGACATCGTGGAAGACAATGACCTGTCCGTCGCTCGGCACCGTGCCGATGCTCGTCTCAAAGACCTGACCGGAGGCGGCTGCGAATTGCCCGGGCAGACGATGGCCGTTGCCAATTCGAGCGAGGCCCGCACTGACGGCATCCGGTGTCACGCCCCCTGCCCCATCGCTCTCCACGGCGAGCGCGCGCAGGGCCTGCTTGTTCCACAGAATTGGCGTCCCGGACCGGTCGAGCGCCACGATCCCGGCAGCCGAGTTCGACAGCACGGCGTCGAGAATGGCCCTGCGGCGCGCATTCTTGATTGCATATCGGATGGATCGATCGAGAAGCTCAGGCGTTATGGCGCCCTTCTCGAGGAAATCAGCGGCACCAGCCTCTTCGGCAGCCCGGTCGATGTGCGGGTCGATGACACCGGTGAGCAATATCATGGGCGTGTCGGGGAACCGCGCCCCGGCCTCGCGGATGAATTCGAGTCCCGTCCGCTCGCCGATCCGGTAATCAACGAGCGCCACGTCGTAGGTGCGCTCGAGGAGCTCGATATTCGCCCGATCGTAGGAGGCGGCCCAGACTACCGAGTACGTGTGGTTAGGCACGCATTGGAGGACATCCTGCGTCAGGAAGAAATCATCGCGGTCATCCTCGACGAGGAGGACCACCGTCTCGCTTTGTGCGGGCGATTGCGTCATCGAAAGTGCTGCCCCAACGCGATGAACTGATCAGGCGGCTTCGCTGGCTGGCAGCTCGACGATCTCGATCCAGTAGTGATTGAGCGTGCGAACCACATCGACCAGGCCTTCAAAGCTCACCGGCTTGGTGATGAAGGAGCTGACGCCGAGGTCGTAGGTCCGCAGGATGTCTTCCTCAGCCTTTGAGGTCGTGAGAACGATCACCGGGACCCGTCGCAGCTCCGGATCGTTCTTGATGTGCTTGAGCGCCGTCCGACCATCCATGCGGGGCATGTTGAGGTCCAGAAGGATCAGGCCTGGCAGGCGGCGCGGCTGGCCCGCGAACTTGCCCTCGCTGCGCAGATACGCGAGCAGCTCCTCGCCGTCCTCGACATAGACCCGCGGATTGGCGAGCCGGCTCTCCGTGAACGCGTCCTCGACCAGCATACGGTCGTCGGCATCATCATCTGCAATTACGATGGTCAAGGTTGCTTTACTCGACATGACTGAACACTCCCCCTGCCCCACAGCCCATACCTGATGCCTCTCCCCCGGCGCCAAGCAGGCCTCCACTTTCAACGCCCAAGATGCCAGAGAAGGTTGAAACTCTCGTTTAATTTGCTCGAACAATCTGTTCGTGTTCGCTAACGCCCGACATCCTGCTCTCCCTCCCAAGGTGCGCTCGCCCGAGGGACCGGCGAGCGCGGGCCGCACAGTCATCTGCGCACTGATTGCGGAGGGGAGAATGGACCGGACGACGTCTAGAGACTCTTAACCGTCGCCCTGTCAGCTCGGCTGGCGTCGCGATTGCACGATCAGCGTAAGGCGCGACATAACACCTGCGCCGGAATGGATCGGATCGGTGCGCCCGGCCGCGCGCATCTCATCCCCGATCTCCGAACATGGGTTTTGTTCCTTGGATTTTCTTCCTTGGACGGAGCACTGGACGGCTGTCCTGCCTTCGCCTATAGCAGTGCGCGCCATTCACGTTGCTGTGCCGCATTGCGCTCAGCGATCCTTCGATGCTTGGATGTCGAACCGTCGGTGGAGAGGGGAACGCCTTGTCGGAACGCACGCCTTCTCGACTGGGCGATCGGTCGGCAGCCCCCTTGGGCCCGCTGTTGACAGCGCCCATACTGCCGACACTGGCGGCGTTGTCGCTCCCAAATCTGCTGGCCCTTGGCACGCAGTCGCTCGTCGCAATCGCGGAAACGACGTACATCGGCATCCTTGGCACCGAGCCGCTGGCGGCCATGGCGCTCGTCTTCCCGATGATCATGCTGACCCAGATGATGGCGTCCGGCGCCATGGGTGGCGGCGTTTCCTCCGCCATCAGCCGCGCCCTCGGCGCGCGCGAGGAACGCCGCGCGCGGGCTCTTGCCCTTCATGCGCTCATTGTCGGGGCGCTTGCCGGCGTTCTCTTCACGGTCGTCTTCCTCTTGGCCGGGCCCATGATCTACACCATGCTCGGCGGCGAAGGCACCGTTCTCGCCCTCGCCCTTCAGTACTCCGGGACGTTCTTCGCGGGCGCAACAATCGTCTGGTTTTTCCATATCTTCGCCTCGATCGCCCGTGGGACCGGGAACATGCGCGTGCCCTCCTCGACGGTGATCGGCGTGGCGCTGCTGCAGACTATACTTAGCGGCCTGCTGGGCCTTGGTTTCGGCCCCATTCCCCGCTTCGGCATCGCTGGCGTCGCGGCCGGCCAGATCCTCGCCTTTCTCGCGGGCACGATCACACTTCTCGTCTACTTGCGCTCGCGCTATTCGCGCCTGCGCATTCGCTTCGCAGGCATCCCGCTCGACCGGGAACTGTTCTGGGACATCCTCAAGGTCGGCGCGGTGTCCTGCCTTTCGCCCCTGCAGTCCATACTGACCGTCATTATTCTCGCGAAATTTGTCGCGAGCTTCGGCACCACGGCCCTTGCCGGCTATGGGATCGGGGTGCGGCTCGAACTGCTGCTCGTGCCCATCGCCTTCTCCATCGGCTCCGCGTCGGTCCCCATGGTTGGCATGGCGATCGGCGCCCGCGACGTCGCGCGGGCGCGCCGAGTTGCATGGACGGCGGCGACCGCCTCTGCCGTCATCATCGGCAGCATTGGCTGCCTGGCGGCGCTCAATCCGGATGTCTGGGCCCATCTTTTCACTGATGACCCAAAGGTCGAACGCGCAGCCGACGCCTATCTCAGCATCGCCGGCTTCGGCTTTGCGGCCTATGGCTTTGGGCTATGCCTCTATTTCGCTTCGCAGGGGTCCGGCCGCATCATGGGCCCGGTGCTCGGTGGCACGGTGCGCCTGCTCGTCGTGCTGATCGGCGGCATGTTGTTGGTTGAGAGCGGCGCCGACTTCCGCGCCTTCGCGGTCCTCGTCACGGTCGCCATGGTGGCCTACGGTATTTCTACCGGGCTGCTCGTCTGGAAAACCCGCTGGGGTGACGCGCGGTGACCCGGCTGCACGCGCGCACGCAAAGAGCGCCGCAGCTCCAAAGAAAGCCCGCCGGCGCCAGTGCCCCTGGGCCGGAGCGCTCAGATGGCGCGGTGCGAACGGCGCGCCTGAGCGCAACCAACGCTCCTCAATCGCCGAAGGCTGTCGCCTAGTTCCGGTAGTCCTTCAGCCGGGTCGCGCGCAGGCCCTGTAGCCCATGCTTGTCGATCGTGCGCTGCCAGGACAGGAACTCGTCAACAGTGAGCTTGTAGCGCTCGCACGCCTCCTCGAGGCTCAGCAGCCCACCCCGCACGGCGGCGACAACCTCAGCCTTGCGGCGGATCACCCAGCGCTTTGTGTCGCGCGGCGGCAGGTCAGCAACCGTAAGCGGGCTTCCGTCGGGCCCGATGACGAAGCGCGAGCGCGTTCTGAATTGCTGGTCGGTCATGATACGCGATACTCTCCATGATCTTCCCGGACACTAACCGAGCTGTCTTAATATCGATCTAAGGCACTCGGTGAACGTGCCAATACTTTCTTGTTTCATTTTTATCACACCTTAACAATATATTGGCGATAGATGTTCAAGCTGGTTAACAGCTCCGGTGGCTAGCCGAGCATGTTCCACCGGGGCCTCGCACTGAGCGGCCGCCAAGATGAGACGGAGCGGGCCCCGCCTCACGGTGAACTGTCAATAAATATAATGCGTTAGCCGATGGGCCGCACAAAATGCGCCTACTCAGCCTTCGCCTCCTTGGCCAGGCGATCTTTCTCGATGCGGTCGACGATCCAGATGGAGACCTCGTAGAGGAGGATGGTCGGCAGCATCATGGCGATCATGCTGAAGGGATCCGGCGGGGAGAGCACCGCCGAAAGGCCCGCGATGCCCACGATGGCATAGCGCCGCGCGGTCCGCATTGCGGCGGCGCCGAAGACGCCCGCCCGTGCCAGCAGGGTCACAATCACCGGGAGCTGGAAGATGATCCCGAACCCCAGGACAAGCGTCATGACGAGCGACAAGTACTCGGAGACCTTGGGCAGCAGCTCAATGGTCGCCTGCCCGTTGCCGCCTGTTTGTGGCGTGATCTCGAGTGAGAACTGGATCAACAGCGGCAGGACAATGAAGTAAACGACCAACGAGCCGAGCACGAAGAGGACCGGCGTCGCGATCAAGTAGGGAACGAAGGCACTGCGCTCGTTTTTGTAGAGCCCCGGGGCGACGAATTTGTAGATCTGCACCGCCACGACCGGAAAGGACAGGAACGCGGCCCCGAACATGGCCAGCTTGATATTGGTGAAGAGCTGCTCGAGGAAATGCGTGGCGATCAGCTTGGCATTCTCGGCGCCGACGACGCGCACGAACGGCCAGACAAGTATGTTGTAGATCGGCTTGGCAAAAAAGAAGCAGATGACGAACGTCGCGAAGAAGGCGATCAGCGAATAGATCAGCCGCTGCCGCAGTTCCGTCAGATGCTCGATCAGTGGCGCACGGGAGGCGTCGATTTCGTCCTGTCCCTCGCGCTTCAACGTGTCGGTCATGCCAGATTCAGGCCCCGCTCTTTGGTGAGGTCTCCGCAGCGCCTGCCGCTGGGCCCGAGTGGGCCCCACTGCCGTTGAGGCTGCTGCGATCGCCGTGGGCGGGCACGGGCTCCGGTGCGGCAGAGGCGACGAGCGGGGCCTCCGCGATCGGCCGGATCGGCACCCCGTTCGCATCATGGGCGTCCGGATCCGGGATCAGCGGCTCGGGCGGCGCCTCCGCCGAGCTTTCGGTTCCGGGGCCCCGGACGCCGTCGGGCGTGTGGCCGGCTGATTGCGGCGATGTCAGCAGCGGATCGCCGAGCTGAGCCTCCACGTCCGACCTGATGCCGTCAATGTCCTTCGTGAGGCTGCTGAGATCGCTGGAGATGGACTGCTCCGTCTCGCGCATCGACTGGTCGAGGTCCTGACCGAGCCCTTCAACGTCCTTCTTGAGCTGCTCGAGCTCGCTCTCGCGCATGGCCTCGTCAAACTGGGCGCGAAACTCGTCGGCCTGCCGCTTGATCATGCCCATATACCTTCCGATCGTGCGGAGCAGGATCGGAAAATCCTTCGGGCCGAGCACGATCAGGGCCACGATAGCCAGCAGCAGCAGCTTGCCTGACGTGAGATCGAACATGATCGCTTTCTGTAGTGCAGTCCCGACGACGCGTCAAAGTTGCAGCCGCGCCCCCACGTCTCGCGACGCCCTGCATCCCGCCCGTGGCCTGCGCTATTGCAAGGCCCTGTGCCATGCCACCTGCGCCGGCTGCCCCGCCGAGGCGCCGTTCTCGATCGCGGCGCAGACGCAACCGCGCGCCGCGGCCCGGGGCTAGCCGACCTTCGTTCCGGTCGACGAGCCGCTTGCCGGCTGCGTCTCGGGCGCCTTACCCTCGAGCTTCTTGGGCGCGTCCGTCGCCGCAGCGACGTCGTCGTCCTCCGCCATGCCCTTCTTGAAGCTCTTGATGCCTTTGGCGACGTCGCCCATGATGGATGAGATCTTCCCGCTACCGCCGAAAAGCAAAAGGGCGATCGCCAGGAAGATCAGCCAGTGCCAGACGCTGAATGTACCCATTATGCAGGACTCCTTGGGGGTCGGGCGCAGTCGTACTACTGCCGCCACCAGATTAATAAAAGTATCGCAGAAAGCCCCCGCGGCAGCAAGGCGGAGGCGCGAAATCAAGGCAAGCGAAAGGGCGCCCGCGGCGGGCGCCCTGATCGCACGGCCGTCGCCTAGCCGCCCGCGGGTCGGCCGGCACGCCGCAGAAGAACCAGATCAGGCGGCGGCCGTCTTGCCGTCACCCGGCTCTCTCAGCACGTAGCCGCGGCCCCAGACGGTCTCGATGTAGTGCTTACCGCCGGTTGCCGTCTGCAGCTTCTTGCGCAGCTTACAGATGAAAACGTCGATGATCTTGAGCTCCGGCTCGTCCATGCCGCCGTAGAGGTGGTTCAGGAACATCTCCTTTGTCAGGGTCGTGCCTTTGCGCAGCGAAAGCAGCTCAAGCATCTGATATTCCTTGCCCGTCAGATGCACGCGCTGCCCGTTGACCTCGACTGTCTTGGTATCGAGGTTGACCCTGAGCTCTCCGGTCTCAATGACCGACTGGGCATGCCCCTTCGAGCGCCGCACGATGGCCTGAATGCGGGCAATGAGCTCGTTCTTGTGGAACGGCTTGGTCATGTAGTCGTCGGCGCCGAAACCGAGCCCGCGCACCTTGTCGTCGATGCCCGCAAGCCCTGACAGTATGAGGATCGGCGTCTGAACCTTGCTGACGCGGAGGGTCTTGAGGACCTCGTATCCGCTCATGTCGGGCAAGTTGATATCGAGCAAAATGATGTCGTAGTCATAAATCTTGCCGAGATCGACGCCTTCCTCACCGGTACTCGTCGTGTAAACATTGAAACCCTCCGACTGCAGCATCAATTCGATGCTTTGCGCCGTGGCGCTGTCATCCTCGATGAGAAGGACTCGCATGCCAACCTCTCTTCCATGACCCCTTAGAAGGTCCGCTGCCCCGATTGTGAAGAGTACGCCATTGCACTCAGCAAGTTCATAACTTGCACATTACTTTCGAGAGGTTAACAAAACCTAATGGTCGATTACAGGAATGCTCTTTCTGAGACGCCGGCCCTTCACTTCGCTGACAACACCCAGTCTCCAACGCGGCGACATGCTGTCACAGGGCCTAATCCTCAGTAATGCCAAGTATCCGCACAAGCAATTACATAGTGCGGCAGGCCATCCTAGCCGTACTCAGCAGCTCAGAGATGTCGCTGGATCGCGAACCTCACGCCGACCATGCAGACGACCCAAGCCGTTGCCGTGACTTGTTTGTCCGCATGCAACCCCCTAAATTGGTTACTACATGATTTGCACAGGTTGCTGAAGCGCACAGTGCTCGCCTGGTGATCGAAAATGGCACGTGCGAGTGCGAAGCGATTCAGGCGTTGCGAAACGGCAACTTAATGCGTTCGTTGGATACTGATGCTGAGCCGGCCTGCGCAGGCGGTAACGCAGATCATCAGCACCACGCATGCGTCAGGTGCTGCCAGAGCTGCGCGGCGGCCAAGACGGTGTAATATATTATTATTACATATGGTTTGCGTTGCCCCGCTTCGAGGCGATGCAAGCCGGGCGTTGAGCGTGTATCTTGGCGGTCTTGCGGATCGAGACCTGCCGATGCTCAGGAGTAGGGGGTAGACGGTCATGAAGTCCCGCGACGGTGCGCTGAAGCTGAAGCGCTTCGAGGCCGAGGAAAAGCGCCGGAAGGTGGCGGACATCGAAGCCATGATCACCGAGTTCGAGCAGATGGCTGCCGACCTCGATCACCAGATTGCTAGCGAGGAAGAGCGTACCGGCATCCGTAACGAAGCGCACTTCGCCTACTCGACGTTCGCACGAGCGGCCGCCCAGCGGCGCAATAACCTGCGCGCCTCCATTGCCGATCTGCGCGAGAAGCTTGAGCAGGCCGTGGCGGTTCGCGACGAGGCGCTCGCCGAGCTCGAGATCGCGGCTTCTGCCGAGGAACGTGGCGGCGACCGCTCGCGCCGGGCAGATCGCGGTGCCGGCGACGCCCGCATGGGCTGAAGGCTCATCGGGCAACCATCACCTGGCCATCGCCGCGGCTTAGCATCCCGATTAGTCCCGCCTGCTGAAGGCCCGGGTTGCGGCGACGAGCTCATGGATGATCCCGGGCTCGGTCATGGCATGTCCGGCGTCGGGAACGATATGCAGCGATGACCCCGGCCAAGCACGATACAGCTCGACGGCGCTCCGCGCCGGCGTGACGACATCGTAGCGACCCTGGATGATGGCCCCTGGGATGCCGGCGAGGCGATGGGCGTCCCGAAGGAGCTGGCCGTCGGCCTCCAGAAAGCCCCTGTTCATAAAATAGTGACATTCGATGCGCGCGAAGGCGAGGGCGTAGGAATCCGACGAAAAGGCGCGCAGCCGCATGGGGTCGGGCCGAAGTGCCATCGTCGACGCCTCCCAGATGCACCATGCCCGCGCCGCTTCGATCTGGATGCGCGGATCCGGATGCGTCAGGCGGCGATGGTAGGCCGGAAGCGGGTCATGGCGCTCGTCCTCCGGCAGTACGGACAGGAACGTCTCGTAGGCCTCGGGGAAGAGCCAGCTGCAGCCGTCCTCGTAGAACCAGTGGATCTCCGCCTCGCGGAGCAGGAAGATCCCCCTCAGGACCAGCTCGCGGACGCGCTCCGGATAGCGCTCGGCATAGGCAATGGCGAGCGTTGCGCCCCATGACCCACCCATGAGCTGCCAGCGCTCGATCTCCAGGTGGCGGCGAAGCCGCTCCATGTCGTCGAGGAGATGCGGCGTGGTGTTCTCGTCAAGGCTTGCGTGCGGCGTCGAGCGCCCGCACCCGCGCTGATCGAACAGGATGATGCGATAGTGCGCCGGGTCATGATAGCGGCGCATGGTCGGGTTGCTCCCGCCTCCAGGACCGCCGTGCACGAGGAGGACCGGCTTGCCGTCGCGGTTGCCGCATTCCTCGAAATAGACCTCGTGCCCGTCGCCGACAGGAAGGCGACCGGTCCGGTACGGTTCGATCGGTGCATAGAGGCCGAATTGCTCGCGTGCCGACATCCCTGCTCCTCAACCCCACCCCGCCGGGCAAGACGCGCGCCACTCGTGGCTATCCCACAACGTGCCGGCGCCGTTCGACGAGGGTCTGGCGCACCTCGCGATCATAGAGCGTATCGCCGCCCGGGATGCGCAAATCACGCACGAGTTCCAGAACATGCCTGCCGGGCGGCGGCGTCAGGAGGCTTCCGACCCCGACGGCAATCATCGCCGCCGGCGCGCCGAGTGCAGCGGCCATGGGCCCCGCCAAGCCGTGCGCGAGATCACCGCTGAGAATGCCGATGACGGCAACGCCAAACCCGACGAGCAGCCCCATCGTGGCACCCCAGCCATTGCACCGTTTCCACCAGATGGAGATGAGCAGCACGGGGAAGAGGGTCGAGCCGCTGAGCGCCAGCGACCACATGAGAAGCTCGAGCGGGTCGCCCGGCGTCACGAGCGCCACCCAGCCGCCGACCAACGTCAAGGCCACGAAGACAAGCCGCAGCACCGTCCGGCGCACGCCGTCGGCTGCGAGTTCGCTCCGTGGCCCGTTGACGATGTCCTCGGCGAGGATCGTGCCGAGCGTCGAAAGCCCGGCCGCGGCAGCCGCCAGCGCCGCCGCGAGCAGCCCGGCAATGGTCGTGTAGATGAGCGCCGTCGGCACCTCGTTGGCGACCGCCAGCACCAGGAGTGCGGCATCGCGCCGGATCGCAAAACTCGACATGGCAAGCCTGGCGGTGCCGGTATCGATGGCCGCCCATTCGCGCGCGATGAGGCCCGGAACCCACCCCGGAAGCTGTCCGGCCGGCAGTCCGGCAACGCCAGTCACCACGATCTCACGCAGGAAGACACCCGCGGCCGACATGGTGAGGAACACCAGGCCGACAAGGCAGATCGCCCAGGCAACCGATTTCCGGGTCGCGTAGACACCGGGCGTCGCCGTTATCCGTGAAATGAGGGTCGGCTGGCCGGCAACACCGGCCATCACCGCGAGCACCGACAGCAGGAAGGCCCCGAGGCCAATGTTTGAGTATGGCGTTGCGAACCGCCGTGTGGCCGCTTCGAAACCGGCGCCCGGCAGGTCGAACGCGAAGGTGTCAGCGAAGGCATTGGGAATGTTCTGCAGTATCTCCGCCCGCAGCAGCGTCCGCGTGACGCGGCCGTGGCTCAGCTGCGGAACCGGCAGATGCTGCATCAGGATCGCCACGATCACAACCGGGACCAGCACGGCGAGCAGCATGACAATGGCCTGCGCCGCGCTCGTCCAGCTCAGTGAGCGCAGCCCCCCGCTCACCAGCACAAGCGCCAGCAGCAGCGACAGCGCGATCCCCAGCGCGAGCGGCGATGCCCCGGTCAGCCAGCTCCCCGCCATCAGCGCGACCTTGAGCTCGGCGACGATGAGGAGCAGCAGCGGCACGCTCGCGATCGCCGCCGCGACCACGCGCAGCAGCGGGCTCGCGAAGCGCAGGCCCAGATAGGCGGGCACGGAATAGGCACCGAACTTGCGAATGTAGGGGGCGATAAGGATGGCGAAGACCACGAGCCCGGTCGTCATGCCGACGGTCAGAAAAAGGGCGTCGAAGCCGATCAGGTAGAAGAGCCCCGGCAGCGCCGCCAGGGTTGTGCCACCAAGCAGCGTCACAGAGAGCGTGAGGCCGGTGAACACCGCCGGGACGCGCCGGCCGGCAAAGAGCAGCTCGAACATGGCGTTCGTGCGCGTCGCCACAGCAAGCCCGGCGAGGAGCGCGACGAGGCCGCCGGCAATGAGGGCGCGCAGCAGCCAGTCTTCAAGGCCGAGCTGCTCCAGCATGAGCGCCATCAGCACGATGCCGACGAGCAGGCTCGAAAAAATGCCAAAGTAGACGCCGAGCAGCGGGTTGACGAGGTGGCGACTTGGCGTAAGGGACATCGGCGATCCGGATCAGCTCACGCAGGAGGCACTCGAGCCCGTGGACGACGCTCGCCTCAAGGCTCGAGGATTGAGACGCTCTTTGCGCCGTCAGCCGTCCTCATGAGCACCATGCCAGCGGTCGATGACGTCCTGGCGGTTGGCAAATGAGGCGACAGTGATGAGCGCGAGGGCACCGATGCCATGGGCGAGGAGGAAATAGCCCCAGGGAAAGCCGATCACCCGCGTGCTGTTGAGCTGCTCGGCATAGAGCGGCAGCACGATGACCACCAGGAGAAACGGCAGCAAACTTGCCATCATTTGCCATTTCGTGTGTCGCCAATAGGGCCGGCGTTCCTTGCGCTCGATCATGCGCCCTTCTCCTCCGGGTATCCCGCGGCGCCGCCCGGCCGAGGTCTGCAGCTCGCCTGCCGCGACAGATGTCCGGGCATTGTGGTCGGCGTGCGGCGACCTGGGTTGCGCAGACCGTATTCCGGCGCGCTCGACAGCGCGCCGGCTCCTGAACCATCCGTGCAAATATTAGCCAAGACGGCGAAAACGCGCTAGTTCTTCACGCCGCTCCTGTTGAAGATGCCGCGGAGGGAGGGCCGCAACGCGAGTCTCAAGGCGCGGCTACCTCGGTGGAGGCTCGGTCGATGGCCACCCGTATCATCGTCGTTGACGATCATCCGCTGTTTCGTGGCGCCCTGAGCCAGGCGCTTCACTCGGCCATTGGCGGCGCGCACATCGATCAGGCCGCCTCGCTCGCTGATCTCGAGGCCCTGCTCGCAGAGCGCGCCGACACGGACCTTGTGCTGCTCGACCTGGCGATGCCGGGCGTTCAGGGCCTTTCCGGCCTTCTGCTGCTGCGCGCGCAGCACCCCGACATCCCGGTCGTGGTCGTCTCCGCGCATGATGACCCGGAGACGATCCGCAAGTGCATGGAGTTCGGCGCGTCCGGCTACGTGCCGAAATCGCTGTCCGTCGAGGAGATCCGTACCGCAGTGGAAACTGTGCTCGGCGGCGACATTTGGGTGCCTTCGGACATCGACCTCTCCCGTCCTGCCGGCAGCCACGCTGACGATGTCGTGGCGCGCCTGTCGACCCTCACGCCACAGCAGGTGCGCGTCCTGATGATGCTCGGCCAGGGCCTTCTCAACAAGCAGATCGCCTACCAGCTCGGGGTCTCGGAGGCGACGATCAAGGCGCACGTCTCCGCGATCCTGCAGAAACTCGACGTCGATAGCCGGACCCAGGCCGTCATCGCCATCAATCGCATTGAGGGCGACTGGCGCAGCCCGAAGGTGTAACGGGACAATTCACTCGGCCGCGGCCCGGCTCTGCATCGAAATGCGCGAGAGAATGGCGCGGAGCTGGGCCGCCTTGAGCGGCTTGCGCAGCATCACGAAGCCCATCTCCCGGATCTCTCGCTGCACTTCCAGTGAGTGGTCGGCAGTGATCACGACGACCGGGAGATCGCGGCCGAGAGCGGCCGAGATCGCCTTCACCGCATCGACGCCCGTCCCCGAATGAAGATGATAGTCGACGAGGACGACGCTCGGCGGACCATCCATCTGGTCGAGGCGCGCCAGCGCTTCCTCGGTGCTCGCGGCCATCACCGACTGGCAGCCCCAGCCGTCGAGAAGCGCCCTCATGCCATGCAGCACATCGCTTTCGTTATCAATGCAGAGAACCTTCAGGTAGCGGATATCACCGACCGCCAGAGGCAGCCCGGCCGTGCGGCTGTGTGCCGCGACACCGGATGCGCGCGGCAGGCTTACCGAGAAGAGCGACCCCTTGCCCGGGGTGGAGCGCAGCCTTATCGGCGCCTCGAGCACGCGTCCGATACGCTCGACGATCGAGAGCCCGAGCCCGAGACCGCGCTCGGAGGCCGCGGTCTCGGCAAGACGGTGGAACTCCTTGAACACGAGTGCCTGCTGTGCGGGCTCTATACCAGGCCCCGAGTCCCAGACCTGGATCTCGACCCGATCGCCCCGTGGCCGGACACCGAAAAGCACCTTGCCGCGGGAGGTATACTTGATGGCATTGGAGAGCAGGTTCTGCAGGACCCGCCGCAACAGCCGTGGGTCGGAATGGACGAGCGCCCGGGTCGCGACAACCCGCAGCTCAAGCCCCTTGGCCCGCGCCATTGGCTCGAACGCAAGCGCCAGTTGCGACATGAGCTCGCCCAGCGCGATCGGTCTCTTCTCGGGCTCGAGCTTGCCGGCATCGAGGCGCGAGATGTCGAGCAGCGCGCCGAGAATCTCCTCGACCGCGTCGAGCGAGGTGTCCACGTTGTGTGCGAGGCGCTGCGCGTCCTCCGGCAGCGCCCGCTCGATGAGGCTTGAGGCATAGAGCCGCGCCGCGTTGAGCGGCTGAAGAAGATCGTGGCTCGCCGCGGCGAGAAAGCGTGTCTTGGCGAGATTGGCCTCGCTTAGCGCCTCATTCACCCTGACCAGCTCGGCCGTGCGCTCGGCGACCCGCCGCTCGAGCGTCTCGTTCGCCCGCGCAAGCGCTTCGGAGGCCGCCACTTGGTCGGTGATGTCGAGATAGGTCGTCACGATCCCACCCTGCGGCATCGGCGATGTCCGGATCTCGAGAATGCGGCCCATGGGGGCGAGGTGGTCGAGAAAGGTCTCCCGCGTCACCGCGAGCCGGGTGAAGCGGTCCTTGACATGGTCCTCAGGCGCCCCCGGGCCGAAATCGCCGCGCACGGCCCGTGCCCTCAGGATCTGCTCGAGGGGCATACCGACGCGAACGAGATCCTCGGGCAGGTTGAGCAGCTCACGATACTGCCGGTTCCAGCAGATGAGGCGCATGTCACGGTCGAACACGCCGAGGCCGTGGCGCACCTGGTCGAGCGCCGACTGCAGAAGGTCGCGGTTGTACTGCAGCGCCTCGGAGGCATCGTCGAGCAAGCGGAGCGCCGACTGGCCGGAGACGTTGCCGCGCCGCAGCAGCAGCGACAGCACCAGCCGGGCCGAGGCGGCACCGATCGCGCTCGTCAGCAGGTGCTCGGTAAAGCGGAGCACGTTGATATCGGCCTCGGCCTCGGCGACGAGCGGTGTCGCGCGCGAAGCCTCGTACTCGGCGAACGAGCGCTCCGCGCGCTCGCTGCCGAGATAGCGCACGACCGTATGCTTGAGATCCCCGACCGTGACCGCCGTCCGCCACAGGCGGAAGGAGGGGTTCGGCTCGGCGAGCGGCGGGTCGGCCGCGCCGAAGAGCTGTGCCTGCATCCGCTCGATCGGCTCGGGCGCGCGCAGCAGCGAGACGAACACGTAAGCGGCGATGTTGGCGATGAGGCTCCAAAGCACGCCGTGCGTCAGCGGCTCGAACTGCAGGTAGAGCAGCGCCTGCGGACGCAGGAAGCCGAGGCCATAGGGCCCGTCGGCGACGATGCTCATCGGCAGCCAGCCGGCGCGCGCCACCCACGGCAGGAGCAGCGTATAGGCCCAGATGGCAAAACCGACGAGGATGCCCGCGATGGCCCCTCGGGCAGTGCCGCGTCGCCAGACGAGGCCCATGAAAAACGCCGGCGCGAGCTGCGCGATCGCCGCAAAGGCAATGAGACCGATCTGCGCCAGCGCCTGCACCTGGCCGAGGGCCCTGTGCACCATGTAGCCGAGCAGGATCACGGCGAAGATCGCGACCCGGCGGATCAGCAGGAGATCGCGGCTCATGTCCACGTCGGTCGCGATCGCATCGACCCGGCGCCGCAGCAGCCACGGCACGATGAGGCCGTTGCAGATCATGATGGCCAGCGCCACGGACTCGACGATCACCATGGCCGTCGCCGCCGAGAGCCCGCCGATGAACGCCATCATGGCCAGAGAGTCGGCCCCGGCCCACATGGGCAATGCCAGAACGAACATGTCCGGCGCGACGCTGAAGTGCGGGAGGAAGATCAGCCCCGCGATGGCAATCGGCACGACGAACAGGTTGATGAGCACAAGGTAGGTCGGGAACAGCCACGAGGCGCGGCGGATCTCCGATTCCGCGTTGTTCTCGACGACCGTCACGTGGAACTGGCGCGGCAGCAGAATGATGCACACGAAGCTGAGCAGCGTCACCGTCACCCACGTGCCACCACTCGGCGCGCTGGCGAAGATTCGGGCAATATCACTGCTCGTCCCCACTTTCTCGATCAGGCCGGATGGTCCCTCGAACATGACGAAGATCACGAAGATGCCGACCGCGAGGAAGGCCGCAAGCTTGACCAGCGACTCCGCGGCAATCGCCAGCATCAGGCCATCCTGATGCTCGGTCGCATCGATGTGGCGCGTCCCGAAGAGCACCGCGAAGACGGCGAGGGCGAGCGCGATGACAAGCGCGGTATCGAGACCGAAGACCGCGAGGTCCTTGAAGGGACTGGGTCCGAGCAGCGTCTCGATCGAGATCGACGCCGCCTTGAGCTGAAGCGCGATGTAGGGCAGGGCACCGAGCACCGAGACCACGGTCGCGATGGCCGCGACAGCCTGGCTCTTGCCGTAGCGCGCAGCGATGAAATCGGCGACGGACGTCAGGTTCTGGCTCTTGGCGATCCGCACGATGCGCAGGATCAGCGGCACGCCGAACACGAACATCAGGATCGGCCCGACATAGACCGGGATGAAGTCGTAGCCGCTCGATGCGGCGAGTCCGACGCTGCCGAAGAACGTCCAGGACGTACAATAGACTGCAAGCGACAGGGCATAGGTAACCGGGCGGCCGCTGCCGCCCTTGCGCGAGCGGATCACGAGATCGCCAAACCAGGCGACGGCGAAGAGCAGGCCGACGTAGCCAAGCGCCAGGGTCAGGACCTGCCAGGCTTCGATCATCAGTATGCCATGCTCATGCGAGGACGCCCCTGCCGCCGGCAAGGGCCTCATCTTGCTTTGCGCCGGCATTGGGCGCAACCGAGCGGTGCCGCGCCGGCATTATGCTTTCGGCTGAGCCTGGGCGTCGCGGACCCGTCCCCTGATGTTCCGCGTGCCCCTATTTACCTTGCCGGCGGTCCGCACCTACTGTGCCGAGGTGAGTCGCCACCCTGCAGGCAAGAGCGTTTTGCCACGAGGCGCGATGTCACGACGTCGGATGACTTCCATATTGGCGGCCTCGGTACATGGGCCAACGCGGAGCACCCACCCATGAAGAAGCTGATCGACGAATTCAGGGAGTTCGCCCTCAGGGGCAACGTCCTCGACATGGCCATCGGGATCATCATCGGTGGCGCCTTCGGCACCATCGTCCAGTCGCTGGTCAAGGATGTGATCATGCCGCCGATCGGCCTTCTGATCGGCGGTGTCGACTTTTCCGATATCAAGATTCCGCTGCGCGCCGCCGTCGATGGCAAGGAAGCCGTGACGATGAACATCGGCGTCTTCATCAATAACGTGATCAGCTTCCTCATCGTCGCCTGGGCGGTCTTCATGCTGGTCAAGGGTATCAACATGCTCCGCGCGCGCTTCGAGAAGGAAAAGGCGGCCGCGCCACCGCCGCCACCATCGCCCTCCGAGCAGTACCTCAAGGAAATCCGCGACGCGCTGGTCAAGAGGTAGACGGCCTCACAAGAGGGCCGCCGCAGCGGCCCCTCATGCTGTAAGCGCGGCTGCGACGTGGCTGATCGCCTGCTCGAGCCGCGCTTCGCGCGTCACCTGCCGCGGCACGGTCCTGAATACGTCCTCGCCCGCAAGCCAGCGCGCTTCCGCCTCAGGCTCGGCGAGCGCGACATCGAGCGCGGCGGCGAGCTCCAGTGCATCCGTCGCAAAGCCCATTGCGCGCATGGCGCCGAGCAGGGTGATGTGGGCGTTGCCCGCGTGCTGGAGATGAACGCCAGAGATCGGGACCCGGGCCGCGAGGTTGCGGCCCTCGAACTCATCGATGCAGACAGCGACGTCGAGCGACGTCGCCTGCCGGCAGACGAGCGGCCGGAACCGGTACACTGTGCACGCCCCCTCAACGAGCAACGGACAAGCGCGCTTCCCGCCAATCCGCGCCTCCGGACTGATGCCGATCAAAGGCTGCGCGCGCGCCCGCACGTCGCCGGGGCTCATCCCGGCAGCCTGCCCACTGCGCACGGCGGCAGCGAGACGAAACGCCTCCGGCGGTGTGATGGCGACAAAGCCGTAGCAGCAGTAGCTGCAGCCCCGCGCGCAGGCAATCTTCTGCTGGGTCGGCGGGCGCGCGGCGAGCGAGGTGTCGGCCAGCATCTGCGCAAGCTCGGCCGCCTCACTGGCCCGGCGTGCGTTTCCGGTCTCCTCGAGCTTGGCTTTCACCACCTGCGCAATGGCCAGGATCTCCGACGTCTTGGGTTGCAGCGGCAGCCCCGTCGTGAGCAGATGGCGACCCGCCTTGAGCCGCTCGCGAACCTCGCGGCGACGCTGCTGTCTCGTCAGCTCGCTCATGCGTGGATGAAACCTCTGCTGACCCGGATGCCCGCGAGCCTACCCCGGTTGCGGCCCCAGGGCGAGCCCGGCCACAGCCGGCCCCCGGCGCCGGCACGCGCGTCAGCCCCCTCCCCGGCCGGCCGAGCGGCGAACATCAGGCTAGGAGCAGCTCCCGCCGCCGAGAGCACAGAACTTGGCGCAGTGCGGGTGGCACAGCTTGACCCGCCCTTCATCGAACATGCCGCCATGGGCTCTTGCCGCCTCGGCGAGTGTCGCCCCCATCCCAAAGGCGCGCTCATACGGCAGCAGTGTGCAGGGAACGACCGTCGGCTGCGCGTCACCCTTGTATTTGACGATCATGCGGCTCTTGGCGCACATCAGGTCGCCCGGGTTCTTGCCGAGGATCTGCCAGCATCCCACGCTGATTTCGGGCACGTCGCGGCTGCCGTCCATCTCAGGGAGCAGCACGAGCTCCAAGGGATCGTCAATATCGACCCGCCAGCCACGCTCTGCAATAAGCGCCGCGTAGCCGGCCCGCAGGTCGGCCTCGGAGCCGTTCCAGCGGGCGCGTCCCGCGATGGCGGTCTTGAAGCCCTCCTCGCAGAGCCAGTCGATGGCTTCGAGCGACCTGGCAAACGTGCGCGGGCCGCGCTCGGCTTCATGAAGCTCACGCGTGTAGTGATCGAGGCTGACGCGCAGGGTGAGGCGGTCGCCATACGCGGCGCGCAAGCCCTTGAGGCCCTTCTCCAGGCGCGGTCGCAGCATGGGCTGGAGCCCGTTTGTGAGCACGAGAACGCGAAAGCCGCGCGCGAGCGCCACGTCGAGCATCGCAATGATGTCGGGGTTCATGAACGGCTCGCCGCCGGTGAAGCCGATCTCGGTCGTGGCAAGCCCGTTGCGCGCGATCTCGTCGAGGAAGACGCGCACTTCTTCGGCCGTGAGGTAGACGAGGCGATCGTTGCTCGGGCTCGATTCGATGTAACAGTTGCGGCAGGTGATGTTGCAGAGCGTCCCGGTGTTGAACCATAGCGTCTGGAGAGCGACGAGCCCAACGCTCGCGCGCCGCTCGCCGCCTGCTGTCCAATCCGGATCTGTGAACTTCGCCTGCTTTGATCCTGCCTTTCTGGCGACTATTCCCTCAGCGTCGGCTAGCGCCACCGCGCCCTCTCCCTGCATGTTTCAACCGTCGCCGCACGCTAGCATGGCGTGCGGCGCAACCAACTCACATTGACTTTATCTCTCCGCCTTAGCCGAAGACGAGCGGGAGCTGGCGTGGTCCGCGCACGGTTCCCTCGGACCACCTGACCGGGATTGCCGGATCGAGGTGGAACTCGGGGATCCGCTTCAACCATTCCTCGATCGCGACGGTCATCTCGAGGCGCGCCAGGTTCGAGCCGACGCAGCGATGAATGCCGAGGCCGAAGGCCGAGTGGCGGTTCTCCTTGCGATCGATCACCACCTTGTCGGCATCCGGAAACATCGCTGGATCACGGTTCGCCGCCGGGAACGACAACAGCACCATGTTGCCGGCCTTGATCGGGCAGCCTTCAATCACCGTGTCCTTCACGACCTCGCGGGCCATGGTGACTGGCGCATAGGCGCGCAGGAATTCCTCGATCGCGGTCGGCATGAGCTGCGGCTCGGCGATGAGCCGCTGTCGGTCGGCCGGCGTCTTGGCGAGATGCCAGAGGCTCGAGCCGATCGCGCTCCAGGTGGTATCGATGCCCGCGATGAGAAGCAGCCGGATCATGCCGAGCGCGTGCTCCGGCGGTAGCGGCTCGCCATCGCGCCGCGCCATGATGATGCGGCTGATGAGGTCCTCGCCCGGCTTTTGCGTCCGCGCCGCGACATACCCGGCGAAGTAGGCGGTCATCTCGTGCACGGCCTTTGTCAGTATATCGTCGTCGGTAATGCCGAGCTCCAAGATCTCGTGAATCCACTGGATGAACTGATCGCCATCGCTCTCCGGCACATCGAGCATGTGGGCGATGACCCGCACCGGAATATGACGCGTGTACGCCTGTGCGGCATCGCAGCGTCCGTCAGCAATGAATTTGTCGATGAGCTCGTTGCAGATGGCCCGGGCCCGCGGCTCCAGCTTCTTCATCTCGTCGGGCGTAAAGGGCGGCAGGAGGAGCTGCTTGACCGGCTTGTGGTGGGGCGGATCGGACGTGATCGGTGGGGATGGTATCACCGGCTCGGGCCGCACCTCGCGCACGACCACGCGCCGGGATGAGAAGCTCTTCGTGTCGTAGGCGATCGCTTTGACCGCGGCATAGCTCGTCGGCAGATACGCGCCGAGGTAGCGCTCGGTGTGCGCGATCGGGCATTTCTCGCGCAGCTCCCGCCAGATCGGGTAGGGGTCGTCGCGCCAGCGGGGATCCAGATGGTCCCAGTCGGTCGTCCAGTCCGTGACCGGGGGGCGGGTGCGCGTGGTGTCCTGAGCCATGACCGCCTCCTATTCCTCGATGATCTCGACGGCCATCTCGGGGCAGTTGGCGCGCGCCAGATAGGCGGCCTCCAGGTGCTCCTCGGGCACCACCCCGTCGCCGATCTCCTTTGCGTTGCCGTACTCATCGAGCTCGAAGAGCGCCGGTGCCAGGGCCTTGCAGCGGTTATGCCCCTGGCACTTCTCGGGATCCACGCGGACCCGAACCACCTTCCTGCCTGCCATGACGCTTCCTCCATGTTGTGATTATTCAGAGGCCCTATGGTCTACGCAGGCGCGGGCCCGCGCAAGCGCCTCCTTGGTCTGATCGTTGTTTCCCGGTGTCGCGGGGCAGCAGCCGGCACGTTGACAGGCAGCGGCGGCCAAGCGTACGACCGGCCACCGCAATTCCTGATCGACGGATACGGCAAAGACATGCTCGAGAAGACCTACTCGCCCGCCGAGATCGAGGCGCGCGTCCACGCGGACTGGGAGAAGGCCGACGCCTTCAAGGCCGGCCGTCCGGATCGCGCCGGGGCCGAGACCTATTGCATCGTCATCCCGCCGCCGAATGTGACCGGCTCGCTCCATATCGGGCACGCCCTCAACAACACGTTGCAGGACATTCTCTGCCGCTACCACCGCATGTTGGGCAAGGACGTGCTCTGGCAGCCGGGCACGGATCACGCCGGCATTGCCACCCAGCTCGTCGTCACGCGCCAGCTCGCCGATCGCCAGATCCAGTATCAGGACCTCGGCCGCGAGAAGTTCGTCGAGGAAGTCTGGAAGTGGAAGCGCCAGTCGGGCGGCATGATCCTCAACCAATTGAAGCGTCTCGGCGCCTCCTGCGACTGGAGCCGTGAGCGGTTCACCATGGACGAGGGGCTCTCGCGGGCTGTCCTGAAGGTCTTTGTCGATCTCTACCGGCAGGGTCTCATCTACCGCGACAAACGGCTCGTCAATTGGGACCCGGAGTTCCAGTCGGCCATCTCGGACCTGGAGGTTGAGCAACGCGAGCACACGGGCTCGTTCAAGTGGTCATCGGACCTTAAGGACAAGGAGGGCAACCCCGTTCCCTTCGACGGGGCGGCGCTGGCCAAGGTGCTGGCGCGCGATCCGAACGGGCACATGTACTACATCCGCTATCCGATCGCGGGGGATCCATCTGGGTTCGTGACGGTCGGCACGACGCGGCCCGAGACCATGCTCGGCGATACCGGTGTCGCCATTCATCCGGACAACGAGAAGCTCAGGCACCTCATCGGCAAGAAGTGCATCCTGCCGCTCGTCGGCCGCGCGATTCCGATCGTCGCCGACACCTACGCCGACCCCGAGAAGGGCACGGGCGCCGTCAAGATCACGCCGGCGCATGACTTCAATGACTGGGAGGTCGGCAAGCGCACCGGGCTCGATGTCATCAACATCCTGGATGCTACGGCGAGGATCAACGAGAACGCGCCGCAAGCCTATCGCGGCCTCGATCGCTTCGCGGCGCGCGCGAAGGTCGTTGCCGACCTCGCGGGCGCCGGCGTCCTCGAGAAGATCGAGCCGCACACGCATGCGGTCCCGCACGCCCAGCGCGGCGATGCCGTCGTCGAGCCGTGGCTGACCGACCAGTGGTACGTAGATGCCGCGACTCTCGCGAAGCCCGCCATGGACGCCGTCCGCGCGGGCAAGACGACCTTCGTCCCCGAGAAGTACGCCGCCGACTACTTCCGCTGGCTTGAGAACATCCAACCCTGGTGCATCTCGCGCCAGCTCTGGTGGGGGCATCAGATTCCGGCGTGGTATGGGCCGGACGGCAAAGTCTTTGTCGCCCACGATGAAGCGGAGGCCTTTGCTCAGGCCGAGAAGTACTACGCCTCTTCTCCTTCTCCCCGCGAGCGGGGAGAAGGCCGGGATGAGGGGCGGCCACATACGCAAACGTCGGCATCGACCGCCGCCCCTCACCCTGACCCTCTCCCCGTAAGTGGGGGGAGAGGGGATATAACGCTTACGCGCGACCCCGACGTGCTCGACACGTGGTTCTCGTCCGCGCTCTGGCCTTTCTCGACGCTCGGCTGGCCCGAGGAGACGAAGGAGCTCGCCCGCTTCTATCCGACGAGCTGCCTCGTCACGGGCTTCGACATCATCTTCTTCTGGGTTGCCCGCATGATGATGATGGGCACGCACTTCATGAAGGAGGTCCCCTTCCGCGACGTATTCATTCACGGCCTCGTCCGCGACGAGAAGGGCCGCAAGATGTCGAAGACGCTCGGCAATGTCATGGACCCGCTCGAGCTCATCGAGAAATACGGCGCCGACGCGCTGCGCTTCACGCTCGCCGCGCTCACAACCCAGGGACGTGACGTCAAGCTCACGACCGCACGCGTCGAGGGCTACCGCAACTTCGCAACCAAGCTCTGGAATGCGGCGCGCTTCCTTGAGATGAACGAGTGCCGCCGCGTCGCCGGCTTCGATCCGAAGGCGATGAAGCATAGGCTCAACCGCTGGATTGCGGGCGAGACGGAGCGAGCGGCCGGCGATGTCGAGACCGCGCTCAAGGCGTACAAGTTCAACGAGGCCGCCGGCGCCGCCTACCAGTTCGTCTGGGGCGTCTTCTGCGACTGGTATCTCGAGCTGGCAAAGCCGCTGCTCACGGGGAGCGACGCCGCGGCAAAGGCCGAGACTCAAGCGACGGCCGCCTGGGTCCTCGACCAGATCCTGCCGCTGCTCCATCCCTTCATGCCCTTCATCACGGAAGAGCTGTGGGCCAAGACCGGCGAACACGGGCCTGAGCGGGACACGCTGCTCGCACTGGCGCCCTGGCCGCGCCTGCTCGGGCTCTCCGACCCCGAGGCGGATGTGGAGATCGGCTGGATCGTGTCGCTCGTCTCGGAAGTCCGCTCGGTGCGCGCCGAAATGAATGTGCCAGCCGCAGCGAAGGTGCCGCTCGTGCTCGTCAATGCCGACCCTGGAACGCGCACGCGGGCCGAGCGGCACAGCGAAACGCTCATCCGCCTCGCCCGCCTCGAGTCGATCTCCTTCGAAAGCGCCGCCCCCAAGGGCGCCGCGCAGATCGTCGTTGGCGAGACGACGGCAGCGCTCCCGCTCGCCGGCATCATCGACATGGACGCGGAAGCCAAGCGGCTGGCCAGGGAAATTGACAAGACCGTGATCGAAATCAAGAAGGTGACGGACCGGCTCGCGAATCCGCAGTTCATGGCCAAGGCGCCCGAAGAGGTCATCGACGAATTGCGTGAGCGCCAGTCGGATTTCGAGGCGCGTCAGGAAAAGCTGAAGGCTGCGCTTGCCCGCGTGGAGGCGGCGGCCTGAATTTGTCCTCGAGGGAAGAACTGCGATGTACGTTCCGGAACACTATCGGCTGGGCGATGTCACTGAGCAGCACGCGCTCATGCGGGCCTATCCATTCGCCGCGCTCATCACCACGCGTGAGCACGGCTTCGAGGTCACGCATCTGCCGACCGCGCTCAAGAACGAAGGGGCGCTCGGCGTCGTCGAGTGCCATATGGCGCGCGCCAACCCGCACTGGAAGGCCATCGCCGAGAACGGTCGCGGACTTCTCATATTCACCGGCCCCGAGGCTTACATCACACCCGCCTGGTACCCCTCCAAGGCCGCGCACGGCAGGGTCGTGCCCACGTGGAACTATGCCGTCGTGCACGCCCACGGAACTGCTGACATCGTCGATGACCGCGCTTGGCTGGTGCGGCATGTCGGCGAGCTCACCGATCAACAGGAGACTGGCACGCCGGCGCCGTGGGCCACGAGCGATGCACCGGGCAATTTCATCGAGATGCTCTCGCGCGGCATCGTCGGCATCCGCTTCACGATCGAACGGCTCGAGGGCAAGGCCAAGATGAGCCAGAACCGCGAGTTGCCGGACCGCGACGGCGTGGTCGCCGGGCTCAGAACCCGTGGCGGCGCAGCGGACTCCAAGGTCGCCGATTTCGTCGCGACCGCGGCGGAAAAAGACCGGAATGGCTGACCCGCTGCATCCCCTCGGGCCATGACAAGGCTCGATGGAACGGCTACAAGCCCGCGCCATGAGCGAAGCCAAGACCTTGCGAACGGCCCGTCGCGCCGCGAAACCGACCTCCAAGCCGCTGCCGAGGGCCGCAGCTGGCCCCCGGCTGCGCAAGACCAAGGCGCCGCCCAAGGTCGGCTTCGTCTCGCTCGGCTGCCCCAAGGCGCTGGTCGATTCCGAGCGCATCATCACGCGCCTTAGGGCCGAGGGCTACCAGATCGCCCGCGACTACGAGGGCGCTGACGTGGTGCTCGTCAATACCTGCGGTTTCCTTGACTCCGCCAAGCAGGAGAGCCTCGACGCCATCGGCGAGGCCATGGCCGAGAATGGCCGCGTCATCGTTACGGGCTGCTTCGGCGTCGAGAAGGACGCGATCCGCCAGGCCCACCCGGGTGTGCTCGCGATCACCGGGCCGCACCAGTATGAGGCGGTCATGGAAGCAGTGCACGACGCCGTGCCGCCGCTGCACGATCCCTTCCTCGATCTCGTGCCGCCCGAGGGGCTGCGCCTCACCCCGCGTCACTATGCCTACCTGAAGATCTCGGAAGGTTGTAACAACCGCTGCTCGTTCTGCATCATCCCCTCGTTACGCGGTGATCTCGTGAGCCGGCCCGCGAGCCACGTGATGGCCGAGGCCGAACGCCTCGTGCAGGCGGGCGTGAAGGAACTGCTCGTCATCAGCCAGGATACGAGCGCCTACGGCCTCGATCTCAAATACGCGACGAGCTCCTGGAAAGGCGCGCCACTCGCCGCCCGCTTCCTCGATCTTGCGCGGGCTCTGGGCGGACTCGGCGCCTGGGTGCGCCTCCACTACGTCTATCCCTATCCGCACGTCGACCGGGTCATCCCGCTCATGGCCGAGAGGAAGGTCCTTCCCTATCTCGACATTCCCTTCCAGCACGCGAGCCCGAATGTGCTGAAGGCCATGCGGCGCCCAGCGGCCGGCGCTAAGACGCTCGACCGCCTCGAGTCCTGGCGCCGCGTTTGTCCCGACCTCGCCATTCGCTCAACCTTCATTGTGGGCTTTCCGGGCGAGACGGAGGCGGATTTCCAGCACCTGCTCGACTGGCTCGGCGCGGCGCGCCTCGATCGCGTCGGCTGCTTCAAATACGAGCCGGTTGCCGGTGCCGCGGCGAACGCGCTTGAAGGCGCCGTCCCGGAAGAGGTCAAGGAAGAGCGCTGGCACCGCCTCATGCAGGCGCAGCAGCGAATTTCGGAAGAGATCATGGCCTCGCGTATCGGCCGGACCATCCAGGTCCTGATTGACGCGGTCGACGAGGATGGCGCTGTCGGCCGCTCGATCTGGGATGCGCCGGAAATCGACGGCTCCGTTTTCCTCAACGGCGCCGACGGTCTCAAGCCGGGCGACCTGCTCACCGCGAAAGTTACGGCGGCGGACACCTATGATCTGTGGGCGGATCCGGTTGCGGGCTCGTGATCCGGGGTCGCCCGCGCGGCATCTGTCCTGACAGCAATTATCACTTTTCAGTGAAGGCCGTGAACGCGATACTCGGCTGGCTTATCGGGCTGGTCATGTGCCGTTCAACTGAGGGCCATCTTTCTGACGCACGGCACCCGAAAATACAAAAACACAAAGCTTGATTCGGCCTGTCAGGCTGGACCCCCGCCAACCCTCCTCGGCGGATCAGATCAGGGGATAACACATGAAGAAGGTACTCATGGCGGCCGCATTTGCGCTCGCGGGCGCGGGCTTTGCTCTCCCGACACCGGCGAGCGCGGCTGCGTTCTCACCGGGGCCCAGCGCAGCGGCCATCGACCGGGCGGCCTCGATGCCGGTTGAGGTCAGGGATCGTTGGGAGCCCCGCCGTCACTACCGTGCGCACAGGCGCTGGCATCGCAACCACCTCGCCCATCGCCGCTGGCACCGCCGGCCGCACTATGGGACGATAGTCGGCGGCATCGCGCTGGGCGCGCTGCTCGCTGGTTCGGCCTACTATGCCTACGCGCACGCTCCCCCGGCACCGGGGCTCTGCTGGTACTGGGCGGACCCCTATGAGCGGCAGGGCTACTGGGATTACTGCTGAACGAGCCCGAGGGCTTTTGGAGCGGACGCAACCGCTGTTGCGTCCGCTTCTTCGTGGGCGCAGGCGAAAGTCCAAGGTGGTCACGGCTTAGCGGCCGCCGACCCGAGCGCACGCCCCATGAAAAGGACCGTGCCTCCCTCCCATGCGCAGGTGCGCAGCGGCGCGAACCCGCAGCGCCGATAGAAGCTCACATTCCGCGCCGCCCCACCCGTAACGATGTGGACGCCGGCAACGCGTCTTGCTGCTGCATGCTCGGCAAACCTCTCGACAAGTCGCGCGCCTATGCCCTGGCAGCGCCAGGCGGGATCGAGATTGACGTGCAGATGGGCCGGGTAGCGTGCTGTGAGGTCCGCAAAATCGGCGAAATAGCTGATGTCGTCGAAGCGGTCTGCGCCGGCAGGATCGTCGAGGCTGCCAATCAGATAGCCTGCGACGCTGCCGTCGCCGGCACGCGCGACGAAAGCGTGGGCACGGTCATGAAGAAGATACCGCCCAAGCCAGCGCTCATGAAATGCGGCCCGCGCGGCATCGCTCGCAAAGCTCGCGCGTCCGCTCGAAAGAAAGAATATCCGCTCGATCTCCCTGAGGCTCTCCGGAGTTGCATGATCACCGAGCGGCTCGATCCCAACCATGTGGCCCTCCGCGTGCGTCATCGCCTGTGGCGGCAGCGGCGCAGCTTTGCACGCGGGACGGCTTCTCGCCACCCGGGCGGCATGGTGCTATGCCACAGGCAGACGCAACGGCAAGGCGAGCGCGCACGTGATCCGGCTCTCGGCAACCATCATCGGCGGCGGCATTTTCGGGCTCTGGCAGGCCTTTGAGCTCGCTCGGCGTGGCCACGACGTGACGGTGCACGAAGCCATGAGCGAGGCCGAGACGGGCGGTGCGAGCCGCTTCGCCGGTGCCATGCTCGCACCCTACTGCGAGGCCGAGGGCGCTGAGCCGGTTGTCCAGGAGTTGGGCGTGCGCGGACTGGCGCTATGGCGTGCGGCAGTGCCCGGCATTGCCATGAACGGCAGCCTCGTCGTCGCCGCCCCCCGCGATCAGGGGGAGCTTACCCGGTTCGCCCGCATGACCGAGGGCCACCGCACCGTCGATACCGAGGCTCTCGGCGCGCTTGAGCCAGACCTCGCCGGCCGTTTCGGCCGCGGGCTCTGGTATCCCGACGAGGGCCACATGGAGCCGCGTCGCACTCTCGCCTACCTCGTCGGCCAGATCCGCCGGCTCGGCGGGGTGCTGCATTTCGGCTCGCCCGTGCCAACGCCCGTGTGGCGCGCCGGGAGTGATGGCGGCGTCGTGATCGACTGCCGCGGCCTCGCGGCCCGCGAGGATCTGGCGACCTTGCGCGGCGTGCGCGGCGAGATGGCGGTGCTGCGCAGCGGCGAGGTTCGGCTCAGCCGGCCGGTGCGGCTGCTGCACCCGCGCTTCGCGCTCTACGTCGTTCCCTGGAGCGAGCATCGCTACATGATCGGCGCGACCGTGATCGAGCGCGATGACGCTGCGCCGGTGACGGTGCGCTCGGCGCTCGACCTTCTCGGCACGGCCTATGCGCTGCATCCGGCCTTCGGCGAAGCCGAGATCCTTGAGCTTTCGGTGGGCGTTCGTCCGGCCTTTCCCGATAATGTCCCGCGCATCATCGCCAAGGGGCGCCGTCTCATCGTGAATGGCGCCTTCCGCCACGGCTATCTGCTGGCGCCGGTCATGGCTGAGATCGCCGCCACCTACCTTGAGACTGGCGCCACCCACCCGATCCTGCATGTGGAATGAGTGGCGGGGCCCGCCGCAAAGGAGAGATTCATGAAGCTCGCTACGCTCCGCAACGGCACCCGCGATGGTGAGCTGGTGATCGTCTCGCGCGACCTCACGAAGGCTGTGCGTTCCGCCGACACGGTCGCCGGCCTCGGCACGCTTCAGCAGCTCCTCGACGACTGGGACACCTATGCGCTCGCCACCGAGCGGATCGCGGCCGAGCTCGATTCCGCTTTCCCGGACGTCGGCAGCTCGCGCCTGCCCCTCTTCGATTTCGATCCGCACCTCGCCATGGCACCGCTGCCGCGCGCGTACCAATGGGCTGATGGGTCCGCCTACATCAATCACGTCGAGCTGGCCCGCAAGGCCCGCGGTGCCGATCTGCCGGCCAGCTTCCACACCGATCCGCTCATGTACCAGGGCTGCTCAGATGTGTTCATCGGCCCGATGGAGCCGGTGCCGGTCGCGGACGAAGCCTGGGGCATCGACCTCGAGGGTGAGCTTGCCGTGATCGTCGCCGACACGCCGATGGGCGTAGCGGCGGACGACGCGCTCGACTACGTGCGGCTCATCGCCCTCGTCAATGACATCTCGCTGCGCAACCTCATCCCGAACGAGATTGCCAAGGGCTTCGGCTTCTTCCACAGCAAGCCTGCATCCTCATTCGCGCCCGTAGTCGTGACGCCGGACGAGCTCGGGCCGGCCTGGCGCGACGGCAAGGTGCATCTCCCCCTGCTCGCCAGCGTCAACGGCAAGCTGATCGGCCGGCCCAATGCCGGGCGCGACATGACGTTCTCGTTCGCCGATCTGATCGCGCATGCCGCCAAGACTCGCCGCTTGAGCGCCGGCACGATCATCGGCTCGGGCACCGTCTCGAACAAGCTTCACGGTGGCCCCGGCAGGCCGGTCGACCAGGGCGGGGCCGGCTATACCTGCATCGCCGAGGTGCGCGTCGTCGAAACACTGCTGACAGGCGCGCCCAAAACACCCTTCCTCAGGTTCGGCGACCGCGTGCGTCTCGAGATGCGAGATGGGAGCGGCGCCAGCATTTTTGGCGCCATCGACCAGGTGTTCGTGCGTTATGAGGGGCCAACCTGAACGCGGATCCGCTGTGCGGCGGGCCGTCTTGATCTACCCTGCGCGATCCATGATGCTGTCTGCAGTAGCGGCTGGGATTGGACCCAGGCCGTCCAGGAAGCGTCTGTTCCCAGGGAGGTAACGATGGCCTACACGCTCGAAGCGCTCGCGAACGACATTCGCTCAACGCTCAAGTCGGGTCCTATTTCGCAGACCGGTCCCAAGGTGGCCGCGCTCGTCGAGAAGGCCCTCAAGGACAAGGAGTTCCTCGAGGCCAACCTCGGCCGGCCGAACATGAAGACCCGCGAGGTCATCTACGAGGATCCCGAGACCGGGTTCTGCGTCTGTGCCCACACCTACGAGGGCGCCGCAAGCTCCGCAGCCCACGACCATGGTCCGAGCTGGGCCATCTACGGCCAGGCCGAGGGCGTCACGGAGATGACCGACTGGAAGATCATCAAGAAGGGCCAGGGCGACGAGCCAACGCTGGTCGAGCCCGTCCGCACGTACAAGCTCGAGCCAGGCATGGCCAAGTTCTACGACGTCGGGGCCGTCCACTCGCCGAAACGCGACGGCGCGACCAAGCTGATCCGCATCGAGGGCAAGAACCTCGACAAGGTGAAGCGCTCGAACATCAAGGCCGCCTGAGGACCACACGGAAAAACCGCGCGCGTCGTCCGTGCTCTGGCGCCTCATGGCGCCGGTGTGCGCGGCGTGCTCCATCGCCCAAGGGTTGCCCCAACGTGAGAATGCCGCTAGGTAACCAGTAACATTCGCACCTTGGGGAGGCAGCGATGCGAGAGGAGGGAGCCGCCATCGATGGCGACGGGGCGGCGCGGCGGAGCACAGTCCAAAGCCAGACGTGCGCCTCCAGCGGAAGGAGTAGCGCGACATGCGCGTGATCTCTTTCGGCATCATCCTCTATCTCTTCTGGCTGGGGCTGTCAGGGTATTTCAAGCCCTTCCTGCTCATGGGCGGCCTCGCCTGCACGCTCTTCGTGATTTATGCCGCACGTCGCATGAAGCTGCTCGACACCGAGGGCTACCCTGCGCACCTGCTCCCGGCGGCAGCCACCTACTGGCCCTGGCTCATCCGGGAGATGATCAAGTCAGGCTGGAACGTCACCAAGGTCGTCCTCTCGCCTAAGCTCGCCATCTCCCCCACCATGACGCGGGTCGCCGCGAGCCAGCACACAGCCGCCGGCATTGCGACCTACGCGAACTCCATCACGCTCACGCCGGGCACTGTGACCATGGCCGTCAGGGGCAGCATCCTTACCGTGCACGCCCTTGAGCGCAGCGGCGCGCTCGACCTCGAAGAAGGCGGCATGGATGCACGCGTGACCCAGTTCGAGAGGGGGGCTTGATGTTTGCTGCCGCCATGCTTGCCGTCATCGCCGCGCTCGTGCTGGTCGTCGTCCGGGTGGTCAGGGGCCCGACCGTTTTCGACCGCGTTCTTGCCGGCAACTCGGTCGGCACGCTCGCCATCATCCTCGTCGCCGTCCTCGGCTTTCTGAATGGCCGGCCGGATTGGCTCGATATCGCGCTGACCTATGGCGTCCTCAACCTGATCAGCACGCTGGCGATCCTGAAGTTCTTCCGCCACGGAGATCTCGCCCACGACGCGCAGGAGGACGAGGCGTGAACCCGCTCGATATCGCAAGCTGGGTGCTGATCCTCGCCGGGTCCGGGTTTATCGTCGCTGGCGCGTTGGGCATCCTGCGCCTGCCCGATGTCTACACGCGCATGCACGCAGCGAGCGTGATCGAGACTCTCGGCGCCGGCACGCTTTTCGCGGGCCTCATGCTCCAGGCCGGCTTCAGCCAGGTGACACTCAAGCTGCTCTTCATCCTGGCGCTCTTCTTCTTCACGGGGCCGGTCATCACCCATGCTCTTGCGCAGGCGGCACTGCACGCCGGATTGAAGCCCGAGCTTGATGAGGATCGGCGCGACCGTCTGGCCCAAGACCAAGCGGGCCGGCCAACTCTCCCGGACGATGGGAGGCTGCCATAGAAGGCTTCATCAATACGGCGCTCCTGACGCTGCTGGTGGTCGTAACGATCGCCATCGTGCGCATGCGCAGCCTGTTCGGCGTGATCGCGCTCGCGAGCGCCTACAGCTTCCTCATGGCAAGCGTGATGATGGTCTACGACGCAGTCGACGTCGCGATGACCGAAGCTGCAGTTGGCGCCGGCGTGTCGACGGTGCTGTTCCTCGCCGCGCTTCATCTCACCAAGGCGCGCGAGTACCCGCAGCCGCGGCCCGCCGCGCTCCCGCTGCTCGTCGCTGTCGGCGTAGGCGCCGCCCTGATCTGGGCGACCTATGACCTTCCAGCCTTCGGGCTTGCGGACGCGCCGATCCACAAGCATGTCGCGCCGCACTATCTCCAGAACGCGATCAAGGAGACGCAGGTCGCGAACGTCGTGTCGGCTGTCCTCGCCGACTACCGAAGCTTCGACACGTTTGGCGAGGTTATTGTCGTCTTCACAGCCGGTATTGGCGTTATGCTGCTGCTCAAAGGGCGTCGGCAAAGGAGAGACAGCGGCGAAGGAGGCACGCGATGAGGCTCGACGTGGTCCTGCGGGTCGGCGTCAAGCTGATCATTCCCTTCATGCTGCTGTTCGGCCTCTACGTTCAGCTTCACGGCGACTATGGTCCTGGCGGTGGTTTCCAGGCCGGCGTGGTCATCGCCGGCGCGGTGATCGTTTATGCGCTCATCTTCGGCCTCGAGGAAGCGCAGCGCGTCGTCCCCCGCAGGCTGGTCGAGTTTCTGGTGCCGCTCGGCGTCCTGATTTATGCCGGAACCGGTGTCGTCGGACTGCTCAACGGCCAGAACTTCCTAGACTACTCGGTGCTCGCCGCCCATGCGCCCGCCGGACGCGAGCGCGGCATCCTCCTCGTGGAGGCCGGCGTGCTCGTCACGGTCGCCTCGACGATGATCGCCCTCTTCTATGCCTTCTCGGAGCGGGGGCGCTGATGGAAGAGCTCAAGAATTTCTTCGATCACTATAACTACATCGCCACGATCGTGCTGATGGTCGCCGGTCTCTACATCGTCATCGCCCGCGGCAACATGATAAAGAAGCTGATCGGGCTGATGCTCTTTCAGACGTCAGTGTATCTGCTCTACATCGCGCCCGGAAAAATCATCGGCGGTACGCCGCCTGTCCTCGATCCCAACTTCACCGTCTACTCGAACCCGCTGCCGCACGTGCTGATCCTCACGGCCATCGTCGTGGGCGTCGCGACCATTGCGCTCGGCCTCGCCATCGTCTCGCGCATCCACGAGGCCTACGGCACCATCGAGGAAGACGAGATCTTCGCGCGGGAAGAGCAGGAATGAGCGCCATCACCCCGCAACTCGCGGGCCTTCAAGTCGTGATCCCGCTCCTGGGAGCGATCCTCGCCGCCTTCATGCGGCGCGGTACGCTCGCCTGGCTGTGGGCCGCGCTCATCACGGCCGCGACGCCCGTGGTGGCCTTCGCACTGCTCGTTGAAGTGTGGACCAACGGCACGATCTCCTACCACATGGGCGGCTGGCCGCCGCCGATCGGCATCGAATACCGCGTCGATCTGCTCAATGCCTTTGTGCTCGTGCTGGTCAGCGTCGTCAGCGCGGCCATGATGCCCTATGCGCGACGTAGCGTCGCCCACGAGATCGATGGCGACCGGCAGGCCTGGTTCTACACCATGTACCTGCTCTGTCTCGCGGGTCTGCTCGGCATCACGATCACCGGCGACGGCTTCAACGCCTTCGTCTTCCTCGAGATCTCATCGCTCTCGACCTACGTGATGATCGCGATGGGGCGCGACCGCCGCGCGCTCGTCGCCTCCTACCAGTACCTGATCATGGGCACGATCGGCGCGACGCTGTATGTCATTGGCATCGGCCTTCTTTACATCGTGACCGGCAGCCTGAACTTCGCCGATGTGGCGACACGCCTGCCAGACGCCGCCGCTGCGTTCCCGCGGCCCGTCCTTGCCGCGCTCGCGTTCCTCTTTGTCGGCATCAGCCTCAAGCTCGCGCTGTTCCCGCTACACGTGTGGCTGCCCAACGCCTATGCCTACGCCCCGTCGTTCGCGACCGCCTTCCTCGCCGCAACGGCGACCAAGGTCGCGGTCTATCTTTTCCTGCGCATTGCTTTCTCGATCTACGGCGTGGCGGTCGATCTCAGCACACTGCCGGTCTCGGAGGTGCTCTATCCCCTTTCGATCGCCGCCATGTTCATTGCCTCGCTGCTCGCAGTCTACGAGCAGAACCTCAAGCGGATGCTTGCCTACTCCTCGGTCGCACAGATCGGCTACATCACCCTTGGCATCGCGCTCGCCAATCAAGCCGGATTGACCGGCGCCATCGTCCACCTCTTCAATCACGCGCTGATCAAGGGCGCGCTGTTCCTCGCTCTTGGCGCCATCATGTATCGCGCCGGCACGGTGAAGCTCGATGACCTCGGCGGCGTCGGGCGGACCATGCCCTTGACCGTGGCCGCCTTCGTCGCGGCGGGGCTGAGCCTGATGGGCGTGCCCGGCACGGCCGGCTTCATCTCGAAATACTATCTCGTCGTCGGCGCCTTCGAGAGCGGCATGTGGCCGATCGCCTTCCTGATCGTGGCGAGCTCGCTTATCGCCCTCGTCTACATCGGCCGTGCCGTCGAGGTCGCCTATTTCCGCCCGACGGGGCGCGCCGTTGCCCATGCCAAGGACCCGCCGCTCATGATGCTGGTCCCGATCCTGGCGCTCACGTTCGCGTCCATCTACTTCGGCATCGACACCGAGCTTTCGGCGGGCGTCGCGAGCCGGATCGCGGAAACCCTGCTCGGAGGGCTCAGGTAATGCTGCCGTTCGCCCCCGACGTGCTCATCATCGCCGCGCTGACGATCCCACTCATCGGCGCACTGCTCATTCCGCTCTTTCACACGACGCCCAATCTCCGCGAGAGCGTGACGCTCATCGCCGCCGGTGGGCTCGCCCTCTCGGTGTGGAGCCTCGTGCCGCACGTCCTGGCCGGCGCCCGACCGGCGGCGATTGATCTGATGGTCGTGCCGGGGCTCCACGTCGCCTTCGCAGTCGAACCCCTCGGTCTCCTGTTCGCCCTGATCGCGGCCACGCTGTGGTTTGTCACATCCGTCTATGCCATCGGCTACATGCGCGGCAACAATGAGCCGCGCCAGACCGGGTTCTATGTCTGCTTCGCAATCGCGCTCTGGGCAACGATGGGCATTGCCTTCGCGAAGAACCTCTTCACGCTCTTCATCTTCTACGAGGTGCTGACGCTCTCCACCTATCCGCTGGTCGCGCACAAGGCGAACGGCGAGGCCATCCGCGCCGGGCGGATCTACCTGCTGATCCTGATCGGCACCTCGATGACTCTGCTGCTGCCCGCGATCGTGTGGACATGGCTCATCGCCGGCACGCTCGACTTCACACCCGGCGGCATTCTGAGCGACAAGGCGACGCCGCTCGTGCTCGGCGTGCTGCTCGCTCTCTTCGCCTTCGGCATTGGCAAGGCCGCGCTCATGCCGCTGCACTTCTGGCTGCCGGCCGCCATGGTGGCGCCGACGCCAGTCAGCGCCCTGCTCCATGCGGTGGCGGTCGTCAAGGCGGGTGTGTTCACCATTCTCAAGATCATCGTCTACACGTTCGGCATCGAGACGCTCGCGTACGAAGGTGCAGGAAGCTGGCTCGTCTATGCCGCGGGCTTCACGGTGATCGCAGCGTCGCTCGTCGCCTTGCGCAAGGACAATCTCAAGGCCCGTCTCGCCTACTCGACGGTGTCGCAGCTCTCGTACGTCATTCTCGCGGCGGCGATCCTCGTCCCGATCTCGGCAGTCGGCGCCGCCATGCATATTGCGGCCCACGCCGTGAGCAAGATCACGCTCTTCTTCGCGGCGGGCTCGATCTACACGGCCGCGCATAAGACCGAGATCAGCGAGCTTGCCGGCATCGGCCGGCGCATGCCCTGGACCATGGGCGCGTTCACGGTCGGCGCCATCAGCATGATCGGCCTGCCGCCGACCGCAGGTTTCCTCGGCAAGTGGTTCATGCTCTCCGGAGCCATGCAGACCGGCCAGTGGCTCCCCGTCGCCATCATTATCGCGAGCACGCTGCTCAACGCCGCCTATTTCCTGCCAATCGTCTACAAGGCCTTCTTCGAGCACGAGATGATGGCGCATTCTGCCGGTGCGGCCGCGTCTGACCATGATCACGGCGAGGCGCCGCTGCCGATCGTCATCGCGCTCACCATAACGGCGGCCGCCACCGTGGGGCTGTTCCTGTTCCCGGACCTGGCGCTCACCCTCGCGAAGATGATGGTGGGAGCGTGATCATGCGCGACACACGGAGGACTTCGGCCACACCGATGAAGACCCTCGCCGGATGGGATCTCCGCAAGCTTGGTCTTGTGATCCTTGCGGTGCTCGTGCTGCTCGACCTCGCCGTCACGCACTACCGCCATTTTGCCATCGACGGCACGTTCGGCTTTGCCGCTTGGTTCGGCGCGCTCGCGGGTTTTGCTTTTGTCGTGCTCGCCCTCGCGGTCGGCTCTCTGCTGCGCGCTCCGGAGGGGACCTATGACGACTAGTCTCTCCTTCTCCCCGGCCACGGCCCTCCTCATCGGCGCGCTTGCCCTCATCCTCATACGCGGCGCAGCGCGCAAGATGGCGCTGCTCGCGTTTCCGCTGCTCGCCCTTGCGCTCGTCTGGCTCGTGCCAGCCGACAGCGTGAACGCGGACTACCTCGGCTATGCGCTGACCCCGGTTCGCGCCGACGCGCTCGCGCATCTCTTCGCGGGCGTTTTTGCGCTTGCTGCCTTCCTCGGCGCGCTCTTCGCGCTCGACCGCACCTCGACGCTCGAGCTTTCATCCGCCTTCGTCTATGCGGCCGGCGCACTCGGCGTCGTGTTCGCCGGCGACTGGATCACGCTCTTCGTGTGGTGGGAGGTGATGGCGATCGCCTCCACGGTGATCGTCGCATGTGGTGGCGCGCACGCACGCGGGCCGGCCTTCCGCTATGCCCTCGTCCACTTCCTCGGTGGCGTGCTGCTCATGGCGGGCATCGCCGGCGAAATCGCCACGAGCGGCAGCACGACCATCACCTCGCTGCAGCCGGATTCCTGGCCCCGCTGGCTGATCCTTGCCGGTCTCCTCGTCAATGCCGGAGCGCCGCCGCTCTGGGCCTGGATCTCGGATGCCTATCCGGCGTCCTCATGGTCCGGCATGGTCTTCCTCTCGGTCTTCACGACCAAGACGGCCGCCTACGTGCTCCTGCGCGCCTTCCCGGGCGCCGAGGTGCTGATCTGGATCGGCCTCATCATGGCGGTCTACGGCATTGTCTACGCCACGCTCGAGAACGACGTTCGCCGCCTGCTGGCATTCGCCATCGTCAGCCAGATGGGCATCAAGGTTGCGGGCGTCGGCATCGGCACGCCCCTGGCGCTGAACGGCGTCGCCGCACACTCCGCCGCGGCCGTGATCTATACCGCGCTGCTGGTCATGACGGCCGGGAGCGTTCTGCGCCAGACGGGCAAGAACCGCATGAGCGATCTCGGCGGGCTCGCCGACGCGATGCCGCTGACGGCCTTCGCCTGCATGATCGGCGCACTCGCGATCGCCGCTTTCCCGCTTACCTCGGGCTTCGTCTCGAAGTCGATGATCATCGAGGCCGCAGCCAAGCAGCATCTCGCCGAGGCCTGGTTCGTGCTCATGGCCGTGTCCGCAGGTGTTGTCCTGCACGCCGGCCTGCGCCTTCCCTGGCGCGTGTTCTTCGCCGCGCCGAAAACCCGCATGACCGCCACTGACCCGCCGCAGTCCATGCGCATTGCGATGGCGCTCGCGGCCGTTCTGTGCATCGCCATCGGCATTGTACCGGATGGGTTGTACGTCCTGTTGCCGCACCCCGTGGCCTACGTGCCCTATACGGCGAGCCATGTGCTGGTGCAGTTGCAGCTTCTCGCCTTCGCGACGCTGGTCGCCTATGCCGCGCGCGCGTGGCTCGAACCGCAGCCCGGCATCACACTGGATCTCGACTGGCTCTATCGCCGCCCGGGGGCGTGGCTCGTGCGCGGCTTGGACGATCTCACCGCGAGTGCTCTGACGCGGCTCGTCAGCGGCCTCAGCAGCAAGGCCACGCGGCTGCACGATCTCCTGCTCACGCACCACGGCCCGGCCAGCACGTTCGGGCGCAGTTGGCCGACCGGCACCATGGCCTTCTGGACGACCTTCCTGCTTGGCGCCTTCCTGCTCATCGCGGCTGCCGGCTAGCCGCACGCCAGGCGTGACCGCCTGCTGAGGTCAGCTCTTGCTCTTGAGCGCTTGCTGAAGCTCGCGCGCAAAGGCGGGAAGACCCGTCTGGCGGCTTGCGCGGTGGCGCTCCGCGGCGAGCACGCCACGCAGGACGGTGAGGCTCTCCGCGATCACGTCATTGACGATGACATAATCATATTCGGGCCAGTGGTCGATCTCGCCGCCCGCAGCCGCCAGCCGCCGCGCGACCACATCAGCGCCATCCTGGGCGCGGGCGTGCAGGCGTTGCCCGAGGGCGGCTGCGGAAGGCGGCAGCACGAACACCCGCACCAAATCGGCGGGTGCCGAGGCCGCCAGTTGCTGCGCGCCTTGCCAGTCAATGTCGAACAGCACGTCGCGGCCGGCGCCGAGAGCCTCCATGACCGGCCCGCGCGGGGTGCCGTAGAGATTGCCATGCACGTGCGCCCACTCGAGGAGCTCGCCGCTCTCCTTAAGACGCTCGAAGGCCGCAGCATCAATGAAGTGATAGTCCCGGCCATCGACCTCGCCGGGACGGGGCTTGCGCGTGGTCACCGAGATCGACATCACCAGCCCCGGCTCGGCCGCGAGCAGCGCCTTGGCCAGCGTCGTCTTGCCCGCGCCCGAAGGCGACGACAGCACCAGCATCACGCCACGCCGCGCCATGTGAGTGCTCGCCATTGTCGCCCCTATTCGATGTTCTGGATCTGCTCGCGCATCTGCTCGATGACGGCCTTGAGCGCGAGACCCGCGCGCGTCGTTTCGATATCGTTGGCCTTCGAGCAGGTGGTATTGGCTTCGCGATTGAACTCCTGCGCCAGGAAGTCGAGCCTGCGGCCGGCCGGCTTGCCGCCCGCCATGAGCTCACGCGCGGCGGCAACGTGCGCCCGCAGCCGCTGCAGCTCCTCCTCGACATCGGCGCGCGCGGCCAGCAGAGCCGCCTCCTGATGCAGCCGTGTCTCGTCAAGGGGCGCGCCGGTGTCCAGGAGCCGCGCAACCTGCTCCTTGAGCCGCGCGAGGATGGCCTCGGGCGCGCGTGCCGGCGACGCGGCGATCTGGGCGACAAGCGCCTCAATCGACACCAGGTGCTCCTCGATGACCGGCGCGAGACGGCGTCCCTCGGCCCGGCGCGACTCGACAAGCTGCTCCAGCGCACGCTCGAAGCTCGCCAGCATCGCCGTATGGCGGGCCTCGACCGCGGCCTGCGGCTCAATGCCCTCCCCCACCTCGATGACCCCGCGCAGGGCGAGCAGGCCGTCTATGCTCAGGGGCGCGAAGCCGCCGCGCGCGCTCAGTCGCTCGGCGATGGCCAGGACCTGGGCGAGTGCCGTCTCGTTGATGGTGATCGCGGTGCCGCCCCCCTCGCGGGCAACATTCAGGCTGACGGACACATTGCCACGCGTGAGCCGGGCCCCGATGCGCTCGCGCAGGCGTGGCTCGAGGGCCTCGTAGCCGGGTGGGAGCCGCAGGCGCACGTCGAGCCCTTTGCCGTTGACGCTGCGGATGTCCCAGCGCCAGGCGACCGAGCCATGACGGCCTTCATCGGCGCCGAAGCCGGTCATGGAAGGAACCGGGATGTCCTGCTTCGCCATGGGCGCGGAATGATCTCCATGAGATTGTGACGCTTACGCGAGTCGCCAGATGTACTGTCCTGCCAATTGCGTTCGAGCAAGCAATTTTCCTGCGGCCGCTGCCGGCGACCCCGCACACCGGCACCGCAGCGCCACCCTGCGGCAGCCGGCTGGCAGCGGCGAATTGGTCATCAGCGCCAGGTCGCTGGCGAGTACTGCGCTGGGCGCGGGCCGGTCTTCGCCCACTGCTCGCGTCTTACTCTGGCCTAGTCAGCCCCGGATCGCTAGGTTGCAAACCACATATCCGGACATCTACGCGCAACGTGGCCCTTCCGCCCACCGGCCAACATTCGGGGAGACGCGAGCATGGTTCAACGGGGCCCCCATCGCGGGCTGATCTTCGGCATCTTCCTGGCGCCATTCCACCGCGCTGGCGACAATCCGACCCTCGCCATCGCCCGCGACATGGAGCTGATCAGCTGGCTCGACCACCTCGGCTATGACGAGGCCTGGATTGGCGAGCATCACTCGGCGGGCTGGGAGCTGATCGCCAGCCCCGAGCTGATCATCGCGGCGGCGGCCGAGCGCACGAAGAACATCCGCCTCGGGTCCGGCGTCACGAGCCTCCCCTATCACCATCCATTCCTCGTGGCCCAGCGCTTCGTGCAACTCGACCACATGACCAAGGGGCGGGCCATGCTCGGTTGCGGGCCGGGCGCGCTGACGTCCGACGCCTACATGCTCGCCATTGCGGCCGAGGACCAGCGGCGCCGCATGGGCGAGGCGGTCGACGCCATCATGCAGCTCCTCAAGTGCGAGGAGCCGGTTACCATGAAGACCGATTGGTTCGAGATGCGCGAGGCGCGCCTGCACCTCGCCCCTTATACCGACCCGCACTTCCCGATCGCTGTGGCGAGCACATTGTCGCCGGCGGGCATGCAGGTGGCCGGCAAGCACGGGCTCGGCGTGCTCTCGCTCGGGGCGGGCCTGCCGGGCGGGGTCGATGCGCTGCCGGCGCACTGGAAGATCGCCGAAGATGAAGCCGCCAAGCATGGAAAGACCATCGATCGCAAGGGCTGGCGTCTCGTCATCAACATGCACTGCGCCGAGGACGACGAGCGGGCATTGCGCGAGGTCGCCTATGGCGAGCGCCAGGAGACCGTGACCTATTTCGAGGAGACGCTCGGCCGCCCGCCCGGCCGCTCCGAGAATCCGCTGCGCGAAGGCGTGAAGTCCGGTAACACGCTGGTCGGCTCGCCCGAGACGATCACCAAGGGCATCGAGCGCATGATCGCGGCGAGCCAGGGCGGCATCGGCGGCGTCATGTTCCGCGCGCATGAGTGGGCGAACCGCGAGGACACCTTCCGCAGCTTCGAGCTCTTCGCGCGCTGGGTCATGCCCAAGTTCCAGGGCTCGCTCGATACCATCATCGCCTCGCGCGACTGGTGCCGCGAGAACCGCAGCACCATCTTCGCCCCCAATGTCAAAGCCATCGAGAAGGCCTATGTCGACGCCGGCAAGGCGCTGCCTGAGGGCTATCGCACACGCCTGACCGGCGCCCGCGACGATGGCAAGAGCTGAATATTATCGATCCCAGCAACAACCACCCGACAGCAGATGACAACAAAGAAACGGCACTGGTCCGAAGATGTCTTCGCCGAAATGAAGGCGCGCGACATCAAGACCGTCTGCACGATCCCGGACGGCGGCCTCACACAGCTCCTCAAGATGGTCGACGCCGACCAGGACATGCGGCTGGTCACGCTCTCGACCGAAGAGGAAGGCATCGGCGTGGCGACCGGCCAGTGGCTCGGCGGCAGGCGCGCGATGATCGCCATGCAATCATCGGGTGTCGGCAACTGCATCAACGCGCTCGGCATCCCGGTGACGATGCGCGTGCCCTGCCTCATCCTTGTGACGATGCGCGGACAGTGGGGCGAGTTCAACCCTTGGCAGGTGCCCATGGGGCAGGCGACGCGCAGCGTGCTCGAAGCGGTCGGCGTGCGCTGCTTCCCGGTCGATCACGCTGCGGAGATCGGCGAGACATTCGCGGCAGCCGCGGACCTCGCCTTTCACGGCCGCCTGTCCGCCGCCGTGCTGGTCAGCCAGCGCGTGATCGGCGCCAAGGGCTTTGGCCAGGAATAGGGGGCACCAGACATGAGCTCGACCAGCAAGCGGGCAAGCCCTGCCCCCAACAAGATCAAGCGGCGTCCGTTCGTCGCCGAGCTGCTCAAACACCGCGGCAATGCCCTCGTCGTGCCAGGGCTCGGCAGTCCCACATGGGACATTTCGGCCGCGGGCGACCACCCCGAGTATCTCTACTCCTGGGGCGGCATGGGTCTCGCCGTGCCTACCGCGCTCGGGATTGCGCTTGCGCAGCCCGACCGTCGCGTATTTGCCATTACCGGCGACGGCGAGATGCTCATGGGCATCGGCTCACTCGGCGTTGTGGCCGATCAGGCCCCGAAGAACCTCGCAATTCTGGTGCTCGACAATGAGCATTTCGGCGAGACCGGACGCCAGCATGGACTTACCGGCGCGCGGACGGATCTGTGCAAGGTTGCCGAGGGCTTCGGCATAGCGAAGACCCTGCTCGTCACCGAGGACAGCCAGGTCGGCGCGCTCGCCGAGCTGATGTTCAGGGAGCCAGGTCCGACCTTTGCCGTTGCCAAGATCGCGCTCACGGATGATCCCTGGGCGCTGCCGGTGAAAGATGGCGCGACCATTGCGCACCGCTTCCGCGTCGCGATCGGCGTCGAGAAGCCCTGATCCGTTAGGTGGCCCGAACAAAAGCCTGTAACGGGTCGTGCACGTGAGGCGAGGTCTCACCCAGGAGAAGAGCCGTGGCTGCTGTGCAGACGACTGAGAGCGTGGGCGAGAGGGGGGCCACCCCTGACTACGACGCCATTATTATCGGTGCCGGCATCTCCGGTCTCTACCAGCTTCTCAAGCTGCGCGACCTCGGCCTCAAGGTAAAGGTCTTCGAAACGGGCACCGGCGTCGGCGGCACCTGGTACTGGAACCGCTACCCTGGCGCACGTTTCGATTCCGAGAGCTGGTCCTACGGATATTCCTTCTCCAAGGAGTTGCTTCGGGAATGGGACTGGCAGGAGCACTTCGCGCCGCAGCCCGAGACGCTACGGTATCTCAACTACGTCGCAGACAAGTTCGACCTGCGCCGCGACATCCAGTTCAGGAGCCGCGTCGTCGCCGCACACTACAAGGAGGAGGCGCAGGGCTGGGACGTCACGCTTGAGAACGGCAGCAGGCACACGACGCGCTTCCTGATCACCGCCGTCGGCCCGCTCTCCGCGCCGACCATGCCGCGCATCGAGGGCATCGAGACCTTCGAGGGCGAATCCTATCACACCGCGCGCTGGCCCCATGAGCCCGTGAGCTTCGCGGGCAAGCGCGTTGCCGTGATCGGCACCGGCGCGACGGGCGTCCAGACCATCCAGGAGGTGGCGAAGACGGTCGGCCACCTAACGGTCTTCCAGCGTACGCCGAATTGGTGTGCGCCGCTTCACAACAGCAGGATCGACAAGGAGACGATGCAGGAGGTCAAGTCGCGCTACGACGAGATCTTCGCGCGCTGCATGGAAACGCACGCGTGCTTCATTCACACACCCGATCCGCGCGGCACATTCGACGTCACGCCCGAGGAGCGGGAGGCGTTCTTCGAGAAACTCTACAGTTCGCCTGGCTTCGGGATCTGGCAGGGCAACTTCAAGGATATCCTGACCGACCGGAAAGCCAACGCCGCGATTTCCGAGTTCGTCGCCCGCAAGATCCGCGAGCGGGTCAAGAACCCCGCCGTTGCCGAGAAGCTGATCCCGAAGAACCATGGTTTCGGCACGCGCCGCGTCCCGCTCGAGACCAGATATTACGAGGTCTACAATCAACCCAACGTGGCGCTCGTCGACATCAAGGAGACGCCGATCGAGCGGATCACCCCGAACGGCATCAAGACGAGCGACGCCGAATACGAATTCGACATGATCATTTATGCGACCGGATTCGATGCCGTAACGGGCAGTTTCGATCGCATCGACATCCGCGGCGCGGGCGGGCAGTCACTCAAAGAGAAATGGCGAGGCGGCCCCAGGACCTTCATTGGCGTGCAGGTCGACGGGTTCCCGAACATGTTCATGCTGGTCGGGCCGCACACGGCGCTCGGCAACATTCCGCGCAGCATCGAATACAATGTCGAATGGGTCACGGACCTCATCGGCTTCATGCGCGAGCGCCGTCTCCAACGGGCCGACGCGCGCCCCGAGGCCGTCGCCGCCTGGACGGAGAATGTGCGGGCCACCAGCGAGGGCTCGCTTGTGAACGAGGTCGATTCCTGGATGACGGGCGTCAATTCCAACGTCGATGGCAAGCAGGTCCGCACCTTGGCGCGCTACAGCGGCAGTGCGCCAGCCTATCGCGCCTGGTGCGACGCAGTGGCCGCGGGCGGCTACAAGGAGATCGACCTCAGGTAGAGCGCCCAAACAAATCGGGCGCCCTCCGGTTGAAAGGACGCCCGATCCAGGCTCGGAAATGATGCCGGGCTCAGGCTTCGGCGCCGGCCTCGATCTTGGCGTTGGCCTTCTGTACGGCCCGCTGGACCTTCTCAAAGGCGCGCACCTCGATCTGGCGGATGCGCTCCCGCGACACGCCGAACTCCACCGAGAGATCCTCGAGCGTCGCCGGCTCGTCGCGCAGGCGACGGGCCTCGAAGATCTGCCGCTCGCGGTCGGTCAGCGTCTTGAGCGCATTCTCAAGGAGGCCTCGCCGGAGCGTCAGCTCCTCGCTCTCGGCGAGCTGCTCCTCCTGGTCGGGCGTCTCGTCGACCAGCCAGTCCTGCCACTCGCCCGATTCGGCATCGGTGCGCACCGGCGCGTTCAGCGACGCATCGCCGCTGAGACGCCGGTTCATCGAGACGACATCCTCCTCGCTGACCCCGAGCTTGCGTGCGATCTCCTTGACCTGATCGGGCTTGAGCTCGCCTTCCTCGATCGCCTGGATCTGGCCCTTGAGGCGCCGCAGGTTGAAGAAGAGTTTCTTCTGCGAGGCGGTAGTCCCCATCTTCACGAGGCTCCACGAGCGCAGGATGTACTCCTGGATGGACGCCCTGATCCACCACATGGCATAGGTGGCGAGACGGAAGCCCTTGTCCGGGTCGAAGCGCTTCACCGCTTGCATCAGCCCGACGTTGCCTTCCGAGATCACCTCGCCCATGGGCAGGCCGTACCCGCGGTAGCCCATGGCAATGCGGCCGACCAGGCGCAGGTGTGACGTCACGAGCTTGTGCGCCGCTTCGGTATCCTCATGCTCCTGCCAGCGCTTGGCCAGCATGTACTCCTCGTGCGGCTCCAGCATGGGGAACCGACGGATCTCCTCCAGGTACCGGGACAGGCCGGCCGAGCCGGCCGCTACGACCGGAAGTGCTTTGGTCGCCATGGCTTCTCCCTCTCGTCGCGCGGCGCTTGCTGCTTTGGACTGTAATGCAGAGCCGCGCGAATAGTTTCCGCAAGGGTGTTCCGCACCCTTCGTGCATCAGTCGTCTGCCTTGCGGATTAGGTTCATCGTGTCTGTTGCACAGTACGCTCGATGCCCCTCCCACTCCACTACTGAGACACGTTCATCACGAGGTATTGAGGGGTGCGTGATTGGTGCCCCCGTGCAGGAACAATAACGCACAGGCCGCGCCGATCCGTCGCCAGCAGGCAAATAATATGAGATTTCGGGGCGGTTGCGGACTACCCGCGCCCCGGGCGGCCCTCGCCTATTTGCCGCTGCCGCGCCGCCAGGCCGCGAAATCGAAGATCCACTGACGCTGAGCGTCCGTCTCCGGAATGCGCCGTCCGCGGGCTTCCGAGACCGCGTCGATGGCGGCTTGCGGATCTGAACCGAGATCGACAAGAACGCTCGCCGCAAACAGGGGCGAACGTCCGCGGCCGGCAAAACAGTGCACGCCGACCGCTCGTCCCGCCTCGATCTCTGCGGCGATGGTACGGATCAGCGCCCCAGCCGTCTCGAGCGAGGGGGGCACGCCGAAGTCGTCCGTTGGCAGGTTGTGGAAGGCAAGCCCTGCGCTTTCAGCAATGCTGGCCTCGCCCGCGAGGCCCAGACGAACGGCCTCGTCGCGCTGGAGCAGGCTGACGAGCGCGTCGAGCCCCGCGGCGCGTAGCGCCTGCATCTGCTGGCGGAGACCATGGGCGGGATCGGGCCGGGTCACGACCGCGAGCCCGCCATGGTCGAGAGCGCGAACCCAGTAGACCGTCGGCAGCATCGGGCCTCGCTGCCAGCTACTCCGCCGCCTTAGCGGCAGGCACGTACCGTTTGGCTGGCGCCCATGTCTTGATGGTGGCACGGGCATACTGGACCGGAACCGCCACATCGGCGCCCAGTCGCCAGGCCGCGTGCCAGGCCCAGTGGGGGTCATCGAGGAAGCCGCGGGCCAGCGCTACCATGTCCGCCTGCCCGCCCGCGACAATCGCTTCCGCTTGCTCCGCCTCGGTGATGAGACCCACGGTCATGGTTGCGATGCCGGTTGCCTTCTTGATCGCCTCGGCAAATGGCACCTGATATCCCGGACCGAGCTGGATCTTCTGGTCGGGATGGTTGCCGCCGGACGAAACGTCGATGAAATCGCAGCCCGCCTCCTTGAGCTTCTCGGCGAAGAAGATCGAATCCGCGAGCTGGAGCCCGTCGTCCATCCAGTCTACGGCCGAGATGCGGATGCCGAGCGGCTTGTGCTTCGGCCAGACCTCCCGCATGGCCGCAAAGATCTCGAGCGGCAGGCGTATCCGGTTCTCGCGGCTACCGCCGTACTTATCGGTGCGCTTATTGGAGAGCGGCGAGATGAACTGATGCAGCAGGTAGCCGTGCGCCCCGTGGATTTCGATCAGGTCGAAGCCAATGCGGTCGGCGCGCCGTGTCGCTGCCACGAACGCCGCCTTGAGCGCGTCGATCTCGGCAAGCGTGTAGGCCTCGGGCACGTGCCACCCAGGTCCGAAGGCGATGGCGGACGGCGCTTTAGTCTGCCAGGCGCCCTCCGTCAGGGGATCGGCGTGCGCCCTGCTCTCCCAGGGACGCTTGCAGGAGGCCTTGCGCCCGGCATGCCCGAGCTGGATGCCGATCTTGGCAGTGCCGTAGCGCTTGCACGCATCGATGACGCGCTTCATCGCCGCCTCGTTCTCGTCATTGGCGAGCGCCGTGCAGCCATGCGTGATCCGGCCGATGAGCTCGACGCCCGTCGCTTCGACGATCAGGAGGCCGGCGCCCGAGCACGAGAGCGAGCCGAGATGGAGCATGTGCCAGTCCGTCATGTTGCCGTTCTCAGCCGAGTACTGGCACATGGGGGCGACGACGACGCGGTTCGCCAGCTCGAGGTCGCGGAGCTTGAGGGGCGTAAACAGCTTGCTGCTCATGGGGCGACATTTCCCTTCTGTCAGGATCAGATGGCAGGCCGAGGCAGATGTGGGGAATTTCGGCAGTGTCCAAGCAACTGTCCGAGCCTCAATAGCACGCGGATGAGCCTGCTGGCCACTGCCGTGGCCCATCACAAGCGCATTGAGGCGGCAAGAACGGCCGGCCGGCGCATCAAGGGTCTTTACATGGGGGCCAACGCGACTTATGTGCACCTCCACGTGCGGCGATCTCTGCTGGTCACCTGCAGCTCGCCCGGTCATGGTTCGACTGGTGGAGGTCCCATGAGATGGAGACGTTTCATTCTGCCTCGGCGCTGATTGCAGCCCGTAAGCCCGAGAAGCCCATTATCGGCCTGCGCCCTCATGCGGCGGGCCGCGCAGCGCGCTGGTTTCTCGCGAATTTCCCCGGCGATGTCGCCTATGCCTACAAGGCCAACAGCACGCCCTTCCTGATCGGCGCGCTGTACGGCGCCGGAATCCGCCATTTCGACGTCGCCTCGCTTCCCGAGCTCGAGGATGCCAAGACGATCCCGGACGTGACGTTCCACTTCATGCACCCCGTGAAGTCGCGTCATGCCATCCGTCGGGCGTTCCAGCTCGGCTGCCGCTCGTTCTCGCTCGACAGCGAAGACGAGCTCAAGAAGATCCTCGAGGAGACGGGCGACGCGCGCGATCTCGCGCTCTGGGTCCGCATCGCCGTGCCCGCCGTCAACGCCGTCATCCCGCTCGAGAACAAGTTCGGGATCACGGGGGCGGCCGCCGTGCGGCTGCTCACGAAGACGCGGCAGGTCGCGAGGTCACTCGGCATCTCCTTTCACGTCGGCTCGCAGACGCTGGCGCCGCAGGCCTATACCGGCGCCCTTGCCGAGGCACGCAAGCTCATCACACGCGCGGGCGTGGTCATCGATGGCATCGACGTCGGCGGTGGCTTTCCCGCGCGCTACTCCGACGAAGGACAGGCCCCCCTCTCCGAGTTCATGCAGGTGATCCGAGAGGGCTTCGCGGCCCTGCCTGTCGCCAGCAACTGCCGGCTCATGTGCGAGCCCGGCCGCGCCCTCGTCGCGGAGGCCGAGAGCCTGATCGTGCGCGTCGATGCCCGGCGTGGCAATGACCTCTACATCAACGACGGCAGCTACGGGATGCTGTTCGATGCGGCGCACCTCGGCTTCACCTTCCCGGTGCGGCTGGTCGGCCGCGAGGTCCGCGATCCGCGCGCGCGCGCGCCCTTCCAGTTCTGGGGGCCCACGTGCGACTCGATCGACCACATGAAGGGCCCCTTCATGCTGCCGGCCTCGATCCGCGAGGGCGACTACATCGAGATCGGCAACACGGGCGCCTATGCGCGCGCCATTGCCGGAAAGTTCAACGGCTATGGCTTCTACGAGGAGGTCATCCTCAAGGACGCGCCAATCTATACGATGTACGATGACAGCCCTGCGCGTGCGCCCGCTCTTGCGGAAGCATCGCTCTGAGCCGAGACGGGTCCTCGGGTGGGGCCGTCAAGTCCCCTTGAAGCCGAAGGCAGCGCCATCGCGCACGACCCGTCCGGCAGTCGGCATGGGAAAGTGTGCCGGCATGACGAGCGTGTCGGTCTCAGCGTGCTTGTCGAGAAAGGCGCGCCGGTTCTTCGCCGAAAGCGTCATGTCCGTATCCGCGCGACAGGAGAGCTCCGGATAGAGGAACTGGAGCTGGTGGTGGATGGCGTCGCCGACGAACACGCCGCGCTGGCCGCCGCCCGCGACATTGATGAGCACGAGTCCCGGCGTATGCCCCGGACAGGGCTCGAGCCAGAGGCCCTTCTCGAGCTCGAAATCATCGCCGACGAGGACGGCCTGCTCCGCGCGCTGGATCGGCAGCACGCTGTCCTCGAACGAGAGCACGTGCATGTTGCTCTTGTCGCCCTTGGCGTACATGGCGTCCCAGAAATCGTACTCGCGCCTAGCCATGATGTACTTGGCATTGGGGAAGGTCGGGACCCACCGGCCGTCCTGGAGGCGGGTATTCCAGCCAACATGGTCCCAGTGCAGGTGCGTGCACATGACATAGTCCACCTGCTCGGGCTTCACGCCCTTTGCGGCGAGGTCCGCGAGATACCCCGTCTGGATCATGCTGAAGTCGGCGCGCGCTGGGCGAGGCTTGTTGTTGCCGCAGCAGGTATCGATCAGGATCGTATGCTTCGGCGTGCGCACGATGAACGAGTGGAAGCTCATCAGGAGCTTGTCATCGGCCGTGATGAGCTTGCCGAGGCGCGTCTTGCCGTCGGCGAGCTGGTCGTCCGTGCAGGCCGGGAAGAACTCCCGCGCGACGAAGGCGGGGAACTCGAGCTCCACCACGCGGTCAATGGCGAATGCGCCGATCTGGGCCAAGGTCATGGCGTGCTCCCTCCGGGTTCCCGCTCCAGGAGATCATGGCGCGTCTGGAGCAGGGCGGGCAAGCCATACGTGGCGGCCTCAGGCCGGATGGGCGGCATGCCTGCCCCGCTCTTGCTGCGATGCCTCCCCTTGGCGCACGATGCCGTCAACAGCCGGAGGAAATGCGCATGGCATTCAAGGTCACGGGCTTCAACCACACCGCCTTCACGGTCGGCGACATCGACGCCGTCCTCCCGTTCTTCGTCGAAGGTCTCGGCTTCAAGCTCGGATCGCGCGCCCCGCGGGACGGCACGCTCATTGCCGAGATGACCGGCATTCCGGGCGTCGAATTGGAGATCGCCTATGTCGAAGGGCCCGGCCACCGCATCGAGCTGATTCAATACAAGGCGCCGGCAGACCGCGGCGCCGTGCGTCCGCGCCTGTGCGACGCCGGTGCGGCGCACGTCGGGCTCGACGTCGACGATATCGATGCAGCCGTGGCCATGGCCGAGCGCTATGGCTTCACGTCGCCGGGTCGGATGATCACAATCACTGCCGGGCCGAACGCCGGCCGCCGCGTGATCTACCTGCGCAATGCCGAAGGCCTGACCATCGAATTCCTGGAGACGAAGTCGTGAGCGCCGCCGCCGATCTCGTTCTCACAGAGCGCCGCGGGCGCGTGCTGATCGTCACGCTCAATCGCCCATCCGTGCTCAATGCCGTGAGCCCGGAGCTGCGCGCCGCCTTCACCGCGACGATGAAGGACGCGGAGGCCGATGAGGCCGTTGGCGCGGTGGTCATCACGGGCGCCGGCAAGGCCTTCTCGGCCGGCCAGGACCTAAACGAAACCGCCAACCTCGCCATGGACGAGGTGCGTGGCTGGGGTACCGCCATGCGGGCCATGTACCAATCCGTGCGCGATCTCTCGAAGCCGGCGGTGGCGGCATTCAACGGCATTGCAGCCGGCGCCGGCATGCAGATCGGGCTCTGCTGCGACGTGCGTGTCACACATCCGCTCGCGCGGATCGGCCAGCCGGAGGTCCGTGCAGGCCTCGCCAGCATCGTCGGCACGTATCTCATGAGCCTTTACATCGGCCACGGGCCCAACCGCGAGCTGTCTCTCTCGGGCGGCCTGGTCAGCGGCGAGCGTGCGCACGCCATCGGCCTCGTCGATCATCTCGTGCCCGAGAATGAGGTCCTTGCAAAGGCCATTGCGATCGCTGAGGAGCTGCTCAAGGTGCCGCCCGTCGCCATGCGGCTCACCAAGGAGCGTCTGCGCGCGCTGAGCCAGCCCGGATTCGACGAGGCAACCGCCGCCGGCATCCGCTATGCGCTGGAGGCGTATGCGACCGGCGAGCCGCAGCGGATCATGAAGGGCTTTCTGGCCGAGCGGGCGCAGCGCAAGCAGCCGTCGGGCTGATCAGGCGCGATGGTACGGGTGGCCGGAGAGGATCGTGATCGCGCGGTAGACCTGCTCGATCAGCACGACACGGGCGAGGCCGTGCGGCAGCGTCATCGGCCCGAGCGACAGGCTCATGTGCGTGGCCCTGTCCATGAGCTCGGCCGGATGCCCGTCGGGACCGCCGATCAGGAAGGCGGCGGATTTCACGCCATCGTCCCGCCGTGCCGCGAGATACTGGGCGAACGCCACACTCGACATCATATCCCCGCGTTCATCGAGCACGACCCTGAGGTCACAATCGGACGTCGCGTACAGCAGGCGCGCGGCCTCATCGGCCCGGCGCGCGTTGGCTTCGTCAGCGCGGCTTTCGGCAAGCTCTTGGATGATGACCGGCGAGATGCCGACCACGCGCCCACTCGCGACACGCTTCATGTAGCGGGCGATGAGCGCCCGCTCGCCCTCATCCTTGAGGCGGCCAATCGCGGCGATGACAAGGCGCATGGCGGCCCCTCCGCAGAATGGCGTGCGCCCGGCCCGCGCTCAGCCTAGTGCGTGATCGGCTCCGCGCCGCGGTCCGCCGACCACATCTTTTCCAGGTTGTAGAAGGCGCGGATCTCCGGCTGGAAGATGTGAATAATGATATCGCCGGTGTCAATCAGCACCCAGTCACACTGCGGCTGGCCTTCGACGCGCACGCGCGCGAGGCCCTCGTCCCTGAGAGCCTGCAGGATCTGCTCGGCCACCGCGTTGACATGGCGGTCGGAGCGTCCGGTCGCAATGATCATGAAGTCGCCGATCGAGGTCTTGCCCTTGAGATCGATCACGGCGACGTCCTCGGCTTTGGCGTCGTCGAGCCAGTGGACGATCCGGTCCACCAGGGCAGCAGAGTCGCGTCGTTCGGACACAAACTCAGTGGGAGGCGTGCTCGCGCGAGCACCCTCGGGCGTGGTTCTCATCGTCTGGTGAGTATCCCTTCGTCATCCGACCCTTGTGGTCATGCGACCAAGTGGTCCCGTGTTGCCGGGCCTGAATACCTTCCCGGACAGCCGGCAGATTCTACCGGCACGCAAAAGCATATGATGGCCGGCGCCGGTTTTACAAGCACCATGCGCGCCAAACGAGCATCCGGCCGGGATTTCAGCGACTTATGGCTGTAGATCCGCCGGGCCTCACCCCTTGCCGCGGGTGGCGTCGTAGCGCGCCTTGGTTTCGGCGTTCATGGGATAGAGGCCCGGCAGCGGAACGCCGCGGCCGACCTCTTCCATGATCCAGCCTTCCATGCGCTCCTGCTCGGGACCCTCTCTCAGGATGGTCTCGAGCTGTGCCGCCGGGATGAGCACGGCGCCGTCCGCGTCGACCACCACGACGTCGCCAGGGAACACGGCCACCCCGCCGCAGGCGATCGGCTGCTGCCAGCCGACGAACGTCAGCCGCGCCACCGATGGCGGCGCCGCGCCACCCTGGCACCAGACAGGCAGCCCGGTGCCGAGCACGCCGGCGAGGTCACGAACCACGCCATCCGTCACGAGCCCAGCCACCCCTCGCTTGACCATGCGCGCGCAGAGGATGTCACCGAAAATGCCGGCGTCCGTCTCCCCCATCGCATCGGCGACCGCGATGCAGCCCGGCGGCATGGCTTCGATGGCTGCCCGGGTCGAGATCGGTGAGGACCAGGACTCGGGCGTCGCGAGATCCTCGCGCCAGGGCACGAACCGCAGCGTAAACGCGCGCCCGACGAGGCGCGGCTGATCGGGACGCAGCGGGCGGGTGCCCCGCATCCAGGTGTTCCTCAGGCCCTTCTTGAGCAGGATCGTCGTAATCGTGGCGGTCGTGATCTTGGAGAGCGTCGCAACCGCGCCCGCGTCAAGCGTCATATCGACCGCAGTGTCCGTGCTCATGGGGGATCTCCTTGGAAGACCGTCGGGGATGAGGGCTCGTGCTCTTCCGGCTGATACGCCGTCCACGATGCTGCGTCCATGGGGTGCTGGCGGCGACCGCCCGCAGCCTGCTATGCAGAGCGCGCTTCCAATCGCAACGGGCATCACGGGAAGATGACCTTCGACGCCGTCTGGCCGCTGCTCATCATGCTTGCCTCCGCCTTTGGCGCGGCGACGCTGCTGGTCCTGCCCTCGGAGGCGGTCATGGCCGCCCAGATCAAGGCCGGGCTCGCCCCATCCTGGGCGGTGCTCATGGCCGCAACGATCGGCAATGTCGCCGGGTCGGTCTTCAACTGGTGGCTGGGACGGCACGCGCGCCGCTTCGAGAACCGGCGCTGGTTCCCTTTCACGCCGGAGGCCATCGATGCGGCAGCAATGCGCTTCCAGCGCTGGGGCCTCTGGTCGCTGCTCCTTGCGTGGCTGCCCGTTGTCGGTGATCCGCTGACCTTCATTGCCGGCGTCCTTCGCGTTCCTTTCCACTGGTTCCTGCCGCTCGTTGCCCTCGGGAAGGGCGGCCGATACGCTATACTGGCGCTCGGTCTGTAGGCTGCGGGAGGGCACGCCATGCGCCTCTTGATCGCCGGCGCCCAGGGCCAGCTCGCCCGGGCCATGATCGAGCTGGCACCATCTGCTGAGGACGTCACGGCCTTTGCCCTGGGCCGGCCCGCGCTCGATCTCACCGCGCCGGCCACGGTTCTTGGCACGCTCGCCGACTTCAAGCCGGACGTCATCGTCAATGCCGCAGCCTACACGGCCGTAGACCAGGCAGAGGTGGAGCCCGGAGCTGCGATAGCCCTCAATGCGGAAGGGCCGAAACGTCTCGCCGAGGCCGCCGCGCGCATGGGGGCGGTGCTGATCCACATTTCAACCGACCAGGTCTTCGACGGCACCAAGCCTGGGCCCTATGTCGAGGGCGACGCAACCGCCCCGTTGAGCGCCTATGGTCGCTCGAAGCTTGCTGGCGAAGAGGCTGTGCGCGCGACGGCCCCCCGCCACATCATCCTGCGCACATCCTGGGTCTACAGCCCGTTCGGGACGAATTTCGTGATCAACATGCTCCGCCTCGCCCGCCAACGGGCCGAGGTGCGGGTGGTCAATGATCAGACGGGCAACCCGACCTACGCGCCGCATCTTGCCGAAGCGATCCTCGGCATTGCTCGCGCCGTCACGGCCGGCCCCCCGTCGTCCGTATGGGGCACGTATCACGCGGCTGGTGCGGGTGCGGTTACATGGTGCGGCTTCGCCCAGGAGATCATGCGCGTGTCGGCGGCGTGCGGGGGCGCGAGCGCGGCTGTCGTCCCTATCACCACCGCAGAATATCCCACGCGGGCCAAGCGGCCTGCGAACTCCCGACTGGACTGCAGCAAGCTGGCTGAAATGTTCGGTATCCACCTGCCGTCGTGGCAGGAAGGAGTTGCTGCCTGCGTGGCGCGGCTGGAGGGCTCATCATCATCAGCCGAGGTGTGACCAGATCAGCCCCCCCGGCGCGCCATATCTGCGTCTAACACCCGATGCTGCGGCGCAGCCGCCAAGCCTCTTCCTCGAGGCGGATGTTCGCAAGAATGCGATCGATGAGCAGCGTCGTCCGGCGGAAGAGCTCCGATCCGCGCGTATAGTCGGCTGGTGCGAAGAAATCGCAGCGGCCAGCACGAAAGAGCTCGACGCACTTCGCCCGCGACTTGCCTGGCGGATGGACGGCGATGGCGTGTCCGCCGTTCTTGCGCGTCACCGCCATGGACGGCACGTCGGTATCACCATCGCCGAAGTAGATCATGTTGGCGAAAGGAATGGGCCGCTCGTCTTCGGGCATGTGCTCGTTGATGGACTGGCCCAGATGCTCGACGCCCTTGTTGATGCGGAACAGATACTGCGTCTTGCCGGTGTCGGTGATGACGCGCTTCGGGTAGGGAAGGTCGTAGGCCTCGAACCAGTACTCGGAGGCGAAGACATTGTGGAAGTGCGGGCGGATCCGCGTTCCTTCGATGATCTCGACGAGGCCCGAGGAAATCAGGTAGTGGCGCAGCACCACGCCTTGGCTCTCGGCACGAATGCGGATGTACTCCGCGATCTCGCCAAACCACGCCTCGACACCGGGAAAGAGCTCGACATCGCGACCGAGCGCCACGAGGTCAGCGCGATCAATGCGCACGCCGCGGGCCTTCGCCTTCTTGTACATGAGATGCATGTAGGTGATCAGCGGATCGGCTTCCTGCGCGCGCGCCATCGCGTTGGCCTCGCGCCAGAATGCCTTCGGATCCTCGCCGATCTTGGGCAGGAATGTGTACTCCTGCATCGGGCGCGGCGAGAGCGTCCCGTCGAAGTCATAGACGAGAGCAATCGTCTTCTTGTCGAAGTTGGATCTGGGCGCCGCCGCGCGCGACCGAGGGATCGGCGCCGGCTTCGCGATCCCGCCCCCGCTGCGGGCACGGCTCGACCGCAGGCTCGTCTGCTCCGCCATGGCACCCTCACGGCTCCACTTGTTGCGACACCTTGGAACAGGAGAGGCATGATTCGGCCGGCAAGACGAGGGCAGTCACGTTCTTCTGCAGACGATACGGCAGGTCCGGATGCCGCGATCCGAGCCGCGCGCCTGGCCGTGTCCCCCAACCGAGGACCAAGCCAGGTTTCAGCCGACGAAGAAGCGGCTGTTGGCCGCAATGAGCAGCATCAGGAGACCCGCGAGAAACAGCTCTTTTCGCGGAATATTCGCGACCGATATTGGCCCGGCCAGGATGAGCAGATGGGCGAGGGTAACGGCGGGGCTGAACAGCAGTGGCTCGACTGGATTGAAAAGGAAGAAGAACAGGGCGCGAAGCAGACTGAACATCGCAAGAGCCGGCACAAGGCCGTTGAACGCCCGTGGACGCTCACCGCGCAAGCCTACCCCCAGCGCAAGCGCCGCGGCGGCGAGGATCATGAGAATTGCAGAGGCCGACGCCGGGGCGCCGAAGTAATCCATGAAGGAGGGGGCAAAGTAGGCCCCAAAGGTCGGATCACCGCCGAAGTAATGGGGAGCATTCGGTGTCGGCGCTACGAGATTGAAGGATAGCCAGTTGAGCAGGAAGGCATAAAGGCTCGCCAGACTGTGGTCCGCCTTCGCGAAATAATGGAAGAACAGCACAAGGTGCGAGGAACCCTCCGGATCATGGTCCCGCGCAATCACCAAGCCGTTGACGACGAATTCCAGGAGCAGCAAAGCGATGACGCCGGCTGTCGCGTGCAGGGCCATCCATGGATAGTGCCGCCAGTTCCATCCCTTGCGCAGCATGGTGTCGATCAGCGGCACCACGATCAGTGCGCCGAGAGCGATCTCGTTGAGACAGGCCAGGAGCAGCACGATTGTTAAGAGGGCGGCACCGTGGCGGGTCCAGCGTTGGCGCAGATGCAGATATCCGCCGATGTAGATCGCCGCCATGGTCGCCGACAGGATCTTGGACTCTTCGACGCTGGCGAAGAACCAGACCCCGAACGAAACTGAATAGATGCCCCCCCAGAGCAGCGCCTCACGGAACGGAAGTACCGCCGCGAAGGCCCAGGTCGCAGCCCAGCTTCCCATTGCGCCGATGGCGGCGAACATGAGGCTCAGCAAAATCTGTGGAGAAACCAGAGCCGCAAGGGGGCTTAGGGCCTTCATCCACGCGAGCGCGATAGCGATCGTCGTCGGATGAAACCGCGCAATGCGGTCAACAACCTCGCCGTGAGCGAGCTTGACGTACCAACAGTTGTCAGCGCCGAAGTATTGCGGCGCCTGTCGCGCGTGGAGCGTGTGGGCCGAGTACGAATAGAGGGCGAATGCGCCCGCCGCGACGAGTAGAATGCACAGGTGCTTCTGGAGCGACAGGCGCCGGGGCGCCGCAGCCGTGCGGGCTGGCCGGCTGAGCCGATGGCTATCGAGCACATCCGGCAAAGCATCGTTCATTCCGCGGTTTCCCCCACCATCACCGCCGAAGAAGGCTAAATGCCTCAGCGCGCTTTGTAGGGGGTCTGCGGCTGCCGATCAACTGGCCCGCTGAAGAACCTTACTTGAACCAGGAAAGATATGGTTCGCGAGGCCCCGCGGCACCACCCACCGCGGAAGCGCCCGCGATCAAAGGCGCCCAAGGCTCGGAGCCGGTTTCAGCGCGCGGCCGGGGCGCTATACGCCGGGTTTCTCCTCGGCGCTGCCGCCGCCCTGGTCCTCAGCGTCTGCTGCATCCTCGCGGCGCGGCCGGCGCACGGGGCGGCGCAGGAACTCCGGCTGGTCCTTCATCATATCGAAGCGCTCGCGCCGGCGCGCCGGCGCGTGCTCACGGGGGGCCGCCTCGCCGGCTTCGACAACGGGCTGCGGCTGCTCGCCAGGCACTGCCTCTCGGGCCTGGCGCGGCTCATCGCTGCCCTCGCTGCGTTCGACACGCTCACTGCGGTACTCGGGCCGCTCGGGACGCTCGAAACGGCGATCGCGAAACCGCGGCGACTCGCCGCGGTCATGCCGATGCTCTGCGCGATGCTCCTGCTGGCGGCCATGCTGGCGCCGGTCGTCGCGGCGCTCATCGTGGCGTCCGTTCTCGTGGCGCGGCTGCGGCTGGGGCTGGGGCTGGAGTTCCTGCCCCGGATGCCGCGCGAAGGGCGGAATGGCGGGCTGCTCCGCCATGCCCGGATCGGTGGTCTCACCCTCGCTTTCCTCGCCCGCCTCACCGAGGTCCGCGGTCTGGAGGTGGCGATGACGGTGGCCACTGCCGTTAGCTACATCGCCGCTCTGCTGCATCTGCTGCTCGCGGTAGGCGATGATCATGCGATTGTAGTGTTCGGCGTGCTGGAGATAGTTTTCAGCGAGGACGGGATCGCCCGAGGACTGTGCGTCCCGGGCGAGGGCGATGTACTTCGCTGCGATGTCTGCTGCCGTGCCCCTGACCTTTACGTCTGGGCCGTTCGACTCAAAACTACGCGCGAGCGGGTTTTGCCCTTTGCGGTGATGATGAGCGTGGCTGCCATTGCCACCGCTGCTGCCGCGGCTACGCCCGCGGCGATGCTGCTGACCCTGCCTCATAGGCTCCCGTTCTTTCCTCGAAGGCTTCTTGCGTGCTCAGGCACGCCGGAGCCAACCAAATCGTGGCTCCAATTCGAGCAGGCTCATTACGGTGGCCCATGACGCATGACCAACTGTCACGCCGTCACGGCAACAAGCAACGAGGCCCGCACCACACCGACCTACATCAGAGATGTCCCTGTGATCCTCTACGCACCGCCCCCGACCCATGGTCCCAAGGTGCGACACACGTCTCGATCACGGAGTTCAGGTGGACCTGGCAGCCTTTGGCGCAAACGCACCAATCTCTGCCCCTCACCAGCTGGGCCCGTCTTCCTGCCTTCGGCTCAAAACCGACTTGGATCAGACGCGCCACACGCTTTGCCTAGGCCGTAAGCTAGACTCCTTGCGCCCCGATTCCAAGAGCTATTTTCGAGTCGCGACCAGATGTGGCAAGCGCAACACAGCGGGTGTTGCCACCAAGGTCCCGGAGCAGCGGCCATTCGAGCGGCGCTGGCACGAGGCCATGGTTTACGGCCAACGCGGCCACCTCAACAGCCTGATCGTGACCGACCTCGAATACGGCCCATCCCTCGGGCTCCAGCACCCGCGCCACATCACTCAGGATCGCGCGGTAGGCATCGAGGCCATCAGGGCCACCATCTAGCGCCACCCGCGGCTCCCACTCCGCCACCTCGGGGGCCAGGGCCGAGATTTCTTCGCTCGGAATGTAGGGCGGGTTTGCGACCAGGATATGGTAGCGGCCGGCAACATCTTCAAGCCAGCAGGACCGGATGAAGCGGACACGATCCGCCATGCCATGGCGTTCCGCATTGCGGCGCGCGATCTCGAGGGCGGACGTGCTGACGTCCGTCGCGACCGCTGCTGCATCCGGCAATGCGGCGAGCAATGCGAGAACGATGGCACCGGTGCCGGTACCAAGATCGAGGATCTTCAGAGGGCCACCACACCGCGCCCGGATGTCGGAGGCCAGCGCCAGGGCGACCGCCACGACCGTTTCAGTATCGGGACGGGGGTCGAGCGTCTCTGCGCCAAGCGTGAGGGTGAGCCCGTGGAACTCCCGCTCTCCGACAATCCGCGACACGGGCTCGCGCGCGACACGGCGAACGAGGACATCGGCGAGCCGGGCGCGGGCCCCTGCATCAAGCGGGGTCTCAGGGGCGCGCAGGAGCGCCGCCCGCTGCAAGCCAAGCGCGTGCGCAACGAGATGACGTGAATCCACGGGGGCTTCGGGCACACCGGCAGCAGCAAGATGCGCCGTCGCGGTCTTCAGCGCATCGCGCACCGTTTCGCATCTGCCGATGTCCGTGACTGTATCGGTTTTCAAATCAGTCGTGCCTCAAAGTCCGCCGGCCATGGCAGCAAGCTGGTTCGCCTGATGGTCCGCGGTCAGCGCGTCGATCAGTTCGTCGAGCGCAGGGCCGCCCTCCAGTAATTCGTCAAGCTTGTGGAGCGTCAGGTTGATGCGGTGGTCGGTAACCCGCCCCTGCGGGAAATTGTACGTGCGGATGCGCTGGGAACGATCCCCCGAGCCGACCTGGCCCTTGCGCTCGGCGGCGCGCGCCTCGTCCGACTGCTGGCGTTGCAGCTCGTAGAGGCGCGAGCGCAGGACCTGCATGGCCAGCCGGCGGTTCTGATGCTGCGATTTCTCCGCCGAGACGACGATGATGCCGGTCGGGATATGTAGAATGCGCACCGCCGATTCCGTCTTGTTGACGTGCTGGCCACCAGCGCCGCCAGCGCGCATGGTGTCGATCCGGAGCTCTTCTGGCTTGATCTCGAGATCGACATCCTCGGGCTCGGGCAGCACGGCGACGGTGGCGGCAGACGTGTGGATGCGCCCGCTCGCCTCCGTTGCCGGCACGCGCTGGACACGATGAACGCCGGATTCGAACTTCAGCCGCGCGAACACGCCCTTCCCCGAGATCGATGCAATGATCTCCTTGTAGCCCCCGAGATCGTTCTCCGACGCTGAGATGATCTCGACCTTCCAGCGGCGCTGCTCGGCATAGCGGCTGTACATGCGGAAGAGATCGGCTGCAAAGAGCGCTGCCTCATCGCCCCCGGTGCCGGCGCGGACCTCGAGGATGACGTCGCGCTCGTCGGCGGCATCCTTCGGCAGGAGCTGGATCCGGAGGTCGTGCTCGAGCTGTCCGATGCGGCTGTTGACGGCGCGCAGCTCTTCCTCGGCGAGCGCGGCCATCTCGCGGTCGCTGCCGCTCGCCTTGATCATGGCCGCCAGCTCATCGCGCTCGGCCTCCGCCCGGCGCAGGGCCTCGATTGCCGACACCACCGGATCGATCTCGGCAAATTCCTTGGAGAGACGCGCAAAATCGGCCGCGCTCGGGCCGGCATTGAGCTCGGCCTGCACGACGTGCCAGCGCTCCACCAACCGGTCGAGCTTCTGCTGCGGGATAGACATGCGCCCTTCTTAAAGCCATTTCAGTGAATGGGGGAACGCGCTTTCTCGACCGGTTCACGCACGGATGCAACCGGCAACCGTGTGGCGCTGATCCGGTTTGGTGCCGCCCCTCCCCCTTGGAATGCCGGGGAGCGGTCTCGAGCGCAAGGCATACGGCGCGCCTAGCGCGCGTCCGGCGTCGGCAGCTTGTCCGCCTTGCGGCTGCTCGGGTCGGCGACCTCAATCCAACGCAGGCCGTGGCGGCGCGGGGCGAGGCGGACGGCCAGGGTGTCGAGACCGCTCAGCATGGGCTGCGCAATCGAGGCCGGCAGCACCGAAATGGCCTCCCGAAGGGCCCGCGGCTGCGCCTGAATGGTCCACACGGCCGCTGCAATCAGCACCATCGGTCCGGCCACAGCCATCAGGGCACGACCCCGCCCCCGTGCCAACGGGCCCGCCGTCCAGCCCCTGCGGGCTGTCGTGCTTCTGCCAGCGCGCCGGCGTGAGGCCGGCTCATGAGAGACGCCCCTTGCTCCCGGCCGTCCCCCCGAGCGATCGTTGACCCTGTTCAAGGCTCCAGGGCCGCGGTCGGGCGGGGCGCCGACATGGGTCGGGCTGGTCTGCTGGAAAATGCGCTGCAGGATGGGGCGCGGGTCGACGCGATGGAGGGCACAAAGCCCGGCAACGATCCGCTGTGTCTCATCCCAATGTGGCAGCCCGCGCAAGCGGCCTTGCTCGAGCGTCATGACCACATCGACCGTCGTGCCGAGACGGAGCGCAAGCTCACCCGGCGTCATACCGAGCGCGAGGCGCATGTCGCCAAGAAGAGAGCCGAGGCTCTCGTCAAGGCCGGATGTCCGCTCAGACACCCCCAGGATCTGCACGGGTGCCGTTTGGACGCCTGAACCGCGCTTGCGCGTGCCGCTCAATGCATCGGCGTGTTCGGACTTCCTGAGATGAGAACGCACGATACTCGTTTCCGATACGCTGGTGCACAACCCCACCCTCGCGGCGGCGCAAGCCGTTCCCCGGGAGCGAGGCACATCGATCAAAAATTGGAATCCAAGAAGGCGCCTTTGTGGCACCCGGCAACGTCATCCCCACGACGTTGGACCCCACCTACGCCATGCACTTTGACGCGCGAGGCCGCGCCTTGTCAAAGGTTTGTCGCGGAGCGAGCAGAAGTATCGTGGAAAGCGCGGAGGTGCGGGCCGATCCGGCCCTGATCGATCCGTCAGGAGCCCGTGAGGAGCTTGTCGACCTCGGCAACGAGATCCTTCAAGTGGAACGGCTTGGAGAGGACGCGCGCGTCCTTAGGCGCCGGCTTGTCATTGTTGAGCGTCACGGCGGCAAAGCCGGTGATGAACATGATCTTCAGCTCAGGGTCGAGCTCGCTCGCCCGCCGCGCCAGCTCGATGCCATCCATGCGCGGCATCACGATGTCCGTCAGGAGCAGCGAGAAGGGCTCTTCCTTGAGCCGGTCATAGGCCTCAGCGCCATTGGCGAAGGCGATGACCTCGTAGCCCGCCTTCACGAGCGCGCGCGCGAGGAAGCCGCGCATCGAATCGTCGTCTTCCGCGAGCAGAATGCGCTGCGCGGAAAGTGCCGATACTTTCGCCGTCATACCTCGTGCCCCCAATCGCTCCCCAGTACAATACATAGGGTACTATGCACCGAGCGTGCTGGTGATGGCGGAATCTGACGCCAATTTGGTAAACCGTGCATGAATGCACAGCATTTCATGCTTCGTGTGCCCTGCCTGAGCGACCGTCGGGAGAGCGTGTCGCGCATATCGGTGGGCCCGCGAATAGGCGTAACTCGGTCATCATATCAATCGCGTACGGAATGCTTAGAACGCTTTGAAGGCGCAGTCGTCAGCGGCGCTTCAGCCCTGCTCCACCATAATCTTTCCAGAGCCGTGTGCTAGTGATGGACAGTGACGATTGCACTTGGCAATCTTGTGCAAGATCAGCACTGGCGCGCAGCGCGCACGTTTCAGCCGACGCGATGTGATCGGCGGCAGCGATGATGCGACCAGTGCCCCCGTGATGCAAGCGACGCGACCGAGGCCCATGCTGGAAGCAGAGCGCACTGCCATCGAGCAGCACCTGACGCCGCCCTATCTGCTGGCGATGCCGCGCCTGCAGACGGTGCCATTCGTGTTCTGCTCGCCGCACTCGGGCCGCGTCTATACCGATGCGTTTCTCGCCACCTCGCGCCTCACGGCGAACGCGCTGCGCAAATCCGAGGACTGCTACGTGGATGAGCTCTTCGCGGGTGCGGCAGCGCTCGGCGCGCCGCTGCTCGCGGCCCGCTTTCCGCGCGCCTATGTCGATGTGAATCGCGAGCCCTACGAGCTCGACCCGGAGCTCTTCGAAGAAGCGCTGCCGCCTTTTGCCAACAGCCGCTCGATCCGCGTCGCTGGTGGCCTCGGCACCATCGCCCGCGTCGTTGCCGACGCCGAGGAGATCTACAAGCGGCGACTGCCGCTCGGCGTGGCGCTCGAGCGTATCGAGCGCCTCTACAAACCGTTCCACGGCGCGCTGGCGTCGCTGATCGACGCGACGGCGCGGCGCTTCGGGGCCGCCATGCTCATCGACTGCCACTCGATGCCGTCGTCGTCCACGGGCTACGCCGGGCCGCAGCGTCCGGACTTCGTGCTCGGGGATCGCTTCGGCGCCTCATGCGATGGCCGCTTGACGCGATTCCTGCGCGAGGAGCTGACAGCGCTTGGCTACACCGTGCACCTCAACCGCCCCTATGCCGGCGGCTACATCACGGAATACTACGGCCGTCCGCAGCGCGGCCTGCACGCGCTTCAGATCGAGATCAACCGATCGCTCTATCTCAATGAGCGCACCTTCGAGAAGAAGCCGGGCTTTGCCGTCGTCGAGCGGCACCTGCGCACGGTTATCGCGCGCCTTTTCCATGAGCTGCCCGGCATGCTCGGCGGCCGCGAGGCGGCGGAGTAGGCGCCTCGAGCCTTGCGCTTATCCTCGCACGCGCCGTGCGGGGGCCTCGCCGCGCGACGCCCTCACGCCTCTGCCGCCGCTCGAGACGGGCTCCACGGCGCCGCGCTGATCCGGGCCCGCGCGGCGTGGTACTCGCGCGCGAAGCGGTCGATCAGCCCGGCTGCCGGCACGACAGCCTTTATGGCGCCAATGCCCTGGCCAGAGCCCCAGATGTCTTTCCAGACCTTGCGGCGCTCGGCGCCCGAGGCGAAGTCCATCTTCGAGGGATCGCCTGTCGGCAGGTTCTCGGGATCGAGCCCGGCACGCGCGATCGACGGCTTCAGGTAGTTGCCGTGCACGCCGGTGAAGAGGTTCGTGTACACGATGTCATCGGCCCCGCTCTCGACGATCATCTCCTTGTAGGGCTCGATGGCATTCGCCTCCTTGGTCGCGATGAAGGCCGAGCCGATATAGGCGAGATCCGCCCCCGCCGCCTCCGCCGCAAGGATGCCGTCACCTGACGCGATGGCGCCCGAGAGTGCGATCGGCCCGTCAAACCATTCGCGGACCTCGCGCACGAGCGCGAACGGATTGATCCGACCGGCATGGCCCCCCGCCCCCGCCGCAACGAGGATCAGGCCATCGGCGCCCTTCTCGATCGCCTTCTTCGCAAAGCGGTTGTTGATCACGTCGTGAAGGACGATGCCGCCATAAGAGTGCACGGCCTCGTTCACCTCCTCGCGCGCGCCGAGCGATGTGATGACGATGGGCACCTTGTGCTTCACGCAAAGTGCGACGTCGTGCTGCAGGCGCTCGTTTGTCCGATGGACGATTTGATTGACCGCAAAGGGGGCGGAGGGGCGGTCTGGGTGCTTGGCGTCCCACTCAGCGAGTTCATTGGTGATCCGCTTCAGCCATTCGTCGAGCAGCTCGGGCGGCCGCGCATTGAGGGCCGGGAACGAGCCGACGATGCCGGACGTGCACTGGGCGATGACGAGATCAGGATTTGAGATGATGAACAGCGGCGCCCCGATGACGGGGATGCGCAGGCGCTTCTTGAGGAGATCGGGGAGCGACATGTCTTCGCAGGATCCTGTGTACGGGAGCAGGGCGCTCCCCGGGCGGACGACGGCGCACCCTAGCAGGGGCGCCGGCTTGTCGTCATCGGGGAGCCGCGCCGATTATCCCATCGTGTAGCCCGATGGCCCTCAGCCGAACCGCGCCCTAGACGCCTCGATTGTGTCCTCGAAGGTCCTGAGGCCCGTGGTCGGCGCCGAGACCAGCACGGCCATGTTGCCGGGCTTGTGCTGGTTGCGCAGCATCCGCGTATGCGCCTTGGGGATCTGGTCCCAGGCGAACACCTCGGACATGCAGGGGTCGAGGCGCCGCTCAACGACGAGCTTGTTGGCCTGGGCGGCTTGGAGCAGGTTGGCGAAGTGCGAGCCCTGCACGCGCTTCTGGTGCATCCAGAGATAACGGGCATCCATGGTCAGGTTGTAGCCCGTGGTGCCGGCGCAGATGACGACCATCCCGCCGCGCTTGACGACGAGCAGCGAGACCGGGAACGTCGCCTCGCCCGGATGCTCGAAAACGAAGTCGACATTGTTGCCCTTGCCGGTGATCTCCCAGATGGCGGCGCCGAACTTGCGCGCCTCCTTCATCCACGCCGCGTACTCCGGTGTGTTCACCTTGGGCATCTGGCCCCAGCAGTTGAACTTTTTGCGGTTGATGACGCCGCGCGCGCCGAGTTGCATCACGAAATCGCGCTTTTCGTCCTCCGAAACGACGCCGATCGCATTGGCCCCTGCCGTCGCGCAGAGCTGGATGGCCATGGAGCCGAGCCCGCCCGAGGCGCCCCACACGAGCACGTTATGGCCGGGGCGAAGGATGTGCGGACGATGGCCGAAGAGCATCCGGTAAGCGGTGGCGAGCGTCAGCGTGTAGCAGGCGCTCTCCTCCCACGTCAGATGCTTCGGCCGCTCCATGAGCTGGCGGTCCTGCACCCGCGTGAACTGCGCAAATGAGCCGTCGTTCGTCTCGTATCCCCAGATGCGCTGGGAGGGCGAGAACATCGGATCGCCGCCGTTGCATTCCTCGTCGTCACCATCGTCCTGATTGCAGTGGATGACGACCTCGTCGCCGACCTTCCAGCGCTTCACCTTCGCGCCCACCGCCCACACGATGCCAGCAGCGTCCGAGCCGGCGATGTGATAGGGCTGCTTGTGGCCGTCGAAAGGCGAGATCGGCGTGCCGAGCGCGGCCCACACACCGTTGTAGTTCACGCCCGCCGCCATCACGAGCACCAGCACATCGTGGCTGTCGAGCGGCCACGTCGGCACCACCTCGACCTGCATGGCCTGCTCGGGCTCGCCGTGGCGCTCCTTGCGGATGGCCCACGCGTACATGGTCTTCGGGACATGCCCCAGCGGCGGGATCTCCCCGACCTCGTAGAGATCCTTGAGCGGCACGTCGGTTTCGCGAAGCGGCTGCACGGCCTGAGCTGGACTCGCCATGGGGCACCTGCTTTGGTTGCGGGTGCGAACAGTGTGACAGAGTAAATAGTGCGCTGCAATATCAGAGTGCGGCGGCACCCCCATCGCGGCCAATTCGTCTTTCGCCCAATCCGGTAGGCCCAATCTGTCGAGGGGTCCCGACAGGCGAGGAAAAAGAACGGGCAGAGGAACTTCAGGGCGCCCCGGTCAACGGGCGGCAAGGATCGCAGGTCTGGCCGTTTCGAACCGGAAGCGGTCAGATCTTCTGCGAGGCTTTCAGCGCCTGGTCGAGGTCCTCGATGATGTCGCGCACATCCTCGAGACCGATCGAGAGGCGCACGAGCTCCTCGCCGACACCGGCGCGGCGCAGTTCCTCGGCGCTCATCTGCTGGTGCGTCGTGCTCGCGGGGTGGATGACGAGCGACCTGGCATCACCGATGTTGGCGAGATGCGAGAGCAGGCGCAGGCGTTCGATCAGAACCTTGCCGGCGCGGCGCGCGCCCCCCTCACCCGATCCGTCAGGCGCCTTGACGCCGAAACTCATGATCGCACCGGCCCCGCGCGGCATCTGCCGCTTGGCGAGGGCGTGATCGGGATGGCTTTCGAGACCGGGATACTTCACCCAGGCGACGGCCGGATGCTTCTCCAGGAAACTCGCCACCGCGCGCGCATTCTCGACATGGCGCGCCATGCGCACGGGCAGGGTCTCGATGCCTTGCAGGAGGTAGAAGGCGTTGGCCGGGCTCATGCAGGCGCCGAAGTCGCGCAAGCCTTCGGCACGGGCACGCGCGATGAAGGCGGCGGGCCCGAACGCCTCGGCAAAGACAAGGTCGTGGTAGCCGGCATAGGGCTCGGTGAGTGTCGGAAACTTGCCGGACTTCGCCCAGTCGAAGCGGCCACCGTCGACGAGCAGTCCGCCGATCGCCACGCCGTGTCCGCCGAGAAACTTGGTCGCGGAGTGCATGACGATATCAGCGCCATGGTCAAGTGGCCGGCAGAGGTAGGGCGTCGAAAAGGTCGCGTCGATCATCAGAGGCAGACCGTGGTCATGCGCCACGGCAGCGACGGCCGCGATGTCCAGCACCTCAAGACCGGGATTGCCGAGCGTCTCGGCGAACAGGAGGCGTGTTTCCGGTCGGATCGCCGCGGCAAAGGCTGCCGGATTGCGCGGGTCGACCTGCGTCGTCGTGATGCCGAACCGCGGCAATGTGTGGACGAACATGTTGTGCGAGCCGCCGTAGATGCGGTTCGAGGCAACGATGTGCCCGCCCTGGCCCATGAGCGTGACGATGCCGAGGTGAAGCGCGGCCTGCCCGCTCGCCGTGGCCACCGCACCGACGCCGCCCTCGAGCGCCGAGATCCGTTCTTCGAGCACGGCGACCGTAGGATTGGAAATCCGCGAATAGATGTGACCGGCACGCTCCAGGTTGAAGAGCTCCGCGGCGTGGTCGGCGTCGCGAAAGACGTATGACGTCGTCTGATAGATCGGCACGGCGCGGGCGCCCGTCGCGGGATCGGGTTGCTGCCCCGCATGCAGGGAGAGCGTGTCGAAGCGTGGGTACTGGTCGTCGGCCATCGGTTGGACCTCCAAAACTCAGCCTATTCAGTATCGAAGCGGGTATGCGGCGACAACCGGCACGTTGCGGCGCGCCCACGTCCCGGAGGGTGACGCTGGGGATTGCGGGGACGGAGCTTGCGCGTCGCGCCTTGTCAGAGAGCGAATCACCTAACGCTGAGCCCCATCGCGTGAGGGTGTGCGCGGCGTCCGGCAGGATGCGCAGCGTCAGGGAGAGCAGTCATGGGTCTCGGCCAGGTCGATCGTCGAGTTGCGTTGCGTCGCGTGCTTCGGGCAGGCACTTGCGTTGCCGTGGTGCTGACGCTCGCCGGATGCGGCACCACGGACCTCCTGCAGTTGCCGGGTCTCGGCGCCTCGTCGTCGGCCTTGAACGTCACGCCGAGGGCCGAGCCGCAACCACGGGAGGCCGGTCCCGGGGACGCGAAGGCTGCGCGTGCGCGCCTCGGCGAGGCGGCGACGCTGGCTGCGGCCCGCACGAACCCCCGCGATGTCGACTCTGTCCTGGCAGCAGCGCGGATCATGCGGCAGCAGGGCGACAAGGCTGGTGCCCTGGCCCTTCTCGATACCTCTGCGCCTGTGGCCCCGAACGACGCCCGCATTCTGCGCGACCGCGGTCTCCTGGCGCTTGAGCTCGGTGCGCTGGCCCGCGCCCGCGATCACCTGCGGAAAGCCGTCGCAAACGGCAGCCGCGACTGGCAGACCCACTCCGCGCTTGGGGCAGCGCTCGCCGCCGGCGGCGATCAGAAGGGCGCCCAGCGCCAGTTCGCCGAGGCATTGAAACTGGCGCCGGACAATCCGGTCGTCCTCAACAATCTCGCGCTGTCGCTGGCGCTCGAGGGCCGCCGCGCGGAGGCTGAAGAGATGCTCCGTCGGGCGGCCGGCAGCAAGCCCAAGGCTGCCGATCGCCGGGTTGCGCAGAATCTCGCACTCGTCAGCAGGATCAGCGCGCGCAACGGCAAGGCTGCGAGCAAACCCGCCGATCGCGCACCGCCACGACCGAGTTCCTCCCCACAAGAAGGCCCCGCCAAGGACGCGCAGAAGGCGGCTGCGGCGGCTGCGCCTCAGCCCACCCGCACGGCTCAGGCAAATTAGGCGATCGCACCATCGATGCGACACGGCTCAGCGTCGCGCACCGCTCCACGGCGCCACGAGCAGCCCGCCGATGATCATCGCAGCACCGCCCAGGGCGAAGACCAGCACGTGGCTCAGCGTGAGCTCGTAGATCTGCGGCAGCGCGGCGCCGGCGAGGACTGCGCCCGCCGCACTGGCGAGGATCATGGCGCGCATGAGCCGCGGCATATGCTCGGCTTCAGCGAGATCGCGCACGCGCGCCGCCATGAGCGCAGAAAGGCCCGGCTGCGCACCGAAAAGCACCGACGAGAGAAGTAATACGCCGCCCGCGTCGCTGATGAGTGGCGCTGCGATGCCGAGCCCGAGCGTGATGAACGAGATGGGCAGCGCCCAGGCCGTGCCGAGGCGCAGCCCCAGCGCCGCCATCGACCACGGGCCTGCGACGGAAGCCATCCCGACCACGCTCCAATGAAAACCGCCCGCGGCCATGCCGAGCCCGAGCCCGCGCGCGATATAGTCAACCCAGTAGAGAGTGTGCGGCACGATGGCCATCGAGAAGAAGAAGTGGCCCGCCAGCAGGAGATGCAGAGGCCAGGACCATGGATTGGCCGCGGGGGCTGCACGGGCCGCGGGCGGGCGCGCGACGGCACCGGGGGCAGCGTGCCAGCCCCAGATCGCCAACACGATTGCGGCGAGGCCACAAGCAGCGAGCCCGAGCCACGCCACCGGCAAGCTGTGCATGAGCAGGCGCGGCACGAGGATCCCCGTCACGAAGATCGCGAGGCCCACGCCGGCAAAGACGAAGCCTCCCGCGACGGGACGGCGGGTCGCAGGTGCCGTCGCCGCAATCAGCGCCAGGCTCATGACCATGATGATGCCCGCCGCGACCCCGAGGAGCGTGCGCCAGAGGGCAAGCCAGGCAAAGCCGAGCGGGACGGCCGAGGCCGCAAGCGCGATCACCGAAAGAGCCGCGGCGAGCGCGAGCACACGATAGGCACCCCAGCGCGCGCTCACTGGCACCGAGAGGAGCGCACCAAGCGCGAAGCCGGCGATATTGAGCGCGCCGATGCGTCCGGCCTCGAGCGCGGTCAGCTCGCCCGATGCAATGAGAGCCGGCACCATCGCGGTGTAGGAAAAGCGCCCGAGCCCCATGCCGACGAACATGCCGCCGCCGCCACCGAGCGCCACCCGCCGCCATGCCGGCCAGCCATCTGCGCTGCCGCCTCCCTGATGCCGCGCCACCGCCGCCGCGGGATCGCTCATCGGGCGAGCTCTCGCTCGACCTTCTCGATGAGGTAGGCCCATTTCTGACGCTGGGTCTCGACGAGGGCCTCCATGCGGTCACGCAGCCGCGCGAGCGCCGCGCAGTCCGGCTTCGCCGCGGCCGAACCTTCGGCGCCCATGCGCTCGATGTCGGCGAGCAGCTCGCTCGAGGTCTTGTCGTAGGCCTCCGTGCGTTCATCCTGCACGATCGGCGCGGCTTCCTTGAGGAACTGGTCGTGGGCCCAGCCGCGCTTGTCCTTCAGCGCGCGGAGCCGGGCCTGGAAAAGCGGCCGGTTCTTGGCCGTCAGCTCACGCAATGCGGCTGCAGACTGGCCAACGACCGCCTCGAAGGCCTCCCGCGTGCAGCCTTGCTCCCCGGCGGCCATGGATGGCAGGAGCAGCAGCAGCACCGCGCCGGCACATGCCGCCGCCAATGCCGCTTGCATTCTGCGTATCCCACGACCGAGCACCAATCCAGAGTTTCCTACCCTCGCGGGGATCGTGCGCCACCCCTGCCTTCGATCGGCGGGATGTGGGGGCCGCCGCCCTGCTGCCGTCAATGCGGGCAATGACTGCATGGCCCGTATCGCACGCGCGGGAATGTAGCTGTCTTCAATGGATCACGAAATACTGCCTGTGCGCGCCCGGAATGGCCGCCCGGCAAAAACGGTGGCCACGCCGACCAGAAGCATCAGCGCGAACCAGAGATCGCCGAAGCGGCTGTAAAGTGTCGGGGGCATGGGCGGGGGCACCGCCGCGTCGATCACGCCGACGACATCGAGGTCGAGGCGGTGGCGGATATGGCCGCGCCCGTCGATGACCGCTGTGATCCCATTGTTGGCCACGCGCACCAGCGGCAGCCCTTCCTCGACGGCGCGCACCCGCGCCTGATGGAGATGCTGGCGCGGCCCCGTCGTGTTCCCGAACCACCCGTCATTGGTGACGTTCACGAGAAACGACGGGCGCTCACCACCCTGGACAATGGCGCGGGGAAAAATGGCCTCATAGCAGATGAGCGGCGCGAAAGCGCCTATCCGCGGCAGCGTCATCAGCGGGCGCGGGTTGGGACCTGGCGTGAAGCCACCGCGCCGTCGGGTCAGTGGCTCGAGGCCAATGGCGTCGAGCACGGCATTGAGCGGCAAGTACTCGCCAAAGGGAACGAGGTGGATCTTGTCGTAGATCGCCACCGCGCGGCCTTCACGACCGAAGGCGATCAGGCTGTTATAGACGCGCCGATGGGCCTCAGGCCGTCTCGAATCGGGCGGTTCGGCGCGCAAGCCTCCGGCGATGAGGTGCGTGCCGGCCGGCAGGATCTTGCCAATGCGCTCGATGGCCTCGGGCGCATCGAGAGGCAGAAACGGCATGGCCGCCTCCGGCCAAATCACAAGATCGATGCCGGCGGCCCCGTCCTCCTCCCCGGCAGCATTGCGCGTCGTGAGCGCGAGGTGCAGCTCAAAGATGCGGCGCTGGTGCTCAGGCCGCCACTTCTCCCGCTGCGGCACGCTTGGCTGGATCAAGCGGACGCGCGGGCCATCCGCTGCAGCCGGCGCGGGCCCGGCGAGCCACCAATGCCCATAAGCGACAAGCCCGCCAACCAAGCCGAGCGCCAGCGCCGCGCCACGGGCTGGCGCACCATCCGCCAACGCCACCAGCGGCGCCGCCAACGCGAGCACTGCGACGACACTGAGCCCATAGATGCCGATCAGGCCGGCCGCCTGCATGAGGCTCTCGGGATAGGTGAGGGCGTAGCCGATCACGTTCCAAGGAAAGCCTGTGAAGACATGCCCGCGCAGCCATTCGGCAGCGCCGAGCGCCAGCGCCAGCGCGACGACGCGCTGGAGCCCTGGCCGCCACGCGAGGGAGGCAATGGCGGCAGCGCCTGCCCAGAATAGCGCAAGACCGGCCGGCATCGACGTCACCGCGAGCGGAATGAGCGCCGCGAACTTTTCCGCCTCAACGAGGAAGGCTTCGCCGATCCAGAAAAGCCCGGCAAAGAAGTAGCCAAAGCCGAACCACCAGCCGACGAGTGCCGCGCGCGCAGCGGGCTTGCGTCGCCATGGCGCGCCCGGCTCGCGCGCCAGCGCCCCGTCGATCTGCCAGATCAGCGCGGGCAACGTCAGACCAAGCACCGGCCAAGCATGGAACGGCGCCATGGCGAGCACCGAGACCACGCCACCGACCGAGGCCAGCGCGGGTTGCTGCCAGCCCGTGCGCCCGCGCACCCAGGCAGCAAAACGCTCGATCAGCATGAATGCGGGCGCCTAATCGCGGCTCTCCTCGATGAGTTGCGCGCGCAGCTCGGTCTTGAGGATCTTGCCATAGTTGTTCTTCGGCAGGGCCGCGACGAAGCGGTAACCCCGCGGGCGCTTGTACCGGGCGATATTGTCGAGACAGAGCCGATCAAGGTCCGCGGCCTCGGCCTGTGCTCCGGGGCGAAGCACGACATAGGCGATCACCTCCTCGCCCCAATCGGCGTGCGGCCGCGAGACCACGGCGGCCTCGAGCACCGCCGGATGCGTCAGCAGAACCTCTTCGATCTCGCGCGGGTAGATGTTCGAGCCGCCCGAGATGATCATGTCCTTTGAGCGGTCCTTGATCGTGAGGAAGCCCTCCGCATCCATGGTGCCGAGGTCGCCGGTCCACAGCCAGCCATCGCGCAGCGCCTTCGCATTGGCTTCCGGATTGGCCCAGTAGCCCTTCATCACGCAGTCGCTGCGCGTGACGATCTCGCCGATCTCGCCGCGCGGCAGCTCTCTGCCGGCCTCATCGACGACCTTGATCGCGCAGCCCGTGCGCGCAATACCCGTCGAGCCGAGCCGCTCGTCGTATCGTGGATGACCGCTCTCGGCGTGCATCCACTTCGGCAGGCCCGAGATGGTCATCGGCGCCTCGCCCTGCCCGAAGAGCTGGTAGAACTTCGGCCCGAAGACAGCCATGGCACGCTTGATGTCGGCGACGTACATGGGCGCGCCGCCGTAGCTGATCGTCTTGAGGTTGCGGGTGTCCGCCGAGCCGGCCAAGGGATGGGTCATGAGGCGCGTGACCATGGTCGGCGCCGCGAACATGGCGACGTTGGGGTACTTCGGCACCGCCTTGAGGATGCGTTCCGGCTCGAAGGAACCCGGAACGATGACATTGTGCCCGCCGCGCGCCGTGAAGGCGACTGCCCAGCAACCGGAGCCGTGCGAGAGCGGTGCGGCATGAAAGCACGTGTCGCGGTGATCGATGTAGTCGATGTCGGCGGTGTAGGCGTGGGCGGCAAACAGCAGGTTGCGATGCGTCAGGATTGCGCCCTTGGGCCGTCCCGTCGTGCCGCTCGTATAGAAGAGCCAGGCCTCATCCTCGATGGTCACCGGCGCGTCGCGAATGGCCTCCCCGGCAAGCAATGCGGCATGATCCCGGGAGCCTGTCTCGATGATCGTCGGCAGGCGCGCCCCGCTCGGCAGCTCCGCGAGATGCGCAGCCTTGTCGGGCGTCACGAGGCACAGTTTCGCACCCGAGTTGTCGAGGATCCATTGCAGTTCCTTGGCATGGAGCTTGGCATTGATCGGCACGACCGCCAGCCCAGCCCGCCAGGCGCCGAACATGATCGGGAGGTACTCAAGGCAGTTTTCCATCCAGATGCCGACCCGGTCACCGGAAGTGAGGCCATGGTGGCTGCGGAGGGCCCCAGCAATGCGCGCTGTCTGATCCTCCAAGGCGGCATAGGAAAGCGTCCGGCCTTCCTCGGTCACCGCCGGCCGCTGCGGCTGGCACTCGGCCATGCGCTGTAATGTGTAGGACAGGTTCATGCCGCCTCCCTCGTCGCTCCCCGGACCCCGACCCGCGCCCTGCGTTCCGTTCGCGCGCGCCGCCGAAGCTTGTTATACACACGCCCCATGAGGCTCGTCATTTTCGACTGCGACGGCACGCTGATCGACAGTCAGCACGCCATTTTTGGAAGCATGTCCCAGGCTTTCGGCACTCTTGGGCTGCCGGCACCGGCGCGCGCCGACGTGCTCGGCGTGGTCGGCTTGTCGCTCCCTGAGGCTCTGGCCGTCCTCGCACCCGGCGAGAGCGAGGCCGTGCGCCGCGAGCTCATCGATGCGTACAAGAATGGCTTCGTCGGCGTTCGGGCGCGCCCCGACCACCGGGAACCCTTGTACGACGGCATTTCCGCTGCCGTGGCGGCACTCGCGTCGCGCCCGGACACGCTCCTTGGGATTGCCACGGGCAAGTCCAAGCGCGGCGTCGCCCGGCTGCTTGCCCAGGAGGGCTGGGAGGGGCATTTTGTGACCATCCAGACGGCCGATGACCACCCGTCCAAGCCCGACCCTTCGATGATCCTCCAAGCAATGGCCGAGACCGGCGCAGCGGCGCATGAGACGCTCATGGTCGGCGATACGACCTACGACATGGAGATGGCCAGGAACGCGGGGGTCGGGGCGATCGGGGTCGGCTGGGGCTACCATGAGGCAGCGCGCCTCGAGCGCGCCGGCGCGCACGCAATCGTCACCGCGGGCGCTCGGTTGCTCGACGCCATCGAGCGGCAATTTGCTGCCCAATGCGAGGCCGCAGCATGAGCAATGATGCGCCCCGCAAGGCCGACCCCATCGCGCTGGCGCGGGCCGGGCTGACGCGGCACTTGCCCAAGCGCTTCTACCGCGAGGTGACGGTTGCCGCGCGTGGCAGCGGCCACGCCGTGCAATTGGACGGCCGCCCCCTCAGGACCCCGAACAAGCTCGTCCTCATCCTGCCAACGGCGCCCCTGGCCGAGGCCATTGCCGCAGAATGGGCTGGTCAGGCCGAGCACATCGACCCCTTGAGCATGCCGCTCACCCGTCTCGCCAACAGCGTCCGAGATCAGGTCGAGGGGCGCGAAGCGGCGGTCCGCGCGGACATCGTCAAGTATGCCGGGAGTGATCTTCTTTGCTATCGCGCCCCTGGGCCGGCGGGTCTTGTGCAGGCACAGGCGATGGCCTGGGATCCGGTGCTGAACTGGGCGCGCGACGCGCTCGGCGCCGATTTCGCCGTCTGTAGCGGCCTCATGCCCGTCGAACAGACGGCCGCATCCCGCGCCGCGATCGAGGCCGCGGTGGCGCCCCTCCATTCCTTCCGCCTCGCCTCGGCGCACGTGATGACGACACTGCTGGGCTCGGTCATCCTCATGCTGGCAGCGCTTTCCGGCCGCCTCACAGCCGAGGAGGCCTGGAAGGCCGCGCACATCGATGAGGACTGTCAGATGGCGCAATGGGGCGTGGATGCCGAGGCCGCGCGTCGCCAGGAGAGCCGGAAAGCCGAATACCTCGCCGCCGTCCGCTTGCGCCTGCTCCTCGGTGACCCCGCGTAAGTGACGCCTCGGAAACCGGGTCCGCTGGTGGCTCCGATAGACGGTCCTCATCGTTCTGATGCGGGCCGTGCGCCCTGACAGCCGGGCGCACGCCGTCAGAAATCGGAGATGATGCCGCCCTTTTCCCAGTCACCGTAACGGACCGGGTCCGGGCCGGGCTGACCGCCCTTTTCCGCAGGCCGCTCGCGTGCCTCGGCATCACGCTGCCGGCGGCGCGCCTCGGCCTCGGCCAGCGCGCGCTGGGCCTCGGGGCTCAAGGGCCTCTTGGGGGCGTCGGGGGCCTCGCCGGTCGCGGCTTGGTTATTCTCAGTGGTCACGGCCCCTCCTGAACGTCGGATCCATCTGGCATTTCGGCGCGAACATACCATATATCAACCGCATGTTCCGCCACCCCGATTTGAGGTTGGGCCGTCGGAATTCAAGGAGTGCCCGATGATGTTCAACTACGCCAAGACCGCGATGCTGCTGGCCCTGCTTACCGCGATTTTCGTGGCCATCGGTGGGCTTGCCGGCGGTCAGGCTGGCATGGTGATCGCCTTCCTGATCGCGCTCGCAATGAACGCCTTCAGCCTCTGGCAGTCGGACAAGATGGTGCTCCGGATGCATGACGCTGAGGAGGTCGACGCGCGTTCGGCGCCCGAATACTACAACCTCGTGCGTGAGCTGGCTGCCCGCGCGGATCTTCCCATGCCGCGCGTCTACGTGTTGCATAACCCGCAGCCGAACGCCTTCGCCACCGGCCGCAATCCCCAGAATGCCGCCGTCGCCGCCACCACCGGCCTGCTCGAGACGCTGAGCCGTGAGGAAGTGGCGGGCGTGATGGCGCACGAGCTGGCGCACATAAAGAACCGGGACACGCTGATCATGACGATCGCGGCGACCATCGGCGGCGCCATCTCGATGCTCGCGCAATGGCTGCAGTTCCACAGCCTCTTCGGTGGCAACCGCAACAGCGGCGGCGCCGGTATTCTGGCCATGCTCGCGGCGATCATCCTGGCGCCTTTGGCCGCCATGCTCGTGCAGATGGCGATCAGCCGTTCGCGCGAGTACCAGGCCGATCGCCTCGGCGGCCTGATCTGCGGCAACCCGCTCTGGCTGTCCTCGGCCCTGCAGAAGATCGCTGGCGCTGCCCAGCGCATTGAGAACCCCTCGGCCGAGGCCGCGCCTGCGACCGCGCACATCTTCATCATCAACCCGCTCTCCGGGCACGGCATCGACAATTTCTTCTCGACCCATCCCAATACCGAGAACCGCATTGCCCAGCTCGAGGCCCTCGCCCGCGAGATGGGCATCACGAGCTATCGCAGCGGCCCCTCGCCCGCCGAGCGAACCGCCGCTGGCCCGTGGACTGGTGGCGCCTCCTTCGGCGGCCGCGGCCCCTGGGGCTGAGGCGAAGGGGCTGAGGCGTGGAGCGAGACCGCAGGAAGGCGCCGCCCAAGCGCCGCTATCGCCGCCCCGATGCGCAGACGGCCATTCGGCCCGATCAACCGGCCTCGCGTGGCCCCGGCGACAAGAAAAAGGCCAGGACGGCCGCCCCGCCATCCGCGGCCGGGCTCGACGCCCGTGTCATGGCCGTCGATATCCTCGAGGGCGTGCTCGGACGCGGCAAGACACTTGACGACGCCCTGAGCGCGACGCAGTCCGGCGCCCGCCAGCGGGAGCTGCCGGCGCGCGACCGCGCTTTCGCCCGCCTTCTCGCGGCCACCGTCCTCCGCCATCACGGACGGCTCGCGGCCGTGATCGGGCGCTTCCTGGAGCGGCCGCTGCCGCGTGAGGCGCGCCGGGCCGAGCTGATCCTGCTCAGTGGCGCCGCGCAGCTCCTCATTCTCGGCACGCCCGGACACGCCGCCATCTATCTGGCCGTTGATCAGGCCCAGCGCGATCCGAAGGCCGAGCGCTTTCACAAGCTGACCAATGCCGTCCTGCGCAAGGTCGCGGTACAAGGGCCAGCGATCCTGTCAACCCTCGATCCCGTCACCATTGACGTGCCCCCGTGGCTGCTCGCGCGATGGTCGCGCACCTTTGGGCCTGAGACCGCCCGCCGAATTGCGGCAGCGAGCCTCGTAGAAGCGGCGCTCGATCTCACCGTCAAGGTGCCGGGCGAAGCTGCCGCTTGGGCCGGACGCCTCAAGGGCCTGCTGCTCCCGACCGGAACCATCCGCCTGGACGAACATGGCGCCATCGAGGAACTGCCCGGCTTTGCCGACGGCGCGTGGTGGGTGCAGGACGCTGCCGCCAGCCTGCCCGCCCGCCTGCTCGGCGGCGTCGCCGGCAAGCGGGTTGCTGATCTCTGCGCGGCGCCAGGCGGAAAGACGGCCCAGCTCGCGAGCCTCGGCGCGCATGTGATGGCCGTCGATCATTCGGCCGTCCGGCTCAAGCGGCTGGACGCCAACATGCAGCGCCTCGCGCTCGCGGATCGGGTTGCAACCATCCAGGCGGACATCCTCGACTGGCAGCCCACCGAGCCCTTCGACGCCGTATTGCTCGACGCCCCCTGCTCGGCCACCGGCACGATCCGTCGCCATCCCGACCTGTTGCACCTCAAGACCGAGGCAGACATCGAGCGGCTCGGCAAGTTGCAGGCGCGCTTTCTCGCGGCGGCGGCCCGCATGGTCGCGCCCGGCGGCACGCTCGTCTATTGCACCTGCTCGCTGGAGCCCGAGGAAGGCGAGCAGCAGATCGAAAGGTTTCTAGCAGAGCGCCCTGAGTTCGCGCGCGTGGCGATCTCGGCGGCGGACGTCGGCGGTATTGCCGAATGGGTCACGCCTGCAGGCGAGCTGCGCACGCTGCCCTGCCATATGCCGCTCGAAGCCCCATTCAAGTCGGGGATGGACGGCTTCTATGCTGCGCGCCTCATCCGCAAAGATTGAGCCTCACGCGGCGTGAAAGAGGCGCACAGCCTCGTCGCACTCGAAGAGATACAAGAGCACCCTGATGGCCGCACCCCGCGCGCTCGTCAGCTTGGGGTCCCGCTGCAACAGCAGCGTCGCGTCATCGCGTGCCGCCGCCAGCAAGTCCGGAAAACCTGGCACCTCGGCGACACGGAACTCCGGCGCCCCGCTCTGGCGCGCCCCCAGCACCTCGCCACCGCCGCGCAATTCCAGATCCTTCTCGGCGATGAGAAAGCCATCCTCCGTCGCGCGCATCATCTCGAGCCGCGCCTGCGCCGTCTCGCCAAGTGGCCCCTTGTAGAGCAGGATGCAGAAGGACTGGCGCCCGCCGCGCCCAACGCGTCCGCGTAACTGATGGAGCTGGGCAAGACCGAAACGCTCGGCGTGCTCAATGACCATGATCGAGGCGTTCGGTACATTCACGCCGACCTCGATCACTGTTGTCGCGACGAGCACCGAAAGCCGCCCCTCAGAGAACGCGGCCATGGTCTCGTCTTTTGCGGCACTGGACATGGCGCCGTGCAGGAGCCCGACCTTGCCCGCCCCCAGTGCCTGCGCGAGATGTGCGGCGCGGGCCTCCGCCGCCGCAAGCTCCGATGTCTCCGAGCTCTCGATCAGCGGGCACACCCAGTAGATCTGCGCGCCCTCCTTCACGGCGCGCTTCAGGCCGTCGACGATCTCCTCGATGCGCTCCACGTTGGCGAGCCGCGTGTCGACAGGCTTGCGGCCTGCGGGCTTCTCGGTCAGGCGCGAGACGTCAAGATCACCGTAGTGGGTCATGAGCAGCGTTCGAGGGATGGGGGTCGCCGTCATCACGAGCACGTCCGTGCCGCCATCGCGCCCCTTGGCCTGCAGGGCGAGCCGCTGATGCACGCCGAAGCGATGCTGCTCGTCGATCACGGCAAAGGCGAGGTCGTGAAAGGTCACATCGTCCTGGAACAGCGCGTGCGTCCCGATCAGAATATCGATCTCGCCAGCCGCAAGCCGCTCCAGCAGCTCGCGCCGCGGCCGGCCCTTCTCGCGCCCTGTGAGCAGAGCGACGCGCAAGCCCGAGGCCGCCGCCAGCGGCTCGATGGTCTCCAAATGCTGGCGCGCGAGGACCTCTGTTGGCGCCATCAGCGCCGCCTGCGCTCCCGCCTCGACTGCGATCGCCATGGCCATCAGCGCAACGACCGTCTTGCCCGAGCCAACATCGCCCTGCAGGAGCCGCAGCATCCGGTGCGGTGCCGACATGTCCCTCGCAATGTCCGCGATGGCCTTCTGCTGCGAAACCGTCAGGGCAAAGGGCAGTGCCGCCGCAATACGCGCGCAGATCGCACCATCGCCGATGATCTGCCGCCCGGGGCGTGACTTCAGACTCTGCCGCACGAGCCCGAGCGCGATCTGCCCGGCGAGGAGCTCGTCATACGCGAGCCGCTGCCATGGCGCGCCCCCGGGCGAGACGTCACCGGCGTCCGCCGGCCGATGCAGGCGCATCAGCGCCTCGCGCAGCGAGGGCCATTGCTTTCTGGCGAGCCATTCACCCTCCTGCCATTCCGGCAGCTCGGGCAGCCGCTCCATCGCCTGCCGGAGCGCCTTCCCGAGCACCTTGCCAGAGAGCCCGGCGGTCAGCGGATAGACGGGCTCTAGCAATGGCAGGTCGTCGCGCGCTTCCGGCGCGACGACGTAGTCGGGATGCGTCATCTGCACGCGATCGTGGTAGTGCTCGATGCGCCCGGAGATGAAGCGCTTCGCCCCGACAGGAAGCTGACGCTCGATGAAGACGCGGTCCGCATGGAAGAATACGAGATCGATCTGTCCGGTATCGTCCTCGCAGAGTACCTTGTAGGGCGCCTTGGTCGTGCCGCGCGGGCCTGGACGATGTTTCAGGACGCGCACTTCGAGCGTCGCGATCGTGCCCGGCACGGCCGCCGCAATGGTCGGCGTCGCGCGCCGGTCGATGACCCCGGTCGGCAAATGCCAAAGCAGGTCCACGACCCGCGGCGCCACAACCCCTGGCGGCAACCGGACGGCCTTTTTCAGCAGCGCCTCGAGGCGCGGACCGACGCCGGTCAGGCCGCGGGCCGAGCCGAACAAGGGGGCGAGCTGATCTGGCCGCATTCTGTCTCGTGGGCTGTCGATCGAGGCCTCTTGGAGGGGGGCGCGCAAATCGCTATATCACACCCCGAGACGGCACGGTGGGCGCGGGCCGCCGATCGTCGAGGTAATCCCCGGAACCTGCCGCTTTCGGGCGCGCGGGCGACGTTTGATTCCGCAAGTAGGACCGCCTGGCACGCGACGCCGGAAGATTGACCCGGCGAGCCCGGCCGAGGAGCACAACTCAATGACCAGCGACGACACGCGCCGCCGCCGCGCGCTCTACCGCGCCCAGCATCGCGGGACCAAGGAAATGGACTTTATGCTCGGCCGTTATGCCGAGGCCCGGCTCGCCGGCATGGCTCCAGCTGACCTTACGGCCTTCGAGGAACTCCTCGCTTTGCCCGATCCCGAGCTGCAAGGCTGGCTGATGCATGGCCGTCCCTTCGAGGCCAGCACGCTCGCCGACCTGCTGCGCGACATCCAGGCCTTTCACGGTATTGGCGCGGGCCCACATTAAGCATCAGCAATGGCTCAGACCCAAACCGCCAAAGAACCGGCGCCCGCACCTACCATCCTGCCCGGCGAGGAAATCATCCTCGGTGCGCCCGAAGGCTATGACGCGGCTGTGCTGGCGCGTCTTGCCGACGAAGCAAGCGCGGCTCATGGCGCGCCGCAGACCTTGCTCCATGTTGCTTCCGACGACCGCCGCCTCGAACAGCTCGAAGCCGGCCTCGCGTTCTTTGCCCCCAAGACGCGGATCATTCCGATCCCCGCGTGGGACACGGTTCCCTACGACCGCGTCGGCCCCGAACCCGAGATCGTCGCGCGCCGCATGGCCGGCCTCGCGCGTCTCGCTGCCGGCAGCGCCAAGGCGCCGACTATTGTCCTCACCACCGCCAATGCCATTCTCCAGCGCGTGCCGCCGCGCGATTTCCTGCGGCGCGCGCTGCGTCCGATGGCGCCTGGCCAGCGCGTGGACCGCACGCGCCTCATCGAGCGCCTGACGCGCGCCGGCTACGTGCGCACGGGGACGGTCATGGAGCCCGGTGAGTTCGCGGTGCGCGGCAGCCTGGTGGATCTCTTCCCGCCGGGCCGGCCGACGCCTGTGCGCCTCGACTTCTTCGGCGACACCATCGAGAGCATCAAGGCCTTCGATCCCGAAACCCAGCGCACCGGGAAGATTGTCCAGAGGCTCATTCTCATGCCGGTGAGCGAGCTCGCTTACGGCCCTGAGGCCGAGAGCCGTTTCCGCCAGGGCTATGTCGCAGCCTTTGGTGCGGTGAAGGGAGACGACCCGCTCTATGAAGCCATCAGCGCCGGCCAGCGCTATCCCGGCATGGAGCACTGGCTCGCCCTCTTCCACGATCATATGGAGACCCTTTTCGACTATGCGCCGGACGCGCTTTTGAGCTTCGATCCCATGATCGACGAGGCCATAGCCGACCGCCTCGAGCAGATCCGCGACCATTATGAGGCGCGCGTGAACGGCCTTGAAACACAAGCCTTCGGTGCCGCGCCCTACAAGCCGCTCCCGCCCGAGCGCACGTATATGAGCGATGCCGAATGGCGCACGGTCATCTCGCGGCGCTTTCTGCTGCGCTTTTCGGCCTTCGGTTCGAGCCCCGCCGAGGGCGCGCGTCAGCGCGACTTCGGGGGGCGGCCGGGGCGCACGTTCGCCGCCGAGCGCAACAGCGAACACCTCAACGTCTTCGATGCCGTAGTCGCGCACGCAAAGGCACTGCAGGCATCAGGCAAGCGCGTCGTGCTCGCGGCCTGGACGGCAGGCGCGGGCGAGCGGCTGGCGAACCTGCTCTCGGAGCGCGGCCTTGTGAAGCCCACGCGCATTGCCAACCTCGCCGAGGGTCTCGTGCTGCCGCAGACAGTGCCGCTGCTGGCGACGCTCGGCCTCGAGCGCGGCTTCGAGACAGCCGATCTCGCCGTCATTGCCGAGCAGGACATTCTCGGTGATCGCCTGGTGCGGCCAAAGAAGCGCTCGCGCCGCGCTGCCGATGTGATCACCGAGGCGACGAGCCTCACGGTCGGCGATCTCGTCGTGCATTCCGATCATGGCATCGGCCGTTTCATGGGCCTCAAGACGATCACCGCCCTCGGCGCGCCCTATGACTGCCTCGAGATCGACTATGCTGGCGGCGACAAGCTATACCTTCCAGTCCAGAACATCGAGCTGCTCTCGCGCTATGGCTCGGACGAAACGAGCGCGCAACTCGATCGTCTCGGCGGGGTCGGCTGGCAGACGCGCAAAGCGAAGCTGCGCCAGCGCCTGCGCGAGATCGCCGGCGAGCTCATCAAAGTCGCGGCGCTCCGCCAGCTCAAGGCCGCCCCGGTGCTGGAGGCACCTGAGGGCGCCTATGCCGAGTTCGTTGCGCGCTTCCCCCATCAGGAAACCGAGGATCAGGCCCAGAGCATCGACGCCGTGCTGGCCGATCTGGCGTCGGGCCGCCCGATGGACCGGCTTGTCTGCGGCGATGTCGGCTTCGGCAAGACCGAGGTCGGCCTGCGCGCCGCCTTCATCACGGCCATGGCCGGTCTCCAGGTCGCGGTGATCGTGCCAACGACCCTGCTCGCGCGCCAGCACTACACGACCTTTGTAGAGCGCTTCAAAGGTCTGCCCATCCGCATCGCCCGCGCCTCGCGGCTCGTCGGCGCCAAGGAGCTTGCCGAAGTCAAGGCCGGCCTCAAGGACGGCACAATCGACATCGTCGTCGGGACGCACGCTCTGCTCGGCAAATCCATCCAGTTCGCACGCCTCGGATTGCTCATCGTGGATGAGGAGCAGCACTTCGGCGTCGGCCACAAGGAGCGCCTGAAGCAGCTCAAAGAAGACGTCCACGTTCTCACGCTCACGGCGACTCCCATCCCGCGCACCTTGCAGCTCGCGCTCTCAGGCGTGCGCGAGCTCTCGCTCATCACGACGCCGCCGATCGACCGGCTCGCGGTCCGCACGTACATCTCGCCCTTCGATCCCGTCATCCTGCGCGAGGCCCTCCGCCGCGAGCGCCACCGTGGTGGACAGTCCTTCTATGTCGTGCCGCGCATTGCCGATCTCGACGAGGTCGCCGAGTTCCTCAGCGAGGAAGTGCCGGAGCTGCGTGTCGTGCGCGCCCATGGCCAGATGTCGCCCTCGCAGCTCGAGGACGTCATGAGCGCCTTCTATGATGGGCAGTACGATGTCCTGCTCTCTACAGCGATCGTGGAGTCCGGGCTCGACATTCCGAACGCCAACACGCTGATCGTGCACCGCGCCGACATGTTCGGCCTCGCGCAGCTCTATCAGCTTCGTGGCCGCGTCGGACGCTCCAAGACGCGCGCCTATGCCTACCTCACGACACCGCCCGGCAAGCGGCTCACCGAAGGCGCAGAGAAGCGGCTCAAGGTCCTGCACTCGCTCGACACGCTCGGCGCCGGCTTCTCGCTGGCCTCCCATGACCTCGACATCCGCGGCGCCGGCAACCTGCTCGGTGACGAGCAGTCCGGCCACATCCGCGAGGTCGGATTCGAGTTGTATCAGTCGATGCTGGAGGAAGCCATCGAGGCCATCCGCGGCGGCGATCTCGGCGACATCGACGAGCAGTGGAGCCCGCAGATCACCCTCGGCACGCCGATGCTACTGCCCGAGACCTATGTTGCAGACCTGCAGGTGCGCCTCGGTCTCTATCGCCGGCTCGCCAATCTCAAGACGCGGGAGGACATCGACGCCCTTGCCGAGGAATTGGTCGACAGGTTCGGCCCCCTCCCCGACGAGGTCGAGCACCTTCTGAATGTCATGGAGATCAAGGCGCTATGCCGTCGCGCCGGCATCGCCGAGATCGATGCCGGACCGAAGGGCGCCTCGATCCGCTTCCGCAAGGGGCAGTTCGCCAATGCGCAGGGCCTCGTCGCCTTCATCCAAGCATCCAAGGGGCTGCTGCGACTGATGCCCGACCAGAAACTTGTCTTCAAGGCCGATTGGGAGGCCCCGGCAACGCGCCTCAAGGGCGTGCGCGGGCTGGTGCAGGAACTCGCGCGCGTGGCCGAGACGGGCCACTAGAGCAAGCGCACAGTTTCTCCGCGGGGCAGGATTGACTTGCGTCCCCGACGGGCGCACCTCCGTATTCCGTTTTGTGACCAGCAGGGAGAGCGGCCATGGCATTTGTCACGGGAGATGTGGTGCCGAGTGACGACGAGGAGCACCCGTTCAAAGTCGTCTTCATGCGCGGCGACGCGATCATCTCGGAATGGCTCGTGGACTCTCAGGAGGAGGGCGAGGAACAGATCCTGGAAGCCCTGAGAGAACTCGGCGCCAGCGATGACGACGAGGAGGATGACGACGAGGAGGAAGACGAGGACGAGGACGAGGACGATGAGGAAAACAATGGGAAGGGGTCGTAAGGGCGCCGAACCCACCTCATCTCACGATCCGCGCAGAGTGGTCGCGAGCGCGAAAGAGCGCTCGCGATGACGCGCAGGAGACCGCAGCCACTACCTTGGCACGTCCTCTCTACTCCGCCGCAACTGCGAGCGCGCGCTTGCGGTCCTTGATCCGCTGCTCGATGACAGGGCGGAAGTTGCGCAGCAGACCCTGCACGGGCCAGGCGGCGGCATCGCCGAGCGCGCAGATGGTGTGCCCCTCGACCTGCTTCGAGACGTCGAACAGCAGGTCAATCTCCTCGATCTCGGCGTCGCCACGCTCCATGCGCTCGAGCAGGCGCCACATCCAGCCCGTACCCTCGCGGCAGGGTGTGCACTGGCCGCAGCTTTCGTGCTTGTAGAAATAGGCAATGCGGCGGATCGCAGCGATGATGTCCGTCGACTTGTCCATGACAATGATGGCCGCCGTGCCGAGACCACTCTTCAGTTTCGAAAGCGAGTCGAAATCCATCGTCAGATCATCGCAGGTTTCCTTCGGCAGGCACGGCATCGACGAGCCACCGGGGATCACAGCGAGCAGGTTCTCCCAGCCCCCACGCACGCCGCCGGCATGCTTCTCGAGAAGCTCGCGCAGCGGGATGCCCATCTCCTCCTCGACGACGCACGGCCGCTCGACGTGGCCGGAAATCTGGAAGAGCTTGGTGCCGGTGTTGTTCGGCTTACCGAGCGCGGAGAACCACGTCGCCCCGCGCCTCAGGATTGTCGGCACGACCGCGATCGATTCGACATTGTTCACAGTGGTCGGCGCGCCGTAGAGGCCCGAGTTCGCAGGGAATGGCGGCTTGAGGCGGGGCTGGCCCTTCTTGCCTTCGAGGCTTTCGAGCAGCGCTGTCTCCTCGCCGCAGATGTAGGCGCCGGCACCATGGTGCACGTAGCAGTCGAAATCCCAGCCGTGGATATTGTCCTTGCCGATGAGCTTCGCCGCGTAGGCCTCGTCAATGGCCGCCTGCAGGCGCTCGCGCTCGCGGATGAACTCGCCGCGCACGTAGATGTAGCAAACGTGCGCACGCATCGCGAAGGAAGCGACGAGGCAGCCCTCGACCAGAAGGTGCGGGTCATGGCGCATGATCTCGCGGTCCTTGCACGAGCCGGGCTCGGACTCGTCCGCGTTCACGACGAGATAGGAGGGCCGCGGATCGTTCTTCGGCATGAACGACCACTTCAGCCCTGTCGGGAAGCCGGCGCCGCCGCGCCCGCGCAGGCCCGAGGCCTTCACCTCGTTGATGATGCCGTCATGGCCGAGCTCGATCAGGGCCTTGGTGTTGTCCCAGGCGCCGCGCGCCCGGGCGCCGGCGAGGCGCCAATCGTGGAAGCCGTAGAGGTTGGTGAAGATGCGGTCCTTGTCAGCGAGCATCATATCCCCATAGGTCTTCGGCAGGGCGCCCAACGCTGGTTACGGCCCCTGGAATCTGGACCGGTTCTAGCAGCCGGAACCGTGCGAGGCGAGGGCCGATCTGCCGCAGCGTTGGGCAGCTCTGGCCTGCATTACTCGGCGGCGGCGGGCATTTCCTGCCCTTCGACCAGAGCGAGGGCGGCGCGGATGAGATCGCCGGCGGCCGTGGTGCGCGGCCCTTGTTCCGAGAGCAGCCGCCGGAAGGCCCGGGCGCGCGGCTGGCCATGATAGAGCCCGAGAATGTGGCGGAGGACGTTGTAGGGCCGCCCACCCTGGGCGACATGCCCCTCGACGTAGGGCACGAGCTCGCGCAGCACGTCGCCGTGCGGCCTCGGCGGACGCCCGTCCCCGAACACGCGCCGATCCACGTCCGCGAGGATGTAGGGTGTTTGATAGGCCGCGCGCCCCAGCATGACGCCGTCGAAAGTCTGGAGATGCCGCGCCGCTTCATCGATCGAGGTGATACCGCCGTTGAGCACGATGGCCAGCTCCGGCCGGCGTGCCTTGAGCCGCGCCACGCGCTCATAGTCGAGTGGCGGCACCTCCCGATTCTCCCTGGGCGAGAGCCCCTTAAGCCATGCCTTGCGCGCGTGCACGATGAATGTGTCGCAGCCGGCGTCGGCCACCATATCGATGAAGCGGTCGAGATCGGCCTCGCTGTCCTGATCGTCAATCCCGATGCGGCACTTGACCGTGACGGGCACGCGCACACCGGCCCGCATCGCCTTGACGCACGCCGCCACCAGCTCCGGCTCGGCCATAAGGCACGCCCCGAAGCTGCCGACCTGCACCCGCTCCGATGGACAGCCCACATTCAGGTTGATCTCGTCGTAGCCCCAGCTCTCGCCGATCCGCGCGGCCTCTGCGAGGCCGGCCGGATCCGAGCCGCCGAGTTGCAGTGCCACGGGGTGCTCGCGCGGATCGAAGCCCAAAAGCTGCGCGCGCTTGCCGTGCAGCACGGCCGGGACGGTCAGCATCTCCGTATAAAGCCGCGCGCGCGCCGACAGCAGACGGTGGACGTACCGGCAATGCCGGTCCGTCCAGTCCATCATGGGGGCCACACAGAAGCGGTGCGTCGAAGGCTTCATAGCGCCCATATCGGCCATGAACGCCATTTCGGCAAGCCTGCCTGCGCGCCGCGTATTCGTGTATGAGTCTCGCGCCATACTGCGACTGCACCGCGTAGGCCACGAGCTCAAGCCATGCCCTTCCCGCCCGAGCGCATCGTCTGCCTGACCGAGGAGACCGTGGAGACCCTCTACCTTCTCGGTGAGGACGCGCGCATTGTCGGCGTCTCGGGCTATGCCGTGCGGCCTGCCCGCGTGCGCCGGGAGAAGCCGCGCGTCTCCGCGTTCATCAGCGCCGATATCCCGAAGATCCTGGCGCTCGAGCCCGATCTGGTGCTCACGTTCTCGGATCTCCAAGCGGACATCGTCGCCAGCCTGATCCGCGAGGGCGTGGCCGTCCATGCCTTCAATCACCGCACGGTTGGCGGCATTCTCGACATGATCCGCCTGCTCGCGGCCATGGTCGGCGTGCCAGCCAAAGGCGAGGACCTTGCGGCACGGCTTGAAGCGCGGATCGCATCAGTGGCGCGAGAGGCGGCCGAGCTTTCCCGCCACCCGCGGGTCTACTTCGAGGAATGGAACGAGCCAATGATCAGCGGCATCGGCTGGGTCTCGGAGCTGATCGCAATTGCCGGCGGGATCGATGTCTTCGGGACACTCGCAGAGCGCAAGTCAGCCAAGGATCGCATCGTCACGGCCGAGGCCGTGATTGCCGCAGCGCCCGACATCATCCTTGGATCGTGGTGCGGGAAGAAGTTCCGCCCGGAAGAGGTCGCCGCACGCCCGGGCTTCGATGCCGTTCCGGCCGTGCGCAACAACGCACTCCACGAAATCAAGTCGCCGATCATTCTTCAGCCGGGGCCTGCAGCCCTGACCGACGGGCTTGATGCGATCGCCGCGCACGTCCGTGCGTGGACGTGCGCGAACGCCTAAGCGGCGACCTGCGCCATCCGCCGGCGGCGCGCCTGCGCCGCAATGCTTTGGGCCCTCTCGGCTTCCTCGATTTCGGCTTCTGCGATGGCCTTCCCGAGAGCCGCATGAAGCACCTTCGCCGCATCGAGCGTCAGCTCGACGGCCGCGCGTGCCCCCGGCGGCATGGCGGTATTGATGAAATCGAGCGTAATGACGTCCGCGAGCACTGCGTGCCGCGCGTGGTCATAGGCGACGACGGCGTGCGTCAGGGGGAACCATTCGCCATCGGCCTTGGCCATGCCCTCTGCCGGCACGATTTCGACGATCGATGTGCACATGATCCGTTACCTCGCGAGGTGCTTGCCGAAGAACGCGAAGACCTTCTTCCAGCCATCGAGGGCCTGATCCACGCGATAGAGCGGCCGGTGATAATAGAAGATGCCGTGACCGGCGCCGTCGTAGCGATAGAACTCGTAGACCTTGCCGTGCTTCTTGAGCGCGGCCTCGTGCTGGTCCACCTGCTCTGGGCTCGGCGCGCGGTCCTCGTTGCCGAAGATGCCGAGCAGCGGGCAGCACAGATCCTTGGTGAGATCGATCGGCGCGACCGGTGTCTTTTCGTTGAGCTCCTCTTTGGCCATCACGACCCGGCCACCCCACAGGTCGACGCAGGCATCCACATCCTTGCGCTGACAAGCATAAAGGTAGGCGTGCCGCCCGCCGGAGCAGGACCCGAAGACACCGACCTTGCCATTGCGGCCGGGCTGCGCGCGCACCCATTTCACGGCAGCCTCGGTATCGCCGACCACCTGCGCGTCCGGCACGCCCCCTTCCGCGCGCACCTTGGCTGCGACGTCATCGGGATCGCCCTGGCCGTTGCGCTCGTAGAGGTTCGCACAGATGGCGATGTAGCCGTAGTGGGCGAACTTGCGCGTCATCTCGATGTAGAACTCGCTCCATCCGGGAAGATGGTGCACCAGCACGACACCGGGGAATGGCCCCGGCCCCGAGGGGCGCGCCACATAGGCCGAAATCGGATCGCCCTTGTCACCCTTGAGCTTTATGAGCTCCACGGTCATGCCGCGGTATGTCATTGCGCTTCCTCCTTGCTTCGCTCTCCCGCCCATGGTGCTGCGGGATGTTAGTTCGCGAACAGCAAGGACGCCAGCCCGCGCCCCTCAGTGCGGCGCGGCGCTCACGCTCTCGCCGACCTCCGGCATATGGCCTCGCGCGGTGAGGACGTGGAAACGCGACACCAGCAGCACGGCATAGACAATGAGGCCGATGGTCAGTCCAATCCATACGCCGACGGCGCCGAAGTCCACCCGGAAGCCGAGCCACCAGCAGCCCGAAAAACCGATCACCCAGAAGCTGAGCGTCGCGAACAGCAGCGGCACACGCGTGTCGTTGAGACCTCTGAGCGCTCCGGCCGCGACGGTCTGCAAGCCGTCCGCAATGAAGAAGAACAGGCCAACCAGCAGCAGCATCGCCGTCAGCTCGAAAGTCGCCGCCGTCTCCGCGCTCGGGCGCCCGAGAAACAGTATGGGAAGCACATCACGCGCCAAGGCGACAACGCTCGTCATCGCGGCCATGAAGATCGCGCCGAGCGCCAGCGCTGCAAAGCCTGCACGCCGCGAGGCGGCCGGATCGCGCCGGCCAACGGCATGCCCGACGCGCACCGTCGCCGCGATCGATATGCCGAACGGCACCATGAAGAGCACGGCCGCGATCTGCAGCGCGATCTGGTGCGCGGCGAGCGCCGACGTACTGATCGTGCCCATCAGCAGCGCGGCGGCGGCGAACACGCCGAACTCCAAAAGATACGCCCCCGAGATCGGCGCGCCGACCACGAGCAACTTGCGGAAACGTGGCGCATCAAAGCGCCAGAAGCGCCCGAGGACCCGATACTTCTTGAAGGGCCGCCGCGTAACGCACACAACAAGCGCCACGGCACACATGCCGGTATTCACGAGCGTCGTCGCCATGCCGGCGCCGAGCAGGTCGAGGCGCGGCAGCCCGAGCTCACCATAGATGAGCGCCCAGGCGAGCACGAGGTTGGCGGGAATCGCCACCAGCGTGATCCACAACGCAGGCTCCGGCCGGTTGAGCGCGCCCATGAAGCCGCGGATCGCCATGAAGACCCACGCCGGAATGAGGCACCAGCCAAGGCCCATGAGATAGCGGCCCGCGAGCGCGGCATTCTCCGGCGTCTGGCCCAGTGCCTCGAGAATGTCCGTGCCCCAGAATTGCAGGCCCGTGAGCGGCACGCCGGCCATCACCGAGGCCCACAAACCGACGCGCAGCGCCCGCCGGACGCCACGCGGATCACGCGCGCCGAAAGCCTGCGCGGCGAGCGGCGCCACGGCGGCGACCAGCCCCATGCCGAGCGTGAAGGCGGCAAACAGCACCGTGTGCGCGAGTGCCGCCGCGGCCACGACCTCGGCGCCGAGCCGCCCAAGCAGCATGAGGTCGGTCGTCATCATGCCGATCTGGCCGAGCTGCGTCAGCGCAATAGGCGTCGCGAGCCGGACCGTATCGGTCAGCTCCATGCGCCAGAGGCTGAGGCCGGGCGCGGGAAGGGCGTCCGCCTGAAGCGTTCGGTTGTGGATGGGCATGGCGCCTATTTAGGCGGGTTTGCCAGGAATGGAAGCACGAAGTCCCCTGATCGCGAAAGCGTGAGCACCGCCGTGGCGCCGAAAGCGCACGCTTCAATCCTTTGGCATTTCGGCGACTTCGCGCCGTTCAGTCGCCGCAGACACGCACACAGCCTGCGAGGATATCGCAAAGCTCGCGCACGTGCCCGGACGTCTCCAGTTCCTCGGCCGACCCGATGACGCGGTCGCGGTGCCTATGAGCGCTTTGCCGCGCGCCAGGCAAGTGAAGGCCATGCGGTATCTGTCCGCCCCAAGGGAGCGGGCCGTATCACGCATGGCGCACGCCCTTGCAGGACCACGACTTCACGCACGATCGCGTCGACGATGGCGTTCATCGGCAGCCACCGCTCGCCGGCTGCCTTAATGGCCTCCTGCAGGAGCGCGCGCGCTTCCGCCACATCCTGCTCGTGAATCTCGGCGATTGCCGCCGCCTCGTCCTCACGCATTTCCGTCGCTCCTGCCCCAGGCCGGAAACGGATCGGGAAGCTTCCGCCAGGTCTTGGGATCAACACGTCCCGACCGCGGCAGTGGCAGCAGACAGGCATCGAGTGCCGCCCTGATGGCGCGCTCATCCATGTCGCGCGTGCCGATGAAGACGATCTCCTGCTTGCGGTCGCCGAACGGCTCGCTCCAGCGTCGCCGGATCATCGCGACATGATCCGGGTCCTGCGGCCAGCGCGCCTTCGGCACCGCCGCCCACCAGAAGCCCGCCGCATTGTGGCGCACAAGGGCACCGGCCATGCTCACCTCGCCGCACCATTCCGGCCGCGTCGCCACCCAGAAGAAGCCTTTCGCGCGCACCACGTTCGGCCAAGTCTGATTGAAGAAGGCGTGCAGCTTCGCGGGCTCAAACGGTGCGCGCGCGCGGTAGACGAAGCTGCGGATGCCATAGGTCTCCGTCTCCGGGACATGGTCCTTGAAGCCGTTGAGCTCCTTGAACCAGAGCGGATGGCGATGGGCCTGCTCGAATTCGAACCGACCGGTATTCAGGATCTCTTCGAGCGGCGCGCGTCCCTCGATCGTCTCGACGATTTGCGCACTCGCATTGAGCGATCGGATGATCGTGCGTGCCCCCTCGATCTCCTGCGGCGTGGCCACATCGAGCTTGTTAAGCACGACGACATCGGCGAACTCGATCTGCTCCACCAGCAAATTGACCAGTGGGCGATCATCACCCGCGCCGAGCGACTGGCCGCGATCGGCCAGGAAATCCGTCGAGGCATAGTCCTTCAGCAGATTGGCCGCATCGACCACGGTCACCATCGTATCGAGGCGCGCAACGTCACTGAGACTCGCGCCGCTCTCGTCGCGGAAATCGAAGGTTGCCGCGACTGGCAGCGGCTCGGAGATGCCTGTCGACTCGATCAGCAGGTAGTCGAAGCGCCCTTCCTCCGCGAGCCGGCGCACCTCCTTGAGCAGATCGTCGCGCAGTGTGCAGCAGATGCAGCCGTTCGACATCTCGACGAGCGCCTCGTCGGTCCGTGAGAGGTTGGCGCCGCCATCGCGTACGAGATCAGCATCAATGTTCACCTCGCTCATGTCGTTGACGATGACCGCGACCTTGCGGCCCTGGCGATTGTTCAGCACGTGATTGAGCACCGTCGTCTTGCCGGCCCCCAGAAAGCCGGACAGCACAGTGACCGGCAAACGCCGGTCCGGCGCGGCCTCGCCACGTTTCAGATGCTCCACAAGCTCCTGATCCATATAACCCCTCGTCACCTGGTCGCTCATAAGCGCTGCTATGTTATACCATTACATATCCCGGATGGATGGCGGAAGGAAAGCGAAATTCCCCGATCGCCCCCGACTTGTTGGCGGCGCCCTAGCCGTGCAGTCTGAGCTTGTAGAAGCGATGGGTGGAGGAGACGCACATGCCGGAAATGGGGCTCAGGGATAAGGTCGCGATCGTGACGGGCGCGGGCTCGCGCGCACCGGGCATCGGCAACGGGCGCGCCGCAGCGATCCTGCTCGCGCGCGAGGGCTGCAAGGTGGCGCTTCTCGATGCGACCAAGGAGCTGGGCGACGCGACGAAAGAGATGATCGACGCCGAGGGCGGCACGTCCATGGTGGTCGTCGCCAATGTCGCCGATCAGGCCTCGTGCGCCGCGGCCGTGAGAACCGTGGCCGACACGTGGGGCCGCGTCGACATCCTCGTCAACAACGTCGGCATCGGCGGCCCGATGGGCAACGCGGTCGAGACCAACGCGGATGCCTGGGACGCGGCGATGCGCGTCAATGTCACCTCGATGATGCTCATGGCCAAGTACGCCATCCCTGAGATGCGCAAACAGGGCGGCGGATCGATCATCAACATCTCTTCGATCGACGGATTGAAGGGCGGAAATCCGAGCCTCTTCTACTCCGCCTCCAAGGGCGCTGTCGTGAACATGACCCGCTCCATGGCGGCCCATCACGGACCGGAGGGGATTCGCGTCAACTGCATTGCGCCGGGCTACGTCTACACGCCCATGGTCTACGCGGCCGGCATGGAGACCGAGTTGCGCAAGGCGCGGCGCATGAACACGCTCCTGCAGACGGAAGGCACGGGCTGGGACATCGGCAAGGGCGTCGTCTATCTCGCCTCCGAGCAGGCGCGCTGGGTCACGGGGATCATCCTCTCGATTGATGCCGGCTCCATGGCCGGGACTGTCGGCAATACCACGCCGGTCAAAGCCTTCGACTGAACCTGCATGGCTCAAGGCGGCAGTTCTGGCCTAAGCTCAGATCAAAGAAGCACCGAGACAGCGGAGGACGCCCATGGCCGCCATGAAGGTCGCGAAGCTCGAGATGCTCTCCTGCGATGCCGGATGGCGCAATTATCACTTCGTCAAGATCACGACGGAGACCGGCATCGTCGGCTGGAGCGAGTTCGACGAAGGCTTCGGCGCACCCGGCCTCAGCGCCGCCATCCAGCGCTTAGCCCCCCGCGTCATCGGCCAGAATGCCCATGACCACGAGCGGATCTATCACGAGCTTTATGCCATCACGCGGCCGGCAGCGGGCGGTGTCGTGGCACTCGCGCTCGGTGCGATCGAGAACGCGCTGCTCGATGCCAAGGCGAAAAGCCTTGGCGTACCCTGCTATGAGCTGCTGGGCGGCAGGGTGCGCGACCGGATCCGCGTGTACTGGTCGCACTGCGCCACATGGCGGATCAATCATCCGACCCACTACAAACCCGCCATCACCGATCTCGACGGCGTGAAGAGTCTCGGCCGTGAGGTGCGCGAGAAGGGCTTCACGGCCTGCAAGACCAACATCTTCGTCTACGACGGCCAGAAGAACCCGAAAGGCTGGCGGCCGGGCTTCGGCTCGCCCAATCAGCCCGACCTCAATGTCGAGCGCAATGTCCTGCGCAATCTGCGCATGCATCTCGAGGCGCTCCGCGACGGCGTCGGCCCCGACGTGGACATCCTGCTCGATCTCAACTTCAACGCCAAGACAGAGGGCTACCTGAAGATCCTGCGCGAGATCGCCGACCTCGACATGTTCTGGATCGAGATCGACAGCTACAGCCCCGAAGCGCTCGGCTACATCCGTCGGCAGAGCCCGCACCCGATCTCATCGTGCGAGACGCTGCTCGGCATCCGCGAGTTCCTGCCATACTTCCGCGAGCAGGCCATGGACGTGGCGATCATCGACACCCCGTGGAACGGCGTCTGGCAGTCGATGAAGATCGCAACCCTCGCGGAGGCACACGAGGTGAACGTCGCGCCGCACAATTTCTACGGCCACCTCTGTACAATGATGAACGCGCACTTCTCGGCCTGCGTGCCGAACCTGCGCATCATGGAGACGGATATCGATCGCCTCGCGTGGGATCACGAGTTGTTCACGCACGTCCCCGAGTTTGAGAACGGCCATCTCATTGTGCCGGATCGTCCCGGCTGGGGCACGGAGCCGAACGAAGCCGGCCTTGCCGCACACCCCCCGAAGAACAATTCCGGACTGCTCAACTACGGCAGCGCCAAGAAGTAGGACCGCGCCTCATGCCGCATCATGGAAGATAAGCCCGAGCGTGTGGCGGCGCCCGCTCAGGATCTCGCTCACGCCATGCCGGAGATTGACGCGATAGCTGCCACGTGTGCCGCGCACCGGCCGTTGATGCACCGCAAAGATCACCGCATCGCCCCGGCCCAATGGCGCAACCGCTGCCCGCGTCTGCATCCGCGGCCGCTGTTCCGTGATGACGAACTCGCCGCCGGTGAAATCGACGCCTGGCGCCGAGAGCAGGATCGCGGCCTGGAGCGGGAAGACCTGTGCGCCGTAGAGATCCTGGTGGAGACAGTTGTAGTCACCCGCGACGTACTGCAACAGCAGCGGCGTCGGCCTGGTCTGTCCGGCGGCATGGCAGCGAGCGAGGAAAGCCGCATGATCGGCCGGAAAGCGCGCGTCGATGCCCATAGCCGCATTCCAACGGTTGGCGATCTCCGCGAGCGGCGGATAGAGCGCCGCCCGCAGTCGGCCGACCGTCTCGGGCAGAGGATAGGCGAAGTACTTGTATTCACCCCGCCCGAAGCCGTGCCGCGCCATATGGATATGGCTCCTGAAGCGATGATCCTCGGAATACATCGCTGCCACGGCGCTGCACTGCTCCGGCGCGAACAGTTGCGGGAGGATCGCGAAGCCGCGCGCATCGAGGCTCTCGCCAACGCTCGCCCAATCAATCGCGATTGCGTCAGCCACGATGCGCCTCGACGTCGCCGACATGCTCACGATCCAGCCTCCCGCGCGAGGAGCTTCCTTTTGCGTTCGACGCCCCAGCGGTAGCCGGCGAGTCCGCCATCATTCCGCACCACCCGGTGGCACGGGATGGCAACAGCAATGCGGTTCGCCGCGCACGCAGCCGCGACCGCGCGCGCAGCCTTCGGCAGTCCGATCCGGCGCGCGAGCTCCGTGTAGGTGACCGTCGTGCCGGCCGGAATCTTGCGCAAGGCCTGCCACACACGATGCTGGAAGGCAGTGCCGCGCACGTCGAGCGGTAGGTCGTGCCGGGCGCCGGGTCTTTCGATGAGCACGATCGCCTTAGCCAGGATTTCCTCGAAATCTCGGTCGCCGCCAACCAGGGCTGCGTTTGGAAAGCGCCTCTCGAGGTCGTGCACCAGCGCCTCGGGCTCGTCGCCGAGCAGGATCGCCGCGATCCCCTTGGTGCTCGCCGCGACCAGGATCGCGCCGAGCGAGCATGTGCCGATCGCAAAGCGCAAGTGCATATCCTTGCCGCCCGCGCGGAAGGCCGTCGGTGTCATCCCCAGAACCTCGCCGACATCGGCATAGAAACGGCCGCTGGAATTGAACCCGGCCTCATGGATGGCTTCTGTCACGCTGGCGCTCCTTTTGAGGCTATCGCGCAGGCGCTTCTGGCGATGTGCGCTGGCATAGGCCTTGGGCGTCACGCCCGTGATGGCCTTGAAGACCCTATGGAAGTGATACGGGCTGAGCCCGACAGTGCTTGCGAGCTCCGCCAGTGCCGGCGGCTCTTCAGCCTCTTCGATCCGCCGGCAGGCCTCAGACACCTTGCGCGCGTGCTCCACCTCCAGCGACGGCGCACCGGGCTTGCAACGCTTGCACGGGCGGAAGCCGGCCGCCTCTGCCGCCGCGCACGAGGCATGGAACGCCATGTTTTCGCGCCGCGCGCGGCGCGACGGACAGGAGGGCCGACAGTAGATGCCGGTTGTCGCCACCGAATAGACGAATAGGCCGTCGCAGGACTTGTCCCGCGCCGCCACGGCGGCATGGAGACCCTCCAAGTCGCGAAGGGACAGTTGCCGGGGACTCGGCCGACTGATCCTGCGCGCCACATTCGTGTTCTTTCTCGCTTCCATGACCTGGACGATAGGCCTGTTCCGTCGCTTCCGCACTCCGATCCTTGCTTTCAAATTCGAATAATCCCCGTCCCGCCGTGCGGGCCGCTCTTCGCTGCCCGCCAGATCCGCGTAAGGTTGACTGCCGGCCACTTTCCCCACCAATTAACATTGGGGATGCTTTTGTTGCTCGGTTCTGCAGAATGAACACCATGCTGCGTCTCGTCCTTTGCGCCTTGACGCCAGGCATCGTGCTGGCTCTTTTTGCGGGCTCGGCCACGCCCCAGGACGCAACCCTCCTTTCGCTGCGTACGCCCCGCGGCGTGACGCAGGCGTTCATCCTGATCAAGCCGCAGAAGCCCGTGGCAGCGGTGGTCCTGTTCGCAGGCGGCCACGGCGCGCTCGGCCTCAAGGGCCCCGCAGCAATGGCCTGGGGGGCGCAGAACTTTCTGGTCCGCACGCGAGACAGCTTCGCGCGCCAGGGCCTCATGGTCGCGGTCGTTGATGCCCCATCCGACAAGCAGGGCCCGCGCGGCATGAATGCCGTCTTCCGTATGGGCCGTGCGCACGCGAACGACATCGGTGCCGTCGTCGACTATCTCAAGAAGCAGGCCAATGTGCCTGTCTGGCTGGTCGGCACGAGCATGGGGACGTTCTCTGCCGCCGGTGGCAGCATTGCCCTCAAGAGCATCAGTGGCGTCGTACTGACGTCAACCGTCACGCGCTCAAAACCGGGCTGGGATATCGCTGGCAGCCCCCCGCACGGCGTTGCCAGCATGAAGCTCTCCGCGATCTCCGTGCCCGCGCTGATCGTGGCGCATCGCCATGACGGCTGCGACCTCACGCCGGCGGAGGACGCAACGAAGTTGACCCGAGGCCTCACG
>JBKBPL010000001.1:0-286588 GCA_046293075.1 Hyphomicrobiaceae bacterium | reverse complement strand
ACCTTGACCGACGACGGCATCGAAAGCCGCGTCACGCCGGCGATGGTCCCGGTGGAAGCCGCCATCGCGGGCGTGTCAGGCGTGACCAACGCCGTTGCGCTCGATGCGGACTTCGCCGGCAACCTGCTGCTCGTCGGCCCCGGCGCCGGAGCGCGCGCCACCGCCTCGGCCGTGGCGAGCGACATCGTCGATATTGCCGCAGGCTTTGTGCTGCCGCCGTTCGGTGTGCCATCGTCCCGTCTCAAGCCGCACAAGCGCGCGCCGCTCGGCCAGCACAAAGGGGAGTATTACATCCGCTTCTCGGCTTTCGACCGACCTGGCGTGATGGCCGCGATCACCGCCCGCATGGCGGAGCAGGAAGTGTCACTCGACAGTATCGTGCAGCGGGGGCCGCGTGGCGCGCCCGGCGCCCTTGCGAGCATCGTGATCATCACCCACGAGACGACCGAGGCCGCGATCCGCAAAGCGCTCGACGATATCGAGGCCGACGGCAAGGTCGCCGAAAAGCCGCAAATGATCAGGATCGAGGACATATAGGCCGCGTCCCCCTCTCCCCATTTTTCATGGGGATGAGGACGGGGTCGAGGCGAGGAGAGGCGGCAAAGGCAGATGCCGGCGCCTGCGGCCGCCCCGCACGCTGGCCCTCATCCCGCGTGCGGGGAGAGGGGATGATTGGCGGCACAGCGCGCGCCGCTCAACTCTACTCCTCGTCCTTCTTCTCGCCCGCGCCGAGTTCCTGAAGCCGCGCCAGGACGCGGGACGCCTCCTCTTCCTCGGTCTCGGCGGCCTCGGCCGGCGGCTCGGGAAAGCCGACATCGGGCTGCGGGCCGAGGCCCGGCACCGTCTCCGAGGTCGGCAGCAGCGTGCCGGCCTTCGGCTCGGCCTGGGCGCCAGCCGGACGCTCCTGCGACGCGCGCTTCGCGGCCTTCGCCACCTCGTTGTCGAGGTCGATCTGCGAGCACAGACCGAGCGTCACCGGGTCCTGCGGTGTGAGGTTGGCGGCATTCCAGTGCGTGCGGTCGCGGATGGCGGCAATCGTCGGCTTGGTCGTACCGACCAGGCGGATGATCTGGCTGTCCTTGAGCTCGGGGTGATTGCGCAGGAGCCACATCACGGCGTTCGGGCGGTCTTGCCGGCGCGAGACGGGCGTATAGCGGGGACCGCGCTTCGTCTTCACGGGCGGGATCTCGACCTTCGACTCGGCGAGCTTGAGGCGGTAGTCCGGGTCCGCTTCGCCGCGCTTGATCTCCTCGCGGCTCAATTGGCCGGAGGCGATCGGATCCATGCCCTTGATGCCCTGCGCGACATCGCCATCGGCGATGCCTTTGACCTCGAGATGATGGAGACCGCAGAATTCAGCAATCTGATCGAAGCTCAGCGACGTGTTCTCCACCAGCCAGACGGCCGTCGCCTTGGGCATCAACGGTTTGCGGTTGCTCATGGTATGGGCCTTCCAGGATATGGGTTCTTTGGGGCCTGCCCGATAGCGTCGAGCAGCCGCGATCCTCGATGGTCATGAGGGGGGTCAGGCGTGCTTATAGCGCGACGGCCGATCTGAGGGCAACCGGGAGATGTGGGCGTAAAGGCCGCCGGACGATCGGCTCGCCTCGGGCAAGCAGATATTCGCAAGCAACGGCCTTACGTTGCGGTGCCGGACAGAACACGGGAGCATCCGATGGCCAAGCTTGAATTTTGGTTCGACTTCGCCTCGTCCTACGCCTACCTGGCGGCCATGCGGATCACGGGGCTCGCCGCAGCGACGCGGGTGGAGATCGCCTACCGCCCCTTTCTTCTCGGTCCCATTTTCAAGGCCCAGGGCCTCACGACATCGCCCTTCGTGCTGAACCCGGCCAAGGGCCGCTACATGGCCCGCGACATTGCACGCACCGCCGCCGCGCGCGGGATCGCATTCCACCTGCCTGAGCCGTTTCCGGCCCACAGCCTCGCCTCGGCCCGTGTCGCCATGATTGCCGAGGCAGAGGGCTGGATCGGTGCGTTTACGCAAGCCGTGTTTATGGCCGAGTTCGCCAAGCGCGCCGACATCGCTGCGCCCGAAACACTCGCGCGCATCGTAGCCGAGCTCGGCCGTGACCCGGCACGCATCATGGCCCGTGCGGGCTCGGACGAGGTGAAGTGCGCTCTCCGCTCACGCACACAAGCAGCTGTCGAGAAAGGCATCTTCGGCGCGCCAACATTCATCACCGGCGATGGTGAGCTCTTCTGGGGCGACGATCGCCTCGAGGCGGCACTGGCCTGGGCCAGCGCCCCCGGCGAACGCGTCGCTGAATGATTGTTCACCATAAATCAGTTACTTAGCGCATTGGGCCATGGTATATTGCGCGCGGCATCAACCAGGGAGTGACTGCCGTGATGAGGGATCGTTGGCTGCTGAAACTGGGGGCGATGGGGCTGGCGCTGGCACTGGTCGGGGGAGGGGCCCACGCCCAAGCCCCGAAGGCCGAGACCAAGGCCCCGCCTGAGAAGAAGGCCCCGGCAAAGAAAAAGGCCGCTTCTCCGTGCAAGGGTCTGGATGAGAAGGCGTGCGCAGCGAACACCGCCTGCACGTGGATCAAAGCCACCAAGACCAAGGCCGGCGTCGAGCGCAAAGCCTATTGCCGCCTGAAGACCGCACCCCCGAAGAAGTCGGCGACACCGGCGAAGAAATAAGCCGCTCGCAGCATCATCGTCCTAGAGCCGCCGGAGCCAGGCTTCGGCGGCGTTCCTTTTGTGCCGGCGCCTGCTCTCTCCGTCTCGTCCACGCTGCCATCCCGATCGCCGCCATGCAGTGGCCGCTGGCGCGCGGCGCACGCTGATCCCGCAGACTTGGCCCTCGCAGGCTTGCTTTCCTTTCGCCTCCCTCTACCGTGGCGCACGACGAGGGTGGGATGCGGCAGCTCTTCACCGCAGCAATGGGCGCGCTCGAGCGCGAGCAGGACCGATGGTTCCTCTGGGCACCGGTGCTGCTTGGTTGCGGCATTGCCGCCTACTTTGCGCTGACCTTCGAACCGGCTCCCCTTGCGACCGCGGGGGCTCTCGCGGCTGCGGCCATCGTGCGCTGGCGGTGGCGTGAGGGCAGCTTGGCGGCCGTCGTGGGCGGGGCGCTGTTCGCCGCCGTCCTCGGTTTTGCTCTCGCACAGGGACGGGCGCACATGACGGCCGCGCCAGTCATTTCCGCCGAGCGCAGCGCATATGTGGTGACCGGCTGGATCGAGCTCATCGAGCCGCGCGAGGAAGGCGGCGCGCGCATCACGATACGGGTCCATGAGATGGCCGGTCTCGGCGCGACGCGCCAACCGATACGCATCCGTGTGCGCACACGCGCGGCCGTCCCGCCCCTCAAGGCCGGCGATGCGATCAGCGTCCGGGCTGTGCTCTCTCCGCCGGCAGGCCCCTCGCTGCCAGGTGGCTATGACTTTGCGAGGCTCGCGTGGTTCCAGCGCCTTGGTGGCGTCGGCTATGCCCTCTCGGCGCCGCAGCACGCGCACATCGGCGTGCCCATGCCCTGGGACCTCCGCCTGCGCGCCGCATTCAACCGCCTGCGCCAGACCATCGCTACGCGCATTACGGCCGTCCTGCCGGGCGAGCGGGGCGCGATCGCCGTTGCGCTCATCACGGGCGAACGCGGCGGCATCAGCGCGGCGACCAATGCTGCCTTCCGCGATTCCGGCCTCGTCCACATCCTCTCGATCTCGGGCCTGCACATGGCGATCATGGCGGGGGCCATGTTCTTCTCGGCCCGCTTCGTGCTCGCGCTCTTCCCCGCAATCGCCCTGCGGTTCGACATCCGCAAGTGGGCGGCAGTCGCAGGCGCCCTCGGCGCGCTCGGCTATCTCGCCATCTCAGGCGCCTCGCCGCCGGCCGTGCGCTCGTTCCTGATGGTGCTCATCATGTTCACCGCGATCCTGCTCGACCGTCCGGCGCTCGCGCTGCGCAATGTCGCGCTCGCCGCGCTCGCCATGCTGGTCGTGATGCCGGAGAGCCTCATCGACGCCGGCTTTCAGATGTCGTTCGCCGCCGTCGTCGCGCTCATCGCCGGCTATGAGGCTTGGCGCGACCGCCGCGATCCGACGGCACGCCCACCCGAGACCGGCTGGATCTGGCGAGGGCCGCTCATCTTCCTGAGCGGCATCGTCGCCTCGACGCTCATCGCGAGCCTCGCGGTGGCGCCCTTCGGCATCTACCATTTCCATCAGAGCCAGCAGTACGCGATCCTGGCCAACCTCCTGGCGGTGCCGGCCGTCAACACGCTCATCATGCCTGCCGCGCTGGCAACACTGCTGATGCTGCCATTCGGCCTCGAGACGGCACCGCTCCAGATCATGGGCCTCGGCATCTGGCTCATGAGCGCCGTCGCGCACTGGGTGGCAGCCTTGCCGGGCTCGGTGATTCGTGTCGCGGCGATCCCGACGGCGAGTTTCGCGCTCATCATCATGGGCGGCACCTGGCTCCTGCTTTGGCGCACGGCGATGCGCGCATGGGGCGTCCTCGCCATCGCTGCGGGCGTGGCGCTGGCGCCCTTCGGGCCGCGACCGGATATGCTTGTCGGCCGCTCGGCGGCACTCATCGCCGTGCGTGGCGAGGACGGGAGGCTCGCGGCCCTTGCCGGGCGATCCGATCGCTTTGATCTCGGCCGCTGGCTCGAATGGGACGGCGATGGCCGTAGCCCCGAGACCGCCGCCGATCCGGCAGCCCCGGGCTCAATCTTCACGTGCGACGGCAGCGGCTGCGTAGCCCGCGTGCGGACGCGCCGGCTGGCGGTGCCGCGCCATCCCTCAGCACTTCGCGATGACTGCGCACGGGCCGACATCCTCGTCCTGCGGCACGACCGCCCGCGGGGATGCGCCGCCGCGCTCTTGATCGATGCGGCGGCGCTCAGGCGCGAGGGCACGCACGCGCTGACGTTCCGTGGCAGCAGGATCATCGTCAGCACGGTCGCCGAGGCGCAGGGCCGCCGGCTGTGGACCGTGCTGCCGGGCACGCTGGCCGTCCGGCGCCCCCGTGCCCCCTGGCGCGCGCAGCGGCCAGCGGGACGCCGGACCTTGTCGGACCTGCTCGAGGTGGCGGCGCCCGAAAACCCTCCCGGCGCGGCCGGCGATTAGCCCGTATTGACAGCTCCGGCGCTGCCGCCTAGGTTGCGCGACCTTTTCAATGGGCACCGCTGTTCGTTGCCGCACCGCTCCATCGCGAGCGCCGAGCGCCATGACGCACTGCCCGCAACCGAGGCACCTCGTGTCATGAAAGTTCGCAACTCATTGAAATCCCTTCGGAGCCGCCACCGCGGCAACCGCCTCGTGCGCCGCAAAGGCCGGGTCTACGTGATCAACAAGTCCAACCCGCGCTTCAAGGCCCGGCAGGGCTGATAGTGCCGCTCGCTCATCCCCTTCCCCGCTTGCGGGGAGAGGGTCAGGGTTAAGGTGACGGGCGGCTGTATACGCAAACGTTAGCGCACGTGGCCGCCCCTCATCCCAACCTTCTCCCCGCAAGAACGGGGAGAAGGGGACAGTTGTGGCCTCGGGTGCTCCCTACTCTTTCCAGAAATCGATTGTGCGCGGCCGCAGCACGCCGCCGATCTGCAGGGCTTGGGCGTGGCGCGCGAGCCCGGTATTGACGTTGATTTCAACCGCAAGGCCCGACAGCGTGCCGTCGCCGAGCGACGGCTCCATGCGCCCCTTGGGAATGCGCGTGAGAAAGCGGTTGAGCGGCTCATCGGGCTGCATACCGAGGACGGAGTTGTAGTCCCCGCACATGCCGACATCGGTCATGTAGGCCGTGCCCGCCGGGAGGATGCGATCATCGGCGGTCGGCACATGCGTGTGGGTGCCGACAACGCAGCTCACGCGCCCATCGAGATAGAGGCCGAGCGCTTCCTTCTCGCTCGTCGCCTCGGCGTGAAAGTCGACCAGGATGGCATCCGCCCCCACACCGAGCGGGCAGGCCTCGAGTTCGGCGTCGATCGCGCGGAAGGGACAATCGAGCTCGGGCATGAAGATGCGCCCCATGGCATTGATGACCAGCACCTCGGCGCCGTTACGCGCCTTGTAGAGGCCGGCGCCACGTCCCGGCGTCCCCGGCGGATAGTTGAGCGGGCGGAGAAGCCGCGGCTGGCGCTCGATGAAGATGAGCGCCTCCCGCTGGTCCCAGCTATGGTTGCCCAGCGTCACAGCGTCGCCGCCGGCAGCGAGGAGGTCATCGCAGATGGCCTCGGTTATGCCGAAACCGCCGGCCGAGTTCTCGCCATTGATGACAACGAAATCGAGGCGGTAACGCTCGATCAGGCCGGGCAGGTACTCAATGACCACGTCGCGGCCGCTGCGGCCAACCACATCCCCCAGAAACAACAGGCGCATGTCAGCGATCCGAGCGTTGCCGGGACCCTGAAGGAGTCAGGATCCAATCAAGGCGCTCGTCATAGTCGAGATGGGGCACGGCGTCGACCTCCAAGGCATCAAGGCCGAGGCCGACGGCGAGGGCCGGCTTCAAAGACCTGAGGTGGCGGAGCGTGCGATCGTAATAGCCGCCACCATAGCCAAGACGGTAGCCCCGCGCGTCAAAGGCGAGCAGCGGCACGAGCAGGATGTCAGGCAGCACCACAGGGCGCTCGGACGCAGGCTGGCGGATGCCCCACATGCCGGCGATCAATGCATCACCCGGTGTCCAGGCGCGGAAGAGGAGAGGGGCAGCCTTGCCCTGGATGACCGGAAGGGCGAGGACATGCCCCTTGGCGCTGAGCGCTGCCATCAGCGGCAGCGGCGAGATCTCGCCCTCCATGGGGTAGTAGCCGGAGACGACGCCGGGCGGCCGGTCGCCGAGGAGCGCCATCCCGTGCCGCACGAGCCCCTCGTTGACGGCTGCGCCGAGTTCGGCAAGCGCCGCCGCCCGGCGCGCTTTCTGGCGCTCGCGCAGGGCCCGCTTGAGCGCGACGATGTCCTCGGCCGTGTCGTCCTGCGCCGTCGCCATGGTCAGGCCCGATGGCCGGCGTCGGGCTGCGGCACCGGGCGCAGTTTCTTGATTGCCGCGAGTGCAAGGGGATCGAGCCCCGCACCGCCGCTTGCGACATGCTCGAGGATGCCGCGACGCATGCGCGGGTCCCAGAAGTCCTCGATGTGCTTGGCGATCTGCGGCACCGCACGGGCCTCGCCCTGCGGCTCGAAGAACTTGGCGATCTGGTTCGCCATCATGACGAGCTTGTCACGCTGCTGCATGTTTGGCCGGCTTTCCACGTTGGCCCTGCGGCGCGATCGCCTCGGGAATGCGCGTTGGATGTGTGAAGATCTCGAAGCCGTCCGGGCGCGCGACCGCGACGAGCGTGATCCCCGCGGCATCGGCAGTCTCGAGCGCGAGCTTGGTCGGCGCCGAGACGGCGACGATCACCGGCGCGCCCGCCGCAGCCGCCTTCTGCACCATCTCGACGGACACGCGACTCGTCAGAAGAATGAGGCCATTGCCGACATCCACACCGCGACGCCTGAGCCCACCGATCAGCTTGTCGAGCGCATTGTGCCGGCCGACGTCCTCAGCAATGGCGAGAAGACCCGCGTCGCGGCTCCAGTAGCCCGCACCATGCACGGCGTGCGTGCGCCCATTGAGCACTTGCGCTGCCGGAAGAGACGCCACGGCCGCCATGATGTCATCGACGGCGAAGGTGATATCACGCACAACCGGCGGAAACTGCGCGGCGACCGCCTCGAGGCTTTCGATCCCACAGAGCCCGCAGCCCGTCGGCCCGGCCAAGCTGCGGCGGCGCTGAGCAAGCGCAACGCCGCGATCCCTGGCGAGCCACATGCGCAATTCTATGCCTGCGCCATGCTCGACGATCTCGAGCCCCTCGACCTCGTCCGGCGCCGCGACAATGCCCTCGCTCAGGCTGAAGCCGACAGCGAAGTCCTCGAGATCCGAGGGCGAGGCCATCATGACCGCGTGGGTCGTGCCGTCATAGACGAGTGCAATCGGCATCTCCACCGGCAGCTCGCGCTCATGCTCGACAACGGCCGAAGCCGTGACCTTGATCGCGCAGGCGCGGACGGCGGCATCGGTCATCGCGCTATTCCGCTGCCTCGGCGGTGGCAATGCGCCGGCGCGCCCGCGCGAAGGCGTCGTAGTCCGCCTGGTACTGCGTCGGTCCATTGGAGAGCGCAACCTGCACCGCCGTCACCTTGTACTCGGGGCAGTTCGTCGCCCAGTCCGAGAACTCGGTCGTGACGACGTTGGCCTGGGTCATCGGGTGATGGAAGGTCGTATAGACGACCCCCGGTGCCACGCGGTCGGTAATGCGCGCGCGCAGCGCCGTCTCGCCGGCGCGGCTCGAGATGCGGACCCAGTCGCCGTCCTTGATGCCGCGCTGCTCGGCATCGTGCGGATGGATCTCGAGGCGGTCCTCCTCGTGCCAGACGACATTGGCCGTCCGGCGGGTCTGGGCGCCGACATTATATTGCGAGAGGATGCGCCCCGTCGTCAGCAGCAGCGGGAAGCGCGGCCCCGTACGCTCCTCCGTCGGCACGTACTCCGTGAGCATGAATTTGCCCTTGCCGCGCGCGAAGCCGGTCGTGTGCATGACCGGCGAGCCCATGGGGTTGGCGTCGTTGCAGGGCCATTGAACGGAGCCCATGGCCTCGATCTTGGCGAAGCTCACGCCCTGGAAGGTCGGCGTCAGCGCCGCGATCTCATCCATGATCTGGCTCGGATGGGTGTAGGTCCAGTTGAGCCCGATGGCCCGGGCGATCATCTGCGTGATCTCCCAGTCCGCGTAGCCGCCGTTGCGCGGCGTCATCACGCGGCGCACGAGCTGGATGCGGCGCTCGGCATTGGTGAAGGTTCCGTCCTTCTCGAGGAAGGTCGATCCGGGCAGAAAGACGTGGGCGTAGTTCGCCGTCTCGTTGAGGAAGAGGTCGTGCACGACGACACACTCCATGGCCGCGAGGCCGGCCGCGACATGGCTCGTGTTGGGATCGGACTGGAGGATGTCCTCGCCCTGGATGTAGATCGCCTTGAACGTGCCGTCGACCGCGGCATCGAGCATGTTCGGGATGCGCAGGCCCGGCTCGGGATTGAGCGTCGTCCCCCACATCGCCTCGAACATCGCCCGCGTCGCGTCATCAGAGATGTGGCGATAGCCGGTGAGCTCGTGCGGGAACGAGCCCATGTCGCAGGCGCCCTGCACGTTGTTCTGCCCGCGCAGCGGGTTTACCCCAACCCCCGGGCGGCCGAGATTGCCCGTCGCCATGGCGAGGTTCGCGATCGCCATCACCGTCGTCGAGCCCTGGCTGTGCTCGGTGACGCCGAGACCGTAGTAGATCGCCGCATTGCCGCCGGTCGCGTAGAGGCGCGCCGCCGCCCGCAGCTCTGCCGGGTCGACGCCGGTGTACTTCGCGACGGCCTCGGGCGAATGGCGCTCCTCAGCGACGAAGGCGGCCCACTCCCGGAAATCGTCCATCTCGCAGCGCTCGCGCACGAACGTCTCGTTCACGAGGCCCTCCGTGACGATCACGTGCGCCATGGCCGTGAGCACGGCCACGTTGGTTCCCGGCCGCAGCGGCAGATGATGCGCAGCCTCGATGTGCGGCGTGCGCACGAGGTCGATCCGGCGGGGATCGATGACGATCAGCTTGGCCCCCTGGCGCAGCCGCTTCTTCATGCGACTGGCAAACACCGGATGGCCGTCCGTCGGATTGGCGCCGATAACCATGATGACATCGGATTGCTCGACGGAATCGAAGTCCTGCGTGCCCGCTGAGGTCCCGAAGGCCGTCTTGAGCCCGTAGCCGGTCGGCGAGTGGCAAACTCGGGCGCAGGTGTCGACATTGTTCACGCCGAAGCCGGCGCGGATGAGCTTCTGGACGAGGAAGGTCTCCTCGTTCGTGCAACGTGATGACGTGATGCCGCCGACAGCATCGCGGCCGTACTGGTGCTGGATGCGCTTGAACTCGGAGGCGACGCGCCCGATCGCCTCTTCCCACGTGGTCTCGCGCCATGGATCAGTAATCTTGTCGCGCACCATGGGCTTCAGGATGCGCTCCTTGTGCGTCGCGTAGCCCCAGGCAAAGCGGCCCTTGACGCAGGAGTGGCCGCGGTTGGCCTTGCCGTCCTTGTACGGCACCATGCGCACGACCTCTTCGCCGCGCATCTCCGCCTTGAAGGCACAGCCGACGCCGCAGTAGGCGCACGTCGTGACGACCGAGTGCTCGGGCTGGCCGATATCGATCAGCGACTTCTCGCTCAGCGTTGCCGTTGGACAGGCCTGGACGCAGGCGCCGCACGAGACGCACTCGCTGTCCAGGAAGCTCTCCGACATGCCCGGCGAGACGCGGCTGTCGAAACCGCGCCCGGCGATCGTCAGCGCGAACGTGCCCTGCACTTCCTCGCAGGCGCGCACGCAGCGGCTGCAGACGATGCATTTCGAGGGATCGTAGGTGAAATAGGGATTGCTCTCATCCTTCGGCAGCCAGGCGTCGTTGGCCTTGCCGTCCGTTGCCCTGGCGAAGACGTGATTGGCGCCGTCATAGCCATAGCGCACGTCGCGCAGGCCGACCGCGCCCGCCATATCCTGCAGCTCGCAATCGCCGTTCGCCGCGCAGGTTAGGCAGTCGAGCGGGTGATCGGAGATGTAGAGTTCCATCACGCCGCGGCGGATCTGCTTCAGGCGCGGCGTCTGGGTGTGCACGACAATGCCATCGGCGACCGGTGTCGTGCAGGACGAGGGCGTGCCGGCACGCCCCTCGATCTCGACGAGACAGAGGCGGCAGGAACCGAACGCCTCGACGCTGTCGGTCGCGCAGAGCTTCGGGATCTTGGTGCCGAGCTCCATGGCGGCACGCATGATCGACGTGCCCTCGGGCACCGTGACCTTGGTGCCATCGATCGTCAGCGTAACGGACTTCTCCGCGCGGGAAGCCGGCGTTCCGTAGTCGATCTCTTTGACGAGCGTCATGGTGTCCTCACTCCGCGGCCTGCGGCACGCGCGCGCCGCGACGGAAATCATCCGGGAAATGCGTGAGCGCGCTCATGACCGGATACGGCGTGAATCCGCCGAGCGCGCATAGCGATCCGAATTTCATCGTGTTGCAGAGGTCGGCGACGAGCGCGAGGTTTTCCTCGGGCCGGGCGCCGGCGATGATCTTGTCGATGGTCTCGGCGCCGCGCGTCGAGCCGATCCGGCAGGGCGTGCACTTGCCGCAGCTCTCGATGGCGCAGAACGCGAACGCGAAGCGCGCCTGCCGCGCCATGTCGACCGTATCATCGAAGACGGTGATGCCGCCGTGGCCGATCAGGCCATTCTTCGCCGTGAAGGCCTCGTAGTCGAAGGGCGTGTCGAAGAGTCTACGTGGGAAGTAAGCGCCGAGCGGGCCGCCGACCTGTACGGCCTTGACGGAGCGTCCGCTCGCCGTGCCGCCACCCACGTCATCGACAAGCTCGCCGAGCGTCATGCCGAAGGCCGTCTCAAAGAGGCCGCCGTACCTGACATTGCCGGCAAGCTGAATCGGCATGGTGCCGCGCGAGCGCCCCGTGCCGAGATCGGCATAGGCCTTGGCGCCCTCGGCGAGGATGAACGGCACGGCCGCCAGCGAAAGCACGTTGTTGATGACCGTCGGTCGGCCGAAAAGGCCCTTATGGGCGGGCAGCGGCGGCTTGGCGCGCACGATGCCGCGCCGGCCCTCGAGGCTTTCGAGAAGCGCCGTCTCCTCGCCGCAGACATAAGAGCCGGCCCCGACGCGCACCTCGAGGTCGAAGGCGCGCTTCGATACGGCGACGTTTACCCCGAGCAGCCCCGCCTTGCGCGCGATGGCCATCGCCTCCTTCAGCGTCGCGATGGCGTGCGGGTACTCGGAGCGGACATAGATGTAGCCCTTGGCCGCACCGACCGCGATGCCGGCGATCGTCATGCCCTCGATGAGCAGGAAGGGGTCGCCTTCCATGATCATGCGGTCGGCGAACGTCGCACTGTCCCCTTCGTCGGCGTTGCAGACAATGTACTTCTGGTCGCCCGGCGCGTCGTGCACCGTCTTCCACTTGATGCCGGTTGGGAATCCCGCGCCACCTCGCCCGCGCAGGCCCGACTTGGTGACGACATCGACAATCTCCGCGCCGCCAAGGCCGATGGCCCGCTCAAGACCGACGTAGCCGCCATGCGCGCGATAGTCGTCGAGTGAGAGCGGATCGATCACGCCGCAACGGGCGAACGTCAGCCGCGTCTGGCGCGCGAAATAGCCGATCTTCTCGACTGGGCCGAGCGACTTCGGATGGGCGCTCAAGGCGGCCGGATTGCCGTCGATGAGACCGTCGGCCACAAGCCTGTCGATGTCCGAGACCTCGAGCGGTCCGAAGCCGTGGCGCACGCCGCGGCTTTCGACCTCGAGCAGCGGCTCGAGCCACATCATGCCGCGCGAGCCCGTGCGCACGATCTCGATCACGCGGCCGGCAGCGGCCGCCGCCTTGTCGAGCGCCGCGGCCACCTCGTCGGCCCCGACGGCGATCGCGGCGGCATCCCTCGGTAGGAAAACACGGACCGTCATGCGCCGGCTTCCTTCAGGAGGGCGTCGAGATGATCGGCGGTGACGCGGCCAACGACGCGGCCGTCGATCATCGCCGACGGCGCCGTGGCGCAGAGGCCGAGGCAGTACACCGGCTCGAGCGTGACACGGCCGTCGGCGCTGGTTCCGCCACAGGCAACGCCAAGGCGCTGCTCAGCACGCGCAACGAGCGCCTCGCCGCCCATGGACTGGCAGGCCTCGGCCCGGCACAGCTTCAGAACATGACGACCGGCGGGCTGACGGCGGAAGTCATGGTAGAAAGTGACGACGCCGTGCACTTCGGCGCGGGAAAGGTTGAGAGCGTGCGCGAGTGCCGGCACTGCGCCCTCGGGCACATGGCCTAGCGCGTGCTGAACTTCGTGCAGGATCTCGATCAACGCGTCAGGGCGATTGCCATGCCTGGCGGCAATGGCCCGTGCGGTCTCAGCAAACGTCGTATCGGGCATCGAGGGCACCTCTGTCGGCCGCGCGCATCGCGCTTAAGTCATTCATCCGCCTTGATTATGGGCGGACGAAGAAGTGCGCGACGGCACCCTGGCACCGCGCACCCAGAACCATTCCAGACGCGCATCATCGCCCAAAGCGCCTCAGCCGATCCAATCGGTTGTTCCAATGAGTCAATCGGGCCGGCCGATGATCGACAGCCGTCTATTCCCGGCCTGTGCCGGCGGGCGGCGACACCTGGCGCGCGCAATCGAACACAGCCAGCACCAATGGCGAAACCGGATCGCGATCAACGGCGACGAGGCCGACGCTGTGCTCGATCTGAGGGCTTGTGAGCGGCACCGAGCGGATATCGGACATCGGGCCGAGGATCTTGAGAAAGTACTCCGGCACGATGCTCGCGAGCCCCATGAGGTGCACGTTCGCATAGAGATTGATGACTGAGTTGGTCTCGAGCCGGATGGCCGGCGTGGCACCGGCCGTGCGGAAGGCGCGGTCGATGATACGCCGGTTCTGCATGTTCGGCGTCAGCAGGCAGAGCGGCTGCTTCGCCGCCTCCGCCCAGGTCACGGACGCCTTGTCCGCCAGGGCGTGATCATCGCGCACGAGCAGGCAATAGCGCTCCATGTAGATCGCCTCCGCGCGCATCCCTTCGATCGGCTCGTTGTCGAGATAGGTCAGGCCGACATCGATTGAGAAATCCTCGAGATTGCGCAGGATCTCGACCGAGCTCTGCGAGAGCACGGTCAGTTCGATGCCGCTATGGCGGTCCTGGATGGCCTTGGTGATCAGAGCCGCCATCGGCAGCGCGGACGGCACGACGCCGAGCGAGAGCCGCCCGACCAGCGCGCCCTTGGCGCTGCGCAGCGTCGAGATCTCCTGCTGCAGCGCCGTCCAGTTGTCGAGGATGGCGTGCGCCCATTTGAGGACGCGCTCGCCTTCCGATGTGAGCCCATGGAAGCGCTGCCCGCGCTCGACGATCGGCACGCCGAGTTCCTGCTCGAGCTGGCGAATGCGCCCGGAGAGTGTCGGCTGCGTGACGTTGCACGCCTTGGCGGCGCGCGTGAAATGCTTCTCGCGCGCGAGGGCTGACAGGTACTGGAGCTGGCGAATGTCCATGGCGCAGCGAGTATATCAGGCTGCCGGGTTTCTGGCATACCAGCCGTGCGTCGGCATTTCGGCAAGGTAAGCAGAGTCCGGCGGCCCTAGGCCGGGGGTCCGTACCCGCCACCGGCCGGGGTCTCCATATGGTAGAGGTCGCCCGGTTGCATCTCCCGCCGGTCATTGCCCTCGAGATGCTCGATCGTCCCGTCGGCACGCTCGACGATATCGACGCCGCACGCTCCCGGCAGCCCGCCAGCAAGCCCGAACGGTGGCACTTTGCGGTGTGAGCCGAGCGTCGTCACCGTCATGGCCTCGAGGAAGCGCAGCCGCCGGACGGCGCCGTCGCCGCCGCGCCAGCGGCCGGCGCCGCCCGAGCCGCGACGAATGCCGAACGCCTCGAGCCGTACCGGGAAGCGCCACTCGAGAATCTCGGGATCAGTCATCCGCGTGTTGGTCATGTGGGTCTGCACGGCGCTGGCGCCGTCGAAGCCGTTGCCGGCCCCCGTTCCGCCGCAAATGGTCTCGTAGTTCTGCAGCCGGTCGTTGCCCCACACGAAATTGTTCATTGTCGCCTGCGAGCCGGCCAGCACGCCGAGCGCGCCGAGAAGCGCGTTGGTCGCCGCCTGCGAGACCTCGGTGTTGCCCGCGATGACGGCCGCGGGATAGCGCGGGTTCAGCATCGTGCCTTCGGGCGTGATGATCGTCAGCGGCTTGAGGCAACCCTCGTTGAGCGGGATCTCGGTCTCCGACAGGCAGCGGAACACATAGAGCACCACCGCCCGACAGACGGCGAGCGGCGCATTATAGTTGAACTCGCTCTGCGCCGATGTGCCGGTGAAGTCGATCGTCGCGCTGCGCGCCGCCCGATCGACGCGCACCGCGACACGGATCGCCGCGCCGCTGTCCATGGGATAATGAAACGCGCCATCGCGAAGCTTGTCGATTGCCTTGCGCACGGCCGCCTCGGCGTTGTCCTGCACGTGGCGCATGTAGGCATCGACAACAGGCTGGCCGAACTGCTCGACCATGCGCAGGATCTCGCGCACGCCCGTCTCGTTCGATGCGATCTGGGCACGCAGGTCCGCCATGTTCTGGTCGATGTTGCGGCACGGATAGCGCCCCGAGGCGAGCAGCGCCCGCGTCTCGGCTTCCCTGAGACGGCCCTGATCGACGATCTTGAAATTGTCGATGAGGACCCCTTCCTCGTCGATATGGCGACTGTCCGGCGGCGCCGAGCCCGGCGTCTTGCCGCCAATATCTGCGTGGTGGCCGCGCGAGGCGACGACGAACAGAATGCGCGTGGCATCGCGGCTGAAGACCGGCGTCACGACGGTGACGTCGGGCAGATGCGTGCCGCCGTTGTAGGGATTGTTGAGCATGATGCTGTCGCCGGGCCGCAGCGTGCCGGCGTTAAGTCGCAGCACCGTGCGCACGGCCTCGCTCATCGAGCCGAGGTGCACCGGCACGTGCGGCGCATTGGCCACGAGATTGCCTTCGCGATCGAAGAGGGCACAGGAAAAGTCGAGCCGCTCCTTGATATTCACGGAGTAGGCGGTGTTCTCGAGCGTTGCGCCCATCTGCTCGGCGATCGACATGAAAAGGTTGTTGAAGACCTCGAGCATGATCGGATCGGCCTCGGTGCCGAGCTGCTCGCGGCGTTCGCGCGCTGCCGTTCGCGTCAGCACGAGGTGGCCGAGATCCGTGATTGTCGCCGACCAGCCCTCCTCGACAACATTCGTGCCCGTTGGCTCGATGATGATCGCTGGGCCTTCGAGAGAATCACCAGGACCGAGCTTCGCACGCTCGTAGAGCGGGGCGCTCACCCAGCCAGAGCGCGTGTGCATTTGCACATGGGCAATCGGGCGGGGATCGGCGTCGTGAGCGCGTTCCATCGGCCGCTCGACGATCGCGTCGCTGGCGCCGATCGCTTCGAGCGCCACCGCTTCGACGATCAGGTCGTCGCGTTCGACGGCAAAACCGAAGCGCGCGCGGTGCAGTTCCGCGAAGCGCTGGCGCAGTTGGGCCTCGTCGCCATAGTCGACGGCCAGTGCCTGATGGGCGCCTTCGTAGCGCACGTGCACGCGGCGTTCGATCGCGATGCGCTCGCGCGCAATGCCTTGGCCGAGCACCTCCTCGACCGCACGCGCCTCGAGCGCAGCGAGCGCCTCGGCAACGGCCGCATCCGCCCCCCTGAGCGGCCGCTCGACCTGACGCTCGCGGAGCGCGCGCACTTCCGCCAAGCCCATACCGTAGGCCGAGAGCACGCCCGCATAGGGGTGCAGCAGCACGCGCGTGATGCCGAGCGCATCGGCGACCGCGCAGGCGTGCTGACCACCGGCACCGCCGAAGCAGTTGAGCGTGTAGCGCGTCACGTCATAGCCGCGCTGCACGGAGATCTTCTTGATGGCGTTGGCCATGTTCTCGACGGCAATGCGCAGGAACCCCTCGGCGACCTCCTCGGGCGCGTAGGTTGTGCCGCTCGCCGCATTGATCTCGGCGGTCATGCGCGCAAAGGCGGCGCGCGTCGCCTCGACATCCAGTGGCTCGTCGCCGCCGGGTCCGAAGACGCTGGGAAAAAAACCTGGCTGGATCTTGCCGAGCAGAACATTGCAGTCCGTGACGGAGAGCGGACCGCCGCGCCGGTAGCAGGCCGGACCCGGATTGGCACCAGAACTTTCCGGACCCACCTGGAAGCGGCCGTCCTCGAACTTCAGGATCGAGCCGCCACCCGCTGCAATCGTGTGGATGTGCATCATCGGCGCGCGAATGCGCACGCCCGCAACCTCGGTCTCGAAAGAGCGCTCGAACTGGCCGTCGAAGTGCGTGACATCCGTCGATGTGCCGCCCATGTCGAAGCCGATCAGCTTGTCGAAGCCGGCCATGGTGCCGGTCCGGACCATGCCGACGACGCCGCCCGCAGGCCCCGAGAGAATCGCGTCCTTGCCCTGGAAAAGCGCCGCGTCGATCAGGCCGCCGTTCGACTGCATGAACTGGAGGCGCCGGCAGCCGCCCTGGTCGGCGCCGAGCTCGTCGCGCACCTGGTCCACATAGCGGCGGAGCACGGGCGAGAGGTAGGCATCGGCGACCGCCGTATCGCCGCGTGCGACGAGCTTGATGAGCGGGCTCGCGAGGTGGCTCGGCGAGACCTGCGTGAAGCCAACCTCCCGCGCGATCTCTGCGACGCGCTGCTCGTGCGCGGGATAGCGGTAGGCGTGCATGAACGCGATGGCGACGGCGCGGATACCGGCGGCGTACGCTGCTTGCAGCGCGGTGCGCGCCGTCCCTTCGTCAAGCTGCCGAACGACGTCGCCGTGCGCGCCCATGCGCTCGTCGACCTCGGCGACGCGGGCATAGAGCACTTCCGGCAGCCGGATGTGGAGATCGAAGAGCCGCGGGCGGTTCTGGTAGCCGATACGCAGCAGATCGGCGAAGCCCTTGGTGATCAGGAGCAGCGTCGGATCGCCCTTGCGCTCGAGGAGCGCATTGGTCGCGACCGTCGTCCCCATGCGCACCGTGTCGATGAGGCCAGGCGGGATCGGCTCGCCGGGCCTCAGCCCAAGCAGATCGCGGATCCCCTGCACGGCGGCGTCACGGTAGCGCTCGGGATTTTCCGACAGGACCTTGTGGCAAAGGAGCTTTCCGTCGGGCCGGCGTGCGACGATGTCGGTGAACGTGCCCCCCCGATCGATCCAGAACTGCCACATGTCCGGTCTATGCTTTCCGTGCTGTCCTTGGGGGCGCGCACGCGCGCGCCGCCATCATCGCGTCGGCTATCCCATCACCAGCTTTGGCAGCCAGAGGGCGAGGTTCGGGAACGCCATGAGCAAACCGACCAGCGTGAACATCGCCAGGACGAACGGTAGCGCGCCCCAGATGACGTCCGCGACCGGACCGCGCTCCCTCATGCCCTGAACGACATAGAGATTGAGGCCCACGGGCGGCGTGATGAGCGCGACCTCGATCATGACCGTCAGGACGATGCCCCACCAGATGGGATCCCAGCCGAGCGCAAAGACGATCGGCGCGATGAACGGCGTGGTCAGGATCATCATGGAGATGGTCTCCATGAAGCAGCCGAGCACCAGATAGAATGCGAGGATGAGCAGCATGGTGCCGAATTTGCCGAGCCCCAGGCTCTCAATCCATTGACCGAGCCCGTCCGTGAGGCCGATCGCCGCGAGCACGAAGTTCAGGAACTGCGCAGCCATGATGATCAGCATGATCATCGCGGTCGTCCGCATCGTACCTTCGGCAACCGCGCGCAGCATTGTGAAGGATAGCCGGCGCTCCCACGCCGCCAGGATCAGCGCCGCGATCACGCCGAGCGACGCCGCCTCCGTCGGCGTGGCCCAGCCTGCGTAGATCGAGCCCACCACCGCGATGAAAACGAACACCGGGGGCAACAAGTGCGGCAGCACCCGAATGCGATTGGCCCACGAGGTCTCCAGTCGCGTGCCACCTTTGCGACGGTCCGCGAGGCAGAAGATCAGGATGATCAGCATGAACAGGCCGGCCAGGATCGCGCCCGGAATGAAGCCCGCAAGATAGAGACGCGGCACCGATGTGTTCGTGAGCAGACCGTAGAGAATGAAGTTGATCGAGGGCGGCACGAGGATGCCGAGCGTGCCGCCTGCCGCGATGCTGCCGAGGAAGAGGCGCTCGTCGTAGCCCCGCCGCTTGATCTGGGGAATGGCGACCGTGCTGATCGTGGCGGCGGTGGCGACGCTTGAGCCGGAGGTGGCAGCGAACATCGCTGAAGTGCCGATGTTGGCGTGCATGAGGCCGCCCGGCAGCCACGAGAGCCACTGCGCCGCGGCATTGTAGACCCGCTCGGCGATGCCGGCCCTGAGTAGGATCTCGCCAAGCATGACGAACAGCGGAATCGCGATCAGGATGTATTCGCTCGAGGCATTCCAAATGATCTCGCCCATGGCCCGCTGAAGGGGCATGATGGCGAAGAAGTCGTTGAGCGCGAGCCCGAGCACGCCCATGACGGCAGCGACGGGCACGCTGATCGCAAGAAGGCCGAGCAGCAGCAGAAGTGTGGTCGCCAGCATTGGCTATCCCTCCGAGCGCGGGGCTCGCCCGCGCACATCGAGACTCTTGATCTCGGCCTCGATCTCTTCCTCCGTCGTCGATACGCCGGCCATGGCATTCACCGCCTCATAGTCGCCCTTCAGAAGGGCGGCCACTGACCGGAAGATGGCCACGATGATCGCGAAGAAGAACAAGCCGATGCCGAACGCCCACGGGATTTGCGACCAGGCGAGCGGAATGCGCAGCTGCGTGTTCGACCGGATCTGCTCAACGTAGCTCGTGCTTGCAACGTCGATCGCGCGCTCGAGCAGCGCAGCGACAAAGATGGCCATGACGACAAGGGCGATGACGTCCATCAGGGCGCGTGCTGCGCGACCAAACCGCGCGTAGGCTACGTCAATGCGGACGTGCCCCTTGGTCACGAGCACATGGGCCATCGAAAGGCTCGTCCCGACGGCGAACAGGTACCCTGAAATCTCGTCCGAACCCGAAAAGAGGAAGCCCGTCCCGACGAGCGCCCCCGCCCCCTTGCGCAGCAGAACTTCCGCGGTGACGATGATCGCCGCCGAGAAAAGCATCGTGCCGCCCATCCACACGCCGGCCTGCGCGATGATGCGTATGATCCGCCACAGAACATCGCGCAGCAGAAACGTCGCGAGCAGGGCCAGCGCGACCACCGCGAACTGCCATGCCGGCATCGCGGACAGCAGCGTGCGAAGCATATCCGTCATTGCAAACAAAAGGCCCGGGAGTCGCTCCCGGGCCTTCCCCAGCCATTAGAAGGGCTATTCGGCCTTGGCCGTCAGACCATAGGTCTTGCCGACAAGCTCGTTCCATTTCGCCGCGCACTCAGGTCCGCAGCGCTTGGCCCAGCGCGCCAGGACGACCTCGTTGAGCGCCTTGTCACGCACCTTGAAGTCCTCCTCCGACGGCATCACGAGCTTGAGCTTGGCCGGCGGGCCAACCGAGCAGGCGCCGCCGGTATTGCACGCGACACCTTCCTCGGTTTCCGCCTCGATCACCTTCCAGGACTTGTCCTCGAGCTTCTTCATCTCGGCCTGGATGACATCCTGCGTCGCCTTGGAGAGCTTGTTCCACACGCTGTTGTTCACGACCCAGACGCCAATCGTGTAGCCGACCGGCAGGCGGAACAATGTGTTGACGACCTCGGGCCACTTGGCCTTGTAGCCGGGCATCGTACCGGTGATGCCGCAATCGGCGACACCCTTCTCGAGCGCCGGCACGACCTCGCCGAACGCGATCGTCACGCCGACGCCGCCGATGGCGGCGACGAAATCGGACTGAGAGGTGCCTTGCACGCGCACCTTCTTGCCCTTGAGATCAGCGATGCTCTTGATGTCGCCCTTGCAGTAGAAGACCTGCTCGGGGAACGGGAACGTCGCGAGGATCGTTGCATTGTGACGCTGCTGCGTGACCTTCTGCATCTCGGGCATCCACGCAGTGGCGATATCGCGGCCCATCTTGAAGTTCCGCGCGACGCCGGCGATGTCGGACGCCTCGATGACGGCACCACCGTCCTCGACGTAGATCGGTAGCGCGGCCGCAAAATCGAACACGCCCTGCTTCAGGAGGCGCATGACCTCCGTGCCTTTGAGGTTGACCTCGGTGATCGACTTGATGTTGCCTTTGAGCTTGCCGTCCGTCGCCTTCGGCAGATCCTCCGTCCAGAACGGCTGCTCCATCTTCTGCCAGTTGGTCAGGAAGTTCCACGTCCCGATCACGTTGAAGGTACGCGAATCGACCTGCTGCGCCCATACGGGAATGGACGCCGCGGCCGCGAGGGTCGCGGCAACGCAGGCTACAGGCAGTGTCAGCTTCATCAGTTCTTCCTCCCTTTGAAACGGTCACCAAATGGATCTGCAGATTTCTATAAGGCCGCAAGCTTGCTGTTCAGGCGATCCGTAATCAGCATCGAGCCCGGCTTATGGGTGATGCAGAGCGGCGGCCGGGCATTGAGAACGACCGATTGCGGTGTGACCCCGCACGCCCAGAATACGGGGAGCATTCCCTTTTCGGCAACCGGCGGCGGATCGCCGAAGTCCGGCGTCATCAGATCGCTGATGCCGATCGCCTCCGGAATGCCGATATGCACCGGCGCGCCGTGCACCGCTGGAAAGCGGGACGTGATCTGGATGGCACGGATCGCGTCGGCCGGCGTCATCATGCGCATGGACACGATCATCTTGCCACTGAAGGGCCCGGCGGGCGTGCAGTCGATCGAGGTGCGGTACATGGACACGACCGTGTCGTGCTCGATGTGATAGAGGGGGATGCCTTCGTCGATCAGCGGCTGCTCGAAGGAAAAGGAGCAGCCGAGCACGAACGTCACGAGGTCGTCCGTCCAGTAGGCGCGGATGTCCGTCGGCTCGTCGACGCACACGCCGTCCTTGAAGACGCGGTAGCGCGGCACGTCGGTGCGGATGTCGATGTCGCCGAGGTCGGGGAGCGTCGGATCGCCGACCGCGCTCATGCCGATCACCGGGCAGGGCTTGGGGTTGCGCTGGCAAAAGGCGGCGAAATCCATGGCGTAGGCGCGTGGCAGGATGCAGAGGTTGCCCTGCACATATCCCGGCGCCTGACCGGCCGTATGCCCTGTGAGCGCGCCGTAGCGGCACTTGAGACGCGCCGCCTTGGACGGCAGCTCAGACACTGCGCCTGAATTCCCAGGACGATCCTGCATATGAGGCCTCCCCAGACCCTTCTTGTCCCCGTGCGCCGGCTGCTCCAGCCGTGCATCACGCGGCGGCCACAAAATTGCATTCGTATGGACATACGTCAATTTCAGAATCGCAAATTCCAGTGGCGCGCCAGTGGATTGAGCAAAATGGCGCCAACGCGGTCGCACGAGGGCGGCGCGGACGAGGATCGTGCGTATGCCGATCAGGCCGCGCGGTTGGCGCGCTCTTGCAGGCTGTCCGTGCGGCCGCGGGCCGGCGCTCAGGGCGCAAAGCTCGAGCGCAGCTGCGCCGCCCAGCGCCCACTGATGCGCGTGACCACCCAGATCGAGCGGTAGCTGGCGATCGGCGAGCCGTCGGCGCGATAGCGCGTGAACTGCACGTCGAGGTGCACCTTGTCCGCCGCCGCCGCGATGACCTTGCGGAAGTCCCAGGCGCTGTGGTGCCAGTCACCACCGGCCCGCGCGCGAAAGTCATCGAAGTAGCGCTCGGGACCTTCCCAGATCCGCATGTGTGTGCCGGCCAGCCGATAGTGCGGAAAATGGAGCGTTTCAGCGAGCGCCGCGGCGTCTCGCGCATTCAGCGCGGCCATGTGCCGATCGAGCACCTCGAGTGCCGCCGCTTCAGGATTTCCGGCGATGTTGGCAACCCGCCCGCTCATGACATGACCCCCACGTGCGCGCTGGTTGACGCCCGCCAAGGCTCTGCGGGACATTCGTGGCCCGTTCAGAACCCCAAGGGAGCCCCGAATGAAGCCCGTCGATCCCCACACTGCAAGCGCAGAGGTGCGCGCCGTCTTCGAGGACATCAAGACCACGCGCAAGGTTGAGACCGTCAACAACTTCTGGCGCTACCTCGCGCACGAGCCGCGCATGCTGAAGCACACCTGGGAGAGCCTCAAGGCGATCATGGGACCGGGCCATCTCGATCCGCTGACCAAGGAGCTCATCTATGTCGCTGTCTCGATCACCAACAACTGTGAGTACTGCATGGCCTCGCACACCGCGGCGGCGCGCGCCAAGGGTGCCACGGAAGCCCAGATCAACGAGCTCTATGCCGTCGTTGGGCTCGCCAACATGACGAACCGCCTGGCGAACGCCTACCAGGTGCCAGTCGATGCACAATTCAAGGATGCAACCTGAGACCTCTGCCACTTGATTGCCGCGGTCGGCGCCTAGTATGAGGCGGAGCGCGCGTGTGCTTCGGCGGGCGACGGATGACCGCGCCGGCGGCAAAGCTCTGAATTTTGCCGCAATGGGCGACGATGCGTCCGAAGGTGTGGTATTACGGGCACGCGCGGGCCGCGTTCGTTCTGGGCCTCTGGAGCGCGCCACCGAACCGAGCATGACCGGCTATCAGCACCGCGGGAACGACGGAACTCATGTCGCAGGCCGATCAATCCGTTGAATGGTATCTGGCGCGCGACGGGCAGCAGCATGGTCCGATCACCGCCACCGAGATGAACAAGATCATCGAGCTCGGCTATCTGCTGCCGACCGATCTTGTTTGGCGTCAAGGATTTGCGGACTGGAAACCGGCATCGGAAGCCTTCCCCAAGCCCCCGGAAACGTCCCCTCCGGCCGGTCCGCCACAGCCACCTGCGCAGGGCCCTTCGCCGGCGCAAAACCAAGCGCGCCCGGCCGACGCCGCCCACGCCGCGTCGGGGACCAAGGATCCCAGGGCGGAGGCCGAAGCGCGCCGGCAGGCCACCCTACGCGGCAGCGAGCCCTCCGGCCGGGATGCCAGCCCGCCAGACAAAGCGGACCGCATCACAAGTCCGCGCGAGGTCATCGCCGCCGAAGCCGCGCGGCGCGAGGAATCAGCGCGCCGGGCCCGCGACGCCGCCGCTCTTCAGGCCGGCACCGGCGGACCGGCTGGCCGCCAGACAGGGGCGAGCCCGGCGCGGCCGGAGCTGACGCCCGCCGCGCGCGGCCCCCAGCAGACCACCGGCAGTTCCCCCCCGCCAGGCGCGCCCGACGACGATGCGTGGGCCGACGAGCCGCCGCGCCGCCGCCTTCCCAAGATCGCCATAGCGGCAGTCGTGCTCCTCGCGCTCTTGGGCGGCGGCGTGTTCGCTCTGCACGCCACCGGCCAGCTCGATCCGATCGTCAACCGCATCTCGTCTGCCGCCGCCCCTCAAGCGTCGGCGCCGCCGCTCGTGACGGCTGCTCCCGAGCCCCGCAAGTCGCCCGAGGTCGCGGCCGGCTACGCCAGCGATCCCGCCGAGGTCGATCGCCAGTTCCAGCGTGCAGCGCTCTGGCAATTGCTCAAAGCCGAATTCCCGGACTGGTACCAGGAGCGCGTGCGCGATACCGCGCGTCTTAAGGGCGAGGGGAAGGCCGACACGGCAATTGCCCAGCATCTGGCCGAGCAGCTTGTCGCGCTCCGCCGCAAGCACGTCACCGACGCTCTCTCCGCGAGCCCGCAGCATCTGAAATCGGTGGCCACGACGTTCCTCCAGAATCTCGAGCGGCTGTCCCGGCATAGCGTCGACGCGTGCTATGGCTTCATTTCGCAGGGCGAAACATACCCGCTGATTGTCGAGCTGACGCGGGCCTCCGAGCATACGCCCGCGCTGCAGCAGCAGGCGGCGGCCATCTTCTCAGCCATCGCCGAGGGCCGCCGGACGCCGTCGAGGCACAGCCAGCCGACGCGCGAGGATTACGACCAGCTTGCCATGCAGCTCGCCAAGCGCGGCTGGAGCCCGACCGACCTTCAGCTCTTCTCGGATGCCCGCTCGCTCGCTCGCGCAGCCCCCGAGCGGGTCTGCCGCATGGTGCAGGACTGGTTCGCCGCCCAGCTCGCCGTGAGCGACGAGGAGGTCCAGGTGCGCCTCCTCATCGAGGCGCTGAAGCCGGTCGTCGCGGGCTGAGCCCTTGGCGGGAGTGGGCGCGCGAGAGCCGCGCCGGCTTGTCCGACGATCCAATGCTCTCTAAGACGACGAAGTCATCGCCATGCAGACGACCGCCCAGAGCCTCGCCAATCCGACCCGCTTCATGTCGCTGAGCGCGACCGTGCTGCCCTGGGTCGGCGGCCTCGCGACTGCGCTCATCATCCTCGGGCTCTACCTCGCGTTCTTCTCGGCCCCCCCGGACTACCAGCAGGGCCACACCGTCAAGATCATGTTCATTCACGTGCCCTCCGCATGGCTGGCCATGGGCGTCTACCTGCTGGTCGCGATCTCGAGCTTCGGGCTCCTGGTCTTCCGCCATCCCCTCGCCGATGTCTCCGCCAAGGCGGCCGTGCCGCTCGGCGCCGCGTTCACCTTCCTCGCCCTCGTCACAGGCGCGCTCTGGGGCCGGCCGATGTGGGGCGCCTACTGGGTGTGGGATGCGCGTCTCACCTCCGTACTGATCCTCTTCTTCCTCTATCTCGGGCTGATGGCATTGCGCTCCTCACTCGATGACGAGACGCTGGCCGGCCGGCTGACCGCAATCCTCGCGCTCTGCGGCGTCGTGCTGCTGCCGATCATCAAGTTCTCGGTGGACTGGTGGAACACGCTGCACCAGCCCGCGAGCGTGCTGCGCGTCGGCGGCCCGAGCATTCACGTTTCGATCCTGATACCGCTCCTTGTCATGGCCGCGGGCCTCGGCCTTGCCTTTATCGCGATGCATTTGATGGCTATGCGCAATGAGATCCTGCGCCGCCGCGTCAAGGCCGTGACGCTCGCCCACGTAAGCCCCGCCGGCGCAAGCATGGCAGCTGGTGCGAAAGGCTGAGCCGCCATGGACCTCGGACCGCACGCCGCCTTCATCATCGCGTCCTATGCCGTCGTCGCCGCCGTGATGATCGGGCTTATCGCGTGGCTCGTCCTCGACGGTCGGCGCCACCGGCGCGCGCTCGAGGCGCTCGAAGCACAGGGCATACGCCGCCGCTCGCGTGTGGAGGACGCCCGGCCATGACCGAGCAGGCGACTGTGGCCCCGGCGCTGCGCCGACGGCGCCCGCTACTGATCCTGGTGCCGCTGGTGCTGTTCGGTGCCATGGCCGTGATGTTCGCGTTCGCGCTGACCAAGGGCGATCCCTCGAAGCTGCCCTCGGCGCTGATCGGCAAGCCAGCCCCGACCCTTGCGCTCACCGAGATCGAGGGCCTTCAGGAGGGCCGGCGTGCGGTGCCCCTGCTCACCTCCGACGCGCTGCAAAAAGGGGAAGTCACGGTCGTCAACTTCTGGGCCTCGTGGTGTCTCCCCTGCGTGGAGGAGCACCCGCTGCTGATCGAGCTCGCTCAAAAGGCCAAAGTGCCGGTGGTCGGCGTGAACTATAAGGATGCACCGGCGAATGCGCGCCGGTTCCTCGGCCGCTATGGCAATCCTTTCGCGGCCCTTGGCGCCGACACGACGGGGCGCACGGCGATCGAGTGGGGAGTCTACGGGATGCCCGAGACGTTCATCATCGATGGCAAGGGGCGCGTTGCCTACAAGCACGTCGGCCCGATCACGCGCCAGGTGCTCGAGCGCAATCTGCTGCCGACGATCGCGCGGCTGAAGGCAGAGCCGGCCGGATCTTAGCGCCCTATTTGCAGTTCGTCGCGACCGCCTGGAGCGCCTGCGAGATGCCGGCGAGCGAGTACGTGTCCGTCGTCGTCGTGCCGCGCTCGGACGTGCCGACGACGGTCATCGTCGCGCCCTTGCGCATGGCGTCGAGAAGCTTCAGTTCCTCGCCCGCATCGGCGACATAGGCGCGGTCGCCGTGAGCGAACAGCTTGAAACTCGCGGTGCCGATCGTCATCGTCACCTCGCTGCCGCCGCGCAGAGGATAGCCGACGCGTACGCTGACCTCGGCCTTGACCCCGTCCTTCGGCCAGCTCGAGACATAGACGAATGCCGGGCTCCGCTTGGCGCCGGCCGGCTCCTGCTTGGTTGGCTGCGCCGTCGCAAAACACAGGAGGCTCGCGCCTTCCCCGTGCGTGAAGGCCGTCCAGCTCGAGAACGTGCCGATGGATTTGACGGTCTGTGCGAGCGCGATGCTGCCGGCGAGCGCCACGCCCGCGGCGGCCGCAGCGGCGCGCAAGACGATCGCGCGCGTCCATCCTCCCCGATAAGACATGAGCCTGCTAGTCTCCATTCTCGTCCTGCGCTCTGACGGCGCACTTCACGCGCTGACGGATCATCGCCCCTCCCGGCGCACGACGCGACCACCTTGCACATGCGGCTCGGGACCGGTCGCGGGCCCTCCCTCGCTCACGGGCCGCGCCGCGAATCGGCCAAGTGAACGAACGCGATCATACATGACGATGGCCCCCGCCATGGCCACATTGATGCAGAACGTGGTCGGTATTTTGACGGTGTAGTCACAACGGGCAAGCATCTGCGGCGACAGCGAGCCCCGCTCCGGTCCGAGGACGTAGGCTGCGCGCAGCGGATGGCGGAAGCTCGGGAGGTCGATCGCTCCTTCGATCAGCTCGATGCCGACCAGTCGGCAGCCCTGCGGCAAGACCATGTCCTCGAGACGCGCCCAGTTGTAGTGTGGCAGATGCTGGAGGCCCTTTGAGGTATCTGCCGCGGCCTCGCGCGCCTGATAGGTTGCGCCAACCGTAAAAGTGAAGCTCGCGCCGAAGCCATGCGCCGAGCGCATCAGGTTGCCAATGTTGAGGCTCTTCGATATGCGCTCGGCCCCAATGGCAAAGTAGCCACGGTTCACGGGCGGAGCTGGGATCGGGCTCATGATAGGGGCGCTCCCGGTCGGAGGGCTCAAAACGCGCTGAGGAGGTGTCACATGAAGGCCGCCTTGTGCAAGTCACTGGATGGACCCGAGGCGATTGTCATCGAGGACATCGCCGATCCTATGCCTGGACCCGACGAGGTCGTGGTGCGGGTCTGCGCGGCTGCTCTCAACTTCCTCGATACACTGATCACGCGCGGCAAGTACCAGTTCAAGCCGGACCTCCCCTTCTCTCCCGCAGCCGAGATAGCGGGTGTCGTCGAGGCTGTAGGCACGGGCGTCGGCGATCTCAGACCCGGCCAGCGCGTGTGCGGCTACATCGGCTGGGGCGGGGCGCGCGAGAAGGTCGCCGTGCCCGCCAAGCTCATGATCCCGATCCCCGACGGCGTCAGCGATGCAGCGGCCGCCGGCATCAGCGTGACCTACGGCACGGCCATGCACGGCCTCAAGGACCGCGGCGGGCTCAAGGCCGGTGAAAGCGTGGCCGTGCTCGGCGCTTCCGGCGGCGCCGGCCTTGCCGCCGTCGAGACTGCAAAGCTCATGGGGGCGCGTGTGATCGCCGTCGCCTCGAGTGCGGAGAAACTTGCGATCTGCCGCGCGCACGGCGCCGATGATCTCCTGAACTATGCGACGACCGACCTCAAGACAGGGCTGCGCGAGCTGACGGGCGGCAAGGGCGTCGATGTCGTCTATGATTGCGTCGGCGGCGACTATTCCGAGGCGGCGCTGCGCGCGATTGCCTGGGGCGGGCGGCTGCTCGTGATCGGCTTTGCGGCAGGCACCATCCCGAGAATCCCGCTCAATCTCTTCCTGCTCAAGAATGCATCAGCGATCGGCGTCTTCTGGGGCGAGATGATCATGCGTGAGCTCGCGCAGCACCGCGCGAACATGATCGAGGTCCTGAACTGGTGTGCCGAAGGCCGGCTCAGGCCGCATGTCCATGCGACCTACCCGCTCGCGCGCATCAGCGAGGCGATCACGGCGCTCGACAAGCGTCAGGTGGCCGGAAAGCTGATCCTCGAGATCTGATGGCTTCCTTGCCGCGTCCGAGGCGCACGTTCTTCCCAACGCGGGCTTCGCGCTCTCCATCCCTCTCATGGCGGTGATCCCCGCCCGCGTGTCGTCCCGCGCGTGGCGAGGTCCCTCATGGTGGCGGAAACCCTGCTCATCATTGTCGGGGCGTTTGCCGGCGGGTCCGTGAACGCGCTCGCCGGCTTCGGCACAGGCATGACAGCGCTGGTGCTGTGGCTGCACGCGCGTCCCGGCACCGTCGCCACGACGCTCCTGCGACGGAGCCTTCATCGGCCAGCGCATGTGCCGCCGCCTTGATGATCACCGCTACGACAGGCTGGTGCTGGCCAGTCTGCTCGTGGCAGGCCTCGCCTTGCTCCGGTCGCGCCTCTAGGAGCCGAGGCGCCGGGCAACAGCGCCGTCACCGGCTGGAGACGCCGGCCGGCACGTTTCTGAGCTCCGGCCACGTCTAACGGCCAGCCGACAGCTTTTCGAAGAGCCGCATGGCGTCACGCAGGATGATGGTGTGGTCGAATGCAAGATCGACCTTGCGCCAGTCCTCGACCCATTCGGCGGCAGCGGCATCGTCTCCGGCCACGACCTTCGGCGAGCGTACACGCGTCAGAAAGGCGACTGCTGCCGAGTGAAAGCGTGGATCGCGCTTGGGATCGGAATAGACGCCGACCAGATGAAGCTTTCCGGCCTTGACGCCGGTTTCCTCCATGAGCTCCCGGCGGCAGGCCGCCTCGACGGTCTCGCCGATGTCAACGAAGCCGCCGGGCAGCGCGTACCGCCCGACGAACGGCGGATGCCCCCGCTTGATGAGCAACACGCGACCCTTGGCATCAACGGCGATACAGTCCGTGCACAGGCGCGGCGTAACGGGTTTGTGCATGGTCGATCATCTCCCTCTCCCCGCTTGCGGGGAGAGGGGATTCCCGCGCAAACATCGCACTCGGTGAACTTGCACACTCAATGACTGTGCGGCTTGGACTTCTCGAAGGCGGCCTTCTGTTCGGCCGAGGCTTCCTTCTGATACGTCGCCTGCCACTCCTTGTAGGGCATTCCATAGATGATCTCGCGCGCCTCGTCCTTGCTGAGCGTATGCCCGGACGCATGTGCCGCCTCCTGGTACCAGTTCGCGAGGCAGTTGCGGCAGAAACCCGCCAGATTCATCAGGTCGATGTTCTGCACATCATGGCGCGTGCGCAGGTGCTCGACCAGTCGCCGGAAGGCGGCCGCCTCGAGCTCGGTGGTCGTCGCCTTGTCGAACTTTGCCATGGCTGGCTGCTCCTTGGCTCACGGACTGCTTCATAAACGGTCGAGATTGAGGTCCGGCCGTCCTTTCAGGGCGCGAGCGAGTGCGATGATCCGCTCGGCCCACTGCTGCTGGCCCTGGGCCTCGCGGATCAGATCCTGACGGATTTCGATCAAGGCGTTCGGGAGGCCGCGCGCCGTCGCGTGCTGCCAGAGGCAGTCGCCTTCGAGGCTGCCCTTGTAGGGCTCGTTGTCGCCGACGATGAGACTGCCGTCCGCATTGAAATAGTCGAGCATGGGGGCGGCGAGCCGCGCATCGCGGTCCCAGAGGATGCCGACGTGCCAAGGGCGCGGCGCGCCCTTCCAGCTTTCGGTGAAGCTGTGGATCGAGATGATGGCCGGCGGCACACCCTCAGCCAGGCACTGCTCGATCACATCCTCGATGGCGCTGTGATAGGGGCGATAGTAGCGCGCCGTGCGGCGCTCGCGCTCGGCAGCGTCGAGATGACGGTTGCCGGGGACCACCGCGCCATCCGAAAGGCGCATGATCAGTGTCGGATCATCCTCCCCGCGATTGGGATCGATGAGGAGGCGTGAAAAGCGGGTCAGCACCGCCGGGACATCGAGCGCCGCGGCCACGGCCCGCGTTACCGCTGCCGCGCCGATATCATAGGCGATGTGACGGCGCAGCTGCGCCTCGGGAAGGCCGAGCGTGCCGTACGGCGGCGGAAAGGCATTCCCGGCATGGTCGCACAGCAATAACAGCCCTGCGTTGGCCCGCCCCGGCACAACAACGAAGCTCTCGGCCTCGACGGCCGCGATCCTCGGGTCCGCGTCAGACGGCTGTTCGGTGGCATCGCGCATCATGGCGCGGCACTCTACAGCCAAGCCGCGGACGTGGCGACCCGGCTAAGCGTCACGTGCAGCCGGAGAAGCCGTCGGCGGCCATCTTGGCTTCATAGGGCTGGGTGACGGCGGTGCCGGGGACGAGGTTCGGCTTCACGGCCGCCCAGTCCTCAGGCTTGAGGATGATGAACCAGCCCTTTTCGTAGGGATCCGCATTGGCCAGCGTCGGATCGGCAACAAGCGCATCGTTAATGGCCACGACCTCGCCGGCGGCCGCCGATTTTGCCGGCCCCACCCATTTGCCGCTCTCGACGGTTGCACAGCTCTTGCCGGCGTCGACCTTGCGCCCGACCTTCTTCGGCGTGAAGGCGACAAGCTGACCGGCCATGGCGGTCGCGACGGTGGTCATACCGACCTTGACGGTCCCATCCCCCTGCTCCTGAAACCAGATGTGGTTGTCCACGTCATAGAGAAGGTGATCGGGGAGGTTGCAGCCTTTCACGACGGGCATTCCAAGTCTCCGGCAGTGCGTGAGCGTCGTCGCTCGTTATTCCCCGGTTGCGGCGTCAAGGCAAGCCTCAGTGTCCGGCGGCACGGAGCGGGCGCGAGGAACAACAGAACGCCCCGAGCCCCGCCACCTCGAGCTTGCCACCGACGAACAGCGTGAGATGCCGCGCGATCATGGCCGCGAGCGTCAGGCGATGTCCGGTATCGGGATGATCCGGCTCGAGGGCAATCAGATTGTAGTGATAGACGAGCTCGCGACAGGTTTCGCGGCAGGCATTGAATGAGGGCTCGCCGCGCGCGCCCTGACGATGCAGCGCCAGCAGGCGGAAGCCTTCCCTGCGCGCGTCGGTCGGCGCCTCCCCGCGCGCGCGGATCCAGGCCTCGAGCACGCGCTCGCCGATCGCCAGCAGCTCGGCGGCGGCACGGGCCGGCTCACGGCTGCCGTCCATGGCAATAGCATCGATGCGCTCCTCGATGCTGGCAAAGGTCGGGTAAGCCGTCTGACCACTCATGTTACCCTCCGCGCCACCAAGCGCACGACGTGCGCCCGGCCCTGATGCCGGGTGCCCTCGTCGAGCGTCACGTCGTCCTCGCGCAGCAGTTCGATGACCGCGCCGGCGACGTCCTCGCGCAGCATGTCGGGCTCGTAGAGCATCTCCGGCGGCGGACCGCCGCGGCTGCCGGCCTTGCGATTCTCGACATGCTTCGGCGTGAAGGCTTCGAGCACGATGATGCCGCCAAGCCTCAGCGCCGCCAGCATACGACGATGCATGGTGCGCCGTACATGGGGCTCGAAGTGCACGAAGATCGCCGCCACGCCGTCGAACACACCCTCCGGCCACTCCCAGGTTTCGAGATTGGCGTGCTGGATGTCGAGCCGCACGCCGCGTGCGGCCGCGAGCGCCCGTGCCTTTTCAACACCAACCGCCGAGGCGTCCACGCTCGTCACCGCAAACCCCTGCTCGGCCAGCCAGACGCCGTTGCGCCCTTCGCCGTCGCCCGGCACGAGAATGCGCCCCCGAGGTGCAAAGCGGTGCGCCTCAGAGGCAAGGAACGCATTGGGCGCCGTCCCGAAGATGTAGCCCTCCTCGGCATACTGGCGGTCCCATTTGGGACCTGTCACGACGTCCCGCGCTGCAGTCTCACGCATCATGTCAGCCGCTTCTCGACGATGAGGTCCATGGAGTCCGAGATGTTCGTGTGGATCCCGAGCGCCCGCGGGCCGATGCCGAGAGCCAGGCCCAGAAGCTGCGTGAAGTAGAGCACTTTCACCCGCGTCTTCTTGCCGAAGCGCTTTTCGGCGCGCACCTGGTGCATCTCGAGGCCCGTGTGGCAGGTCGGGCACTCGGTCGCGATCACCTCGGCGCCCGAGGCCTCCGCCGCCTGCAGGATATTCAGCACGAGCCTGGTCGAGGTGTCGCTGTCGGAGAGCGTGTGCGCGCCGCCGCAGCAGGCCGTCTTCAGCGGAAAGCTCACGTTCTCCGCGCCGGCGGCAGCGAGCAGATCGTCCATGAAATGCGGCTGACTCGTCGATTCCGATCCCGGCCCCTTGTCCTTCTCCGGGAAGATGTGGCGCGGGCGCACGTACATGCAGCCATAGTAATTGGCGACCTTGAGGCCCGCGAGCCTGCCCCTGGTCCGCTCACGCAGCCCATCCTCGCCGATCGCCGCCTTGAGCCAGTCGAGGGCGTGGATGGTCTCGGCCTCGCCGGCCTTGTAGGCCTTGTGCCCGGCCTTGGTGCTCAGCTTCTCGACGACCGCGACGGACTGCGGATCGTGCGCGAGGTCGTGCTCGGCCTTCTTGAGGTTGTGGTAGCAGCCATTGCACGGCGCCATGACGACATCCACGCGGTCCTTGTTCACCGCCTGCGAGAGGACGCGCGCGGAAAGGTAGGTCTGGATCTTGGGGTCGATGTTCTTGACTTCCATCGCCCCGCAGCAGTTCCAGTCGGACACCTCGCGCAGGCCGAGGCCGAGCTTCCTCGCGATCGCGCGCGTCGAGACATCGTAGCCGTTGCCGGTTCCCTCGAGCGCGCAGCCTGGATAATAGCCCACACTGCGATACTTGTTGGCCTTGTCGGTCACGTCGACCATGCGATCACTCCGCCGCTTCGCGCATCGGCGCGCGCGCCTGCTGCACTGTACGCTTGCCGTCGATGACCGCCTTCCGTTCGGCCTCGACCTCGTGGATGTAGTCCTCGAGCGCAAGGCGCGCCTTGCCCCAGTCACGCGTCCTCGGCTTGAAGATCTGCGCCCAGGCCATCTTGATCCCCCATTTCACGGGAAGGCGCTTGGCGATGGCGAAGCCGATTGCCGTCAGCCAGTCCTGGAAGAGCGGCTGCTTGGTCTTGCGCAGGAAGTTGTGCAGGACCTCGGTGTCCTCGATGCGCCCGCGCATGACAATCTGGTGCGTGAACTCTTCATCGAAGATGTGCGAGGGAGACGGCGGCGTATAGCCCTTCATCATCAGCCAGTGCGCGGTGGCCTTCATCACGCCCTCGGGCTCGACGTCGCGCGGGCAGATATGCGTGCACTTGTGGCAGGACACGCATTGCCAGATGATGTCCTTGTCGCGGAGAAGCTCGCTCTCCATGCCCATGCGGATCAGGTAGATCCAGTAGCGCGGATTGAAACGGGGCTCGATCGCGTTGACCGTGCAGGCGTTGGTGCATGAGCCGCACTGCCAGCAGCGATGGATCTTGTCGCCGCCGGGCATCGCGGCGATCTCGCTCTCGAGGTTCTCGTTGTAGTCCGTGACGACGCGCGGCTCGATGAAGGTCGACCAGTGCCCAGAGACATCGACACCCTCGATCACGAGGTTGTCGTGCGTCTTCAGGTTCTCGGGCCGGATCAACGATTTCTCATGGATGGGCATGAATCCGGGCCTCAGTTGAGCTGCTTGATCGCATCGAGCGCGAGCGCATCGCCGTCAATGGACCGGCCGCGCCGGCGCGCGATGCGGTCGAGACCGAGTATGCGGCGCGTATGCTCGAGCGGGTCCGCCTCGGCAGAGAAGTCCGTCTTCAGGTAGGCGCCGCCCTGCGCATTGATGTAGTCGCCATAGACCTGTGCCTGCAGCAGGTCGACATACCAGAGCATGTCGCGGAAGATGCCATTGTCCGAAAGGAACTGTGAAAGCTCCTCGCGCAGCACGAGGAACGTCTCGTGGCCGTCGGGCACGTCGATCACGAGATGGTCGACATCGTCGCCTGCCGCAGGGTCGTGCCAGATCTCGCGCAGCACACCGGTGTTGGTGCGCGCATCCCATACCCAGCGGTGCATAAGGGGGTAGTGCTCGGGGTAGACGCCGTGCAGCAGCTCAGAGGCGAGATCGCGCACAAAGCGGTGCGTCTTGTCCTCCGGGAAGGTCTTGACGAAGGCCGATACGCGCGCATCCGCCGTGCCCGGAACGTGGGCATCGGTCAGCAAGGCAGTGATCGCCTCGCGCACGCGCGGCCAGCCAGCCACATCGATCAGTTGGCCCATCCGGCGGCGCACGGTCGCCATCAGGATCACGACGTCCTCGAAAGACTCGCGCTCGATCCGCTGCGCCTTGCCGTGAGCCAAGCGGTCCTGCAGCACGTCGGATTTGAGCTTCACGGCGGCTGCAAAGCGCTCGATGCCGCCGATCGGCTCGGCGGCGCGGATCAGCGCTTCAAGCGCAAGCCGAAGCTTGGCCCCGGAAAGATGGAGTACGGGACGCGCCGCAGGGGGGCCGTCGGCCGGGCTGAAATGCGTTTTTCTGGATGCCGCCATCACACCACCAGCTCGCTGTGCGCGATGCTCATCGGCTTCGCGAGTGCCTTGTGCACGGGACAGGCGGTCGCCACGCGCAGCAGCCGCTCGCGGATTTCCGGCGTCAGATCGGCAGAACCAAAATCAACATCATAGCGCAGAACCGGCGCGGCGGCGCGCGACTGGTCGAGCTTCACGCGCACCTCGAGGCCCGGCAGCGCCCAACTGTGGCGATCGGCATACATGCGGATGGTCATCGCGATGCAGGTCGCGAGCGATGCCTCGAGAAGCGCGAACGGCTTGAACCCGGCTTCGCGCCCCCCGTCCGCGACGATCGCGTCGGCAAGGCCCGTATGCTTGCCGTCCGTGAAGGTGACGGCATAGGGCTCGGTTTCGCTCCGCGCTACGATCATCCGAACGATCCTACTCCGCCGCTGCGAGGATGCGCCCCTCGGCCGCCGCCAGCGCAGAGAGCGCGGCACCATTGGCCTGCGCAATGGAATCATCGATCGTTTCGGGGCCGATCGCTGCGCCTGCGACGAATACGCCCGGTCGCGAGGTGGCCCCCATGACGCCGTACGTGTCCTTGCGCGCGATATAGCCGTGCCGGTGCAGCTCGACGTCGAACACGGCCGAGATCGTCATGTTGTCGATGTTCGGATCCATGCCAATCGCGTGCACAACCATGTCGAAGGGAATGGTGATCGGCCGCTTCACGAGCGTGTCCTCGCCCTTGACGATGAGCTGGCGGCCGTCGCCGGTCACCTCGGCGATACGCGCCTTGATGTACTTGACCTTGAACTCCTCCTGGCTGCGCCAGTAGTAGTCCGTCTCGTAGTGCCCGAACGTGCGGATATCCATGTAGTAGATGTACACGTGGCAGTCGGGCAGCTCCTCGCGGATCTCCATCGCGAGGTTCGCCGACACAGTGCAGCAGATCTTCGAGCACCACTCGCGCCCGATCTGGCGGTCGCGCGAGCCGACGCAGAGCAGGATCGCGATGCGCTTCGGCTTGCGGCCGTCCGAGGGACAGCGCACGCCCTGGCCCGACGAGATCATCTGCTCGACCTGCGTGGTGGTGACGACATCGGGAAAGAGGCCGAAACCCCACTCCGGCTTGTTGACGCTGTCGAAGTGCGTGAAGCCGGTGGTGAGCAGTGCAGCGCCGACCTCGACGCGGGTGCCATCCGACAGCTCCGCCACGAAACTCCCGGGCTCGCCCGAAAAGCGCGTGACCGTCGTGCCAAGCTTGCGCGTCACGGCCGGGTTGCTCTCGACGCGCGTCACCATGCTGCCGATCGCGTCCTTGGCCCAGCGGCCCGAGGGAACGAGCTTGGCATAACCTGAGTGGATCGGCGCGCCACCGAGGATAGCCGTCTTCTCGACGAGGACCGAGGGACGGCCGATACTCGACAGTGCGTGCGCTGCCGCGAGGCCTGCCGGCCCGCCGCCGACGATGAGAATAGGTTTGGTCATGATCAGGCCCCGGGCGGCGGAGGAATGACCTCACGCTTGATCGGCTTGAAACCCGGCCCCGAGGTAATCCTGAGGCGCGGATCATAGAGCTGGTCGGCAGCACCCGACTTGATCTGCTCGAGATACTGCTCGAACTCCGCCTTCTTGGCCTGCCAGTCGATGCCGAGCTTCTCCAGGAGCCGCTCGATCGGGCTCGCGTGCCAGTGCGTCTGCACGATCTTGTAGGGATGCGCGCCGCACACGAGCGCCGCGAACTGACAGTCCGCGAGCACCGGAAGCTCATAGGGCTTGCCGGCCGCGCGGCCAATCCACTGGTTCTTGTCGAGCGTGGTGATGCAGCCCGTGTCGTGCCCGATCATGACATCGGCTTGGGCTTCCTCGACGGCGACCTTGATCTTGCGGTCGATGGCAAAGGAGCGCGTGAACTCGCGCTCGGAGATGATGTGGCGGAAGCCAAAGCCACAGCAGTCGTACCAGGTCTTGTAGTCGATCACCTGGGCGCCGAGCCGCTGGATGATCCCGGTCGAAACAGCAACGCGGTTCCCTTCGAGGATCTCATCGTCATAGATCGCATCCTCGGGCACCATCTTATAGACGTGGCAGGCCGGATGGATGGTCGCGCGCACCGCCGACGCATCGACCATTTGGTGCTCGGCAATGCGGTGACGCATGACGTGCAGCCACTCGGAGTAGTGCACGATCTCCTCGGGGATGAGCAGCTTGCCATCGACGAGGCGGCCCAGCTTGGCGAGGATCTTGGTGACGCTCTCGCGCAGCTTCGCCGAGTGAATGAGATAGGCGCGCACTTCCTTGTAGTTGCCGAAGGACGTGCCGCAGTGCACGAGCGGATAGTAGTAGCCCTCAGGCAGGCCCTGCGCCCTGGCTGACACATAGGCCTGATGGAAGTTGCGCAGGAAGACCGCGGCGAGGCTCTCAATGTTGCCGATGCCTGAACCGTGATAGTTCCACGCCGTGCACGAGGTCTGATCGGTCTCGTCGAGATAGCGCGTGCCGACCTTGTTCTGCAGCCACAGCAGCGACACCGGATAGCCGGGAATGTTGCCGCACTGGCCGCAGCTCTTGTGGTGCCAGAGCTGGGTTGTCGGGATGCGCTTGGTCCACCCGTAGAGCGTCTTCACCTCGACCGGCTCGTGCTGGTCGGTGATGCGGTGGACCTTGATCTGGCCCTCCTTTTCGAGCTGCCACATGGCATCGCGCACGTCCTCGACGCGATCCTTGTTGGTCAGCATGGAGCGTCGGTCGATGCGCTGCTCGACCCAGGCGGTGGCGGTCGCCGCCTCGCTCGGCGAAAGCTTGGCCGGCGTCCACTCGGGGCCATGGCCCGTGAAGCGTTCGCCGTTCTGTCGGGGGCGGTCCATCGGATCGTTCATGTCGTCCTCCTGCCGCGTGCGGGCTTCGCTTTTTGGTTTGACTGAGGCTTCACCTGAGGCGCGCCGGCCATCATGGCATCAAGGCGCTTCTGCATCTTCTTCGGTGAAACATCCTCGATGTGCGTCTGGATCATCCAGACGTAGCCGAAGGGATCCTCGATCTGTCCGGCGCGATCGCCGTAGAACTCATCCTGCACAGGACGCTTGATCGTGGCGCCGGCAGAGACCGCGCGCTCGACCACCGAGTCGACATCGGCCACGTAGAGACACATCGTCACCGTCGAGCCGCCGAGACTGCGCGGGCCGACGACACTCATTTCGGGAAATTCGGAGGACAGCATCACGCAGCTGCCGCCGAACTCGAGCTCCGCATGGCCGATGCGCTCACCCATCATGAGACGATAGCGCTCCTTGGCGTCAAAGGCCCTCTTGTAGAAATCGATCGCCGCGGCGGCATCGTGCACGCGCAGATAGGCCATCGCCTCGTTGTAGCCTTTCGGCGGCTTGTACTTGACCTTGCTCATACGCGTGTCCACCCGCAGGATGACGACCGCCGCCAATCGGCCTCAGTCGTCCTCGTCGGCGTCCTCCTGCTCCTCGAGGAAGGCGTTCCAGTCCTCGCGCTTCTCCTCCATGATATCGGTAATCACGTCGAACAGGTTTTCATCGATGCCCTCAAGCTGGTCGAGAACGCCGGTCATCTCCCAAATGGTGTAGAGCTCGACCGAGGTCTTGAGATTGACCTCCCAGGCCGTCTCCGTGGTGTTGAGCGTCGCCATGGGGATGGCCTTGCGCAAGAGCTTCAACGGCGCGTTGACCTTGGAGATGTTTGGCCCCCAGTCGGCGAAGTGCTGGGGATTGATCATGTCCGGCGCAAGCTGATTGCCGGTCGAAATGAGCTTGAGCATCACACGGCTGAAGGGGCGCAGCACGTCCTTCGCCGATTGCATCTGATGCTTGATGGCCACCTCGCGCATGAGCATGACGAGACCGCCAGGCGAATTGCGGAAGGGGCAGCGCGCCGCGCACGTGTAGCATTGCGCGCAGGACCAGATCTTCTCTTGCATGGCATCGTAGATGCCTTCGAGGTTCTCGGTCCAAAGGAGCTGCACGATCTCGCGCGGCGAGAAGTCGTAGTAGTGCGCGGCCGGGCAGGTCGCGGTGCAGATGCCGCAGTTGAGGCAGCCGTTGAGCTCATGGTCGAAGCGCATGTCCTCCTGGATGTCCCGGAAGATGGCCTCGAGCTTGGCGCGCGGCACCGGCGGCGCCTCCGAAATCGGATCGCCGATGAAGTCCTGCACGCGCGTCGCGGTCGCCTCGGACATGTGACAGGCCTCTCTGTTGGCCTCAGTAGCTCAGCACCCGGGTATCATCCCCCTCCATGACCTCCTCGATCAGGTAGGCGCCGCCAACGATCCCCGCGCACTCGGGGATAAGGTCCTCCTGCTTCATGTCGAAGAGGTCGAGGTTCGGCGAGCAGCAATAGAATTTCACGCCCGCCTCATGTGCATCCTTGATGAAATCATACACGCTCTTGGGGCTGCCCGGCTTGACGACCAGATTCTCGGCGACGCCTTTCTTCATGAGCCGCCCGGCGGTCGCGGTGCAGATCACCTCGACCTCGTAGTCCATGGCGGCAGCAACCGAGGCCTGAAAGATCGGCGCGCCCAGCTCCTCGCCGTTGCGCGGGTCCGTATTTGCCATGATGATCACGAGCTTCTTCGCCATGCCGTGCCTCCCGATCACTGGGACACGGGCGGGCGCCCGCGCCGCGCTGCCCGTGCACGTTGCTGCGCTGGAGCCGCATGGCAGCTTCGCGGCATCGCAGCGTCAGGCGCACTTCCTTGTTGGGGCAGCCTGGAATCCTTATACAGTGGCCGCCGCAAGCCGGCAACCGAACATTCGCATGTGTGAATATATGGCGCCGCCAGGCAGAGGGCGCCGGCCGGGCAAGCCGTGCCGCCGAGGGGAGGGGAGCCGGAATGCCGGTCGAGGCCAAGGCGCCATCGGATGATCGCGGGCGCATCGTCCGGGCTGTCGTCTGGATGGCCGGCGCGCTCGTTTCCTTTACGCTGATCGCGGTTGCCGGCCGGGCGGCGGCACGCGGGGTCGACGCCCTCCAGATTGCCGTCTGGCGCACCATGATCGGCTTCGCGGTGCTGGTCGTGATCGTGAAGGCGCAGGGCACGTCCTTCGGCAGCCTCGCCTCCTCGCGGCCCGGCCTCCAGTTGACGCGCAACCTCATCCACTTCACGGCACAGTTCAGCTGGCTCTACGCCCTCACCCGCATGCCGCTCGCGGAGCTGACGGCGCTCGAGTTCACGGCGCCACTGTGGGTCGCGCTTCTCGCCCCCTTGCTGCTTGGCGAACGGCTCAGCCTGCTGCGGCTCGGCGCGGCGCTCCTCGGCTTCATCGGCGTGCTCATCGTGGTGCGTCCCGGCGCGGTCCCGCTCAGCGAGGGAACGCCGTTTGGCATGATCGCGGCGATCGGTTTCGCCCTGTCGATGATCACCACGAAACGCCTGCTGAGCGGCGACACTGCCTTTACGGTGCTGTTCTGGATGCAGGGCCTGCAGATCCCGATCGGGCTCGCGGTCCTCTACGGCGGCAAATTCGCCGGCTATGGTCAGGGGCTCGTCATGCCCGATCTCGCGACCTTCGGCTGGCTCGCGGCCGTCGGCATCTTCGGCCTCACTGCCCACTATGCGCTCGCCAAGGCTTTCACGTACGCGGATGCGATCATCGTGGCGCCGATGGACTTTCTGCGCCTGCCGCTCATTGCTGCCGTCGGGGTGCTGCTTTATGCCGAGCCGCTCGATCTGTGGGTGCTCGGCGGCGGCATCATTGTCGTGGTCGCCAACTTCCTGAACATCCGCGGCGAGCGCCGGCGCGCGGGCGAGAGCTGACCATCATGAGCCCGAGGCCATGACCACCGAAACCGCACGATCCTCACGCTCCGGGCACGCCGCCCTGCTGGCGGCTTTCTGGATGGCCGGCACGCTCGCCATGATCTCGCTGCTCGCCGTCGCCGGCCGCGAGGCCATGCGCGCGCTGCCGACCATGGACATGATCTTCTACAGAAGTTGGATGTCGCTGCCGATCGTCGTGCTCGTCGCGCTGGTGACGGGGCAGAAGCTGGATGTACTCACCACACGGCGCCCCGGCATGCACGCTTGGCGCAACGCAGCCCACCTCGCCGGGCAGTTCACCTGGTTCTGGGCCATCACCCAGATCCCGCTCGCCGAGGTCTTCGCGCTCGAGTTCACGACGCCGCTTTGGGTCGCGCTGCTGGCGCCGCTCATTCTGCGCGAGCACATGACGCTGCCCCGCCTCGCTGCCGTCGTCCTCGGCTTCATCGGCGCACTCATCGTGATCCGTCCGGCGGGCATGGCGATCAGCCTCGGCACGGCTTCCGCCCTGGCGTGCGCCGTCGCCTATGCCTTCTCCTATATCGCGATGAAGCAGCTCACGCGCACGGAGCGGCCTTTGACCATCCTCTTCTGGCTGTCACTCTTCCAGGGCCTCTATACGGCCGCCATGACCTTCGGCCGGCTCACTTGGCCCGATCCGGCCACGTGGGGCTGGCTCGTGATCGTCTCATTGAGCGGACTCGCCGCCCATTACTGCATCGCGCGCGCCTTCGCGCTCGCCGACGCGACGATCGTGACGCCCATGGACTACCTGCGCGTGCCGCTCATCGCCCTCATCGGCTGGCTGGTCTACGCAGAAGCCCTGGACCCGTTCGTGCTCATCGGCGGGGCCGTGATCGCGGCCGCCAACATCGTCAACCTGCTCGCCGAACGGCGGGGCCGGGGCGCGTGAGGCGCCATTCTTATTGGTTATTATCCCGCGTTCCGGCCGCCGAAGGAAATGCTATAAGCGGCCGATCGTCCGCCCCCGGAGCCCGCGCATGTTCGTGACCTTCTTCCATGAGCTCAAGGCCGCCAAGGTGCCTGTCACCTTGAAGGAATACCTGACGCTGATGGACGCCCTTGAGGCCGACCTCGCCGACCAGCGCGTCGAGCACTTCTACTATCTCTCGCGCGCCACGCTCGTGAAGGACGAGCGCCACCTCGACAAGTTCGACCAGGTCTTCGGCCACGTTTTCAAGGGCCTCGAGCTGATGAGCGATGCCATCGAGGCGAACATTCCCGAGGAATGGCTGCGGGCGATCTCGAGCCTCTATCTCTCCGAGGAGGAGAAGAAGAAGATCGAGGCGCTCGGGGGCTGGGACAAGATCATGGAGGAGCTGAAGAAGCGCCTCGCCGAGCAGAAGGGCCGCCACCAGGGCGGCAGCAAGTGGATCGGCACGGGCGGCACGTCGCCCTATGGGGCGGAGGGCTACAACCCCGCCGGCGTGCGCATCGGCCAGAAGGAGAACCGCAACTTCCGCGCGCTCAAGGTGTGGGACAAGCGCGAGTTCAAGGATCTCGACGACAAGGTCGAGCTCGGCACACGCAATATCAAGGTAGCACTCCGGCGCTTGCGCAAATTCGCGCGCGAAGGCGCCGCCGACGAGCTCGATCTCGACGGCACCATCAGGGGCACGGCGCGCAAGGGCTATCTCGACATCCAGATGCGGCCCGAACGGCGCAACGCCATCAAGGTGCTCATGTTCTTCGATATCGGCGGCTCGATGGACTACCACGTCAAGCTCGCCGAGGAGCTGTTCTCGGCGGCGCGCGCCGAGATGAAGCACATGGAGCACTTCTACTTCCACAACTGCCTCTACGAGTTCGTGTGGAAGGACAACAAGCGCCGCTGGACGGAGCGCACGCCGACCTGGGACGTGCTGCACAAGTACCCGGCCGACTACAAGGTCATATTCGTCGGCGATGCCTCGATGAGCCCCTACGAGATCACCGTGCCCGGCGGCTCTGTCGAGCACATGAACGAGGAGCCGGGCGCGGCCTGGATAAGGCGCGTCACCGACATCTACGAGCACGCGGTGTGGCTCAATCCAGTCCCCGAGCAGCATTGGAGCTGGACGCCCTCGATCAAGCTCATGAGCGATCTCATGGAGGGGCGCATGTACCCGCTGACGCTCGACGGCCTCGACAAGGCGATGAAGGAACTCATGCGCTGAAGCCCGTTGTGGGAACGACGGCCCCAGCACGCATCCTGCGCGATTCTGCGTCCTCTGATCCCCACCCGATGGACCTGAAAGGGCCCGCGATCCGATGGATTACCTGCTGACGCTCGCCGCGGATCCCGCGGCGTGGGCCGCACTCATCACGCTGATCGTGATGGAAGTCGTGCTCGGCATCGACAATCTCATCTTCATCGCCATCCTGACCAACAAGCTCCCCGCGGAGCACCGGGTCATGGCGCGCCGGATCGGCATCAGCGCCGCGCTCATCATGCGCCTCCTGCTGCTCGGGACCATCGCCTTCATCGTCACCCTGACGACGCCGATCTTCTCGGTCCTCGGCCACGGCTTCTCGTGGCGCGACCTGATCCTGATCGCCGGGGGCCTCTTCCTCGTCTGGAAGGCGACCAAGGAGATCCACCACCGCGTCGATCCCGATCCGGCCCCCAACGTCTATGGCCGGGACGTCGCGACCATGAGCTTCGGCGGCGCCATCGTCCAGATCCTGATCCTCGACCTCGTGTTCTCGGTCGACAGCATCATCACCGCCGTCGGCATGACGCCGCACGTGCCGATCATGGTCATCGCCGTGGTCGTCGCCGTCATCACCATGCTGGTTGCGGCGACGCCGCTCGCCAACTTCATCGGCAAGAATCCCACGATCGTGGTGCTGGCGCTCGGCTTCCTGCTCATGATCGGCACGATCCTGATTGCGGAAGGCTTCGGCGCGCACGTGCCCAAGGGCTACATCTATGCAGCCATGGCCTTCTCGGCACTCATTGAAGGCCTGAACATGCTCGACCGACGCGCCCGCCAGCGCCGGCGGGAGACCGGCCTCGAGGACGAGACGCCCCACTGATTTCAGGCGCGCATCCAACGCTCTGACGTGCGTCAAGGGGGCCGGCGTGCTGCGCACGCCGATCGACTTTTCCACAGTGCTGGAGAGGCCACATTCCCGCGCCCGGGCCGATCCGGCATGGTCGGTTCTTCTGTGGGGGCTGCAATGGCGGGCTCGGACGACGGCGTCCGCATCGATATCGACTTGGGCGAAGCCGAGCGCGAGGCGGAGCGCATCCGCACGTGGCTCGCCGCGCTCCGCCGCCGCCATGATCTCGCGCGCTTCGAATATACGCGGCATGTGCGCATCGTTCCCGCCGGGCCGACGTACAGCCACCCAATCCTGACTCTCGGCACGCGCTTCACCGAGACCGAAGACCTCCTGCTCTCCACCTACCTGCACGAGCAGATGCACTGGTACCTCTGGCTGCTCGGCGGGCCCGACCACGATCCTGTCGCGCCCTTCTTCGACGAGCTGGTGCGGCGCTATCCCCAGGCGCCGGTCTGGCTGCCCGAAGGCGCCCGCAGCTACGAGCAGACGTATGTCCACCTCGTCATCTGCTGGTTGGAAGTCGAGGCCACTGCCGAACTGATCGGCCGGGCGCGCGCCAACCGCATCGTCGATACCCAGTGGGGCTACCGCTGGATCTACCGCACCGTCGTCGAAGACCGCGATGCGCTCTGTGCGCTTTTCACCGAGCACGGCCTCTACCCGATGACGCCGGCCCCGGAGCTGATCGCCGCGGAAGCCGCGCGGCGCCGGGCGGAACGCGATGCCGGCGACGCCCCTAACCCTCGCGAAGGCCGGCAAAGAAGCGCTCGAGCAGCGCGCGTCCCTCGCGCTCGCCAAGGCCCGGGTAGATCTCCGGAACGTGGTGGCAGGTCGCGTGGCTGAAGACGCGCGGGCCGTGCTCGACGCCGCCCCCCTTGGGGTCGGCCGCGCCGTAGTACAGGCGGCGCAGGCGGGCGAACGAGATCGCTGCCGCGCACATCGGGCAGGGCTCCAGCGTCACGTAGATGTCGCAGCCGGTGAGGCGCTCGGACTGGAGAACCTGCGTCGCCTGCTGAATGGCCAGCATCTCGGCGTGCGCCGTCGGGTCCTTGCGGGCGCGCGTCAGGTTGTGGGCCTCCGCGATGACGTTGCCGTCCGGCCCGACGATCACCGTGCCGATCGGCACCTCGCCGGCGTCGGCGGCCGCGCGCGCCAAGGCAAGCGCGCGATCCATGTGGCTTGCGGCGTTCGGTGGTGTCATAAGCTCTGGCTCTCGTGTCGCCATCCATTCAGGCGCGCGATACAGCCAATGCAGCCGCGCCTCAAGCCTGGAGATAGCAACCATGCGCCCGCCACGATCCTCCTTCGCCCGGGGCGGGCGCCGGATTGGTGCCGGCAGCGGTCGCACCGGCCAAGCGGCCTCGGGGACCGGCGCGCGCGGATTGCGTGGAAAGTCGGCCGCCAGGGCGTCCCCCGAGCCCGCGCCGCCCATATCGTCGCCGCTGCGGCGCAGGGGCAAGGTACCGCCGGCCTCCGGCCGCCCGGCGGCGGAAATGCGCATCGCCAAGGCGCTCGCCCGCGCCGGCCTGTGCTCACGGCGCGAGGCCGAGCGATGGATCGGCGAGGGCCGCGTAAAAGTGAACGGAAAGACGATCACCAGCGCGGCCTTGGATGTCAGCCCGAGCGACCGCATCGAAGTGGACGGCAAGCCGCTGCCCGATGCCGAGCCCATTCGCCTCTGGCGCTACCACAAGCCGCGCGGCCTCGTGACGAGCCACCGCGATCCCGAGGGCCGGCCCACCGTCTTCGAGAAGCTGCCGCCCGACATGCCGCGTGTCGTCTCGATCGGCCGGCTCGACCTCAATACCGAGGGCCTGCTGCTCCTGACGAATGACGGCGCGCTCGCCCGCCACCTCGAGCTGCCGGCGACAGGCTGGCTGCGCCGCTACCGCGTGCGCGCGCACGGCCGTATCGAGCAGGCCGCACTCGACAGGCTTAAGGAGGGCATCGAGGTCGAGGGCGCGCGCTATGGCCCCATCGAGGCGACCGTCGATCGCGTGCAGGGGCACAACATCTGGCTGACAATGGCATTGCGCGAGGGCAAGAACCGCGAGGTGCGCAAGATCCTCAAATACCTCGGCCTCGATGTGAACCGCCTGATCCGCGTCTCCTACGGACCCTTCCAGCTTCTCGATCTCGCGCCCGGTGCCGTTGAGCCCGTGCGGCGCCGTGTCCTCGCTGACCAGCTCGGCCCGCGCGTCGCGCGCGCGCTCGGCCTCGTGGATCGCGAGAGCGACGCCGAGGCGCGACGTACGCGCGCCAGGAAACCAAAGGACGCGCCATGAGGATCGTCGGCGGCAGGTTGCGTGGACGCACGCTCGCGGCGCCGCGCGATGACGCCATCCGGCCCACCTCCGACCGCGTGCGCGAAGCCATCTTCAACTGGCTGCTGCACGGGGATCCCGTTGCACGGATCGAGGGCGGGCGCGTGATCGATCTTTTCGCCGGCACCGGCGCCATGGGCATCGAGGCGCTCTCGCGCGGCGCCGCCTTCTGCCTCTTTGTCGAGGAAGCGGCAGAGGCGCGCGGTCTCATCCGCCGCAATATCGAGGCCTTTGGACTGACAGGCGTGACCAAGGTCTGGCGGCGCGATGCAACCGACCTCGGCGCGGCGGGCACGATGGCGCCGTTTGACGTCGCCTTCCTTGATCCGCCCTATGGCAAGGGCCTCGGCGAGAAGGCGCTCGCCGCCCTTGCAGAAGGCGGATGGCTCGTACCGGACGCGCTCTGCGTGCTCGAAGAGCGCAAGGGCATCAGCCTCGCCATCCCGCCGCCCTACAATCTCATCGACCAGCGCACGTGGGGCGATACGCAGGCGGTGCTGGTGCGGTTCAGGGGCGCATAATCCTCTCTTCCCGCGTTTGCCGCGGGGGGGCTTGGAGGCAACGGCAAACGCCACTGCCGCGCAAGGCGAACACGCCCTACCGCCGGCCGAAGAGGCGCTCGATGTCGGCGCGGGAGAGCGCAACATACGTCGGGCGGCCATGATTGCACTGCCCGGCGCGCGGCGTGGTCTCCATCTCGCGCAGCAGCGCATTCATCTCCGCCCCTGTGAGACGGCGGCCGGCACGCACGCTGCCGTGACAGGCAATCGTCCCGCAGATGGCCTCGAGATGCGCCTCCAGCAGGCCTGTCGTCCCCTCGCTCAGCACCTCGCGCGCGAGATCCTTGACGAGCGCCCCAACATCGCACTGGCCAAGCAGTGCCGGCGTCTCGCGCACGAGCACCGCGGTCGCTCCGAACGGCTCGAGCACAAGGCCGAGCGCACCGAGCTGATCGGCAGCCTCGGCCAATGCGGCCGCCTCGTCCGCGTCAAGGTCCACGATCTCGGGGATGAGCAGGCCCTGACGCTTCACCCCACCCTGCGCCAGCATCGCCTTCATGCGCTCGAGCACGAGGCGCTCGTGTGCCGCGTGCTGGTCGACGATGACGATGCCGTCGCGTGTCTCGGCAATGATGTACGTGCCGTGAAGCTGAGCGCGGGCCGCACCCAGCGGATGGCCGACGGCTTCCGCCTCGTTGACAACCGGCGGCGCATCGTCGTGCGCCACCTCGGCCCCCGGCTCGGCGGCGAGGCCCGCAAGTGGCGCCTGCATGGCTTCGCCGAACCCGCTGGCGTAGCTCGGCCGCGGCGGCGGCGTCCACGCCCGCGGCGGCACTGCCCCCTCGGCGCGGCGCGCCAGCACATCGAGCATCCGCGCGCCGCCCTCCGCACTCGCGCGATGGCCGGCGCGCTCCAGAACCTCACGGATGCCGCCGACAAGCAGCGCGCGCACGGTACCCGCATCGCGGAAGCGCACCTCGGCCTTTGCCGGATGTACATTGACATCAACATTGCGTGCATCGAGCTCGACGAAGAGGGCCACCAGCGGATGGCGTCCCTTGGGTACGAGATCTCCGTAGGCGCCGCGCAGCGCCCCGAGCAGCAGCCGGTCGCGCACGGGACGACCGTTCACGAAAAGGAACTGCAGACCCGCATCCGGGCGGTTCAGCGTCGGCAGCCCGACAAAGCCGTGGAGTCGCACGTCCTCGCGGATGCCGTCGAGTGCCAGAGCATCGACCATGAACTCACGGCCCATGATGCGGCCGAGCCTGTTCAGTAGTCCCTCCGGCCCCGGCACGCAGGCCGGGAGCCGCAGGCTCGTGCGTTCGCCGGTCGTCAGCGAGAAGCCGATCTGCGGATGCGCCATGGCGAGCCGCTTGACGACCTCGGAGATGGCGAGGTTCTCCGCCCGCTCGGACTTCATGAACTTCAGGCGCGCGGGCGTTGCCGAGAAGAGATCGCGCACCTCGACGATCGTGCCGGGATTGAGGGCGGCAGGCCGTACGTCGCCCTTGCGACCGCGATCGACGACGATGGCCATGCCATGATCTGCTGTGGACTGGCGCGTGCGGATCTCGAGGTGGGCGATCGATCCGATTGAAGGGAGCGCCTCGCCGCGGAACCCGAGCGTGGTGATGTTGAAAAGGTCTTCGTCCCTGAGCTTGGAGGTCGCGTGGCGCTCGACAGCGAGCGCAAGATCGTGCGCATCCATGCCCGAGCCGTCATCCGTGACGCGGATGAGCGCGAGGCCGCTTCCAGCCGTCACGATCTCGATCTCCCGCGCGCCGGCGTCGATGGCGTTCTCGACGAGCTCCTTGACGACGCTCGCCGGGCGCTCGACGACCTCGCCGGCCGCGATCCGGTTGATTGTCTCGGGTGTGAGCTGGCGCACCGCCATGCGAGCCGCGTATCCCTCGTCGCATCGCGCGGAGAACGGCCGGCTCAGCTACCTGGACAGCCGCTCGCGCGTGAGCACCTTGGCGAGCTCGACGGCCGGCTGGTCAAAGGGATCGAGGCCCATGAGCCAACCGGCGAGAATCGTCTCGATCATGAAATGCATCATCAAGCCGCCGAGCGTTGTCGCGTCAAGCCGCTCGATATCGATTGTCCGCACCGGCCTCCCGGCACGGTTGAGCGCCTCCGGTACGGCCTGGGCTTGTGCGGCGACCAGCTCGCCGACCGCGCGGCCGGCCATCACATCGAGGCCTGCCAGCCTGGCAAGCGCCGGGTCGATCACCGGCCCAGGAACGGCCTCCTTCACGCGCAGCACGGTGAGCGCGTGCTCGCGCGGGCCGTCCATGAAGAGCTGGAGCTGGCTGTGCTGGTCGAGCGGGCCGAGACAGGCGAGCGGGGTCGTGCCCTGTCCGCCCTTGCCAAGGCTCTCGGCCCAGAGCTGCACGTACCAGGCGCCGAGCCGCTGGAGGCGATCGGCGTAGGACATGAAGACCATGACCTTGGTGGCCTTCTCGCGCGCCAGCGCGACGCCGAGCGCGGCCCCCACGGCGGGAGCGGAGGCTGAGGGTTGCGGCGCGGCGAGCGCCTGCTGAATGACCGCGTCGGCGCCGGCGCGCAAGGCGCGCGGATCGAGCCCGCGGGCCATGGCCGGGAGGAGACCGACGACCGTCAGCGCGGAGTAGCGGCCCCCGATCGCGGTCGGATGATCGAGGATCGGAATGCCGCGGCTCGAGAGGAGATCACGCAGGCCATTGCGCACACCCGGACGCGCCGGCTCGGTAATGCCGAGGAAGAGCTCGCCCGAGCGAGCGCCGAGACCGGCGGCATCAACCGCCTGCAGAGCGACCAGCGCCTGGACCAGCGTCTCGGGCGTGCCGCCCGACTTCGAGGTCACCACGAAGCGCGTGGTGGCGAGGTCGATATCCTGGAAGGCAAGCGCCAGCGTCGAGGCATCGAGGTTGTCATAGAAGCGTGTGCGCGGGCGTTTGCGCTGCTCGGCATCGGCCGAGCCCGGGATGTTCCAGCCGCCGAGCTGGGCGAGCGCCTGGCCGCCGAGGCTCGAGCCGCCCATGCCGAGGAAGATGATCATCTTGGCGCCGGCCGAGAGCCTGGCGAGGGCAGCTCCGCCAGCAGCGATATCGGCGTCCTCGCGCGGCAGGCGCAGCAGCGGCAAGCTGCCATCGGCATGCGCAGCCTTGAGCTTCGCAAGCGGCTCGACGGTCCTGTCGAGCCAGGCAGCGAGCGTGCGGCCATCGAGGCCGTGCGGGCCGATGCGCCCGTCGAGGCAGCCGGCAATGCTCTGGTGATAGAGCCGCGCGGGGGCATTCGCCGAACCCGATGGAACACCAAGCACATCCAGCTCGACGGGACCGGTCATCCGCTCAGCTCCCTCGTGATGATGCCCCACACGCCAATCGAGAAGCCGGCGCCCAGCCGCGGCTCGGCTTCTCGATAGTGGCATCGCTGTGCCCTGCTCACGCCATGCGCCATCCGTTCCCGATGCAAGCGACGTCTACCGCTGCGCCAGGCCCTGCGGCTTGCCGACGACCGTGACGATGAGCTCGTCAGCCTTCAACAGCCGGGCGGCGACGCGCTTCACGTCGTCGAGCGTCACCGCGTTGACGAGCGCATTGCGCTTGTCGATGTAGTCGATGCCGTAGCCCTCGAAGAGGAAGCCCAGGAGCTGGTTCGCGATCTTGGCATTGGTATCGAAGCGCAGCGCGAACGAGCCGGTGAGATAGTCCTTGGCGTTCTGGAGCTCTTCCGGCGTCGGGCCTTCCTCGGCCATGCGGCGGAGCTCCGCGCGGATCACATCGAGGGAGCGGCCGACCTCCTCGTTCTTGGTCGCGACGCCGCCGGCGAAGATTGCCGCGCGCCGGTAGGGCTGGAGATAGCTGTAAACCGAGTAAGCAAGACCGCGCTTCTCGCGCACCTCCTCGGTGAGCCGGGAGGCGAAGCCTCCGCCGCCCAGGATCTGGTTGAGGACGAACGCGGCCATGAAGTCGTCGTCGTCGCGTGGGATGCCCGGAGCGCCGAACTGCACGACCGATTGCGGCACGTCCATGGGAATGACTTTGACGCGCTCCTTGGCCTCCGGCATGGTCGGCGGGACCGGCTTCAACTCCGCCTTCTCCGGCAGTTCGCCGAACACACGGTCGAGCAGCGCGCCGAGCTGCTCGGCGTTGATGTCGCCGACGGCGACGACCTTCAGGTTATCACGCGCGAACGTGCGCTTGCGGAAAGCTTCAAGATCGTCGCGCGTGATGGCGGCAATGCTCTCGGGCGTGCCGTCCGCCGGGCGGCCGTACGGGTGGCCCGGGAAGGCGAGGGCGCTCCACGCCTTGCCCGCTACACGGTTCGGGTTCTTGGCGGCGAAGGCAAGTCCGGACAGGAGCTGCCTGCGCACCCGCTCCACGGCATCGGCGTCGAAGCGTGGCTGGTTGATGGCAAGGCGCAGCATTTCGACCGAGGGATCGCGGTTGGCGGTCAACGTCTCGAAGCTGCCATAGAAGCCGTCGCGCGAATCCTCGAAGCTCATGCGGAAGGCAAGCTCCTCCATGCGCTCCTGGAACTTGTGCGAGTCGAGGTCGCCCGCCCCTTCGTCCATCATCGCCGTGAGGAAGTTGGCGAGTCCTTCCTTGCCGGGAGGATTCTGCGAGCTGCCGCCCTCGAAAACGAAGCGCAACGCAATGAGCGGCACGGCGTGCTCCTGCACGAGCCACGCATCAATCCCGCCGGGACTTTTGACCGTTTGAATCTTCATGGCATGAGCCTTGGCAGTAAGGACGGGCGCGGCGAGGCAGAGCAGCATGGCCGACGCAACGACAGGAAGACGGGCAGGGCGGACAAAGAGCCGTCCACGAAGGGGTGCTGAACTGGACATGATACTGAGCCTCGCTATGTCGTCGTGTTGAAACGGTCCTTATCGGTGCGCCGGCACCGCTTCGCTGATGTGCCTCTGATCGTCACCTCAGTTTTTCGGTTCGCAACTCTTCAGACCAGTCAGGAGCGGGTTCCCGGCGGCTGGTCCGATGCCTCGGGCAGCATCGTGCCGGTGACGGATCTGCGGATGTCGAGATGGCGCACGGCCGCCTGCACCTCAGCCGCAGTGACCTTTGACAGACGCTCAGGCCACTCCTCGATATCCTTGATCGTCGCGCCGACGGTGAGCGCCCAACCATAGCGCCGCGCGAGCGAGGCCTGGTTGTCGCTCTGGTAGATGTACTCGGCGAGATAGGACTTCTTCGCCCGGTCGAGCTCGGCCTCGCTGACACCGTTGGCGCCGACATCGGCGATTGCGCCGTCGATCAGCGCCTCGATCCCGGCAAAGGAGATGCCGTCGTTCGGTACGGCAAAAAGAGCCACCTTGCCGCTGTCGCGCGCCGTACCCGAGTACCAGCCCCCGGCGCTCGAGGCGACCTTCTCTTCGACGACGAGCTTCCTGTAAATGCGGCTCGTCGGGCCTGAGGCGAGGATCTTCACCAGCAGATCGAGCGCCTCGGCCTCGCCTGGCGCAGCTCTGGTATAGGCGGGCGCAATGTAGTGGCGGTGCCACGTGCGACGGCCTGCGCGGGGATCCTTGTACTCGATGCGCCGCGCGGCGCGGTGCGGCGGCTCGGCCGGGCGCTCGCGCACCATCACATTGGGATTGCGCGGAATCTTGCCGTATGTGGCTTCGGCGAGCTTGCGCACCTCCTCGGGCGTCACGTCGCCGGTCACAACCAGGATCGCGTTGTTGGGCGCATAGAACCGCTTGTAAAACGCGAGCGCGTCGGCACGCGAGAGCTTGGCAATCTCATGCTCCCAGCCGATCACCGGAATGCGGTAGGGATGCGCGAGATAGAGTGCGGCACCCATCTGCTCATCCAGGATGGCGCTCGGGTTGTTCTCGACCCGGCTGCGGCGCTCCTCGAGGATGACGTCGCGCTCCGTCAGCACCTCCTTCTCATCGAGCCTGAGGTTGACCATGCGGTCCGCCTCCATCTCCATGACCTTGGCGAGGCGGTCCTTGGAGACGCGCTGGAAGTAGGCGGTGATGTCCTGCGCCGTGAAGGCATTGTCCTGCCCGCCAAGGCGCGAGACGATCTTGGAGAACTCGCCCGTGGCGATCTTCTCGGTCGCCTTGAACATCAGGTGCTCGAGAAAGTGGGCGATGCCCGAGCTCCCCGGCGGCTCGTCCGCGGCGCCGACGCGGTACCACACCATGTGCGTCACCACGGGCGCGCGGTTGTCCGGGACCACGACCACCATCAGGCCGTTCGGCAGCGTGAACTCGGTGGCGCGTGGACCGGTCTGAGCAAGCGATGTGACGGGGGCAAGTGACAGCATGACGAATCCGATGATCAGGAGGCGAACATGAACGAGAGCTCGCGTGAGCATGATCACTTTCCTACGCACAGGGATGCGGCAGGCCGCACCACGTTCCCTACTTCGCGTCCCCTCGGCGGCCGAGGGCCGCGGCGCCTGGCCGCGGTTCTGAGCCTCGGGCCCCAACCCGCAGTCGGGCCACCGGCGATTCCGGCACTCTACCGCGTCCGAGGCCCGCAAAGCAGCGAAGCTCGGAGCCTCTCCGACGTAGCAGACCCGCCTACAACGACCGGCCGATCCGAGCAGGGCATTGCAGCGCCAGCGTGGCGATATCGCCACAATTATCGCACGACTTTGTGATCCGGTTGCAGCGCAAACGCGGTCGCGGGCCACGTCCTGTTGTTTTTACTCATATTTTCACATCGCCGCGCAGGACAACAACGCTGCGAATTGAGTGGCATAGCCATCACATCGCCGAGCCTGCGGGTGAATGTCGAGCCGGGGAGGCGCCGTGTCAAATGACAACATATTCATGTGGGGGCCAGCCCGCCCCGGGGTGCGTACCTATGGCGCACCCGCTTCGGCCGCCTCGAGTGCCGCGGAGGCCGCAAGCCACGCCTCCTCGGCCGCGACAAGCTGCCGGCTGACCTCTGCGCGCGCAATCGAGAGGCGCTGAGCCTTGGCCGGGTCGTCATAGGCCCGCGGATCGGCGAGCGCCGCATCGATCTCGGCCCGCTTTGCGGTCAGCGCCTCGAGCGTCTTTTCGGCGGCCTGGACAGCGCGGCGCAGGGGCGCCGTCCCGGCGCGCCGCGCGGCGGCTTCGCGGCGCTGGTCGGCGCGCGCGCTCTTCGCCTGCGCGGACGTCCCCGCGGCGTCACGTTGCGCGCGCGCACGCTGACCCCGCTCGGCGAGAAGCTCGGCGCGATAGGCGTCGAGGTCCCCGTGGAAGGGCCGCACGGTGCCGTCCTTCACGAGCCACAGGCGGTCGACGCACGCCTCGATAAGATGGCGGTCGTGGCTGATGAGGATGACAGCGCCAGGGAAGTCGTTGAGCGCGTGAACGAGCGCTTCGCGGCTGTCGACGTCGAGATGGTTCGTCGGCTCGTCGAGAATGAGCAGGTGCGGCGCATGGAAGGCGGTCAGCGCCAGCAGCAGGCGCGCCTTCTCGCCGCCTGAGAGGTGGGCCGCCTTGGTGTCGGCCTTGTCGTGCGAGAAACCCCAGGTGCCGAGCCGGGTGCGCCTCTGCGCCTCGGTCGCCTCGGGCATGAGCGCCGCGACCTGGTCGTAGGGGGACCAGTCGGGGTTCAGATCATCGAGCTGATGCTGGGCGAAGTAGCCGACGCTCACGCGCTGTGCGCCAACCACCCGCCCGGCCATCGGCCGCAGTCGCCCCGCCAGCAGCTTGGCGAAAGTGCTCTTGCCATTACCGTTCTGGCCGAGCAGTGCGATCCGGTCGTCCTGATCGACATTGAGATTGAGGCGCGTGAGGACCGGCGCCTCCGGCGCGTAGCCGACGGCGGCGTCCTCGATCTTGAGCAGCGGGCTCGCCAGCAGCTTCTGCGGCGCCGGCAGGCGGAAGGGGACGACGCTCTCGTCAACCTGCGCGGCGATCGGCTTCATGCGTGCCAGGGCCTTGATGCGGCTCTGCGCCTGCGTGGCCTTCGAGGCTTTGGCCTTGAAGCGGATGATGAACGCCTCGATGCGCTTCTTCTCCTCCTCCTGGCGCCTGGCAAGCTTGGCTTCGAGGCGCTGCTTCTCACGGCGCGCCTCCTCGAAGTCGTCGTAGCCGCCCGCATAGAGGGTAAGCTTGCCGCGGTCGAGGTGGAGGATGTGGTTGACCGCACGATTGAGCAGGTCGCGGTCATGGCTGATGATGACGACCGTGTGCGGGTACGTGCGCAGGTAGCTCTCGAGCCACAGCGTGCCTTCGAGGTCGAGATAGTTCGTCGGCTCATCGAGGAGGAGGATGTCCGGCTCAAGGAAGAGGATCGCGGCGAGCGCCACGCGCATGCGCCAGCCGCCCGAGAACGCGCGACATGCCCGCGCCTGCGCCGCCTCGTCGAACCCGAGACCGGCAAGGATCTGGGCTGCGCGCGACGGCGCCGCGTGCGCGTCGATATCGCCGAGCCGCTCGTGGATGGCCGCAATGCGGTCGGGATCCCGGGCCGTCTCGGCCTCGGCCAGCAGTGCCGCCCGCTCCTTATCCTGCGCCAGCACCCATTCAATGAGGCTCTCGGGACCGCCCGGCGCCTCCTGCGCGACATGGCCGACCTTGAGGCCGCGCGGAATGCTGATCGTGCCATCGTCCGGCGCCAGATCGCCGATGATGAGCTTGAAGAGCGTCGTCTTCCCGGCACCATTGCGGCCAACCAGCCCGACCTTGTGACCGGACGGGATGGCGCAGGTCGCGCCCGACAGAATAGGCCGCCCCTCGATGCGGTAGGTAAGGTCGTTGACGTGCAGCATGGTGGGGCAGATAGCCCAACCGCGCCGCACCTGTCATCCGCGACCTCAGCCGAGCTGTGCGCGGAGCGCCGCGGCAGCCGCAACAGGCCCCAGAACAAGGGCCCCGAGCGAGATCGCCCCGAGGATCATCAACGACGGCTCCGAGCTTCCAGGACCGAGCAGCGCCGCGATGGCCGAAATGCCGAAGATGAGGGTCGGCACATAAAGTGGCAGCACGAGCAGCGCGATCAGCAGGCTGCCGCGCCGGCTGCGCAGCGTGAGCGCCGCCCCGACCGTGCCGATGAAGCTGATCGCCGGCGTGCCGATGAGCATCGTCATCACGAGGGGCGGGTAGGCCGCAAGCTCGAGATTGAGCATCAGCCCGAGCACCGGCGCGAGCAGCGTGAGGGGCAGCGCGGTCGAGAGCCAGTGGGCGAGGCCCTTGGCGGCAACGACGACTTCGAGCGGCAGCGCGCCGGTCGCGAGCACGTCGAGCGAACCGTCCTCGAGGTCGGTCTCGAAAAGCCGGCCGAGCGAAAGGAGCGCCGCGAGCAACAGCGCCAGCCAAAGCAGCCCCGGCGCGATGCGCGAGAGCAGCGCCATGTCCGGCCCGAGGCCGAGCGGCAGCATGGCAACAACCATGAGATAGAAGCCGAGAGCTGCACCGAGCGCGCTGCCCTCCCGGACGGCAAGTCGCAGGTCGCGTGCGAGAAGAGCGAGGAACGATCTCATGAGGCCATGGCCTCGACTATGCCCGACGCCGCAAGCTCCAGGATGCGCGCTCCCGTGAGGCCAAGCGGCCCGTGCGTCGCGGCAACCACGGCCCCGCCCCCATCGAGATGGCGCTGCATCAGCCCGGCGAGCAACGCCTGAGATGCGACATCGAGCGCAGCGGTCGGCTCATCGAGCAGCCAGAGCGGCCGCGCGGCAAGCAGCAGGCGTGCAAGGCCGAGGCGCCGCTTCTGCCCGGCCGAGAGATAGCCGGCCGGAATGTCCGCGAGATCGCCGAGATGGAGGCTCTCGAGCGCACCCTCGACCGCGTCCCGCGCGCCGCCGAGGAACTGCATCCAGAAGCACGCGTTCTCGCGCACGGTGAGCCCGGGTTTCACACCATTGGCATGGCCGACGTAGTGCGCCCGCTCGCCGAGCGTCGCATCGCCGCCCGGCGCATTTTCAAGGCGGATCGCTCCCGCATCCGGTGGGATGAAGCCGGCAAGGGCCCTGAGCAACGTCGTCTTGCCGACGCCATTGGGCCCGGTGAGCACCAGCGCTTCCCCTGCATCCACCGCGAACGACAGCCCCACGATCAGCCGTCGGCCGCCGCGTGCAAGGGTCAGGTTATCGGCGATGAGGCGCATGAGCTAAGTGCCTGCTCAGGCCGTCTCGTTGAAGATCTCGCGGCCGATCAGCATTCGGCGGATCTCGCTGGTGCCGGCACCGATCTCGTAGAGCTTGGCATCGCGCAGCAGGCGGCCGGTCGGGGTCTCATTGATGTAGCCGGTGCCGCCGAGAAGCTGGATCGCATCAAGCGCGATCTTCGTCGCCCGCTCCGCCGCGAAGAGGATCGCCCCAGCCGCATCCTTTCGCGTCGTCTGCCCGCGGTCGCACGCCTTGGCGACGGCATAAACATAGGCGCGCGCCGCGTTCATCTCCGTGTACATGTCCGCGATCTTACCTTGCACGAGCTGGAAGGTGCCGATCGGTGCGCCGAACTGCTTGCGCTCGTGGATGTAGGGCAGCACGATGTCCATGGCCGCCTGCATGATGCCGATCGGGCCGCCGGCGAGCACCGCGCGCTCGTAGTCGAGCCCGCTCATGAGCACGTTGACGCCCTTGCCGACGCCGCCGAGCACGTTCTCCTCCGGCACCTCGCAGTCCTGGAAAACCAGCTCGCCGGTCGACGAACCGCGCATGCCGAGCTTGTCGAGCTTCTGAGCGACCCTGAAGCCGGGCGTATTGGTCTCGATGAGGAAGGCGGTGATGCCGCGCGGACCAGCTGCCGGATCGGTCTTGGCGTAGACGACGATCACCTGGGCATCCGGCGAGTTGGTGATCCACATCTTTGTGCCGTTGAGAACATAGCGGTCGCCCTTCCTCTCGGCGCGAAGCTGCATCGAGACCACATCCGAGCCGGCACCGGCCTCGCTCATGGCGAGCGAGCCGACGTGCTCGCCGGATATGAGCTTGGGGAGGTATTTCCGCTTCTGTGCCTCGGTGCCATTGCGGCGGATCTGATTGACGCAAAGGTTGGAGTGGGCGCCGTACGAGAGGCCGACCGAAGCCGAGCCGCGCGACACCTCCTCCATGGCGACGACGTGCTCGAGATAGCCAAGGCCCGATCCGCCGTACTCCTCCTCGACGGTGATGCCGTGCAGGCCGAGCGCACCCATGCGCGGCCACAGCTCACGGGGGAAGCGGTCGGTGCGGTCGATCTCGGCGGCGATCGGCGCGATCTCGTCGGCAGTGAATGATCGGACCGTATCGCGAAGCTGGTCGGCCGTCTCGCCGAGGTCGAAGTCGAGCGTCGGGTACTGATTGGGGATCGACATGATGGCCCTCGTTGTGGCTGCGGCCGGCCGTGGTCCCCGGCTCGGCACGACTGTCGGTATCCGGATGCCGCGGCGCGCGCAAGCGGAGCGGCCCAAGGCCCCCTCCCTCAGCCATGGGCGGCTGCGCCGCGCAGACCTCCTTGAGGCACGCAGGAGGGCCACACACCCGTTGGATAGTGCCGCTCAGAGGATAATTCGCTCTGGACGTGCGGAAACGCGCCCGAGCATATTTGGTTCTGGAACTGTCCGGTCTTTTCGCCTCATCACATACTTCATGGAGCATCTGACAATGAGCCGGATTCTGATGTCCGCTGTGGCCCTGGGGCTCGGGCTCGCGATTGGATCCGCGCTTCTTGAGCCAGCCTTGGCACAAACGCCCTCCGAGGCCGCGGAAACGGCGCTGTGGGACAGCGTCAAGGACTCGCGCGATCCGGCTGAGGTCCAGACCTATCTGGACAGGTTCCCGAACGGCATCTTCGCGCCGCTGGCCCGCATCCGGCTGAGGAACCTGCAGGGCGCCGGCGCCGCCACGCCCGCCCCGGGAGCGGGTACGCCGCCGCCTCAGTCGAGCACGGCCTCCGCTTTGACGAGCCCATCGATCATCCGGGAGGTTCAGGATCGGCTGTACAATCTCAATTACCAGATTTCCACGCGCAATGGCCGCCTGAACGATCAGACGCGCGAGGCCATCCGTCAGTGGCAGGCGAACGTCAAGCAGCCGGTGACGGGCGACATGAGCCAGGCCCAGCTCGCGCTCCTGCGGCGCGCGAACCTGCCGACGACGTGGGGCGCGCTTGCCTACTATTCCAAGGGGGCGTCGTCGACAGTCTGGAACCGCCCAACGCGAGAAATCGCGGAGCGGGAGGCGCTGGCAGCGTGCCGCAAGAATGCTGGCGCGCCCTGCCAGGTGCTGAGCGTTGCAAACAAGATCTGCGGCGCGCTCGGGTTCTACAATGCCGTCGTCGGCGGGCGCCAGCACTGGGGGGCCTATGCCTCGGTCCGCCCGACGCTCGGCCAGGCGACGGACCACGCCCTTGCGGAATGCCGCCGGCAGGCGCGCCAGCCAAGCGCTTGCGGAATCCGCACCACCGTCTGCGCCGACGGCAGCCACAAGCAGTAGGCGACACGCCTCACACAACCCGCTGCCGACGCAGCGGCGGACGGCGCGCGCCTCAGGCGACGCGCCTCACCGGGCGGGCACACAGCCTTTCGGCGATGAGCTCCACCGCGCGGCTCCAATCCAGCGGACCCTCCACCTTGATGCCGAACACGGCGACGGCATCGGTGGGACTGCCGCCGTCCCGGAAGACCCGGGCGCACGCCTGCCGCGCATAGCCGACCGACTGGTGCCAGTGCGCCGGGCTGATGCTGCGGGGGGCGCGGGCGGAGAGATCGACGTGGGGCGCGACGGTCATGGTCATGGCAGTTGTCTCCGTAAGCAGCTGGCCTCGTGTGGAGGCCGGATACAGATCGACCCAACGCTGCGGGCAAGCCTTGTTGCCGCGCGACCCACGCGGGCCATAAGCAAGAGGCCGGCGAGCACACCAGAGCCCGTGCGACGCAACGCACAACCTTGATACGCGCCGCGGTCAAGGACCTCAGGGTCCGCGCTCCAGCGCGCTCGCCGGTACTTTGGAGCCTTTTGGGGGGAGGGCAGGCTCCAAATGGAATTCAGTTGGGGGCCTTGCGTGCAGGAGGCAGCAGACCCGCTTCACTGCGCTTCGCCTCGACGCTCGACATCACGGCAAGAAAAACCTCGCCGATCGCACGCCACTCCGAACCCGCAGCGGGACTCGACTTGGAAACGGTGGTACGGGCACACACGGACACGTTGATACATCCTTCCCGGACAGCGCCCTGCGGGACCGACGCGGAACAAAGCCGGCAAGGCGGAGAACTAGGACAGAAGACGGGAACGCTGACGCAACGCTACAGGACGCGGCTTGACTGCTGCCGGCACCTTCAAGGTGGCGAGCCGCGACGCAATACTGGCGAACAGCTCGACGCGTGCGACTCGCCTTGCCTTGAGGAGCGCGTTACGAATGACGCTCTTTGGGGTGTTCGGCCGACCAGGGGAGGTGGCCTTCGGCAGGTACGCGGGTGTACGCAACTGAGACGCGGACTGAGACTCAACGCGACGCAACGCCACTGAACGCGAACTCGAACTCGTACGCTGAGGCAGTCCTTCTACGCGGGTCGAAACGCTGACCGAATGGGACAGCCCTGATGCAACATGACGTCCAAAAATCACCGAGCTGGGCACAACGCGGGACGCAGATACAGACTTGAACTCACTCACGCCCTTGCTCCTTCCGGCTCGCTTACGCTTGACTGCCAACCGTGCTCGGCGAACACATGCACTTAACCGTTGTTTTGTGGCGACACCCGGACGCAAAATTGGTGAATCGGAGAATTCCGATTGACAGGCATTCATCCTGCTTCGTTCTCCACAGGTAGTTGGACCCTGAGGCGGGCTCCGCCATCGTGCGCGCAACCCGAAGCTGTGGAAAACAGGCGCTGCGGACGCGCAGTGCCCTCAGAATGAGAGCCCGCGGCCGATCTGGTCCAGGCGCGAACAACTTCAGGCAGTGCAGAGAGACACGCGCGGCATGACCCGAATCAGACCCCACCACGCGAATCGTGCCCCGGCGCGCAAGCCGGACGACGAGGGCCCGGTGCGGCTCTACGGCATCCACGCGGTTGGCGCGGCCCTCGCCAATCCCGCGCGCGAGATCGGGCGGCTGCTGCTGACCGACAATGCCGAGCACCGGCTCGCCGCGGCGATCGCCGCACGCAAGGTTAAGTCGCAGAAGGTGACGCCGCGCGACCTCGACCGCCTGCTCGGCGCCGATACCGTCCATCAGGGTGCGCTGCTCGAAACCACCGGCCTCCCCGAGCCGAGCCTCAATGAGCTCGCAACGTCATGCGCGTCGGCCGGCCCGCTGCTCGTGCTCGACCAGGTGACCGACCCGCATAACGTCGGCGCGATCCTCCGCTCGGCGGCCGTACTCGGCGCCGGTGGGCTCATCATGACGCGGCGCCACAGCCCACCGCTTTCGGGCGCGCTCGCCAAAGCCGCCTCCGGGGGTCTTGAGGTTGTGCCGATCGCGCTCGTGGCCAACCTCGCACGGGCCCTCGAAGATCTCCGAGCGCTCGGTGTGCGCCGCATCGGGCTTGATGGCGACGGCGACGTGACAATCGAAGAAGCCGGCTTCGGCGGCGCCGTGGCGCTCGTGCTCGGCGCGGAGGGCAAGGGCCTGCGCCGGCTCACGCGCGAGAGCTGTGATGTGCTCGCGCGCATTCCGGCGGCGGGCAGCTTCGCCTCGCTCAATGTCTCCAATGCCGCGGCGGTTGCGCTCTACGCTGCCGCGCGGGCCCGCGGGACGTCATAGCCCGGCCAAGGCAAGGCTCCCGCGCCGATCGAGGCGCGCGGGAAACGCGCAACGGCGCGCGCTTGGCGGCGGAGCGGCGCCGGTGGCGCCCTCAAGCCACGGCCGCCATCAGCGGCTTCAGGCTGTCCAGCGTCTCGAAGCGCTCGATCAGGCGCAGGGCCTCACCCGTGCGGCTGCGACCGATCACCGGTTCGGCGAGGGCGTGGAACTTCGCCCGCAGTTTGTCGCCTTGCGCGGCCACATCGCGGGCCGGGATGCCGACATTGGCCTCGGCGAGCAGCTCGCGGCCGTCCTTGAGCACGATGGCGACGGCGGCGCCATGGCGCTCCTCGTGCGAGGTCGGCTGTGCGTCGAGGCTGACGCGCCGCGCGCCCTCGCGGTAGACAGCCCGATTGGCCATCTCGTCGGAGTACGTTCCGAGCGCGGCCGTATCCTCGCCGCCGAGCGCCATGGCGGCCAAATGGCGGATCGAGAACTTGATCTCGAGGCCGGTCTTGGGCTCGGGGATATCGCACACCTTGAGATGCATCGTATCGACCTTGACCTTGACCCGCTCGACGTCGCCGAGGCCGATGTTGTGGCGGCGCTTCAGGTCGCGGATGGCCTCAATGGTCGAGTGCGTGAGGTAGCAGGCGGCGTGATACTTGAAGAGATTGGCCTCGACCTCGAAGGGCGCCGTGGCATCCGGCCGGATCGGGCGCGGCGTGAACTGCGGGACCTGCGTGTCGGCAAAGCCCTGCGGCCCCTCGATGGCGTCATCGCGGGCGGTGAAGCCGCGTGCCGCGAGCCGCGCGGCGATGACCCCGTTCATGGCTGCCTTGCCGACGTGAAGCGGCTTGGTCATGGTGCCGAAGTTGTACTTGAGGCCGGCCGCTTGCGACGCAGCAATGCCGAAGGCGACGGCCGTTTGCTGCGCATCGAGCCCCATGAGCCGGGCCGCTGCCGCCGTCGCGCCAAACGTGCCGAACGTTCCTGTCGAGTGAAAACCCTTCTCGTAGTGGCTCGTGCCGGACATCGCGCCGATCTGACATTCGACCTCGTAGCCGGCGACGAAGGCGAGCAGGATATCCCGACCGTTCTTGCCGAGCGCTTCGCCGAGCGCGATCGCCGCCGCGCCGACCGGCGCCGTCGGATGGCCGCCCATGTCGGCATTCACATCGTCATAATCGAGGGCGTGCGAGAGCGTGCCGTTGATGAGCGCCGCATCATGCGCCTTGGCGCGGGCATTGAGGGCGACAAGCGTCACCGGGCCGTCCTTTCCGCCGAACTCCTCGAGCAGCAGCGGCGCGAGCTCTTCGCGCGCGCCCGCGATGGTCACGCCGAACCAGTCGAGGAGGGCATGCTTCGCCCACAGCATGGCGCTGTCGGAGACCTGGCTCGCCGCAAGCGCGCTCGACCAGCGCGCAAGGTCGCGAGTCGGGGCAAGAACGGTTGGCGCGCTCGTGGCTGCTGACATGGACGGTCCTCCTCGGCTGGCGGCCGGCGCCGCGCTTCGTGCCTGGGCAAGAAGTGTACACGAGGGCCGGCCTGCCGGAAGCTCTGTCCGGACATATCACCCCGGCGGGTTGGGCCGCGTGCGCAGGCGACTGGCGATGAAGGCGGCCAGGACGGCGATCAGCGTGACCGCGAGGCCGTACCATGTGAGCGCATATTCGAGGTGGCGATTGGGCAGCGTGAGCCGCGTCGTGCCGCCCTGCGGCCAGCCACCCGGATTGGCGGGCGCGGCCTCGGCATCGAGAAAAAGCCGGACTGCCTTGCCGGCGGCGTCGCCGAGTGCCGCCCGCGCCATGCCGTCGAGGTCGCGCCAGTACCACACGCCCGTCTTGGCATCGCGCCCCGGATCGAACATGGCGCGCGCCGGCGGCTCACGCAGCAGACCGACGATGTGGACCTCGCCCGCGATCTGCCCCGGGGCGCGCGCCGATGGCGACTTCAGCGCCTCGGGCACGTAGCCTCGATTGACGAGGATGAAGCGCCCATCGTCGAGGCGGAGCGGCGTATAGACGTGATAGCCGGGGCCGTGGCGCGGTTCGGGCTCCCAGAGAAGCTGTTCCGCCTCGTGGCGAAACGTGCCGCTGACGCGCACCCGCGCATATTCGAGGCCGTCCGCAGCCCGCTTCTCCACGTCCGCGAGCGGGACCGGCGGCTGATGCACCCGCGCCGTGATTTTGGCAATCAGATCCTCCTTCCACGCCCGACGCTGCATCTGCCATGTGCCAAGCGCGAGCAGGACAGCGAGCGCCGGCAGCGCCAGCGCCATGGGCCAGACCAGACCCGCCGCCCTCAGCCGCTGCGAACTCATGGCCTATTCCTTGGCGAGGCGGCCTTCCTCGGCCTTGTGCTTGAACTGCAGCGCAATCAGCAGCGCCTTGAGTAAGCGCAGAAGGCCGAGCGCGAGCAGCGGTGTGGCAACACCCCAGAGAAGGAGGTGCACCCAGAGCGGTGGCCCGACTTTGAATTCGAGGATCAGCGCGGCCCCGAGCACGAGGAGCCCGAGGATCATGATGGCGAAGACAGCGGGCCCGTCTCCCGTATCGATGAACTTGTAGTCGAGGCCGCACTTCTCGCAGCGCTCGCGGAGTGCCAGCGGTCCGCGAAAGAGCGCGCCTTCGCCGCAGCGGGGGCAGCGTGCAGTCAGGCCGGCCTTGAGCGCCGATTTGGTTGAAACCTTGGCTTCCATGACTGCGACTAAGCACCATCAGGGCGCCGCCGCAAGTCCGTCAACGACGCAGCCGCCCGCTCTGCTCAGGTGTTCGCCATGCGGCGGGCAATCTCGGCGAGCGTCGCGCGCATCTCGGGCGTCCACCTCGCTGCGCGCGACGAGAAGAGCGTCGCCTCCGAGCGCAGCAGCACGCCGTCATCCAGCACCTTGAGGCCGTTGGCCTTGAGCGTCGTGCCCGTGGTGGTGATATCGACGATCAGCTCGGCCGTGCCGGCCGCGGGCGTGCCCTCGGTCGCACCGAGGCTCTCGACGATGCGATAGCTCGTGATGCCGTTGGCCTGGAAGTGCCGGCGGGTGATGTTCATGTACTTCGTTGCGACGCGCATGTGGCGGCCGTGGACACGCCGGAAGTCACGCCCGACGGCCTCGAGGTCACTCATGACGCGCACGTCGATCCAGCTCGCCGGCACCGCAACGACCACATTGGCATGGCCGAACCCGAGCTTACGTATGACCTGAAAGCGCCTCTCCATGTCCGCGACCTGCTCGCGCGCCAGGTCCTCGCCCGAGACGCCGAGATGTGCGCGGCCGGCCTTGAGCTGCTCGACGATCTCTGAAGCGGAGACGAAAATGACCTCGACGCCCTCGAGCCCCTCGATCATGCCGCGATAGCCGCGCTCGGAGCCGACCTTACGCAGCACCATCCCCACACGTGCGAAGGTCTCAGCCGTCTGCTCCATGAGACGGCCCTTGGACGGTACGGCCAGGATCAGCGGCTCGCTCATGGATTGCCCCCTCCGGCGGCCAGCAGCAGCCGGTCGGTGTAGATGGCGGCGCCGACCGCCGGAACCGGCCGCGGCGCGCCGATCGCGCGCAGAAGATCGTTGTAGCGCCCGCCCCCGGCGATGGGGCTTGCGGACCCGAGCTCGTCGGAGCAGATCTCGAAGACAAAGCCGGTGTAGTACTCGAACTGGCGTCCGAACTCGGCATCGAAGGTCGCCTGCGCAATGTTGGCGCCGCCCTTGGTGAGCAGCGACAGGCGCCGCTCGAAGGCGTCGAGGGCCTCGCCGATGTCGAGGTCATGGCGCTGGAAGAGGTCCTTGATGCGCGCCCCGGCAGCGCGGACCGGCGCCGAGATGGCAAGGTAGTTCTCGATGAGATCGGCAATGGCCTTTGGCAGAGGTGCCGAGTGGGCGTCGTGAGCGATGGAGAGCAGGCGCGCCGCGATCTCGGCGACAGAGCGCGTGCCAATGGCATCGATGCCCTTTTCATCGAGGTACGCCTGGACGAGCGCCTCCGCCTTGTCGGGCGCCTGCGGATCAAGCTTGGCGATCAGATCGCCGGGCAAGCCATCAATGGCCGAGCCCGGTACCGTGCTGAGGCGCTTGAGCTCGGCGCGGAAGGCTTCGGGACGCCAGAAGTGCGCGAGGAGGCGCTGCCGCCAGCGCTCGGGAATATCGACGGCATTGAGCAGCGCATCGAAGAGGCTGAGGTCGCCGATCCTGAGCCTCGGCGCCTTGAGGCCTGCCGCCTTCACGGCGTCGAGCGTCCGCAGGAGCACCTCGGCGTCGGCCTTGTCCTCGTCGCTCTGGGCATAGAGCTCGATGCCGGCCTGGCGGAACTCGCGTGGGTGCGCCGGCGATCCGCCGCCCGGCTGATAGCGGAAGACCGAGCCGTTGTAGCAGTAGCGTGCGACAACATCGGCGCTGGGATGGCGCTGGAGATAGATCCGCGCGGTCGGGACGGTGATGTCGGGGCGCAGGCACAACATCTCGCCGTCCTGGTCGCTGAACACGTACGTACGCGCCCGCAGGCGCTCGCCGACGACATCAAGGAAGATGTCGGCCGGCTGCACGATGGCTGGCGCCACACGCTCGTAGCCGGCCTGGTTGAAGACCGCCATGATGACCGCGGCCTGCGCCTCGAGTGCCTCGAAGCTGTCGGATGTCTCAACGGCCATGGCGTCCTCAGTGGCGTTCGAGCACGCCCTTCACAGCAGCGACGAGCTGATCCTCCGGCACCGAGAATTGCGCCGGGCGCCCTTCGCGCCATTCCTTGGCATCCTTGATCGTCTCAGCGGCCTTCGCGCCCTCGATCAGATCCTTGATCTGCACCTCACCCTTGGCGATCTCGTCGCCGCCTTGAATGACAACGCAGGGCGCGCCGCGGCGATCGGCATATTTCATCTGCGCCTTCATGCCGGACGTCCCGAGGTACATCTCGGCGGCGATGCCGGCCTGGCGCAGGCGCAGGGCGAGGCGCTGGTAGCGCGGCAGATCCGAGCGGTCCATGACGAGCACGACGACGGGGCCGGTGCCGGCCATGGAAGCATCCTTCTTGAGATATCTAAGCGCGGCGAGCAGGCGCGAGACGCCGATCGAGAAACCGGTCGCCGGCACGCGCTGGCCGGTGAAGCGGGCGACGAGATCGTCGTAGCGCCCGCCGCCGCCGACCGAGCCGAAGCGCACGGGCCTGCCGTCCTCATCCGCGACCGTGAAGGTCAGCTCGGCCTCGAAAACGGGGCCGGTGTAGTACTCGAGGCCGCGGACCACGGAGGGGTCGATGCGGATGCGGTCCGCCGCATAGTCGCAGGCTTCTGCCAGCGCCGCAATCGCATCGAGTTCATCAAGGCCCTCGCTGCCGATCACCGTGTCGTCGAGCACCCCGCGCAGGCGCGCGACCGTGTCCCGGCCGCTCGCGGCGGGCTCGATGGACACATAACCGATCACCTTGGCGATCTGCCTCTCGTCCAGCCCGGCCCCCGGCGTGAAGTCGCCGCTCTCGTCCTTGCGGCCCTTGCCGAGCAGCGCGCGCACGCCCTCAATGCCGAGCCGATCGAGCTTGTCGATGGCGCGCAGCACCGTGAGCCGACGCGGTGCGTGCTCCGCTCCGGCGAGGCCGATCGCCTCCATGACCCCATCGAGCACCTTGCGGTTGTTCACCTTGATCACGTAGTCGCCGCGCTTGATGCCGAGGCGCTCCATCGTGTCGGCCGCGAGCATGCAGATCTCGGCGTCCGCGGCGACACTCTCGGCGCCGACGGTGTCAGCATCGAACTGTGTGAACTGGCGGAAGCGGCCAGGGCCCGGCTTCTCGTTGCGCCAGACCGGCCCGACGGCATAGCGGCGGTAGGGTTTCGGCAAGCGGTCGTAGTTCTCGGCCACGTAGCGGGCGAGCGGCGCCGTCAGATCATAGCGCAGCGAGAGCCACTGGCCGTCCTCGTCCTGGAAGGAGAAGACGCCGGCATTGGGCCGGTCCTGGTCAGGAAGGAACTTGCCGAGCGCGTCCGTGTACTCGATGGCGCTCGTATCCAGGGGCTCGAAGCCGTAGGTCTCATACACCTCGCGGATGGTCGCCAGCATGCGGGCGAGCGCCCGCGCCTCCGCCGGGCCCGTATCCTCGAATCCCTTCGGGCGGCGCGCTTCAGGGCGCTGATCTTTCTTCAATTTCTGCATAACGGCGGGCCGTGGTGCCTCACGGATGGCAACGATTGGGCCGCCTTATATCCCGTTGCGCACCGCGGCGAAAGCCGAACCGGGCGAGCGGTTAAGCTGCAGATCATTCGGAGCTGCTTCCCCCCCCTCTCCCCATTGCCTTCAATGGGGAGAGGGTCGGGGTGAGGGGCGGCCACAGGCGCTGTCGTTGGCGTATGCCGCCGCCCCTCACCCTGGCCCTCTCCCCGCACGCGGGGAGAGGGGACTTTGTGGCTACCCTATCGCCTTTTGCGCCGGCACGGCCTCGACGCCCAGGGCCTCGGCCACAGCGGGGTAGGTGATCCGCCCGGCATGGACATTGAGGCCGGCGAGCAGATGGGGATCCTCGGCCATGGCCCGCTTCGGCCCCTTGTCGGCGAGCGCGAGGATAAAGGGGAGCGTCGCGTTGTTGAGAGCGAAGGTGGAGGTGCGGGCCACAGCGCCCGGCATGTTGGCCACGCAGTAGTGGACCACGTCCTCGGCGATGAAAGTCGGCGCCGCATGGGTCGTCGGCCGCGACGTCTCGGCGCAGCCGCCCTGGTCGATGGAAATGTCGACGATGACCGAGCCGCGCTTCATGGCCTTGACCATGTCGCGCGAGATGAGCTTCGGGGCTTCGGCGCCGGGGACGAGCACCGCACCGATCACCAGGTCTGCCTCAAGCACATAATCCTCGACGGCCTGCCGGGTCGAGAAGACGGTCGTCAGGCCGGCGCCCATCTGCGCCTTGAGCTCCGCCAGCCGGCCGATATTGATGTCGAGGATGGTGACCTGCGCTTCGAGGCCGAGCGCCATGCGCGCTGCATTGGCCCCCGACACGCCGCCGCCGAGCACAACGACCTTGGCCGGCGCAACGCCTGCGGTGCCGCCGAGCAGCATGCCGCGGCCGCCCTGCTCCATCTCCAGGCAGTGCGCGCCGGCCTGGATCGCCATGCGGCCGGCCACCTCGCTCATGGGGGCAAGCAGCGGCAGGCCGCCGCGCGCATTCGTCACCGTCTCGTAGGCAATGGCCGTGACGCCCGAGGCCATGAGCGCCTTGGCCTGCTCGGGATCAGGCGCCAGATGCAGGTACGTGAAGAGCGTCTGGCCTTCCCGGAGCATCTTGCACTCGGCGGGCTGCGGCTCCTTGACCTTCACGATCATGTCGGCCGCAGCGAATACCTCGGCGGCCGACGGCAGGATCGTCGCGCCGGCCCTGCGGTAGTCGTCGTCGGTGATGCCCTGGCGCAGCGCCGCGTTGGTCTCGACGACGACCTTGTGCCCGCGCGCAACCGCCTCGCGCACCGAGGCCGGCGTCATGCCGACGCGGTACTCATGAACCTTGATTTCCTTTGGCACGCCGATCTGCATGGCTGTCTCTCCCGCTGCCGCTCACCACGCTCGAAAGTTAGGCGGCCGGATGAGCAAAATGGCACGAAACCGGACTGTTCCTCGACCATCTGATGCAATATTATGCTGACAATCTACCTGATTGCGGGACAATATTCGAATGTCTGTGGATGCGATCGACCGACGCATTCTGCGCGCCTTGCAGACGGACAGCCGCCAGACCGTCGCCGAGATCGGCGCGCTCGCCGGACTCTCGCCCTCGGCCTGCCACCGGCGGATCCGGAGCCTCGAGCAGGCGGGTGTCATCGCCGGCTATTCGGCGCGGCTCGACCGGCGGGCGCTTGGCTATGCCATGGAGTTCTTCGTGGAGGTGGCGCTACGCTCGCAGAGCGACAAGGCGCTTGAGGCCTTCGAGCGCGCGGTCGAGGCGGCACCCGAGATCCTCGAGTGCCACCTCATGGCCGGCGACACGGACTATCTGTTGCGCGTCGTCGCGGTGGATTGGGGCCAATTAGAACGCATCCACCGCGAGCGGCTCGCGCGGCTGCCGCATGTCGCACGACTCCACAGCCACCTTGCCATTCGCACCGTGCGGCCGTGGGCCGGCTATCCGCCGCGCGAAACATGACCAGAGTGGCTCAGCTCGACGCCTTGACCTCGATCTTCCGTGAATTGGCGATGACTTCGGCCGGCTTGGCGACGGTAACGGTCAGCACGCCATCCTTGAACTCCGCATCGACAGCCGAAGGATCGATCTCGAAGGGCACTGTCATCGTCCGCTCGAAGGACCCGAAGCTGCGCTCCACACGATGGTACCGGCGGCCAGAAGTCTCGTCTTTCTCCTCAGCCTCACTGCGCTTCTCGCCCTTGATCGTGAGCCGATTGCCGACGAGCGTGACGTCAATGTCGTTGCGGTCGACGCCGGGCAGCTCGGCCACGATGCGGATTTCACTGTCTGTCTCGCTGATGTCCACGCTCGGCAGGAAACCGCTTGGCGCCGTTCTGAAGAAGTCCTCGAACACATCGTCCATTTGCTTGCGCAGGGCGAGGAAAGGGTCGGCCTGCTCCTTGCGGTCACCGAATAGGCTTGGTAGCCAGGATGAACTTGCCATGTCTGACACTCCGAACGGTTTACCCCGGATACGGGACCATAGCCGGATGCCAGTCTGGAGCTTTGACCGCCATCAAGGTTCCGCGTCGCAACGACGACGGCCGCCGGCTCTGTTTCCCTCGGCCGAAAACCACCCCGCAGGGGGCGCGAGATGAATTCTGCAAGAAACGACGCTGCGCGCCTCAAGGCCATTCTCGACTCGGCGGTCTGCGCGATCGTGACCATCGACACGCGCGGTATCATCCACGGCGCCAACCCCGCCGTCGCCAGCATGTTCGGCTATGCCGAAGCTGAGCTGCTCGGCCGGAATATCTCGATCCTGATGCCGGCCGATGTGGCGCGGATGCATGACGACTGCATCGCGCGCTACCTTGCGACCGGCGAGCGCCATATCATCGGCATCGGCCGCGAGGTCGTCGGCCAGCACAAGGATGGCTCGAGCGTCCCCCTACATCTGTCGGTCGGGGAGTTCGAGGACGAGGGGGTGCGCTATTTCACCGGCATCATGGTCGACCTGAGACAACAGCGCCGGACCGAGCAGCAGCTTGCGCGGGAAGAGGCCCTGTTCCAGTCGATCTTCAACAGCGTGCCCGATGCCTTCGTCGTCACCGACATGGAGCGCAAGATCCAGATCGCGAACCCGGCCTTCGGCCGCATCTTCGGCTACCAGCCGGCGCAGATCGTCGGAAAGCCCATTACCTTGCTGTTCGAAGATCCCCAGGAGGCGGAACGGCATATGGCGACGGCGCCATCGCTCGATCGTCAGATGCCGCTCCCGCAGGCGCCCATCATCGCGAGCTTCCGCCGCGGCAATGGCGAGCGCTTTCCGGGCGAGGCGGTATGGTTCGAAGTGCGCGATGGTGCCAATCTCGGCGTGGGTTACGTCGCGCTCGTCCGCGACGTGACACGCGAGCTCAAGCGCGAGACGGCAACACGTACGGCGCAGCGGCTCGAGGCGATCGGCCAGCTCACGGGCGGCATCGCCCACGACTTCAACAATCTGCTGACCGTCATCGTCGGCAACCTGGAGCTGCTCGAGCCACGCCTTTCAGACGACGGCACGCTCGAACTCTTGCGGGAGGTTAAAGAGGCTGCCGAGAAAGGGGCCCAGCTCACTGACCACCTGCTGACATTTGCGCGCCGCCAGCGGCTCGAGAGCCAGAAGATCTCGCTCAACGGCCTGGTCACGGCGGCCGCAGATCTGCTGCGGCGCACGATCGGCGCCAACATCGTTCTGGACGTCGTACCGGCGGCCAACCTTTGGCTAACCCGGGCCGACCCTGGACTGGTCGAAACAGCGATCGTCAACCTCGTCATCAACGCGCGCGACGCCATGCCGGTCGGTGGGCGCATCGTCATCGAGACACGCAATGCGACACTCGACGCCGCCGGGGCGGAGCTGATCCCGGGCCTCTCTGTCGGGCAGTACGTCGTGCTCTCGGTCACCGACAACGGATTTGGCATGCCGCCCGAAGTCGCCGAGCGGGCCTTCGAGCCCTTCTTCACGACCAAAGGACCAGGAAAGGGAAGCGGCCTCGGCCTCGCCTCGGTATACGGCTTCGCCCGCCAGTCGGGCGGACACGCCACGCTCTACAGCGAGGTCGGCAAGGGCACGACAGTCCGCATCTACCTGCCGCGCGCCGATGCTGGCGACGCCGTGGAGCTGGTGGCCCGGCGAGATGAGCCGCTGCCCCTGGGCCGCGGCGAGCTTGTCCTGGCCGTCGAGGACGATGCCAACGTGCGGCGGCTCACGGTCCAGCGCCTGAAAGCGCTCGGCTATGAGGTCGAGGCTGTTGAGGATGCCAATGCCGCCCTCAAGGCCATCGCCAACGGCCTGCGCCCGGCGGTCGTCTTCACCGACTACATGATGCCCGGCGGGATCTCCGGGCTTGAGCTCGCCCAGCGCCTGCGGGCCGCGCATCCCGAGATCGCCGTGCTGCTGACGACGGGGTATGCCGGCGGCCTGATCGACGCCGGCGAGACCGATGCGCTGCGGATCAAGGTGCTCATGAAGCCCTACCGCCAAGCGAAGCTCGCCCAGACAATTCGCGAGGCGATCGACACCAATGGCAGCCGCCCCAACGAGGGCGCCACGTCAAATGAGTAGGGATAGGCCCCAAGTGGGCGATCAAAAATGAACTTACGCTTCCATCCCTTACCCGGGATGGTGAGCACTTAAAAACGACGAGGGCCCGACGTCAGTGGACCTGCATCAAAAAAAACAGCCCGACACCCATAGCGGGGCCGAGCAGCGCCGAGACGATCACCATGATCATGGGCTTGACTAACATGACACACCCCGCACTCCGGCATCCCAGACGATGCCGACACACCGCACATTGCGTCTGGTCCCGCCCCGACGAGACGCTCTGGCGCCTGATATATATACAGCATCACCGCAAGTTATGCACCTGTCTTCTTGACAGCGTCACGTTCTGTGGATAAGCGCCGCGCCCCGACGTCCTGCCCGGATCCGGCCACATTCATATAACCCGCGGGAAGAACACTCCATTTTCAGGACCCTTAAAGGCTGATGTGAGCAAAACGCCGCGACTCGCTGTGATCATGCGCGCAGTCGGCTTATGCGCCCCCGATCCACCCGTTGCCCGGGGCTTCTCGCAAGCGGCTCATCGGTCGCAGGCGCCTGCTCCTTCTGGTAAGTGTAGCGTAACGAACTTGGCGGACACAGAAGGACAGCGCAGCGCATGATGGGTTGGTCGATATCGCTCGGTCGCATTGCCGGGACCGAGGTGCGCATTCATTTGACCTTCTTTTTGCTCCTGGCCTGGTTCGGCCTGGTCGCCGCCGCGCAGGGCGGTGCCGCGGCGGGCTTTTCCGCAATAGGTTTCATTATCGCCATCTTTGCCTGCGTGCTGGCCCACGAGTTCGGGCATGTCCTGATGGCGCGCCGGTTCGGCATTGCCACCCGCGACATCATCCTGCTGCCGATCGGCGGCGTCGCCAGCATCGAGCGGATGCCCGACAATCCCACCCAGGAGCTGCTGATCACGCTCGCGGGGCCGGCGGTCAACGTCGCCATCGCCTTCGTGCTCATCGTCTTCTTCGGGGCAAACTTCGGCGATAGCCAGGCCGATCCGGCGGCCCTTCAGAACATCGACTTCATCTCCAGGCTGGCGCTCATCAACATCATTCTGGTCGTGTTCAACCTGCTCCCCGCCTTCCCCATGGATGGCGGTCGGGCGCTCAAGGCCATCCTCTCCTACAAGCTTGATAAGGTCACGGCGACGCGGATCGCCGCCCGGATCGGGCAGGCGGCGGCGTTCGGGCTCGGCTTCCTCGGCCTTTTCGGTAACCCGTTGCTGATCTTCATCGCGCTCTTCGTCTTTCTCGCCGCGAGCCACGAGACCTACGCCGTCGAACTCGGTGATGCGACCAGGCGCGCGAGCATGCGCGATGCCACCATCACCTCCTTCGCCCACCTCGAGACGAGCGCCAGCGTCGGCGAGGCTGTCAAAGCCCTGCTCGCCACCTCGCAGCGGGAGTTTCCAATCACGGACGGCGCCGGTCGGCTGCGCGGCGTGCTGACGCGCGACGGCATGATCCAGGCGCTCTCGACAAGCGGCCCCCACACGCCCGTGATCGAGGTCATGGAGCGAGAGATTCCGACGATCAACCATCGGGCACCGCTGTCGGAAGCCGCCGAACTCCTCCACTCGAGCGGCAAACCGCTCGTGGGCGTCGTTGACGACAGCGATCGCGTCATCGGCATCATCACGCTCGAAAACCTCGCTGAATTCATGCTCGTCGACCGGGCGAGCCAGGGCTGGCGGAACAGCAGGCCGGTGAATGTCAGGAGCGTGCGCTGAGAGCGCCGATTGAGGGTTCCGTCGCGGCGCCCGCTCTGGCAGGCTCCCGCAGCCCGGTCCAGCCGGCCGCGCGAGATCAGCCGAGCGACCATCAGATGCCTCCTGCGAAGCAGCCACGCTACATCATCATCGAGACGGAAGAAGACGTGCGCACCGGCGTGCGCGCCTTAAGGCGCAAGTGCCCGATCCTGCGTCACGCGCATGACCTCGCCGGCGACCCGCCGCTGCGCCGCCGTCAGCCGGGCTTTCCGGGGCTCGCCCGGATCATCGTCGGCCAGCAGCTTTCCATTGCCAGCGCTGGCGCCATCTGGGGGCGCTTCGAGCAGGCGATCCGTCCGCTGAATGCGGCGAAGGTCCTGGCCGCGCCGGACGAGGTGCTGCGCGCGTCCGGCCTCTCGGGCGGCAAGATCAGGACGCTCAGGGCGATCTCGACAGCGGTCACGTCAGGTGAGCTCGATCTCAAGGCGCTCGAGACAGCACCGGACTGCACCGTGCACGAAAGCCTCCGGCAGGTCAGCGGCATCGGCCCCTGGACGGCCGACATCTACCTGATGTTCTGCCTCGGCCGCGCGGATGCGTTCGCACCCGGCGATCTGGCCCTGCAGATCGCGGCGGCCCTTGCCGCCAGGCAGGGCGAGCGGCTGACCGTAGCGGAACTCGAGGAAATGGCCGAGCGCTGGCGGCCCTGGCGGGGCGTCGCCGCGCGCCTCTTGTGGGCCTACTACGCCGCCGTCAAGGCCCAGCGTTCGGGCGCCCCCGTGTAAGGGCATGAGAGCGATGCAGACCGCACTTCTGAGCGTTGTCCGGCGGCGCGCGAGGCTGTAGACGGGAAGCCAAACCTGCGCGCCTGGAGGCGCACGTCCATGAAGGTACTCGTCTGCGGCGCCGGCCAGGTCGGCTACGGCATTGCCGAGCAGCTCTCGGCAGAGGGCAACGACGTCACGATGATCGACGTGCGCCCCGACCTCGTCCAGAAGGTCAACGACACGCTCGAAGCACGCGCCTACGTCGGCAACGGCGCCCATCCCGACGTGCTCGAACGGGCCGGTGCCCGCGATTGCGACATGATCATCGCCGTGACCCTCCACGACGAGATCAACATGGTCGCCGCCCAGGTTGCCGGGGCGCTGTTCGACGTGCCGACCAAGATCGCCCGCGTGCGCGCGCAGACCTACCTCAACAAGGAGTGGTCGAAGCTTTTCAGCCGCGGCAGCATGGGCATCGACGTCATCATCTCCCCCGAGCGCGAGGTGGGCGAGATGGTGCTGCGGCGGCTGTCGCTGCCAGGTGCCTTCGATACCGTCAGTTTCGCGGACGGCGCGGTGACGTCGATCGGTCTGACCTGCGACAGCGACTGTCCGGTGCTCGACACGCCGCTGCGCCAGCTCTCCGAGCTCTTTCCCGATCTCCCGGCCGTGGTCGTCGCCATTCAGCGCAAGGGCGAGCTCATCGTGCCGCACAGCGACGACCACCTCGTCGAGGGCGATGACGTCTATGTCGTCACCCCCGCGAGCCAGGTTGCCCGCACGCTCGGCATCTTCGGGCAGACCGAGGCGCCGACGCGCCGGGTCGTGATCGCCGGCGGCGGCAATGTCGGCCTCTACGTCGCCCGCGAGCTCGAACGCCGCCACTCCGGCGTGCGGGTCAAGGTGATCGAGGCGAGCCGCACCCGCGCCGTCGAGATCGCCGACCACCTCGAGCGCACCGTGGTCCTACACGGCAACGCGCTCTCGGAAGAGCTCTTGCGCGAGGCCGAGGTGACGAGCGCCGACACGATCGTGGCGCTGACAAACGACGACCAGGTCAACATCCTCGCCTGCGCGCTTGCCAAGCAGCTTGGCGCCGCGCGCAGCCTTTGTCTCGTCAACAGCTCGGGCTACGCGAGCGTGATCCGTTCGTTCGACATCGATTCCGAGATCAACCCGCGCGTCGTCACCGTGAGCCGCATTCTCCAGCACGTGCGCCGCGGACGGATCCTCGCGGTGCACAGCGTCGCCAATGGCGCCGGAGAGCTGATGGAGGCAGAGGCGCTGGAAACGGCGCCCATCATCGGCAAGGCGCTCAAGGACCTGCCGCAGCTCAGCGGTGTGCGTGTGGGGGCCATTGTCCGCGGCGGCAAGGTGATCGTTCCGCACGGCGACACGCAGGTCCAGGTCAAGGATCATGTGATCCTGTTTGCGGCGGCTGAAAGCGTGCGCGATGTCGAGCAGCTCTTCCGCGTCTCGATCGAATTCTTCTGAGCGCCGGCGCTCAGCCATGCAACCGGAGGTCCGATGACCCGCATCGTGTACGTGAACGGCCGCTACCTGCCGTATGCCGAAGCCGCGATCCACCCTGAGGACCGTGGCAATCAGTTCGGCGATGCGGTCTATGAGGTCTGCGAGGTCCGGGATGGACACCTGATCGACGAGACGCGCCATCTCGCGCGCCTGGAACGCTCGCTCGGCGAACTCGGCATCCCCAAGCCGATGAGCCGCGCGTCCTGGGGCCGCGTGCTGCGCGAGACCATACGGCGCAATCGCGTCCGCAACGGCCTCGTCTATCTCCAGGTTTCACGCGGCACGGCGCGGCGCGACTTCTACTTCCCCGCTCCCGACACGCTGCCGACCGTCATCTGCCTCGCGCGCCGCCTGTCGCCGGCCAAGGCGGAAGCGCAGGCGGCAAAAGGCATCGCCATCCAGAGCACGCCGGATATCCGCTGGGCGCGCTGCGACATCAAGACGGTGATGCTGCTTCCCGCCACCATGGCCAAGCAGCGCGCCAGGGAGAGCGGCGCCAACGATGCCTGGTTCGTCGACGAGAAGGGCTATGTCACCGAGGGCGCCTCAGCGAACGCGTGGATCCTCGATCGCGACGGCAAGCTCGTCACCCGCGCCTTGGATCATGACATTCTCCCTGGCATCACCCGCGCGACGCTCCTCGATCTCCTGGCGCGCGAAGGCATTGCCGTGGTCGAGCGTCCCTTCACCATCGAGGAAGCGCAGGCCGCCCGCGAAGCGTTCATCACATCGGCCACAAGCCTCGTCATGCCCGTCGTCTCCATTGACGGCAAACCGGTCGGCAATGGCGCGCCGGGCCTGCTCGCACAAAAGCTCAGGGCCGCGTTTCACGAGGTGGCCGAACGCTCGCCGGCCTGAATCCCCGCGCGATGCAGTGTTGCATCACACGCAAGGATGCGCCATCCGATGTCGTTGACCGGCCCGGGGATGAAGTCGTTTCATAGCCGGGCAGAGATCATCCCATTCACCAGCCAACTCGCTCGAGGAACTCCATGCCCGTTATCAATCGCGTCTCGGCGCTCAAGGAAGAGATCACCGAATGGCGCCGCGACATCCATGCGCATCCGGAGATCCTTTATGAGGTCCATCGCACGGCCGCATTGGTGAAGGACAAGCTGATCGCGTTCGGCTGCGACGAGGTGGTGCCCGGGATCGGCCGCACAGGCGTCGTCGGCGTCATCCACGGCAAGAGCCGCAAGTCGGGCCGCGTCATCGGCATGCGGGCGGACATGGACGCCCTGCCCATGCAGGAGCATACGGGACTGCCTTATGCCTCGAAGATCCCGGGCGCAATGCACGCCTGTGGCCATGACGGGCACACGGCCATGCTGCTCGGCGCGGCCAAGTATCTCGCGGAGACGCGCAATTTCGACGGCACCGCGGTGGTCATCTTCCAGCCTGCCGAGGAGGGCGGCGCCGGCGGCAAGGCGATGGTCGACGATGGCATGATGGAGCGCTTTGGCATTCAGGAAGTGTACGGGATGCATACGGCGCCGGGCATTCCGGTCGGCCACTTCGCAACCCGGCCCGGTCCGCTGCTTGCCGCCTCAGATCGCCTCGACATCACCATCGAAGGCGTCGGCACGCACGCCGCCAAGCCCCATCTCGGCATCGATCCCGTCGCCATCGGCTGCCAGCTTCACAGCGCGCTGCAAACGATCGTCGCGCGCAACGTGGATCCAGTCCACTCCGCTGTCGTCTCGGTGACCATGTTCCACGCCGGCGAAGCGATGAATGTCATTCCGCAGACGGCTCGGCTCCAGGGCACCGTACGCACGCTCAAGGAGGACATCCGCACGCTGGTCAAGCGCCGCATTGCCGAGATTTGCGATGGCGTCGCCAAGGCACACGGGGCGAAGATCACGCCGACCTACTCGGACGGCTACCCGGTAACCGTCAACCACGAGGCCCAGACGAGCTTTGCGGCCAAGGTCGCGCGCGAGATTTCCGGAGACGCGGCTGTCAACGACAATGCACCGCCGGTGCTGGGCGGCGAAGATTTCGCCTATATGCTCGAGGCGCGGCCCGGCGCCTTCGTCTTTATCGGCAACGGCGATACCGCCGGCGTCCACCACCCCGCCTACGACTTCAACGACGATGCCATACCCACCGGGGTTTCCTTCTGGGCACGTCTTGTCGAGACCGCCATGCCGGCATAGGCCCCGCGGCTCATCTATCTCCCCAAGCTTCGTCCCCGATCTCTCGATCTGATGCTGGCCGCGTAAAGCGGCCAGCGGCGTTTATCGCGCCCCAGCGCCGAGCGGCCCCGCTCGGTTGCCTCTCCCTGCAGTGATGGCCGCCCCGTCTCCGGCTCGCGCCTCGCGCGCCGGCCGCGCGAGGTGTTGCACGGAATCCACCTATAGTTGCGTAAAGTCGCGGAATGCACGCAATGCGTTTGCGTGAAGCGTGTATTTCAACTACGACACAACTGCTAGTTGCGGCGACGTGAGTCCTCCAGTCGAGGTCTCATGGCTCCCACTCAGGCGGGGATGCAACGCGTTCTGAGCGGGTTGCAAGCGCAGGAAGCAAGCCCGGTGCTCACGAGGTCCTGCCGCGGACCGCGTACCCAGTCGAGTATCTACGTTTGTTTCCAACGCGTTCCCTCGTGACGGCGTGCGCTTGAGGCGCGTGCATGCGGCCCCGAAGGACCGCGAGCGACCAACGGCCGCCGGGCTGCGCACTCTGCTTCCGCGCTGGAAGCACCGGAAAAATGGAGACGACACAACATGAATGGGGGATCGATGACGACATACAGTCGCATTTCGATGGCCGCCGCCGCTGCGCTGCTCGTGGGTCTCACTCCCGCGATGGCCGCAGACCTCGGTGGCAACTGCTGCGCCGACCTCGAGGAGCGGGTTGCAGAGCTCGAGGCGACAACGGCTCGTAAGGGGACCCGCAAAGTCTCGCTCACCATCTCGGGCCAGATTTCGCAGCAGCTCATGTACTGGGACGACGGTAACCGGAGCGATACCTACTTCTCCGGTCCGGCCCAGTCGAACTCGCGGTGGCGGTTGACGGGCAGCGCCCGCATCTCCCCGGAGCTGACGGCGGGCTTTCTGTACGAGTTCGAGGCCTTCGCGAGCAGCTCGGCGGCGCAGAGCCAGACGCTCGGGAGCGCCCCGCCGAGCAATACCATCGGTGCCGGCACGGGCCCCGATGCCGGCGCGACATCAGCCAACCTGCGCGAGGCCATGGCCTGGGTCGAGCACAGCCGGCTCGGCCGCGTGTCGATCGGTCAGGGCGCGACGGCGGCGAACAACGCCATCCTGGTCGACCTCTCCGGCAAGGGGATGGCGGCGTCCGCCGATGTGCGCCTGCACTCGAGCGGGATGCGCCTGTTCAGCCGCGATCTCCACAACATCACCGGCAATGGTTACCTGAGGTCGGGCACCTGGGGCGGCTTCTTCCAGGGCTCATCCGGCGACTGGCTGAACGAGCGCATCGAGCACATCCAGTATCGCAGCCCGACATTCGCGGGCTTCACGATCGGCGCAAGTTGGGGTGAAGACGACTACTGGGATACCGCATTGCGTTATGCGGGCGAGTTCAATGGCGTTCGCGTCGCCGGCGCCTTGGGCTACAGCGTACGCGCTGGATACGACGGCGTGGCCGACGCGCTCAAGTGCACGAAGCAGTGCGACAAGAAGCTCGAGCAGCTCGCCGGCTCACTGTCGGTTCGCCACATGCCGACGGGCCTCTTCTTCACAGGCGCCGCCGGATGGCGTGACATGAAAGATCAGGACCTCGTACCCTCCCGCATCATTGTCGATTTCAATCGCCGGGGGGACGACAGCATCCTCAATCAGGGCGGCAACCGTCGCGACTTCGACGCGAGCTTCTTCTATCTCTCGGGCGGTGTGGCGCGGAACTTCTTGGGGCTTGGCGATACCGTCCTCTACGGCGAGTACAGCGAGTGGAAGGGCGCGGGACAGGATACGAACTTCCTGGCCGATCTGCCGCCGTTCGGTCCATTCGAGATTGTTCAGATTTCAGCCTTCGGCGGATCCGATAGCAAGCTCACCCACTGGGGCGTCGGGATCGTCCAGCATGTGGACGCGGCGGCCATGGAATTCTGGCTTTCGTACAAGAACTATGCGCTGAGCGGCTTCGAGTTCCACTCGATCACGCGGGGCACGATCGGCAATTTCGAGGACCTGCATATCATCCAGGCCGGCACGCGGATCCGCTTCGGATGCGCTGCGTGCTCATCACTCGCACAAGAAGAAAGGGCCGCCCGCCGGCGGCCCTCTCCATTCATCCCCGCACGAGCCAGACGACCAGCACGCCGAGGGCGATAGACACGACACCGAAGAGGCGCATCGCCGGCTCCGGCGTCTCCGCCGCGACCTGCAGTATCCGTGTCGTCAGCGAGGGGAACGCGGCCCACAGCAGCCCCTCGATGACGAGGACCAGGCCGAGGGCCGCGACGAGATCACTCATCGTTGTCCGGCAGGCTGCGGCATCGACGCAGTACCCGACGGATTGGTGAAGTACCGGAAGAACTCGCTGTCCGGCGAGAGCAGCATCCGCGTGTCGCCAGCCTTGATCCCCTGCTCGTAGGCCTGCATGGACCTATAGAAGGAGAAGAAAGCCGGATCGCGGCTGAATACCTCGGCGAAGATGCGGTTGCGCTCGGCATCGCCTTCACCACGCATCTGGTCCGCACGCCGCCGAGCCTCAGCGCGAATGGTGATCGAATCACGGTCCGCGTCAGCCTGGATCTTGTTGGCCGCCGCGCGGCCCTCGGCGCGAAGCTCCTCGGCCTCCTTGAAGCGATCCGCCTTCATGCGATCATACACGCTCTGCAGGTTCTTCTCCGGCAGATCGGCGCGCTTGATTCGCACGTCGACGACCTCGAGGCCGAACTCCTGGCCCTGCTTGTTCACCTCCAAGGCGATCTGCTTCATCAGCTCCTCGCGCCGGTTGCGCACGATGTCGATGAAGCTCGCGGAGCCGAGCACGCGGCGCAGCGTGGACTGCACGATCGGACCGAACCGCTGTGGCACGTAGTATTCGCTCGTCACCGCCTGATAGAATTTCAGCGGGTCCTTGATGCGATAGCGGGCGAAGGCATCCACCAGAAGCAGTTTCTGGTCAGAGGCCGGGACCTCCTGCGGGGTCATGTCGAGGTCGAGGATGCGCTTGTCAAAGTATTCGACCGTTTCCACGACCGGGATCTTCCAGTGCAGGCCGGCCTGACTGATAACCCGCTTCGGCTTTCCAAACTCGAGGACCAGCGCCTGCTCGTTCTGGTGGACGATGAAGAATGCGAAGTAGGCGAGCAACGCGGCGCCAGCGACCAGCGCTATGAGAAACGAAAAAATGGCGCGCATGGTCACTTCGCTCCTTGCGGCTTGCGCTGCAGCTGGTCGAGGGGCAGGTATGGAACGACCCCGGGGCCACTCTTGCTGTCCAGGATAATCTTGTCAGCACCCCCAAGGACGCGCTCCATCGTCTCCAGATAGAGACGCTGGCGGGTCACTTCAGGCGCCTTCTGGTACTCGGCGAGCACCGCGGCGAAGCGGGCCGCCTGACCAATGGCCTCCTCGACGGTCTGCTTCTTGTAGGCTTCCGCCTCGGCGATGATGCGATCCGCCGCGCCGCGCGCCTCGGGGACGATCTTGCTCGCATAGGCCTGAGCCTGATTCTTGAGCGTCTCGAGGTCGATCTTGGCCGCCTGGACGTCACGGAAAGCGTCTCCCACCGCCTGCGGCGGGAAGACGCGCTGCAGCGAGACCTCATCGATGATGATGCCCGACTCGTAGCTGTCGAGCGTGTCCTGCATCAGCTTCTGGACGGCTGTCCGCACGGCGCCGAGCTCGGTGGTCAGGATGCGCTCGAAGTCGCTCTTGCCGACTACCTCGCGCATAGCGCTTTCGGCCACGTCTTTGACCGTCGACTCCGGATTCTGGATGCGGAACAGATATTTCTCAGCGTCCTGGATGCGCCAGATGACGACGAACGGCACTTCGACGACGTTCTCGTCGCCGGTCAGCATACCACTTTCCTCGGGGACGTTGGTGGTCCCCGTCGTACCGCGCCGCACGACGCTCGAGCGGAAGCCGACCTCGATGGTGTTCTTGCGCGTCACCTTGGGAAGACGCACTTCCTCGATCGGATAGGGCAGGCGGAAGTGCAGACCCGGCGGCTCCTGGCGCACGAACTCGCCGAAGCGCAGCACGACGCCAAGCTCATCGGGCTGGACCCTGAACGTGAACGCATAGAAGCCCGCCACGGCGATCCCGATCGCTGCGAGCAGAAACAGCAGCGGCCCCGGGACGCCCGCTCCGGGCATCACCTGCTTAAGTCGATCCTGGCTGCGGCGGAGGAGTTCCTCGAGGTCAGGCTGCTGGCCGCCGCCGCCGGACGGGCCTTGCCCCCATGGGCCGCCACCGCCGCCTTTCCAACCTCCGCCACCACCACCCTGACTGCTCCACGGCATCACCACGCCCTTCTTGCTTGTTGGGAAATAAGCAGATGCCGGACGGAGAGCCCTGCTCCGACCCGTCCGGCATCCTGCTGTTCATATAGGTCGCCTTCGCTTATAGGCCATTCCGCTCACATTTCGCAAATTACGAGGCGGTCATCTTTATTGGGCCGCATCTGGCCCTGCGCCGGCCTCGAGCCATGGTTGCGGCAGCGGGGCGGGCCGAGTATGAGTACGCCGCGCTTCGCCGCCGGCAGCCCCCAATCCTCGGGCCCGGGGCGTCGCTGGTCCCGGGCCGTGCACGCGCCCGGATCCTGAATATTTGGGCATTGGGGCACGGCAGGACAACCTGCGGCTGTCGAACGAGCAGTCTGCACCGGGAGAGCCATGACGACGGTCGTGATGAAGTTCGGGGGCACCTCGGTCGCCAATGTCGAGCGCATCCGGAATGTGGCACAGCACGTCAAGCGGGAGGTCGATGCCGGCAATCGCGTCGCCGTGATCGTCTCCGCCATGGCGGGGACGACGAACCAGCTCGTCGGTTGGGTTCGCGAGATGGCGTTGCTGCACGACGCACGCGAATACGATGCGATCGTCGCCTCGGGCGAGAACATCACCGCCGGGCTTCTCGCCATCGCCCTCCAGTCGATCGGCATCCAGGCGCGGTCGTGGCAGGGTTGGCAGATCCCGATCCTGACCGACGCCGCGCACGGCGCGGCACGCATCGTCGACATCCCCGGCGAGAAGCTGCGCGAGCGGCTTGCGCAGGGCGAGGTTGCCGTGGTCACCGGCTTTCAGGGCCTCGAGCCCAATCGCAACCGCATTACGACCCTCGGGCGGGGCGGCTCGGATACGAGCGCGGTGGCCATCGCTGTTGCCTTGCAGGCGGACCTTTGCGACATCTACACGGACGTGGACGGCGTCTACACGACCGACCCGCGTGTGGTACCCAAGGCGCGCCGGCTTTCGCGCATCTCCTACGAGGAGATGCTGGAGATGGCCTCGCTCGGCTCCAAGGTGCTCCAGACGCGCTCTGTCGAGCTCGCCATGGTCCACCGGATGCGCACGCGCGTGCTATCGAGCTTCACGCCGCCCGACGAGATTCCGGCCGCTCACCCGGATACTTGGCACGAAATCGGCACGATCGTTTGCGACGAGGATGAAATCGTGGAACAGCAAGTCGTCAGCGGCATCGCCTTCTCACGCGACGAAGCCAAGATCACATTGCGCAAGATCGCCGACCGGCCGGGCGTGGCCGCCGCAATCTTCGGACCTCTCGCCGATGCCAATATCAACGTCGACATGATCGTGCAGAACCTCTCGTCGGATGGCACAAGTACGGACATGACGTTCACCGTGCCTCAGACCGACCTCGCACGCTCACTCGAGGTCGTGAAGAACGCGGCCCGCGATATCGGCCACTTCGACATCGAGAGCTCAGGCGACGTGGTCAAGGTTTCGGTGATCGGCATCGGGATGCGCAGCCATGCCGGCGTGGCGGCGCGCATGTTCAAGGCGCTGGCCGAGAAGGGGATCAACATCCAGGCGATCTCGACCTCGGAGATCAAGATCAGCGTCTTGATCGACCGGGCCTACTCCGAGCTCGCCGTGCGCACGCTGCATTCGGTTTACGGGCTCGACGCCGAATAGACGGCCTGCGAACGGCGCCGTGAGCTGGCAGGGGCCAAGCGAGCGCGCCGCTCAGGAGGATCAAATGGGCAGCAGAGCCCTGCATGGCCGAAGGGCGTTGCCTGATCTTCGGGAGCGCGGCTGACGACGAACGTCGCATATTCTGGAAGCGCAAGACGTCGTCACTGTAGACAACAGGCCCGGCTGTGCTTGGCCGAGCAGGAAAGCCGCCGCGGGCGAGCCGATGCGGCGTGGGAATGGCAGGGCCGACATGGCGAAGGCACCGTTCCAGGATGATCTCGTGCCCCCCGCCGAGCCGGGGCTGCGGATCATTCTGCGCCGCCTGCGCGAGATCATCGAGGAGCCGGGCGACGGCCAGAGCCGGCTCGACAAGATCGTGCGCCAGATCGCGGGCCTCATGGTGGCCGAGGTCTGCTCGATCTACTTGAAGCGCCAGGACGGCAGCCTCGAGCTGTTCGCCACCGAAGGCCTCAATCCGTCCGCCGTCCACAACACATTCATGAAGCGCGGCGAGGGTCTCGTCGGGCGCTGCGCCGAGATGGCCGTGCCCATCAACGAGCCGGACGCGCAGAACCATCCGGCCTTCTCCTACCGGCCGGAAACGGGCGAGGAGATCTATCACTCGTTCCTCGCCGTGCCGATCCTGAGAAGCGGCGACGTCCTGGGCGTGCTCACGGTCCAGAACAAGACGCCGCGCGAATACTCCGACGACGACGTCGAGATCCTCCAGACCACCGCCATGGTGCTCGCCGAGCAGCTCGTCTCGGCCGGCATTCCCGGCGCCAACATGGCCATCGAGTTCAGCCGACGCGTCGGGCACGTGGTGCGCGGCCAGTCGATCTCTGAGGGCATCGCGCTCGGCCATGCGGTGCTGCACCAGCCGCGGGTGGTCGTGACGCGGCTCACGGCCGACGACCCCAACGCCGAGGCCACGCGGCTCGAAGCGGCCATCGCGGAGCTCAAGGCGACCGTCGACGAGATGCTGGGCGCCGGCGACCTCGCACGGGAGGGCGAGCACAAGGACATCCTTGAAGCCTACCGCATGTTCGCCAACGACCGCGGCTGGCAGCGCCGCCTCAAGGAAGCCGTACACTCGGGACTGACGGCGGAAGCGGCGGTCGAGCGCGTCCAGAACGAGACGCGGGCCCGCATGCTGCGCCAGCGCGATCCCTACTGGCGCGACCGCGTGCGCGATCTCGAGGACCTTTCGGACCGGCTCCTGCGCATCCTGACGGCGCCGAACGAAGGCGGCCGCGCGGCAGAGAAACAGCTCCCGCACGATGCCATCGTCATCGCGCGGACGATGGGCGCTGCCGATCTCCTCGACTACGACCGCGCGCGGCTCCGCGGCCTCGTGATCGAGGAAGGCGGCGGCCAGAGCCATGTGGCGATCGTCGCCCGCGCGCTCGGCATCGTTGCTGTGACCGGGGTGCGCCGGGTGATCGAGCGCATCGACGCCGGGGACCCCGTGATCGTCGACGGCAATACGGGCGAAGTCTTCGTGCGCCCGACGGGCGATGTCATCCAGGCCTATTCGGACAAGGTGCGCTTCCGCGCCCGTCAGCAGCGGCAATACCGATCGCTGGTCGGGCGGCCGGCCATCACCAAGGACGGCGAGCGGATTGTGCTGCAGATGAATGCCGGCCTTCCCGACGACCTCGCCCATCTCGAGCAATCGGGCGCCGATGGCATCGGGCTTTTCCGCACCGAGCTGCAGTTCATGGTCGCCGCGACGTTCCCGCGCGGCGACCGCCAGGCTCAAGTCTACCGCGCCGTGATCCAGGGGGCCGGGCACAAGCCCGTCACCTTCCGCACGCTCGACATCGGAGGTGACAAGGTCCTGCCGTACCTGCGCCAGCACCCGGAGGACAATCCCGCGCTCGGCTGGCGCGGTATCCGCATGGGGCTCGACCGCACGGCGCTCCTGCGCACACAGCTCCGGGCGATGCTGCGTGCCGCGGAGGGGGCCGAGCTGCGCGTGATGATCCCGATGGTCTCCGAGCCCGACGAGATCATCGCCGCACGCGCGATCCTCAATCGCGAGATTGACCTCCTGCGCCGCCGCGGCGGCGGCGAACCGGCGCGCGTTCAATTCGGCATCATGATCGAGGTGCCGTCGCTGCTGTTCGATCTCGATGCCGTGCTCCCGCTCGTCGACTTCGCGTCCGTCGGCAGCAATGACCTCATGCAGTACTTCTTCGCGTCCGACCGCGGCAACCCGAAGGTTTCCGGCCGCTTCGACGTGCTCGCGCCGTCGTTCCTGCGTGCGCTCAAGAGCATCACCGAAGCGGGCAAGCGCCTCGGCGTGCCGGTGGCGCTGTGCGGCGAGATCGGCGGGCGACCGCTCGAAGCCATGGCGCTGATCGGTACCGGCTTCCGTACGCTCTCGATGGCGCCGGCGAGCATCGGACCGGTCAAGAGCATGGTCCTCAGCCTGCACGCGGCACGCACGGAGGCGACCGTCGCCGAGCTGATCGCCAAGGGAGGCCGCAGCATCCGCGACGGTCTCACGGCCTTCGCGGCGAGTGAAGGCATAGAAACCTAGGGAGGCACAAGGGAACGGCCATGAGCAAGCGCGACATCGACATCAGCCTTGCCGACGAGATCCAGGTGATCCGCTTTACCCGCCCGGACAAGAAGAACGCCTTCACCGGCGGCATGTACGACGCCATGTCCGAGGCGCTGGACCGCGGCGAACGCGATGATGGCATCATCGCGCACGTTTTCATCGGCTCGGGTGGCATCTTCAATGCCGGCAACGACATCAATGACTTCATCCGGCGTTCGAAAGCGGGCACCGGCGAAGGCATACCGACACCGTCGCTGAGCTTCATCCGGCGTCTGCCCAAGGTGACGAAGCCGATGATCGCCGCCGTGGACGGCCTCGCGATCGGCATCGGCACGACGATGCTCTTCCACTGCGACCTCGTCTATGCGAGCCCGACGGCGAGCCTGCGCACGCCGTTTCTCGATCTCGGGCTCGTGCCCGAAGCGGCCTCGAGCCTCACGGCGGTCATGCGCATGGGCAATGCGCGCGCTTTCGAGCTGCTCTGCCTCGGCGAGCCCTTCAGCGCCGAGCGCGGCAGGGAGGCCGGGATCATCAATGCGGTCGTGCCGGCGGAGGCGCTCGAGGCCACGGCAATGCAGGCCGCCCGACGTCTTGCCGCCAAGCCGCGGGCGGCGCTGCTGGCCGCGCGCCGGCTCTTGCGGGGCGACCCGGCCGCGCTCAGCACCCAGATCGAAGCCGAATCCGAGGTCTTCAAAGAGTGCATGGCCAGCCCCGAGGCTCAGGAGGCGTTCGCGGCATTCTTCGAGAAGCGGCCGCCCGATTTCGCCAAGGCGCGCGCCAGGGCCAAGGCCTGAACGGCACCTCGCCTGCCGCAATCCAGCTGGTAGAATGGCGGCATGAACTGCGCGACGCGCCATGTTTTCCGCTTGGGTGTCGGCCTGCTCGCGCTGGCGCTGCTCACGTTCGCGCCACCGGCCAGCGCGAACTGGCTGACGCGCATTCTCAAGCACGCCGACGACGTCGGCCCGAAGCGCGGCAGCAAGCGCCTTTCAGCCATCGACGAGGCGGGCCAGCATCTGAAGACCCTGCCGGCATCGCGGCGGTCGCGGGCTGTGGCCGCCGAGCTCACCAATGAAGACCACTGGCGCCTGCGCAATGCCGAAGGCGAGACGTTCACAGCCGCAACGCCGGAAGAGCTCGGCCGCGGCCTGCACGTGCTTGCCCCGCTGGCCGAAGAGGCGGCCAAGCAGGTCGTGCTGCTGACCGGGGACACGGTCTTCAAGGACGCCGCCAAGCTCAAATCGCTGCCCGCGGACGCGGAGCTGAACGCGCTGATCGGGGGCCGCGTCTATGGTCTGCACCGGCGCGTCGTCAACGGCGTCGAACGCTACAGCCTCGACGTGGGCGGGGGTGTGCGCGTGCCGATCCGAAGCCGGGCCGAAGTGCATGAAATGCTCTGGCAGCTCGCCCGGCCCGTCGATCTCGCGGAGATCCGCGTGCTGGCGCTCGAGCCGGGCGCGGCGGGTCTTCTGAAGCGCAAGCGTCCACCCGATCCGGCGCCGGGCCGCATCGCTGTTGAGCCTGTCGATCCCGACAGGCTGCCGCACATGCTGAGCGCCGTCGCGCGCGGCACCATCGTCATCACCGGCCGCGTGAACGGACAGACCCTTCATTACAAGCCGTCGAGCGGCCCCGAGCGCACGCTCATGCTCGACCGGCTGCGCCAGGCCGCAGCGGCAAGTGACGTCGATCTCGTGGTGATCGAGAGCGCGAGCGCCCGCCAGCCCGGCACGCGCAACTGGTTCTGGCAGCGCGTTGCCCTCACCTCTCTCGATCGCCCGCGGACCAACCCGTCCCTCCCCGACCTTATCGGGCAGCTGACCGGCGGCGTGCCTGTCGAAACGGACGCGGTCGTCATGAGCGCGCTTCGCACCACATTCCAGCTCACCGGCCTGGCGCGCGGTGCCGCGGGCGGGTGGACGGCGCCGGTCAGCGATACCTGGCGCGATCTCGCTCCCGAGGTCACGGGCACGATCGTCGCCAGCGGCCTGAGACTCGACCTCACCAGCCGAAGCCGGCAGCTCGAGCTCGGGGCCCGCTTCGTGCCGGGCATCCCGTCTCTCGTGCAGATCGCCTACGTCGCCCTCTTGGTCTTGGGCCTCGCCGGCCTCGGCGTGGCGCGCGCATGGTGGCTGCGCATCTGGCCGCTTGAAGCGCGGTCCGACTACGCGCGCCGCACTGGGTACTGGGCCGCACGCGCCGTGCGCACCGTCGTCTTTCTGCTGATCTTCATGCCGCTCGTGGCCGTGGTCAGTGCGCCGGTATCCTTCGTGCTCGGCGCATGGCGCACGGTTGGCGCGATCGGAACGATCCTCGCCTATCCCTTCACGTGCCGACGGGCCGCCTGACGGCGTGTCCGGTAGGCCACGCACCGCTGCCCGTCCGAGCCCGCTTCTCATTGATTTTATTAAATAAGTTTATTCGCACGCGGCCTCGGATGTGCTGGCCAGAAGGGGGCAAAGCCGGCATAATTCTGATTCGTAATTCAGCGACAGGCAGCTCAAGCCCTGGCGCCTTGGTTTTCACCAGTCCTGCATAGACCAGCGCACCGCCAGGCCCTTGGCTGATTCCGGGACGGCATGGACACGACGGATCGCACGGGCAAGCGGCGAATGGCGCGTGAGGATCTGATCCTCCTGCTGCTGGCTGCGATCGCCTCCGTCGCGGTGCTGGCCATCGCGGCGTTCGACACCAGCACCCAGGTGCTCGGCTCGTTCAAACTGGGATGGCTGCTCGCCGGCGCGGTTCTCATTGGCGCTGCGGCGGCCATGGCGACGCTCGTCTGGCGCTCGTGGCTACAGCAGCGCTGGCGTCTCTGGCAGCGCCGTGACGAGGTCGTCGAGTTGCGCCGCAGCCTCGCCGCGGCCGAAGCCATCATCAAGGCCGAGCCGCAGGTCCTGATCTTCTGGCAGCAGGGCGAGAACATGCGTGTCGCCGCGCATACGCTCACAACCGTGCCGGGCCTGCCCGAGGACCCCCAGCTTCTGATGCGTCTTGGCGCCTGGCTCGAGCCTGAGTCCGCCCGCGACCTCAAAGCAAAGCTCGATACGCTGTTCACGCAGGGTCAGCCCTTCAATCTGCTGCTGCGGACGGGCGCCGGCGGCGACGTGGAGGCCGATGGCCGCGTTTCGGGCGGCCGCGCCATCCTGCGCTTCAGAGATATCGCCGGCTACCGCAAGCAGGTGGCCGAGATCATGTCGCAGCATCGCCAGCTCGCGCGCGACATCGGCCTCGGCCGCGCGCTCTATAATGCTCTGCCCCATCCGGTGTGGATCCGCGGCGGCAGCGGCCAGATCGAATGGGTCAACAAGGCCTACGTGCGCGCCGTGGGCGCCAAGAGCGAGGTCGAGGTCACCGACCGGCAGCTCGAGCTGCTCGAGACCCGCCAGCGCGAGGAGCTCGCCAACGTCATCGTGCGCCAGGAGAGCTTCCGCAAGCGCATGCCGCTCATCATCGGCGGCGAGCGCCGCCACCATGATATCGTCGTGCTGCCGTTCGGCGAGGCGAGCGTCGCCTGTGCGATTGACGTCACGGCCATCCATAGCGCCGAGAGTGAACTCGACCGGCTCGTCGCCACCTTCTATCGCACGCTCGATCGCGTCTCGACGGCCGTCGCCATCTTCTCGCGCGACCAGCGCCTGAGCTTCTTCAACGACGCCTTCGCCAAGCTCTGGCAGCTCGACGCCGACTGGCTGAGCCAGCGCCCGATGCACGGGGAGCTGCTGGATCGCCTGCGCGAGAGAAGCCGCCTCCCCGAGGTCGTGAACTACCGCGAGTGGAAGACAAAAGTACTCGCCGGCTACAAGACCGGATCAGAACCCGAGGAATGGTGGCACATCCCCGATGGCCGCGCGCTGCACGTCATGGCCGAAGAACGCCCCGACGGCGGCATCACGTATCTTTATGAGGACGAAACCGAGCGCCTTGCGCTCGAGAGCCGCTACAATGAGCTGATCCGCGTGCAGCGTGAGACGCTGGACCATCTCGCCGAAGGCGTCGCGGTGTTCGGTACCGATGGCCGCCTCAAGCTCTTTAACCAGGCCTTCGAGCGCATCTGGAAGCTCGGCCGCCGGATGCTCCAGGACGAGCCGCACATCGACGAGATCATCCGCCAGTGCCAGATCCTGCACGATGATCCTGCCGAATGGGGCAACATCGCCCAGGCCGCGACGGCCTTCTCGGATCAGCGTCAGCGCGCGACCGGGCAGATGACGCGGGCCGACCAGAGCGTGATCGAGTACGCCGCGCTCCCGCTGCCCGATGGCGGCACGCTCGTCAGCTTTGCCGATGTCACGGTCTCGAAGCGCTATGCCCGGGCGCTCGAGGAGCGCAACGAGGCCCTCGTCGCGGCCGACCGGCTGAAGAGCCAGTTCATCAGCCATGTATCCTATGAGCTGCGCACGCCGCTCACCAGCATCATCGGCTTCACCGAGCTGCTCGAGAGCCCGCGCACGGGCCAACTGAACGAGAAGCAGCGCGAGTACCTCTCGGCCGTCTCGCGCTCGTCCGAAACGCTCCTTTCGACCATCAACGACATACTGGATCTCGCCAACATCGACGCCGGCGCCCTGGAGCTGCGCCTTGCGCCTGCCAAGGTCGTGTCGATCATCGAGGCGGCGGCGCTCGGCGTCAAAGATCGCATGAACCGCATTCATCTTGCGCTTGAGGTCGAGGTCGCCGAGGATGTCGACGAGCTGATCGCCGACGAGGCCCGCGTGCGCCAGATCCTTTACAATCTGCTTTCCAACGCGATCGGCTTCTCCGAGCCGGGCGGCCTGATCCGCCTTTCGTGCGTCCGCGAAGGCCAGATGATCGCCTTCACGGTCACCGACCGCGGCGCCGGCATCCCGCACGACCAACAGCACGACGTGCTCGGCCGGTTCGTCTCGCGCAGCCGCGGCTCCAAGCATCGCGGCGCCGGCCTCGGCCTGCCCATCGTCAAGAGCCTCGTCGAGCTCCACGGCGGCACGATGAGCCTCGTCAGCGAGCCAGGTGAGGGGACCTCCGTCACCGTGCGCTTTCCCGAGCACGGTCCGCGCCCCGCGGCTGACACGGCGAAGGCCACATTCGTCGCATGAGCCGCCCGTGGGTCGCCGAAGGCGTCGACGAAACGCGGCTCGCTCGCCTTGCCGAGCTGATCGCGCTCAAAGTGCGCGCCGGCGACCTCATCACGCTCTCGGGCGATCTCGGCGCTGGCAAGACGACATTCGCGCGCGCGCTCATTCGCGCGCTGACCGGCGACCCCGAGGCGGAAGTGCCGAGCCCGACCTTCACGCTCGTGCAGCCATACGCGACGCCGCGCATTCATGTCGCACACTTCGATCTCTATCGGCTCGCTGACCCTGATGAAATCGACGAGATCGGCTTTGACGAGGCCGTCGCGGACGGCCTTGCGCTCGTCGAGTGGCCCGAGCGGGCCGAAGGACGTCTGCACGGCCATCGGCTCGACGTCGCGTTGCATGCGGGGCCATCTGCAGAAACACGGACGGTCACCCTGACGCCTGGGGCGCCTTGGGTAGCGCGTCTCGAGCGCCTGCGCGAGATCGATGACTTTCTTTCGGATCGGTCCGGCACACTGCACTACCTGCAGGGCGATGCCTCGACGCGCGCCTATGCGCGGGTTTGCAGCGCGAGCGGATCGCTCGTGCTCATGGACAGCCCGCGGCAGCCCGACGGGCCGCCGATCCGCAATGGCCTCCCCTATAGCCGCATCGCCCATCTCGCCGAGGACGTGACCGCATTCCACGCCGTTGCCGAGGCATTGGCCGCGCGCGGCCTGATCGTGCCGGGCATCCGCGCCTTCGACCATGACCGCGGCCTGCTGCTGATCGACGATCTCGGCGATCTCACCTTTGGCCGCGCCCTAGAACGCGGCATGGACCAGCCCGTGCTGTGGTCGGCCGCCGTCGATGGCCTGATCGCGCTCAGGGCGCACCCGCCGCCGGAGCGGCTGCCAGTGCCTGGCAGCTCAACGGATCACACCCTCCATCGCTATGACCGCACGGTCCTGACGATCGAAATCGAGCTGCTCACGGACTGGTACTGGCCGGCGGTGAAAGGCGCGCCAGCACCCGCAGAGGTAAAGGCCGAGTTTCTCCGCCTTTGGAACGCACAGATCGACTGGCTGGAGGTGCAGCCGCTCGGCTGGGTGCTGCGCGACTATCACTCTCCCAATCTCATGTGGCTCGGCGATGGCCGCGTCGGCGTGCTCGATTTCCAGGATGCCATGCGCGGGCCCTGGGCCTATGATGTCGTGTCGCTGCTTCAGGACGCGCGCCTCGACGTGCCCGAAGCTCTCGAGCGCGAGCTGCTGCAGTACTACCGGGAGGAGGTTGCGCGCCGCGAGCCGGAATTCGACGCCGCCGCCTTCGACATGGCCTATGCGGTGCTGGGCGCACAGCGGAACAACAAGGTGCTCGGCATCTTTACGCGCCTCGCGCATCGCGACGGCAAGTTTGCCTATCTCGCGCACCTACCCCGCACGTGGCGCTATCTGGAGCGCAACCTTTGCCATCCTGCGCTCGCCGATCTCAGGACCTGGTTCGACACGCACTTCCCGCGCGAAGGCCGCGAGCGGTCTCCATAGGAGACGCCCCGGGGGGGCACTCTCAACCTTTTGACACTTCACGCGCGAGCGAATAGCGGTTCTCGCATGTCGAAACCGGATGTCCACACGCAGCGCCTGGACCTTGCGCTTGTTGCGCGCGGCCTTGTCGCGACGCGGGCGAAGGCGCGCGATCTCATCGCGCGCGGTGAAGTACGGATCGACGGGGAGGTTGTGCGCAGGCCGGCCACGGTTGTGCGCGATGGGCAGTCGATTACGGTGGACGCGGAGGCAGCGGCGCAGGTCTCGCGCGGGGCGGTGAAGCTCGCGGCGGCGCTGGATCACTTCGGGCTCGACCCCGCCGGGCGCGTTGCGCTCGATGCCGGCGCATCGACGGGCGGCTTCACGCAGGTGCTTCTCGAACGCGGGGCGGCGCGCGTCTACGCGGTGGACGTCGGCAAACGCCAGCTCCATCCGTCGCTGGCCGAGGATCCCCGCGTCGTGGCACTTGAAGAATGCGATGCGCGGGCGCTCAATCGGACGTTGGTGCCGGAGCCGGTTGGCGCGATCGTCGCGGATCTGAGCTTCATCTCCTTGAGGAAGGCGCTGCCGGCCGCGCTGGCGCTTGCCGCACCCGGCTGCTGGCTGGTTGCGCTCGTGAAGCCGCAGTTCGAAGTGGGCCGCGCAGGGGTCGGCAAGGGCGGCATCGTCCGCGACCCGGCAGTGCGCACGCAGGCGCTGGCCGACGTGCGCGACTGGCTCGCGGCGCAGCCGGCGTGGACGGTGCTCGGGCATATGACATCGCCGATCGAAGGTGGCTCCGGCAATGTCGAGTTCCTGCTGGCGGCAGTGCGGTCATGAGCAGGTCGCAGATCGTCGACATTACCGGGCTCGGCGCCGAGGGCGATGGCGCCGCCATGACCGCGGCGGGCAAGCCCATCTTCATTCCGCTGGCGCTGCCGGGCGAGAGATGGCGGATCGCAGAGGGCCGCCCACCGGAGCTGATCACGCCACATCCCGAGCGCCGCGTGCCGCCATGCCGGCATTTCGGGGCGTGCGGCGGCTGTGTCGCGCAGCACATGCCGGCCGAGATGTACCGGACCTGGAAGCGCGATTTCCTGGTGCGGGCGCTGAAGCAGCACGGCGTTGATGCCGAGATCCAGCCGCTCGTCATGGTGGCGGAGCGGTCGCGGCGGCGCGCGACGTTCACGGCCCGGCGCGAAAGCGGAAGGATGCGCATCGGCTATCATGGCCGGCGCTCGCACGATTTCGTTGCGATCGAGGCGTGCCCGGTGCTCGATGACCGGATCGTGGTGCTGCTTGCGGCACTCGCGGCGCTTGCGGAGGTCGTGGCGCCGCGCAGCGAAGCGGTCCGCGTCGCCATCACGATGACGGATAGCGGCGCCGACGTGGATGTCGAGGGGCATGAGAAGACGCTCAGCGCGATGGCACGCGCGCGGATCGGCGAGATCGCTGCCGCATCGCGGTTGGCGCGCGTATCGGTCGGCGGCGTGCCGGTCATCGAGCGGCAGGCGCCGGTGCTGCACTTTGCCGGCATGGCCGTGACGCTGCCGCCCGGTGCCTTTCTCCAGGCTGTACCTGAAGCCGAGCGCACGATGATCGAACTGGTCACGGCGGCGCTCGGCAAGGCGCGCGAGGTCGCGGATCTCTTCTGCGGGCTCGGCACGCTGACGCTGCCGATCGCACGAAAAGCCCGCGTGCTGGCCTTCGATGGCAACCGGAATGCCATTGCTGCGCTCAACGAGGCCCAGCGCAAGAACCAGGGACTGAAGCCCTTCACTGCGCGCGCCCGCGATCTCTTTCGCGATCCGCTCTCGCCGCTCGAGATGAAGGATCTCGACGCGGTCGTGCTCGATCCGCCGCGGGCCGGCGCGCGGGCCCAGTGCGAGCGCCTCGCACTATCCAAGGTCAAGCGCGTGGTGATGGTCTCTTGCAGCCCGGCGACGCTGGCGCGCGACTGCCGCATTCTGATCGACGGCGGCTACCGCCTCGAGGCGCTGACACCGATCGACCAGTTCCTCTACGCGCCGCACCTCGAAGCGGTCGCAGTACTCTTGCGATAGCCGCTAAGCGCCCGCGCTGGACATCCGTTGGTCGGGGTACTATCGACGCTCAGCAGGCCACGGCCACCCGGCGGCCCGGGATCTGAGGCCCAAGAAGAAAGCGAGCATCGGGGAGTGAACATGCCTAAACCGCGCGAAATGATCCTGATCGGATTCCTGCAGGCTCAGAACTGCTCGAATTATGTCGGCTCCTGGCGCCATCCGCATTCGGCAACCGATTTCCTCGGCCCGGAATACTTCATGCGGATTGCCCGAACTCTCGAGTACGGCAAATTCCACCTTGGCTTCTTCGATGACCGGCTTGCCATGCCGGACATCCTCGGCAGCGACCACCGCGAGGCCGTCGCCCACGGCGTGCGCGTCGTGAAGATGGACCCGACCACGATCCTCGCCATCATGAGCACGGCGACAACGCGCCTCGGCCTCGGCTCAACCTATTCGACGACGTACTACGAGCCCTTCCACGTCGCCCGCGTGTTTGGCACGCTCGACCTGATGACGGGCGGGCGCAGCGCCTGGAACGTCGTGACTTCACTCAACGACTCCGAGGCCATGAACTTCTCGCTGTCGGAGCACCCCGAGCACGACCTGCGCTACGACAAGGCGGACGAGTTCATGGAGGTCGTCCTCGGGCACTGGGACTCCTGGGAGGACGATGCGATCGTCATCGACAAGGAGACCGGCCTCTTCGCCCATCCCGACAAAGTCCACCGCCTCGACCACAAGGGCCGCTGGTTCCGCTCGAAAGGACCCCTGCCCGTGCCGCGCAGCCAGCAGGGCCGGCCGGTGGTCATCCAGGCGGGGCAGTCCGGGCGCGGGCAGGTGTTTTCGGCGCGCTGGGGCGAACTCGTCTTCTGCGTCTATCCGAACATCGACATCGGCAAGCAGAACTACGCCGCCTTCAAGGATCTCGTGGTGAAGAGTGGGCGCAATCCCGATGCCGTGGGCGTCGCACCGGCGATCTACGCCGTGATCGGTGAGACCAAAGCCATGGCTGAGGACAAGATGGCCGTCATCGACAAGCTGGCAAAGCCCGTGGACGGACTGGCGCTGCTCTCTGAGGCCCTCAACTTCGACTTCTATTCCAAGGGCATGGATGAAGCGTTCAATGACGATGAGCTCAAGCGCATATCGGGCTTGCGCGCCATTCTCGATCGGGTCGTCAGCCTCTCCGGCAAGAAGAACCCGACCGTGCGCGACTTCGTCCAGTTCTCGAACCGCGGCACCGTGCGCGAGTTCCCACGCTTCATCGGCACGGCGAAGGAGGTCGCGGACGGTCTCGAAGAATGGTTCACGGGGCGGGCGTGCGATGGCTTCGTGCTTGCAGCGACCCACCTTCCAGGCGGCTACGAGGACTTCGTGCGCATGGTCGTGCCGGAGCTGCAGCGTCGCGGCCTCCACCAGAAGGACTACAAGGGGCCGACACTGCGGGACAACCTGGGGCTCCCACGGGCCGAGATCGGCGACTGGAAACGGAGGAGCTGAGCTGCCCTCGCAGGCCACCGATGCCCCTGCACGGCTTGCATCACCGATGCGCTCCGCTACGCTGTTGATGGCGCCCGCAGCGTGAACGGGCCACGAGGAAAGTCATGGATTCGGAGCGATACAGGAACGTGATGCGCCATCAGGCCGGCGCGGTTACGATCATCGCTGTCGGCAGGCCCGGCCATCGGACCGGCCTGACGGCGACGGCCGTCTGCTCGCTCACCGACAGCCCACCAATGGTGCTCGCCTGCGTCAACCGCAACGCCAGCGCGCACGCCCCGATCCACACGGCGAAGTGCTTCTCCATCAACCTGCTGGCGCGCGACCAGAACGAGCTGGCGCGGCGCTTCTCCTCCAAAAGGCTGGAGGGGGAGGCGCGTTTCGACCCCGAGACCTGGGACACGCTCGCGACCGGCGCGCCGACGCTCAAGGGGGCCATCGCCAACCTCGACTGCGAGGTCGCGCAGGAGCACACCTTCGATACGCACACGATCTTCATCGGCCGCGTGCGTGATTGCCGCTTCCGGGAGGATGCCGAGCCGCTGCTCTACTTCCGTGGGGATTTCTGGGACTTGAAGGCGAGGTAGAGCGCTCATCGCCGCGGGCGGCGAGAAAGGGGAGCCGGCGTCTGCGCTGGCGCTTTTTCCCGCCACACATCGAGGGTCACGGCGGCGTCCTCCGCCATCCAGCCGGAAATGCGGCGCACGATTTCGGCCTCGCCGTGCTCGGGCGGCAGAAGGCCGTAGTGGCGGGCGAGGCGGGTCAGCGCCGTCCTCAATACAATCTTGCCGGAGCGCGTGGGCAGACCATTGCTGCGCTCGATATCATCGAGCCCGAGCATGTGGCCGCACACGTCGATCAGCGGCCCAGCAAATTCAGGGCCGACGGCTTTGAGTGCCCGCTCGACGCGCACTTTTGCGGCGATCACGCTATCGGCGATATCGACGCCCGCGCCCGGTGCCGCACGGCGCGCGCCAGCATCGCCCGGGACGCCCGTCCACACCGAGGTCACGCGCGGCGTCATGCGGGCACGCCAGAGGTCGCTCGCAAGGCGCTCTCCCGCCGCAAGCTGCTCGGCGCTGATGAGCGGCTGACCGTCCTTGTCGCGCCGGCTGTGAAGCCACGCGAGCGAGCCGCCAGCCTCACGCGCAGCCGCAGGACGGCTGTCGCGCGGTCGCTCGGCCGGGCGTCGGACGACAGGCGCGGGCGCGCGCCGGCCATCGGAAATCGATGCTGCGGCACGGGCGGCAGTATCCGACGCGCGCGCAGCACGCACGATGGCAGCGCCGGCACGGGTGATCTTCCATCCCCGGCCATCGCGCGCCGCTTTGATCCAGCCGCACGCTTCGGCGGCTTCAACATCTGCGATCGCAAAGGCGCAGTACGGCGCGGCATCGCGCGCGCGGCTCGAAACGACCGCCGCCACCGGGCCCTCGGCACTGCCGGGCGCCATCAGCACCGCACCCGGCCGGACCAGTGCCGACAGGAGCGGCAGGCACTGCTGACGGAGCCATTCATCCGCGGGCGCCTCCGCCAGCGGCAATCTGACGGCGTCGGTCACGGATTTCGCTCCACAGGCAGACCAGGGAGAGCGGCGTCAATCGAGGCAAGGCGCCTGGCGATGGCTTCGAGCAGCTCCAGCGTATGGTCGAACTCAGGATCATCCCGGGCGTCCTCGACGAGCGCGCAGGCGTGCGCCACCGTCGTGCGATCCCGCCCGAATGCCCGGCCGACGGTGGTGAGCGTCAAGCCGAACGTCACATGGGCGAGGTACATGGCCACCTGCCGCGCGAAGGCGACCCGCGAGCGCCCGCGGGTCGGATGTCGGAGGAGCTCCCTGTCGATATGGTAGACCATTTCAACCGCCTGATGGACGGACCGGACCTTGGCCTCCAGCGATCCGTCCGCTCCAGCTTGCGATCCGACGGCAGGCCGGCCCGAATAGGGGATCGGGTCGGATGCCTCTCTTAGTGCGACCGAGGTCATGCGCCGACTGCCTCCGTTGACTACCGACGTCATTTAGTTTTTGTTAGTAGGAACATATGCCTACCGTCAGTGTAGGGACCGAAGAATTGAACGGGGATATCTCGTTGCCTGGAACTCGCGGATGTGGTTTCAGGCGGGTTGTCGCGAGCAGGCAACCGAGCGGATGCCAAAGCAATTGATCGGTCACGGAACGGCCGGTGGACAGCCTTTCGGCGCGTCGCTAAGAAGGGCTGGGAGGCCTTTCAGCACGGCGCGGCATGTGTCAGGGCACCTGCCTACTGGCGGGCGTGGCGGCTTTGTATGCGCCGCGGACCGGCGGCCGGCCCCGAGCTTCGTGACTTGAGCCTTGACCGCAGCGTCGTTGCCCGCGCGCTCTATGCAGGCTCTTGCCCACTGGATAGAGACTGTTCCGGCGCGCCCGCCGCGCCCCATCGATGCGAGCCCGCGACATGACCGGCGTCAATCAGATCCGCTCCACGTTTGTCGACTTCTTCGTCAAGAACGGCCATGAGCACGTGCCGTCGTCATCGCTTGTGCCACGCAACGACCCGACGCTGATGTTCACGACCGCCGGCATGGTGCAGTTCAAGAACATCTTCACGGGTGCGGAAACGCGGCCCTACAAGCGCGCCGTGACCGCGCAGAAGTGCGTGCGCGCCGGCGGCAAGCACAACGACCTCGATAACGTCGGCTACACCGCGCGCCACCACACGTTCTTCGAGATGCTCGGCAACTTCTCGTTCGGCGACTACTTCAAGGAGCTGGCCATCGAGCTCGCTTGGAACCTCGTCACGAAAGAGTATGCGCTCGACAAGAAGCGTCTGCTCGTCACCGTCTATCACACGGACGAGGAGGCCTTCGGCATCTGGAAGAAGGTCACCGGCTTTCCCGACGAGAAGATCATCCGCATCCCAACGTCCGACAACTTCTGGGCCATGGGCGATACCGGCCCGTGCGGCCCCTGCTCGGAGATCTTCTTCGATCACGGCCCCAAGATTCCGGGCGGGCCGCCAGGCTCGCCGGACGCCGACGGCGACCGCTTCATCGAGATCTGGAACCTCGTCTTCATGCAGTACGAGACGCTCGAGGGCGGCCAGCGCATCGATCTGCCGAAGCCGTCGATCGACACGGGCATGGGCCTCGAGCGCATCTCGGCCGTATTGCAGGGCACCCACGACAACTACGAGATCGACCTCTTCAAGGCACTGATCGCTGCCTCCGAGGAAGCAACCGGCGTCAAGGCCACGGGCGAGCACAAGGCCTCGCACCGCGTGATTGCTGATCACCTGCGCGCGACAAGCTTCCTCATCGCCGACGGCGTGCTGCCTTCGAATGAAGGACGCGGCTACGTACTCCGTCGCATCATGCGCCGCGCCATGCGTCACGCCCACCTGCTCGGTGCGCGCGACCCGCTGATGTATCGTCTCGTACCGGCCCTCGTCCGGCAGATGGGTGACACCTATGGCGAGCTCGTCCGTGCGCAGTCTCTGATCACGGAAACGCTCAAGCACGAGGAGACGCGCTTCAGGAAAACGCTGGAGCGCGGCCTGTCGCTGCTCGAAGAGGAGACGGCGGGACTTAAGAAGGGCGCGACCTTTTCGGGCGAGACCGCCTTCAAGCTCTACGACACCTATGGCTTCCCGCTCGACCTGACCCAGGACGCGCTGCGCGCGCGCGGCATCGCAGTCGACACTGCCGGCTTCGACGCGGCGATGGAGCGCCAGAAGGAGGAAGCACGGCGCGCCTGGAAGGGATCCGGCGAGGCGGCGACGGAAACCATCTGGTTCGAGGTGCGCGAGCAGGTCGGGCCGACGGAGTTCCTGGGCTACGAGACCGAGACGGCCGAGGGCGTCGTCAAGGCCGTGATCGCCGGGGGCAGAACCATCAAGGCGCTCAAGAAAGGCGAGCAAGGCGCGCTCATCCTCAACCAGACGCCCTTCTATGGCGAGTCCGGCGGACAGATCGGTGATCAGGGTGTGATCAAGGGGCCGAAGGGGGCCCTCTTCCGGGTGACGGACACGCAGAAGAAGGTCGGCGATCTCTTCGTCCATCTGGGCATCGTGGAAAGCGGCACGTTCGCGACCGGTGATGCCGTAGAGCTCATCGTCGATCATGACCGCCGGTCGGCAACGCGGGCCAATCACTCGGCGACCCACCTCCTGCATGAGGCGCTGCGCGAGGTTCTTGGCCCCCACGTCGCCCAGAAGGGCTCCCTCGTCGCCCCCGACCGCCTCCGCTTCGACTTTTCTCACACAAAACCGATGTCGCCCGAGGAAATCGCCAAGGTCGAGGAGATCGCCAACAGCGTCATTGCCCAGAACACGCCGGTCGAGACCCGCCTCATGGGTCTCGAGGACGCCATGCAGTCGGGCGCCATGGCGCTTTTCGGCGAAAAGTACGGCGATGAGGTGCGCGTTGTCTCCATGGGCTTGCCACGGCCGGGGTCCAACAAGGCCTGGTCGGTCGAGCTTTGCGGCGGCACGCATGTGGCACGCACCGGCGATATCGGCCTCGTGCACATCATCGCCGAGAGCGCGAGCGCGGCCGGCGTGCGCCGCATCGAGGCGCTCACCGGCGCTGGCGCGCGCGCCTATCTCGTCGCCCAGGAAGCGCGGGTCCGTGAACTCGCCGGCCTCCTGCGCACGAAGCCCGAGGATGTTGTCGAGCGCGTGAAGCAGATCGTCGAGGAGCGCCGGCAGCTTGAGCGCCAGCTCTCCGATGCGAAGCGCCAGATCGCCCTTGGCGGTGGCGGCAACGGTACGGCCGGCACCGAGGCGCCCCAGGCGATCCGCACGGTCGGCAAGGTCAGGGTCCTTGCGCGCACCGTGCAGGGGCTGAACCCGAAAGACCTCCGCGGGCTCGTCGATGACGGCAAGAAGCAGGTCGGCTCGGGGATCGTCGCCATTGTCGGGATCACCGAGGATGGCAAGGCCGGTATCGCGGTCGGCGTCACGGACGATCTCACCAAGTCGGTGAGCGCCGTCGATCTCGTGAAGGTCGGCGCGGCGGCGCTCGGCGGCAAGGGCGGCGGCGGCCGTGCCGACATGGCGCAGGCCGGCGGTCCGGATGGATCGAAGGCGGCCGAGGCATTGAGAGCCATCGAAGAGGCGCTCGCGGGCTGACCGCTTCGCGAGCATTTCCCTGAGCACGCCATAGAACGGGCGCCGCGCAGCACCTCCCGGTGCCAAGCGGCGCCGTTTATCCTTTCAGGACAGAGATTTCCCGCTACTGCTTCGGCACTGGCACGGATGGCGCCGGCGCGCCCGGGCCAGGTGCGACAGGCGGGATCGCGCTCCCGCCACCGGCCGGAGCGTCGGGACCGTCGTAATAGAGGAAGCCGTCCTCTATGGCCACGATGTCCTCGGCCTCGACCTCGTACTCGTCTTCCTCATTGTCATCGAGGCGGACGATGCAGCCACTGAGGCAGACCTTGTCGAGCACCTCCATCGGCTGGATCGTGTGCTCGGTCACAGTCTCGCCTTCGGCGATCGTGACTTTGACGTTCTTGGTATCGCGATTGGTGATGCTGGCGGCATCGGCAGCGATGCTGCTCAATAGCAGCGCTGCCGCGCCAGACATCGAGACGAGCCTCGATGGCATTCAGTCATGCTCCGTTGCACAGGACAACGGAGACAGTCTTACCGCTTCTTCGCGGCCTTCGCACGCTTCACGGCAACCTTCCGCTTCTTGGCCGCCTTCTTCGCCGGCTTCTTGGCCGCCTTCTTCGCTACCTTCTTCGCAGCGGTCTTCTTCTTCGCGCTCTTGGACGCGACCTTCTTCGCCGCGACCTTCTTCGCTCTCATGGCCATTGCAAGGGTCCTTTCCTGCTATTCACTTGTAGTGTGGTGCCGATGCATCATCTAATGTGTGCAATCCACAGCCATCGCAAACGCAAAATTTCGCTGTCATCTATCGAACCTTTCGATACATCGCACGCATGACCATCACTTGAGCGAGAGCACGCACCATGGATATCGCGCTCGCACGTACGTTCCTGATGATCGCTGAGACCGGCAGCTTCATCGAAGCTGCGAGGCGCATGAACATCACGCAATCGACGGTCTCATCACGCGTGCGCAACCTGGAATCGTTGCTCGGTCGCCAGCTCTTCGAGCGCTCCAAGATCGGCGCGCAGATCACGCCGGCGGGGGAGCAGTTCCAGAAGCACGCGCTCGCCATGGTCCGTGTATGGCAGCAAGCCCAGCTGGATGTGGGTTTTTCGGGCCAGCATGATCAGCATCTCGCGGTCGGCGCGGAAGCGACGTTGTGGCAGGGTTTGTTGATCTCGTGGATCGCGAACCTCAAGGCTGCCTATCCCGAGCTCGCCCTCACCGCAGTAACCGAGACGGGGCCCATGCTCACCCAGCGCCTGCTCGATGGCACCCTCGACGTCGCCGTCGTGTACCAGCCGCTGCAATCGCCGGGCCTGCTCATCGAGCATCTCTTCGAGGAGGAACTGGTGCTCGTATCGGCTGGGCGAGGCGACGCACGGCGCCGCACGGACGACTATATTCTTGTGGATTGGGGCCCCGACTTCCGCGAAGACCATGCCGTAGCCTTCCCAAAGCGGGCCGGCGCGCGACTGACGCTCGACATCGGCCCGCTGGCGGTCGACTACCTTCTCCATAATGAGGGATCGGGCTATCTGCCCTATCGCCTCGTGCGCGGACACCTCTCGCGGGGACGCCTCAAGCTCGTTGCGCGCGCCCGCCGCTTCACCGTACCGGTCGGCGCTCTTTATCCGGAATCGCGCGAAGAGTCGGACTTCGGCCCAATTCTCGACAGCCTCCGGGCGCGCGTGGCGCGCTATGCCTGAATGGTTGTCAGCCTGCCTGCACTGTGGTTCGCTGGCGCCCTTGATGGATTGTTGAGGAACGCCCAATGAGCACAACGCTTACCCCGGAGAACCGCGAGAAGCTCAAGAAGATCAGCGTAGCCACCATCACGACGGCCCTCTTCAAGCGCAACTTCCGCAATCAATTCATCCAGGATGTCCGGCCCGTCGGCACGAGGGCCCCTCAGATGGTCGGCGAGGCCTATACGCTGCGCTACATCCCGGCACGCGAGGACCTCGACCACATGGGCGTCTTCGAGGACCGCTCGCACCCGCAACGGCGCACCATCGAAGACTGCCCGCCCGGTCATGTGCTGGTGATCGACAGCCGCAAGGACGCGCGCGCAGCGTCCGCCGGCGGGATCCTGATCACGCGCCTGATGATGCGTGGCGTCGCGGGCATCGTGACCGATGGCGGGTTCCGCGATTGTCCCGAGATCGCCGAGATGGCCTTCCCTGTCTACCAGAACCGTCCGGCCCCTCCGACCAACCTCACACGCCAGCGCGCCGTCGACGTCAACGTGCCGATCGGCTGTGGCGACGCGCCGGTCTTTCCGGGTGACATCATCGTTGGCGATGGCGAGGGCGTGGTGGTGATCCCCGCCCATCTCGCCAACGAGATCGCTGAGGAAGGCCACGAGATGACGGCCTACGAGGACTTCGTCATGGAGAAGGTGCGCGAAGGCCGTGGCATCTTCGGACTCTACCCCGGCGGTCCCGAAGCCAAGGCCGAGTTTGCTGCATGGCGCAAGGCGAACGGACGCTGAGGGCCACATCGTGACGGAACAGCGTGCTCCCGGAGCGGGGAACGTACCCGGCACGCCGCCGATCGAGCGCGCGCCCCGTGCAGTCGCGGACCTTTATCATGCGTACTTCACGGGCCTCATCCTGACCCTCGTCAGCCGTCGTGGCAGTGCGGATGCCGCGCGCTGGGTACACGCCGTCTTCCGCCATCAGCACCATGAGAAGTTCCTTTCAAGCTTCGAGAAGCTCGGCCTTGCGGGAATGCCGCACGCCGTCGCCTGCGCGGCCTATCACTACCTCTCGAACAGCATTGGTGGCGTCAGCGTCGAATTCATGAAGGAGAGCGACCGCAAGGCCTGGGTACGCTTCGTGCCGCCACGCTGGATCTATCCGGGAGCGGCCATCTGCGGCGTGCCGAGCGAGGTTTCACGCGCCTTCCTCAGCGGCTGGTATGCGCAGAACGGGGTGTCGCTGAAGAACCTGCGGCTCGGTTTCGTCTGCACGGCCCAGACTGTCGATGGCCAGCATGGGCTCGCCGGCTACTTCATGGAGTACGACCACGACCTTACGCCCGAGGAGCGGCTCGTCTTTCGCCCCGGCGAGATGCCACCGCCCTTCGATCCTGATGCCGCACCGCGATTGCCGGCGGGGGACTGGCCACCCGACCGCCTCGCCCGCGCCTACCGCAACTACGCCATGGAGTACATCCGCTCCGGCTTGCCGCGGCTCATGGAGCTGTTCGGTGAGACCGAGGGCGCCCATCTCGGCCGCCTCACGGGCCGCCTGATTGGCGCACAGTTGTATAAGGAGATCGCGGCCGCGGCAGGCATCCTGCACGAAGACGCCGAAGGGCTGGCGCGGCTCCTCGCATGGCTCGCTGAAGGCGAGGGCGACACCGCGGCCATCATGCGCGATGGCGATGCCACTCTACTTTCACGCACGGGCTGGCGGCTCATGCGCGGGATCTCCAGTCCCGCGCAGGGCGTGATGGAGGCCTGGAACGGACTGATCGAGGGCCTCGCCATGGTCCACAACCGGTTCCTGACGGTCGATCTCCTCGCCCGCATCGATCATGGCGCGCCGCAAACGGTCTGGCGCATCCGCGAGCGGCCCCGCCGGTCAATCAACATCGTGTAGCTCGGTCATCCCCTCGTACCGCGCTTGCTGCGAGCGGGCTAGCGCGAGGTGCGGCCACACAACGGACGTTAGCGTTTGCCGCCACCCGTCATCCCGTCCTTCTCCCCGCGGGCGGGGAGAAGGGGAAGTGGAGCCATGCGACCGCGACTGCCGCAGCAACGCCAAATGGCACTTGTCGCAGCCATCGGCGAGCGCGTACTCACTTCTCTAAGAGAACACACTCAGGGAGCCGCCCGCCATGCCGGAGTTCCGCTTCGAGCCGGTCGTCATGCCGCCGGCCGCAACAAGCCTCAGAGCCGAGGTGCGCGCCTTTCTCAGTGAGGAGAAGGCCAAAGGCACCTTCGTGCCGACGGTCGGCGCCATGGTCGCCGCGGACCCGGCCTTCAGCGCCCGCTTGGGCGCGCGCGGCTATCTCGGCATGACATGGCCCAAAGCGTACGGCGGCCACGAGCGCTCCGCCCTCGAACGCTACGTGGTCGTCGAGGAACTCCTGGCTGCCGGCGCGCCGGTCATGGCGCACTGGATTGCCGACCGCCAGAGCGGCCCGCAAATTCTCAAGCATGGCAGCGAGCGCGCCAGGAAGATGATCCTGCCCGAGATCGCCGCCGGTCGCTGCTTCTTTGCCATCGGCATGAGCGAGCCGGACACAGGCTCCGACCTTGCAAGCGTTAAGACGCGCGCCGTGCCCGTCGCGGGTGGCTTTCGCGTCACGGGGCGCAAGGTGTGGACGAGCTACGCCCACAAGGCCCACTACGTCATTGCGCTCGTGCGCACGGGCGGTCGCCCCGAGGATCGCCACGTCGGCCTCACCCAGCTCATCATCGACATGAAGTCACCGGGCATCGAGGTGCGCCCGATCATCAATGTCTATGGCGCGCACGAGTTCAACGAGGTGACCTTCGACGACGTATTCGTGCCGGAGGATATGACTGTCGGCGCTGTCGGCCAGGGTTGGGCCATGGTGACGTCCGAACTGGCCTTCGAGCGCTCCGGGCCCGACCGCTTCATGTCCACCTATCCCCTGCTCGTCGAGGCCTTCCGCGAGGTCGGCGACAGCCCGGCGCCCATGGAGGCTGCCGAGCTTGGCCGGCTCGTCGCGCATCTCGCGACGCTGCGGCGCATGTCGACCTCGATCGCCGGGATGCTCAACGAGGGGAGGTCGCCGGTCACCGAGGCGGCGCTGGTCAAGGATCTCGGCACGACCTTCGAGCAGTCCATTCCCGAGATCACGCGGCGCCTCCTGCCGCTGGAGCCACGCGCGGCCGGCAATGGGCAGGCCTATGACGGCCTCCAGCAGCTCGCCCAGATGCAGGCGCCTTGCTACTCGATCCGCGGCGGCACGCGCGAAATCCTGCGCGGTATGATTGCACGGGGGCTCGGTCTTAGATGAGCAACGAAACGGAAGACACGGGTGTGCGCGACCTCATGCTGCGTTCGCTCGACCGCATCGTCGAGGAAAAGGCCGGCCATGCCGTGCAGGCCGCCGATGGCAAGGCGGGCTTTCCGGCCGACCTCTGGTCGGCGCTTGAAGAAGCGGGCATGACGGCACTCGGCGAGGAGAACGAGGGGGATCTCGGCCTCGGCAATGCCGCCGCGCTCATCGAACGCGCCGCCTATCACACCTTGCCGGTGCCGCTCGCCGAGACCATTCTCGCGCGTCGCCTGCTCGCCAAGGCAGGTATCGAAATTCCCGATGGTGCGCTCTCCGTGGCGCCGCCCTCCGCCAACCGCGATGGCAAGGCCGCAGGTGTGCCATGGGCAAGCGCGGTGGGCGGTGTGGTCGTCGCGACGGGGCCTGAGACCCTCTCCCTGATCGATGCCCGAGATGTGGCCGCCCCCGGCTTCAATATGGCCGGCGAACCGCGCGAGACGATCGACCTCGCCCGCGCCAGGATCATCGCCACGGCGAGCCTCGCCGACGCACCACGTATCGTGGAGGCGGAAGGCGCACGCATTCGCGCCGTGCAGATGTCGGGCGGCATGTCGCGGGTGCTCGAGCATGGCCTGACCTGGGCGAATGACCGCATCCAGTTCGGCCGCCCGATTGCTCGCTTTCAGGCCATCCAGCATCTCATGGCCGAGCTGGCGGCCGAAGCGGCCGCCGCAAGCGCCGCTGCACTCTTGGCTGTGGAGGCGGCCGCGGCACGATCCGATCGCTTCGCCATCGCCGTCGCCAAGGCGCGCACGGGCGAAGCGGCGGGCCGCGTGTGCGCCATCGCGCACGAGGTATTCGGAGCCATGGGCTTCACGCAGGAGCACACGCTGCACTATGCCACGCGGCGGCTGTGGAGCTGGCGAAACGAGTTCGGCGCCGAGGTCCACTGGCAGAGCGAGATCGGCCGCATGATCGCTGCCGGCGGCGCCGACAACCTCTGGGCGACCTTGACCGCGCATGGCTGACGGGCACGCGCCGCTCTCACGCGGTCGAGAAAAAGCCTTGCGCGGCAGTACGCCTGCCGGCCAACTTGGATCAACGAAACGATGCGCTTGACGCCCCCGACCGGGGGCAGGGCGAGCGCGTGCGAGGGAGGCGGACATGAAGGTTCTGATCATCGGTGGCGCCGGCATGGTCGGGCGCAAGCTCGCCGAGCGCCTTGCGAAGGACGGCCAGCTCGGCGGGAAGCCGATCACCTCGCTCGCGCTCTATGACGTCGTGCCGCCGCAGAAGCCGGCAGGTGCGCCGTTCCCCGTCGAGTCCTCGACCGGCGATCTCCCCGCCCCCGGCGAGACCGACAGGCTCGTCGCGGACAAGCCCGACGTGATCTTCCATCTCGCGGCGATCGTCTCCGGCGAGGCCGAGCAGGAGTTCGACAAGGGCTACCGCATCAATCTCCAGGGCACCATGAACCTGCTCGAGAGCGTGCGGCACGCGGGGAACACGCCACGCGTCGTGTTCACAAGCTCGATTGCCGTGTTCGGCGCACCGTTCCCCGAGAAGATCGGTGATGAGTTCTTCTCAACCCCGCTGACCTCCTACGGGACGCAGAAGGCGATCGGCGAATTGCTCGTCTCCGACTACACGCGCAAGGGCTTCCTGGACGGGATCTCGATCCGCCTCCCGACCGTGTGCGTGCGCCCAGGGGCACCGAACAAGGCGGCCTCCGGCTTCTTCTCGAACATCATCCGCGAGCCGCTGGCCGGCAAGGAGGCCGTGCTGCCCGTCTCGGAGGACGTCATGCACTGGCACGCCTCGCCGCGCGCGGCCGTCGGCTATCTCATCCATGCCGCCACCATCGACGGCGAGAAGGTGGGACCGCGCCGCGCGCTCTCGATGCCCGGGCTCGCGGTGACCGTGGGGGAACAGATCGCAGCTTTGAAGAGAGTAGCGGGCGAGAAGGTCGTGGCCCGCATCCGCCGCGAGCCGGATCCGTTCATCCAGGGGATCGTCGCGGGCTGGCCGCGCAACTTCGACACCCGCCGCGCGCTGGACCTCGGCTTCAAGCCGGACCGGAGCTTCGAGGAGATCATCCGCATTCATATCGAGGATGAGCTTGGCGGCAAGATCGCCTGAGCCCTTCGACGCGACCGAGTTGAGGACGACGTCATGAGCAATAAACCGCAGGCCCTGCTGTTCCTGTCGAACCCCAAGCCGTACCTGGATCGCCTGACGGCCGACGGCCTCGCCGCGCGCGTCGACTTCAAGGTGATCGCCCCCGGCGCGGAGCCGACGCCCGAGGATCTCGAGAAAGCCGAGGTGCTGTTCGCGATGAACGTCGCCCCGGGCCTGCTCACGAAGATGCCACGGCTCAAGATCATCCAGTCGCTAACCGCCGGCGTCGATCACTGGCTCGCGCGCAAGGACCTCACCACGGCGCATACGCTGCTCGCCGCGCGCGGCACCCATCGCGTCCAGATGCCCGAGAACATCCTCGGCGCACTCTTTCACATCACGAAGAAGTATCACCAGATTGCCCTGGCGCAGGCAGAGTGCCGCTGGCAGCGCAGCGTCTCCGAGACGCTTGCCGGCAAGACGCTCGCCATCCTGGGGCTTGGCGCGATCGGCCAGGCCCTCGCCCCGAAGGCGGCGGCTCTGGAGATGCGCGTCATCGGCACCAGGCGCACGCCCAACCCGGTGGCCGGCGTCGAAAAGGTCTACGGTTTCGATGAAACCGACAGGGTGCTGGCCGAGAGCGATTTCGTGGTGGTGCTGCTGCCAGTGACGCCGCTCACCGAAAATCTCTTCAATGCGGCGCGGATTGCCAAAATGAAGCCGAGCGCGTGGCTCATCAACTTCGCACGCGGGGCCGTGATCGTCGATGAGGACCTGATTGCGGCGGTCAAAGCGAAGACGATCGCCGGTGCTGTACTGGATGTGTTCCGCACAGAGCCGCTGCCGCCCGAGCACCCCTTCTGGAAGACGCCCGGCATCTGGGTTCTGCCCCACATCGGCGGCTTTCATCCCGATCGCGACCGCTGGGTCGCGGAACTCCTTTCGGACAATATTCGCCGTTACTTGGATGGCCTGCCGCTGCGCGAGGTCGTGGATCGCACGCGGGGCTACTGAATGTGCGGAAATGGCGGCGAAGTGTCGCGTCCGCGGCTATGCCAAATTTGCGCCCCGATGCGGCAAGACGGCGCCAAAGGCGAGCGTTGATGTGCCCGCCGGGCCGTGCTAGACGAACGCCCGTCTTTCCGAGCATGGCGCCGCCGGTGTTGCAGCCGCGCGGGCGCCGTGTTCTATCCCCACGCATGAGGGGCGGCAGCAACCCGACCGGGCCGGCCGCGCATGGGCTGAGCACCGGTCACCGGTGCGAATGTTGGGCATTTTGAGAGGGGCAGAGCGCAACCAGTGGCCACGGACGACACCATCGCAGGGGGCGTGGCGGGACGCTACGCATCGGCCCTGTTCGACCTCGCCGAGGAAGCCAACCAAGTCCGACAGATCGAGAAGGATCTGATCGCGCTTCAAGGCCTGCTTGGCGAGAGCGCCGACCTGAAGCGCATGGTGCGCAGCCCCGTGTTCTCGAGCGACGAGCAGGGCCGCGCCATAGCCGCCGTGGCCGAGAGGGCCGGCTTCGTGCCGCTCGTCGTGAACTTCCTCAGGGTGCTGGCGCGCAACCGGCGCCTTTTTGCACTATCGGACATGATCCGGACGTTTCTCGCCCTTGCCGCCCGCCAGCGCGGCGAGGTCAATGCCGAGGTCGCCAGCGCCCACCCCCTCACTGAGGACCAGCTTGCCGCACTTAAGGAGACGCTTCGCGCTTCGGCCGGCAAGGACATCCAACTCATCACCAAGGTCGATCCGACGCTGCTTGGCGGGCTCATCGTCAAGATGGGCTCGCGCATGATCGACAGCTCGCTTCGTACCAAGCTCACGTCACTCAAGACCGCCATGAAAGAGGTCCGCTGATGGAAATCAAGGCCGCTGAGATCTCCGCGATCCTCAAGGAGCAGATCAAGAATTTCGGCCAGGAGGCGGAGGTCTCCGAAATCGGTCAGGTGCTGTCGGTCGGCGACGGCATCGCGCGCGTCTACGGCCTCGACAACGTCCAGGCCGGCGAGATGGTCGAGTTCCCGGGCGGCATCCGGGGCATGGCCCTCAACCTCGAGACCGACAACGTCGGCGTCGTCATCTTCGGTGATGACCGCTCGATCAAGGAAGGCGACACGGTCAAGCGGACTGGCGCCATTGTCGAGGTGCCTGTCGGCAAGGGCCTGCTCGGCCGCGTCGTCGACGCGCTCGGCAACCCGATCGACGGCAAGGGACCGGTGAAGGGCGAGAGGATGGCCCGCGTCGACGTCAAGGCGCCGGGCATCATTCCGCGGAAATCGGTGCACGAGCCAATGGCCACCGGCCTCAAGGCGATCGACGCCCTGATCCCGATCGGCCGCGGCCAGCGCGAGCTGATCATCGGCGACCGCCAGACCGGCAAGACCGCCGTCGCCCTCGACACCATCCTCAACCAGAAGCCGCTCAACCAGGGCGATGACGAGAGCCAGAAGCTCTACTGCGTCTATGTCGCGGTCGGCCAGAAGCGCTCGACCGTCGCCCAGTTCGTGAAGGCCCTCGAGGAGAACGGCGCCCTCGAGTATTCGATCATCGTCGCGGCCACGGCCTCCGACCCGGCGCCGATGCAGTTCCTGGCCCCGTTCGCCGGCTGCGCCATGGGCGAATACTTCCGCGACAACGGTATGCACGCGGTCATCATCTACGACGATCTCTCCAAGCAGGCCGTCGCCTACCGCCAGATGTCGCTGCTGCTCCGCCGGCCGCCCGGCCGCGAGGCATACCCGGGCGACGTCTTCTATCTCCATTCGCGCCTGCTTGAGCGCGCCGCCAAGATGGGGGACGATGCCGGCAAGGGCTCGCTCACGGCGCTCCCCGTCATCGAGACGCAGGCCAACGACGTGTCGGCCTACATTCCGACCAACGTCATCTCGATCACCGACGGTCAGATCTTCCTCGAGACGGATCTCTTCTTCCAGGGCATCCGCCCGGCCGTGAACGTCGGTCTCTCGGTGTCGCGCGTCGGTTCCTCCGCGCAGACGAAGGCGATGAAGAAAGTCGCGGGCCGGATCAAGGGCGAGCTCGCCCAGTACCGTGAGATGGCCGCCTTCGCGCAGTTCGGCTCGGACCTCGACGCCGCGACGCAGCGCCTGCTGAACCGCGGCTCGAAGCTCACCGAGCTCCTGAAGCAGCCGCAGTTCTCGCCGCTCAAGATGGAAGAGCAGGTCTGCGTGATCTATGCCGGCGTGCACGGCTATCTCGATGCCATGCAGCTCAGCCAGGTGAAGCCCTTCGAGGACGCGCTGCTTGCGTCGCTGCGCGGCACCAATGCCGCCATCCTTGAGGACATCCGCAACAGCAAGGACCTCTCTAGCGACACCGAGGCCCGGCTCAAGGCCGTGGTCGAGCAGGTTGCCAAGCAGTTCGCATGATCGCTGCTCGCAGACTGCGTGAGACGGGGCTCAACTGAGACAGGGACGGCCGCGACGCCATGGCATCACTGAAAGACATGCGCACGCGCATCGCCTCGGTCAAGGCGACGCGTAAGATCACCAAGGCCATGCAGATGGTCGCCGCGGCAAAGCTGAGGCGCGCCCAGGATGCGGCCCAGGCCGCGCGTCCCTACGCCCAGCGCATGGACCAGATCCTTGCGAATCTCAACAGCCGCCTCGCCAGCAAGGAGGGGATGTCGCCCCTCCTCGTCGGCACCGGCAAGGACGACACGCACCTCCTCATCGTGATGACGGCGGAGCGCGGCCTTTGCGGCGGCTTCAACTCGAACATCGCGCGGCGGGCCCGCCAGGACATCCGCCGTCTGCTCCAGGCCGGCAAGTCCGTTAAGATCCTCGCCGTCGGCCGCAAAGGTTACGACAACCTGCGCCGCGACTTCGCGAAGCTCATTGTCGATCGCGTGGACCTCAAGGCCGTCCGACAGCTCGGCTTCGTCCATGCCGAGGACATTGGCGAGAAGGTCATGGCGATGTTCGCGGCCGGCGAGTTTGATGTCGCCACGCTCTATTACTCCGAATTCAAGAACGTCATCACGCAGCTGCCGACGACGCTGCAGCTCATACCGGCCAAGCTCCCCGAGAAGGCCGAAGGGACGCAGCCCGCCAAGGCGGAGGCGATCTACGAGTACGAGCCCTCGGAAGAGGAGATCCTCGGCCAGCTCCTGAAGCGTAACATCGCGACGCAGATCTTCCGCGGGCTACTCGAGAATGCGGCTGGCGAGCAGGGCGCGCGCATGACCGCCATGGACAACGCGACGCGCAACGCCGGCGACATGATCAACAAGCTGACGATCCGGTACAATCGCCAGCGCCAGGCAAACATCACCAAGGAGCTGATCGAGATCATCTCCGGAGCCGAGGCGCTCTAGCGTCCACTCCACACAGGGAATTCGAACAAGGCGCCGGGCCGTCATCGAGACCAGAGGCCGGCGCGAGCGGATCAAAGGACGAGGAACACCATGGCATCGAACAAGGTTGGCAAGATCCGGCAGGTGATGGGCGCCGTCGTCGACGTCCAATTCGAAGGGCATCTGCCCGAGATCCTGAATGCGCTCGAAACGACGAACCAGGGCCAGCGGCTCGTCCTCGAGGTGGCGCAGCACCTCGGCGAGAGCACCGTCCGCACCATCGCCATGGACTCGAGCGAGGGACTGACGCGCGGCCAGGAAGTGGTCGACACGGGCCAGCCGATCGCCGTACCGGTTGGCGACGAGACGCTCGGGCGCATCATGAACGTGATCGGCGAGCCCGTTGATGAGGCTGGCCCGGTCAAGACCGCGCAGAAGCGCGCCATCCACCAGCCGGCACCGTCCTTCTCGGAGCAGTCGACCGAAGCCGAGCTGCTCGTCACGGGCATCAAGGTCGTAGACCTTCTGGCGCCTTACGCCAAGGGCGGCAAGGTCGGCCTCTTCGGCGGCGCCGGCGTCGGCAAGACCGTGCTGATCATGGAGCTGATCAACAACGTCGCGAAGGCACACGGCGGCTACTCGGTGTTCGCCGGCGTCGGCGAGCGCACGCGCGAGGGCAACGACCTCTATCACGAGATGATCGAGTCCCGCGTGAACGTCGACCCGAAGAAGAACAACGGTTCCGCTGCCGGCTCGAAGTGCGCGCTCGTCTACGGCCAGATGAACGAGCCGCCGGGCGCCCGCGCCCGCGTCGCGCTGACCGGCCTCACGGTCGCCGAGCACTTCCGCGATCAGGGCCAGGACGTGCTCTTCTTCGTCGACAACATCTTCCGCTTCACGCAGGCCGGCTCGGAAGTGTCGGCGCTCCTTGGCCGCATTCCCTCGGCGGTCGGCTATCAGCCGACACTGGCCACGGACATGGGCGCCCTGCAGGAGCGAATCACGACGACGCAGAAGGGCTCGATCACCTCAGTGCAGGCGATCTACGTGCCCGCTGACGACCTGACCGACCCGGCGCCGGCGACGTCGTTCGCCCACCTTGATGCGACGACCGTGCTCTCGCGCTCGATCGCCGAGAAGGGCATCTACCCGGCGGTGGACCCGCTCGACTCGACCTCGCGCATTCTCGAGCCGCGCGTCGTCGGCGAGGAGCACTATCAGGTGGCGCGCCAAGTCCAGCAAATTCTTCAGAAATACAAGTCCTTGCAGGACATCATCGCGATTCTGGGCATGGACGAGCTCTCCGAGGACGACAAGCTGACCGTCGCCCGCGCGCGCAAGATCGAGCGCTTCCTGTCGCAGCCCTTCCACGTGGCCGAGGTCTTCACCGGCTCGCCCGGCGTCCTCGTCTCCATCGCGGACACGATCAAGGGCTTCAAGGGCCTGTGCAATGGTGACTACGACCATCTCCCCGAGCAGGCCTTCTATATGGTAGGCACGATCGAGGAGGCGATCGCCAAGGCCGAAAAGCTGGCGGAGGCGGCGTGATCCGGGAACAGGGCAGGGGCAGGGACTGAGCGCCACGAGCCGCGGTGGGCGTGTGGTGGGGTGGTCCCATCAGCAGACGGCCACGGCCGCGGAGAGGGGAACGGCATGAGCGACGAATTTGGATCGTGCTGCGCGACGCTCAAGGAGGTGCTGACGTCCAAGGAGTTCGCGCCACTGATCGAGGTCGGTGACGATGGCGTGCTGTACATGTCTGTCGGCATCGCCGAGGGCGAGAAGGACGACGACGAGGGCATGGTGGACTATCCAGTCTTCTTCTGCCCCTTCTGCGGCACCCAGCTGCAGGAGCAGGACGACGAAAAGACCGCCTGAGGCGTTCATCGCCATCGTGCAGCGGCACACCCGATCATGGCGAGCGCAATGCCCCGCGCGGAGCGCTCGCCCCAGGAGCTAGAGACCAGGAACCGTCATGGCAGGCACTTTCAAGATCGAGCTCGTCAGCCCCGAGCGGGTGCTTCTCTCCGGGGAGGCGACCGAGGTGATCGTGCCGGGCCTCGAAGGCGACTTCACGGTCCTCCCCGGTCATGCGCCGGTCATCAGCGCGCTGCGTCCTGGGATGCTCGACATCAAGCAGGCATCGGGCCAGCGCCGCATCTATGTACGCGGCGGCTTCGCCGAGGTCGACCCGACGCAGCTCACGATCCTCGCGCAGAACCTCGTCGACGTCAGTGCCGCCGAGCCCGGCCAGATTGCCGAGGAATTGCGGGTCGCCGAGCAGATGCTGGCATCCGCCGTGGACGACGCGGGCCGGCTGCTGGCCAACGACGCCATCGCCGCGCTCAAGTCTCTGGGCAGCGCGCGCGCCGCGGCCTGAGCTGAATTCAGGTCCTGCCGAGCCATCCCCGAACCCGTGCCAGGAACAGCGCCGCCTCCGCGCGCATGGCCCGCGCCAGCGGTTGTAGCAGGCGGCGCACGCGCGCCTTGACGATGCGGCCGTAGCGCCACGGCCACGACGCCCGGATCCACGCCGTCAGCGCCGCCTTCCACGGCATGAAGATCCAATACGCCCATGCGAACCACGGAATGCGCAGGAGCTGTGCTTCCGTGAGCTGGAAGAGGCGCGCGACGGTCGCCGTACCGACCACTTTTGCCGCCACGAACAGGGCCGCGGCCTCCATCTCGCGCCCCGAAGCGATGAGATAGAACGACAGCAGCTTCAGCGGCAGGAGCAGCAGCGAAGGGGCGCCGAAGACGAGGAGCGCACCGTATGGCGGCAGGCGCTGGATCTGCGCCTCGATCCAGGCGATCGGCTTGAGCCGCGCGAGCTGCGCCAGCGCTGCCGCAAGGGGCCGCCAGCCCCATTCCTCGAAGACGATGACAAGCGCGATCAGCGTCTGGAGGATGAGCCGCGCCCCATGCACGAGCGCGCGGAGCGCCTGCAGGGTCAGGCGCGTCATGTAGGAATTGGTGAAGCGCGGGCCGCGGCGAGTCGCATGTGTGTCGGCGTTCGGCAAGGACGGCTCTGTCGGCACGCGAGGCGGGCTCCAGTTCGGCAAGCGACGTTAGCCGAATTTGCCTGCTCGCGCCTTCGGCACGTCGAGGGGCGGCGGCACGCGCCAACGATCGCGTCTCTGCCGCCCCGCTTCCCGACCCACTCCGCATCTAGAGGCAATGGAGAGGAAGGCGCGCGCAGCGAGCTCGAAAAGATAAGGCGGCGGGGCCCCGGGGCTGTCCGTCATGTCGAAGATGCGCCTTCGGCAAGATGTGGCGCACGCGGCCACCGCCGCGCTGGGTGCGATCGATGCGCGCAAAGCAAAAGGCCCGCAAGACTGCTCCCGCGGGCCTTCGCTACATGTTTGCTGCCTCGAACCCGATCAAGCGCGCTTGCGCGCCTTCTCGACGGTCTTGGCGGTTGCTTCGGCGGCGGTCTCGAAGGCCTGGGTCGCGACGCGGCTCGAGAGCTCGATGAGCTCCCTGGTCTGAGCACCGGCGGTCGCGAGCTGGCGCTGGACAAACTCGGCCTGGAGGCGCAGCGCCTCGGGAACCGTGCCTGCACGGGCGATCGCGCTGGCAGCCTCGAACGCGGCCTCGGCATTGGCGACCGTGTTGTCCATCAGCTTGTGGCTGATCGACTTGAAGCCAGCCTGCGTGGCCAGCGCGAGTTCCTCGGCAGCCTTCACCTGATCCTTGGCGGCGGCGCTGAGCGTCTCGAAGGCCTCCTTCGAGCGGGTCACGCCCTCTTCGGCAAGAGACTGAAAATTCTCAGGAATCTTCGCCGACTTGGCGGCGTTCATGAACTGCTCCGCCTGGCGCGTGAAGGGCTCATTCATCTGTGGTCTCCGTTTCTCTGGCGAGGGCTTGGATCGGGGGCCGGATGGCATCGACATGAGGCTTGGCTCACGCAGGAATGTTGTCCGTGATCAGTATGTAGGGCAGTTTATTGTGCAATGCAACATCATTGTGCGATGCACAAATAAGCCTTTAGTCGTAGATGGCAATGTTGAGGCGGTGGACCAGCAGCCGGGCCCACGGATCAGCCGCCAGCGACGTTACGCACATCAAATGCCGGCGCTCTTGATCCAGGTCAAAGCAGCTCGTCACGTGCACCAGCGCCGAGGAGAATGTCGCGCTTGCCCACCGGGCTCGCCGGGCCGACCAGCCCCTCGCGCTCCATGCGCTCGATGAGGTCGGCAGCGCGGTTGTAGCCGATGGCGAGGCGGCGCTGCAGGAAGCTCGTCGAGGCCCGCTGCTCGCGCACGACGAGGGCGACGGCGCGGTCGAAGAGCTCGTCGGCCTCATCCTCGGGGTCCTGCTCCTCTTCTTCCGGCGCGTGATCGAGGATGACATCGACATAAGCCGGCTCGCCCTCTGCGCGCAGGTGATTGGCAACCTGCTCGACCTCCTCATCGGACACGAACGGCCCATGCACGCGCATGATCGCGCCGCCGGCACCCGAGGCGAACAGCATGTCGCCGGCGCCGAGAAGCTGTTCGGCGCCCTGCTCGTTGAGGATCGTGCGGCTGTCGATCTTGGAAGCAACCTTGAAGCTGATGCGCGTCGGGAAGTTCGCCTTGATCGTACCGGTGATGACGTCGACGCTCGGGCGCTGCGTCGCCATGATGAGGTGGATGCCGGCCGCGCGCGCCATCTGCGCCAGCCGCTGCACGGCGCCTTCAACCTCCTTGCCCGCGACGACCATCAGGTCGGCGAACTCATCGACCACGACGACGATGAACGGCATGGGCGCGTAGTCGAGCGGCTCGCTCTCGAACATCGGCTTGCCGGTCTCGGGATGGAAACCGGTCTGCACGCGGCGCGCGAGCCTCTCGCCACGCTCGGCGGCCGCGCGCACACGCGTGTTGAACATCTCGATGTTGCGTACACCGAGCTTGGACATGCGCCGATAGCGCTCCTCCATCTCGCGCACGACCCATTCGAGTGCGGCGGCAGCCTGGTGCGGGTCCGTAACGACGGGCGTCAGCAGATGCGGGATGCCGTTGTAGGCGGAGAGCTCCAGCATCTTCGGATCGATCATGAGGAAGCGGCAGGTCTCCGGTGAATGCCGGTAGAGCAGCGACAGGATGAGCGCATTGACGCCGACCGACTTGCCGGAGCCGGTGGTGCCGGCGATGAGCAGATGCGGCATACGCGCGAGATCGACGACGATCGGCTCGCCGGCAATGCTCTTGCCGAGCGTAATCGGCAGGTGCGCGTCGCTGGCGACGAAAGGCTCGGCCTCGAGCAGCTCGCGCAGGAATACGGCTTCCCGCCGCGCGTTCGGCAGCTCGATCCCGATGGCGTTGCGTCCCGGCACGACGGCAATGCGGGCCGATGCGGCACTCATCGAGCGGGCGATGTCATCAGCAAGCGCGATGACGCGCGCGGACTTGGTGCCGCGCGCCGGCACCAGCTCGTAGAGCGTCACGACCGGGCCCGGGCGGATGTCCTTGATCTCGCCCTTCACGCCGAAGTCGGCGAGCACGTCCTCGAGCAGTCGCGCATTGCCGCGCATGACCGCGTGGCTGATCTCGGCACCCTGTTTCGAGGGCGGGGGGCGACGCAGGATGTCGAGCGATGGGCGCTTGAAGCCCTGCGGCCGCGGCGTGCGGCGGCGCGGGTGTGGCGGTGCTGGTTGTGGCGCAGGCGTGGGGCGCAAGGGCGGCTCGGGAGCCAGCGCCGGCGCGCGTTCGAAGCGGGCCGGCTGCGGGCGCGCGCCCGGTGGTGCAAAGCGCTCGGCGATGCGGCGGCTCTCCTTCTCGGTCGCCGTGTCGAACGTTATCGGAGGCTCGTCATCATCGGGGGGCACCGGCGCGCGGTGGACCGGCCTCTGATCGGATGCGCCGGCATAGGCCATCATTGGACCGGGCGGCGGGACGAACTCGGGCTCGTTGTAGAAATCATAGCGGGCGCGCGTGGACCGCCAGTTGGCTCGCCCGGCCTTGAGGCGCTGCGTGAGGCCGCTGAGGGCCCCACCAAAGACGCTCGGCTCGGCGCGCGGGTCCCGCTGCCAGAGAAGAGCGTACTCGCGCAGTGTGAGGCCAAGCGCTGCCGAGAGCGCACTCATGCCGCCGGCAAACAGCACCAGGCCGGCCACGAGCCCAGCCCGACCCGGATTGATGATGGCGAAGCCGCTCGAGGCGAGCTTCAGGACCATCCCCCCGAACGCACCACCGAGGCCATGATGCAGCGGCCAACTCGCCGGCGGCGGCAGCGACGCGAGGGCGCCGGCGAGGATCAGCAGCGCGACGGGGGCGACCATCATGCGCCAGCGCGCCTCGATGAGCCGCCGGCGCAGGATCAGCTCCGCACTCCAGAAGGTCATGATGACCATGCCGAAGATGGCGGCGAGGCCGATGGATTGCAGCAAGAGGTCGGAAAAGATGGCGCCGAGCGGGCCCATCCAGTTGCGCGTGATGCCGCCGGCGGCGTGCGTAAGGCTCGGGTCCGCCGCCGACCAGGTGATCAGGCTCAGCCAGCCAGCCGCCGTCAGCGCCGCGAGCAGGACGCCCGCGAGCCACCAAAAGCTGCCCCTAAGCCGCTCTTCCAAGGGCTGCGGAAGAATCGGCCTCGGCTCATAGCTGGAGCCATACAACGCCATGATCCAAAGTTGCTGTTACGCCTCGATCGCAACGACACGCTTAAGCGCCTCCCGGATCGTGGCCACATCGTGCACCAGGGCGACACGGATGTACTGTTCGGCCGGATTGACCCCACGCGCGTTCGGCTGCGCCAGATAGGCACCTGGGACAACCTTCACACCGCAGCGTTTCCAAAGCGTTACGGTCGCGGGTACAGACCCGCCAAGATGGCTCATATCGAGCCAGAGGAAGAATCCGCCGGCGGGGCGCCGGTAGCCGAAGCGGTCCCCCAGAACCTCGTCGCAGACGTCGAACTTGGCCCGGTAGGCCTGGCGGATGACGGCCACGTGCTGCTCCTCGCTCCACACGGCCACGGACGCGTGCTGGACGACGCCCGGCATTTGCGGCGCCACCAGATTGCGGATCTCGGCGAACGTCTCGAGAAAATCGGCGTCACCGGCCGCGAATCCCGAGCGCAGGCCCGGCAGGTTCGATCGCTTCGAGAGCGAATTGAAGACGATGATGTTCTTGAAGCCCCCGGGCGTGCGCGCCGCCACCTGCAGCCCGCCGATCGGCGGCTCTCGCGTGTAGATCTCCGAGTAGCACTCGTCGAAAAAGAGCATGAAGTTGTATTGGCGCGCGAGAGCAAGGGCCTTGCGGATGTAGTCGGGGCTCGCGACCGCACCCTGCGGGTTGGCCGGCGAGCAGAGATAGAAGGCGACCGTGCGGGCGAGCGTGTCGGGTTGCTTCTCCAGCGCATCGAGATCGGGGAGAAAGCCCGTCTCGGCCGTCGCGTCGAGGAACACGGGCTCGCAATTCGCCGCGTACGTGGCGCCGAGATAGGCGTGATACATGGGGTTCGGCAGCAGGACGACGGGGCGCCCCTCCCCCTCGACGACCTTGCGGCCGACGGCCGGCAGGATGGCGAAGAAGAGCCCCTCGCGCGAGCCATTGAGCGGATGCACGTGGCGGAGCGGATCGATCATTCCCGCGATCCCATAGCGGCGCTCGATCCAGGCACCGATCGCCATGCGCAGTTCCTCACTCGTGCGGATCGGCGGATACTTGGCCAGCGTCTCCTTGGCCTCGACCATCTTGTCGGCGACGAACGCCGGCATGACCTCGCGCGGCTCGCCGACCATCATCTCGATCGGCGGGGACATCCCAGGCTCGATGCCTTCGAGCAGGCGGCGAATGCGCGTGAAGGGTGAGAGGATCACGCCCTGGGCGAGCGCATGCAATCCGGTCGGAGCAGCTGTCATCTCATGCGATCCTGCAGGTCGGCAGCGCTCAGTCGACGATCGCCTGGAGCACCAGGGAGCGGATGAGCTGGCGGTAGCGCAGCCGCAGCGGGCCCGGCGCCACGATCATCGCGACGACAGTCATGCGCTCAGCCGGATCATTCCAGAAGTACGTGCCATAGACGCCCGACCAGTAGTAGTCCCCGGCCGTTCCATTCGCGGCAGAAAGGCCCTGCTCCTTGCGCACCGCAAAGCCAAGCCCGAAGCCATAACCCGCAAAGGCCGGGTCCATAGTCTCGGGGAGTCGATTGACGATCGTGTCGCCGAGGTGATCGGACGTCATGAGCGCGACTGTCTTAGGGCCAAGAAGGCGCTGGCCGTTGCCGACGCCGCCATCGAGCAGCATCTGCGTGAAGCGCAGATAGTCCGCCGCCGTCGAGACGCAACCGCCGCCGCCCGACTCCCACTTCGAGATCTTGCCCGTCGCGTGGTGCACAATCAGCGGTTCGCCGGTGAGCGGGTCCTTGGGGAGCGCGCGGGCGTAGCGTTCGCGTGTCTGGTCGGTGAGCTCGAAGCCGGTGTCGGCCATGCCGAGCGGCTGCCACAGGCGCTCGGAGAGAAAAGTGCCCAGGCGCTGCCCGGTGACCGCCTCGATGATGAAGCCGAGCATGTCCGTCGAGAGGCCGTATTCCCAGGTCGTCCCCGGCTGGAAGAGCAGCGGCGCCTTGCCGAGCAGGGTCAAGAACTCTTCCTTCTCGTGCACCGCATTCGTGCCGTGCACGGGATAGGCCCGATAGGCCGCACTCGTGCCGCGGTTCTGATAGGTCAGGCCGGAGGTGTGGCGCAGAAGGTCGTGCACGGTCATCTCGCGCTCGGCCGGCACCGTCTCAAGCGTGTCACTCGTGATCGACTTGGCGACGCGCATCCCGGCGAGCTGCGGCAGGTACTTCGAGACCGGATCGCCGAGGAGCAGCCGCCCCTCCTCGACCAGCATCATGATGCCGACGGAGACCATCGGCTTGGTCATCGAGGCAATGGAAAAGACCGCATCGGCCCACATGGGCGTCCCGGCGGACTTGTCGCGAAAGCCGTAGCCTTCCAAGAGCGCGATCTTGCCGCGGCGCGCGACGCCAATCACGGCGCCCGGAATAAGCCCCGCAGCCACCTCTCGGTCGATCGCCTCGCGGATACGGCCGAGCCGCCCGACGTCGAAACCAAGCTCGGCGGGCGCGGCCCGCTGCAGGACCGCGCTGGAGTTCGATGCGGACGGCATGGCTCTTTCTCCCTTTGATGGCACGGCTGGCATCCCGCCACTGTCGTTAGCCGACGATCGCCTCGGGCACCAGAGCGGACCGCCAACGTTGCCGCGGATCTATGGAAATTTGAAGATAGGCCAACACCATATTGCCGGCCACGCACTCCGGGCGCTGAGCAGCCCCCGCCGCAGCGCTTGGCTCCACGTGTAGGCGACCGGCGCCGCGCTCTTAGTGAACGAGCGCCTCATGGACCAGCTTGGGCATGAGCTTGCGATAGTGATAGCGGATCGGTCCCGGTGCCTGGGACATGAAGACCACGGCCAGCGCCTGCTTCGGGTCATTCCAGAAGTACGTCCCATAGGCCCCGCCCCAGTTGTACTCACCCGCGCTGCCGGGGGCCGCTCGCGTGCCGGGCTTGAGCCGCACGGCAAAGCCGAGACCGAAGCCAAAGCCCGCGCGCGTTCCTTCCGCGTCGACGCCGAAGTCGGCACCAAGGTGATTGGACGTCATATTGGCCACGGTTTCGGCCTTCAGGATCCTCGTTCCATCGAGCGCGCCGCCGTTGAGCAGCATCTGCGTGAAACGGATGTAGTCGCCGGCCGTCGAGATCGCGCAGCCGCCGCCGCATTCGTATTTGAGCGGCTTGCCCTCAGCGTGCAGCACGTGCTGCCGCTTGCCGGTACGCGGACTGTCCTCGAAGGCGCGCGCATAGCGATCCCACTTGTCCTTTGGAAGCGCGAACGAGGTATCCTTCATGCCAAGCGGCCCCCAGAGCCGCTCGGAAAGGAAGGTCGAGAGCTTCTGCCCGGAGATCTTCTCGATCAGCAATCCCAGCACATCGGTGGAAAACCCGTAGGACCAGGCCGCCCCGGGATCATGCAGCAGCGGCAGGCCGGCGATCCTATCCAGCAGTTCATCCCCGGTCATGCGCACCGCCGCCCGGGCGCCACTATACGGCCACAGCTTGTGCACATCCGTCTTGCCGCGATTGCCGGACGTCATGCCGGAGGTGTGGCGGAGCAGATCCTCGATGGTCGGCTGGCGCTTCGCCGGTCGCGTCGCGATCGCGCCGTTGCCGTCGGCGTGCGTGCGCGCGGCCACCCTGAGGTCTGCGATCTGCGGGAGGTACTTGCCGACCGGATCCTCGAGCGCGAGCCTGCCTTCCTCGACCAGCATCATGATGCCGACCGAGACCATGGGCTTCGTCATGCTGGCAATCGAGAAGATCGCATCCAGCGCCATCGGCGCCTTGGTCTCGGGATCGCGAAAACCCAAGGCCTCGGCGAACACGATCTTGCCGCGGCGCGCGATGAGCAGGACCGCACCGGGGATCTGCCCCTTCTCGATGTCGGCGCTGAGGGTCTCGGCAATCCTCCTCAGGCCATCCGGCGCAAAGCCGAGGGATGCGGGCTCGGCGCGCGGCAGGGGCCAAGGCTCGGCAGCGCAAAGAGCGCGAGGCACCAGCAGGAGCATCAGCGCGAAGGCTGTAAATGCGGTCTTCATCGGCATAGGCTGAAGGTGCGTCCTCCCGCGGGGCCCGAGATGGCAATAGCACCAACTCTCATGGAAATTCCAGCCGCCGAACTCAGCGCATCCGCCGCGGGTTCATGTAGAGATCGGCTTCCTGGCGATCGATCTTCGGCACGATGCGGCCGGCACGCACGTCCCGCCACAGGCGCTTGAGATGATGGCGCACATCCCGCGCGAAGATCTCTTTGCCAATGAAGAGCTTCAGCACGTGGAGCAAGCGCGGATCGGCGTGCGACTTCAGAATGCGGCAGCGCCACTTGCCCCCGATCGAGAAGACCTTGCCGTCGAGCCGGCCAACGACATTGCCGGCGGCATCGTAGAGCGTGAAATCGCCGCCAAGGTCGATCATGTCGCGGCGCAGGCGATAGATCACGGGGTTATGCCCATCGAGGACAAAGAACGCATAATTCTCCGGCATGAGCGGCCACTTGTTGGCGGAGCGCTCGAGATAGATGTTGTGGATCTGCTCGCCGACGTTCACCGAATAGGCCGCGACAGGAAGCCCGCGGGCGCCGATCGTGAGCTGGAGCGAGCGCGCCAGCATGAGGTCCATGGTTGCGCGCCAGTTGAGCTTGTCGCCGAAGAGGCGCAGGACGAGCCGCCGGTCCATGCCCTCTTTTTTCTTCCAAAGTTCCTCGCGGTAGGCGATGAGGCCGGTGCGCTGGCCGTTTTCCGTCACCTCGGCAAATACGTCCATGTCGAGCGTGAACTGGCGCGACTTGGCCCGATTGCGACTGTGCTTGAAGATGCCGAACTCGACGGAGTTGAAGTTCGTCAGCCAGATATCGACGGTGAACGCGTGCCAGTCGTCCTGCCGCATACGGCGATTGCGCAGCCGCCGTGTCGGCGCCGGAAGCTTGCTTTCCGCCTGCTCGTAGACGTCGGCTTTGGCCTCGCGGGCGGCTTCGGCGGCGGCAACCTCCGCCTCGATCTCGAGCGCACCCGACCTGCTGCCATCTGCCATGATCGGCCTCCCCTCTCACGGGTGCCCGCACGCAGGGAACCAAGCATGGGCGAATCGTTGATAAAACATAGCATCGGGCGCGCCGCCGGCAGCGCCCAAGGCTGTGGATAATCAGCGGATAAGCAGCCGGCTTCCGATCGTCAGAACATGGCCGGAAAGACGCGATCGGGCGGGGCGTGGCCGTCGAGGAACGTCTTGATGTTGATGATGACCTTCTCGCCCATATCGATGCGGCCCTCGAGCGTCGCCGAGCCCATGTGCGGCAGCGCGACGACACGCGGTGATGCAAGCAGCTTCGGGTTGATCGCCGGTTCGTGCTCGAAGACGTCGAGACCCGCACCCGCGATCGCGCCAGCCTCGATGAGGCGAGCGAGCTCATTCTCGTCGATCACCTCGCCGCGCGCGGTGTTGACCACATAGGCTGTCGGCTTGAGCAGCTTGAGGCGGCGCGCCGAGAGCAGGTGGTAGGTGGCGGGCGTGTGCGGGCAGTTGACCGAGATGATGTCCATGCGCGCCAGCATCTGGTCGAGGCTGTCCCAGTAGGTCGCATCAAGCTCCTGCTCCACTTCCTCGGGCAGGCGGCGGCGGTTGTGGTAGTGCACCTGCAGGCCGAAGGCGATAGCGCGGCGCGCCACCGCCTGGCCGATGCGCCCCATGCCGATGATGCCAAGCCGCTTGCCGAAGATGCGATGTCCGAGCATCCACGTCGGCGACCAGCCGCCCCAGTTCGCGCGCGGGTCCTTGAGGAGTGCTGCGCCTTCCACGAGCCGCCGCGGCACGGCGAGGATGAGCGCCATGGTCATGTCGGCGGTGTCCTCGGTGAGGACGCCCGGCGTGTTGGTGACCGTGATGCCGCGGTTCCTCGCGGTGTCGAGGTCGATGTTGTCGACGCCGGTGCCGAAGTTCGCGATCAGCTTGAGCTGGGGCCCCGCTTGGGCCAGCACCGTGCGGTCGATGCGATCCGTGACCGTCGGCACCAGCACCTCTGCGGTCTTCACGGCCTCGACGAGGGCCGCTTTCGACATCGGCGTGTCGTCCAGGTTGAGGCGCGCATTGAAAAGCTCCCGCATGCGCGTCTCGACGATCTCCGGCAGCTTGCGCGTGACGATGACGAGGGGCTTCTTGGGACTGTTGGGCATGGGGAAATGTCCGGCGCTCACACTGGCGGCAGCCGCCTGCCGCAATCTTGGCCCTCTCTAGCAGATGCCCTTCGGGAACACAAAGGCAAGGAATGACAGTGCATTGCACACTAACAGGGTGCACACGGCTCACCGCGGCGGCGTCGCATTGCCTCGCCGCGCGGAAGCCGCTAGAGCAAGGCGGGTGTTACGAAAACCGCGACAGCCGGCCACTCAGCCCGCCACCGCGCAACGCATCAACTGGGAGCCCCACCCCTCATGCGCCTCACACGCTTCTTCCTGCCGGTCCTGCGCGAGACGCCCAAAGAGGCGGAGATCGTCTCCCACCAGCTCATGCTGCGCACCGGCATGATCAAGAAGTCGAGCGCCGGCATCTACTCCTGGCTGCCGCTCGGCTTCCGGGTCCTGAAGAAGATCGAGCAGATCGTGCGCGAGGAGCAGAACCGCTCGGGCGCCATCGAGGTTCTCATGCCGACCATCCAGCCGGCCGACCTCTGGCGCCAGTCGGGCCGCTATGACGCCTACGGCAAGGAGATGCTGCGCATCAAGGACCGGCATGAGCGCGAGATGCTCTACGGCCCGACCAACGAGGAGCAGATCACCGAGATCTTCCGTGACAGCGTCAAGTCCTACAAGGACCTGCCGAGGAACCTTTACCATATCCAATGGAAGTTCCGCGATGAGGTGCGCCCGCGTTTCGGCGTCATGCGCGGCCGCGAGTTCCTCATGAAGGATGCCTACTCGTTCGATCTCTCGGCCGAGGCCGCGCGCCACGCCTACAACCGCATGTTCGTCGCCTACCTGCGCACGTTCGCGCGCATGGGGCTGAAGTCGATCCCCATGGCTGCCGAAACTGGCCCGATCGGCGGCGACCTCAGCCACGAGTTCATCATCCTCGCCGAGACGGGCGAGAGCCAAGTCTACTGCCACACGGACCTCATCGAGACGCCCGTGCCAGGGAAGGACGTCGATTTCGACGCCGATCTCTCGCCGATCATCAAGCAGTGGACATCGCAGTACGCCGCAACCGACGAGAAGCACGATGCAGCCAGATTTGCGGCAGAAGTGCCGGCCGACAAACAGGTCACCGCGCGCGGCATCGAGGTCGGCCACATCTTCTACTTCGGCACGAAGTACTCTGAGCCCATGAACTGCAGGGTGCAGGGTCCGGACGGCAAGCTCGTCACCGTGCACATGGGTTCGTATGGCGTGGGCGTCTCGCGGCTCGTCGGCGCGATCATCGAGGCGAGCCATGACGCGGCCGGCTGTGTGTGGCCGGTGCCGGTCGCCCCCTTCGAGGTCGGGCTCGTCAATCTCAAGGCCGGCGACAAGGATACGGATGCGGCAGCCAATGCCGTGTACGAAAAGCTGAGCAATGCCGGCATCGACGTGCTCTACGACGACACTGACGAGCGCGCCGGGGCGAAGTTCGCAACCATGGACCTGATCGGGCTCCCCTATCAGATCGTGATCGGCCCCAAAGGCCTGAAGGCCGGCGAAGCCGAGATCAAGACCCGCAAGAGCGGGGCCAAGGAGACGATCGGCATCGAGGCCGCGGTCTCTAAGGTCGTCGATCTCGTCAAGAAGAGCCGCGATCTGGCCTGAGCGGGCCGAATCGCGGGATACCTTGTGGCATGAACCAGCCGGATCCCGCGCAACGGGCCCATATCCGCACGTTCCTCGAGATGCAGGCGGCCGAAAAGGGTGCCGCCCGCAACACGCTTGAGGCCTACGCCCGTGACCTCGAGGACCTGGCCGAGTTCCTGGATGGCCTCGGGCGCGCCCTCTCCGCGGCCACGCCGGGCGACCTTGCCGCCTATGTCGCGCATCTGACCGAGCGGGGCTTCGCCGCCGCAACGCGGGCGCGAAAGACCTCGGCCGCGCGCCAGCTCTATCGCTTTCTCATGGTCGAGGGGATCATTGAGGAGGATCCGGCCGCGGGATTGAGCGGCCCCAAGCGCGCGCGCGCGCTGCCGAAGACGCTCTCCATCGCCGAGGTCGAGCGCTTGCTCGAGACCGCGCGACGGCGCACCGAAACAGCCGCGGGGCGCGATCGGCTCCGAGCGCTGCGCCTGCACGCCATGCTGGAGGTGCTCTATGCCTCGGGGATGCGCGTCTCGGAGCTGGTCGCCCTGCCGCGGCAGGTCCTGACCGGCGACCCGCGCGTGCTCACGATCACCGGCAAAGGCCAACGCGAGCGCCTCGTGCCCTTGAACGGCGAAGCGCGCATGGCGCTCGATCGCTATCTCACCGCGCTTGCCGATCCCGAGACCACATCACCAGCACTGCGCCCCGCCAAGTGGCTCTTTCCGGCGAAGAGCGCCGAAGGACACGTCACCCGCCAGCATCTCGGCGCCGAGCTGAAGGAACTTGCGGCCGAAGCTGGCCTGGATCCCGAGCGCGTGAGCCCGCACGTGCTCCGCCATGCCTTCGCGAGCCACCTGATCGATCGCGGCGCGGATCTGCGCGCCGTCCAGCAGCTCCTCGGCCATGCCGACATCTCGACGACGCAGATCTACACGCACGTGCTCGAAGAGCGGCTCAAGACGGTCGTGTACGAGCACCATCCGCTCGCGCGCGGGAGGCCGAAACCGGCGGGATGATAGCCGCGCCCCTCCGCCTCACGACCGGGTCGCGCCCGCCTTCCGCTCCTGATTGCGCTGCCAGTAGAGGAAGAGCACCGCCACGACGGCCGTGAGGATCATCGTCGAGAGGATGTCCGGCCTCTGAATGAAGGACAGCCAGAGGTTCCAGCCGTTCTTGAAGCTCGGTGCTTTCCCGACAAGGAAGCCATTACCGACGATGACGACGAGCAGCACGGTCGCCGTGAGCGTAACCGTGGCGGCGATCTGAAGCACCCGCTTGAACAGGCGGGGAACCAGGGCCTTCCGGCCGGCCACCACCAGGGTCGTTCTCTCGATCATGGCGTCGTCTCCACAGTGGATGCGGCGCGAATCTATCTGACTCGGCAGGACTTTTCCACTTCGCCCGGCTGCTGACTTGGGCGGCTGGCGGATGATCCGCACATGGTCAAGCCGCCCGGCCGCTCGCGGCGCGCAAGGTCTCGCCTTTGTCACCTCGCGCCTCTATCGTGGCCGGCAGCCTCTTGAATTGAGCCGGAGACCCGACACCCCATGCGCATTCTCGTGACCAACGACGACGGCATTGATGCACCTGGCCTGCACGCGCTGCGCCAGATCGCCGGGGAGGTCGCGGGCAAGGATGGCGAGGTCTGGGTCTTCGCGCCCGAGACGAACCAGTCGGGCACCGGCCACTCGCTCTCGCTCAATGAGCCGCTGCGCATGCGGGAGGTGAGCCCGCGCGTTTATGCCGTGCGCGGGACGCCGACCGACAGCGTGATCATGGGCACGCGCCATGTGCTGCGCGACGGCGGGCCGGACCTCGTGCTGAGCGGGGTCAACCGCGGCGCCAACATGGCCGAGGACGTGACCTACTCGGGCACCATCGCCGGTGCTTTCGAGGGCACGCTTCTCGGCATCCGCTCGATGGCGCTTTCGCTTTCGTATGGCACGCGCTCGCCGGCCGACAACCTCCGCTGGGAGACGCCGCTCGCCCATGCCCCGCGCCTGATCCGCAGCCTGCTCGATCACGAGTGGCCCCAGGGCGTGCTGATGAACATCAACTTCCCGGACTGCATGCCCGACGAGGTCGTTGCCATCGACGTCACCGAGCAGGGTCGCCGCGACATCAACCCGCTCGGCGTCGAGGAGCGGCACGACACCTGGGGCAACCCCTACTACTGGCTCGGCTTTGCCCGCCGGCGCTCCAATCCCCGCGAGGGAACGGACCTCTGGTCGGTCTACAACAACCGCATCTCGGTCACGCCGCTGAGCCTCAACATGACCGACCGCGGGATGCACCAGAAGCTGCGGGGCAGCCTGGCACTCTAGCCAGACTGCCCCGCTGGTGCCGGGACGCGGTGTCCAAGGGGAGGGCGTACGAACCCGCGCCCCGCTTCTCGCTCAGCCAAGCCGCAACTTGGGCTGCTTAAGGCTGAAGCCCGTGTCCACCGTCTCGCTGCGCTCGGGCCGCGAGAACAGCCTCTCGAGCATCGCCCACATCACCCTGGAGCGCTCGATCCGCGCGCGGCGCATCGACAGCTCGATCAGCTCACTGGGGATGGGGTCGGGATACAGGGGGGTCGTGCTCATGTTAGATCACCTCAACTCTTGTTTTGCTTGTGAGCCATATATTGGCTAGTATTTGACCTGCTTCAAACGATTGTTCCTCACCCGATAGATGAGGAAAACTAATCATCAAATGCCGAAGTCCCTCCCCCCGCTCAATGCGCTCCGCGCCTTCGAGGCCACCGCCCGGCACTTGAGCTTCTCGCGCGCCGCCGAAGAGCTCAACGTAACGCCGGCGGCGCTCAGCCATCAGGTGGCGGGCCTCGAGGCCTTCCTCGGCGAGCGGCTTTTTCACCGCAGCGCCCGCACGATCTCGCTCACGCCGGCCGGCGAGGTTCTTTATCCGGGCCTCAACGCTGCCTTCGTCCAGATCCGGCAGACCGTGGAGCGCCTGATCGATACGTTCGACGGGCAGGTCCTGGTCGTCAGCGCACCGCCAGGGTTCACGGCGAAATGGCTGGTGCCGCGCCTTCACCACTTCCTGACGGAGCATCCGGATCTTGATGTGAGGGTGTCAGCGACGCAGTCCTTCGCGAATTTTGCCGGCGACGGCGTCGATGTCGCGATCCGCAACGGCACCGGTCCGTTTCCAGAGCTGTGGTCGCGCCGCTTCCTGGAGATCGAGACGCTCCCCGTGCTGAGCCCCAGCCTGATCGAGCGCTACGGCCCCTTGGAAAGCCCGGCCGACCTCGCCCGCTTTCCCATCATTCACGACGATTCTCTGAGCCGCACCTTCAACCTGCCGACCTGGAACGACTGGCTCCGGGCTGCGGGCGTGGCGGATCTGGACTTCAGTCGCGGGCTGCACTTCTCAAGCGCGGACCATGCCCTCGAGGCGGCACTGGAAGGTGCGGGCGTTCTGCTCGCGCCCAAGGCACTCGCGCTCGACGACGTGCGCCTCGGACGCCTCGTGATGCCGTTCCCGCTGGCGCTGCCCTCGGCGCGCGCGTTCCATCTGGTCTGCCCGCAAGGGCATGAAACCCGGCCGAAGATCGCGGCATTCTGCACCTGGATCCTCGCCGAGGCCGCCAAGCTCGGCCTCGCCTGTACGGACGCGGGGCCGCCGCCCGAAGCGCGCACACGGCGCCGGCCCGCTAGCGCGGCTCGAAATGATCCCAGCCGGATCGCCCCGGCGCCAGCGGCACGCCCTGAGCGTCGAGGACGCAAACCTCGCGCGCCGACGTAATCGCGCCGATCCGCGTCACCGCCACGCCAGCCCGGCGCGCGGCCAACTCGAAATCCGCGCACGCTGCCGGCGGAACTGCCGCAAGGATCTCGTAGTCGTCTCCGGCCGCCACGACGTCTCTGATGCGCGCCGGCTCCATGTCGAGCGCGCGCCGCACGGCCGGCGACAGCGGCAGATCCGCAACCAATACCTGCGCGCCGACGCCCGCGGCGCGGCACATGCGGCCGAGATCCTTCATGAGGCCATCGGAAAGGTCCATGGCCGCGCGGGCGTAGTCGCGCAGCACGGGCGCCAGCGCGAGGCGCGGCGCGGGCCGCATGTAGCGCCGGATGGCGTGCGCGACCTCGTCCGCACGAAGCCCAAGCCGCGCGGCGAGCGCGCCATCCAGCCGGAGCGCGAGCCCGAGCGCGGCATCACCGAGCGTACCTGAGACGTAGAGCGCGTCGCCTGACTCGGCCGCCGCCCGCCGCACCATGCGTCCCGCCGGCACCTCACCAACGACCGTGATCGCAATCGAGAGGTGCCCCGGCGTCCGGTCCGTATCGCCGCCTGCAAGGTGAATGCCGAACGCACGCTGCGCCGCCCCGAGCCCGTCGGCAAAGCGCGCCATCCAATCGCGTTCCGGTGTCTCGGGTAGCGAGAGAGCCATGAGGTAGATGCGCGGCATCGCGCCCTTCGCCGCGAGATCGGACACGTTCACCGCGAGTGCCTTCCAGGCGATGTCGGCCGGATCGTCGTCCGCGAGGAAATGAACACCGGCGACGACGGGGTCGGTCTTGAGCACCAGTTCGCATCCGGGCGTCGGCGCCAGCACGGCGCAGTCATCCTTGAGACCGAGCGCGCCGGCGAAGCCGGCCGCCAGCGGCGCCAGGAAGGTCCCGACGAGATCGTCCTCGCTCTTGATGCGTGTGCCGCCCACCGGCGCTTCTCCGTCCTCACTTTGCGAACCCTACCATGGATTTAGGGCCCGGCCGCACGATCCCGGTAGGCACGGGCGCATCGGGTGTGGCACATCACGGGGATAATCATCAATAAGCCGCAACCTGGAAACCGCCCCTCATGTCCGCCTTCCCGCACCTCACGGCTCCACTCGACCTCGGCTATATCAGGCTGCCGAACCGCGCCATCATGGGCTCGATGCACACTGGTCTCGAACGGATGGACCGTCCGATCGAGCGCACGGCCCGCTTCTACGCCGAGCGCGCCAGAGGCGAGGCCGCACTGATCGTCACCGGCGGCTACTCGCCAAACGCTGACGGCCTCTTTGGCCCCGGCGGGCCGGAACTGAGCCGAGCGGCGCACGTCCCCGAGCACCGCGACATCACGCGCGCCGTACACGCGGAAGGCGGGCGCATCGCGCTGCAGATTCTGCACGCGGGCCGCTATGCCAAGCACAAGGGCCTGGTCGGCCCTTCGCCGCTCGCCTCGCCGATCAACCCGCTGGCGCCGCGTCGCATGACCGCCGCTGACATCGAGCGCACGATCGAGGACTTCGCCGTCTCTGCCGCGCTCGCGCGCGAAGCCGGCTACGACGGCGTCGAGGTCATGGGCTCGGAGGGCTATCTCATCAACGAGTTCACGGCGCCGCGCACGAACGACCGCGACGATGATTGGGGCGGCAGCCTCGAGAACCGGCTGCGCTTTCCCGTCGAGATCATGAAACGTGTGCGCCAGCGTGTCGGCGCGGATTTTCTGATCATTTATCGCATTTCCTCGATTGATCTCGTCGAGGGTGGATTGACCGGCGATGAGATCGTCGCGCAGGCCAAGGCGATGGAGGCCGCCGGGGCCTCGATCCTCAATCAGGGCATTGGCTGGCACGAGGCGCGCGTACCGACGATTGCGCAGAAGGTGCCACGCGCGGCGTGGCTCTTCGCGGCGCGACGGCTGAAGGATGCGGTGACGATACCCGTCGTCGCGTCGAACCGCATCAACACGCCGGCGCTCGCGGAGGAGGTGCTGGCCGCCGGCGCGGCCGATCTCGTCTCGATGGCGCGGCCTTGGCTCGCCGATCCGCATTTCATGGCCAAGGCGCGTGCCGGCAAGGCCGACGAGATCAACGTCTGCATTGCCTGCAATCAGGCCTGCCTCGACTACATCTTCTCGAGTCGCGCTGCGAGCTGCCTCGTCAATCCGATCGCGGGCCGCGAGCTCGATTTCGATGCGATGCCGAAGCCCGCGAGGAAGAAGCGCATTGCGGTCGTCGGTGCCGGGCCGGCCGGCCTTGCCTGCGCGACGACCGCCGCTGCGCGCGGCCACGACGTAACGCTCTATGAAGCGGCAAGCCGTATTGGCGGGCAGCTCAACATGGCCCGCAACATCCCCGGCAAGGAGGAGTTCGACGAGACCATCCGCTACTTCGGCCGCATGATCGAGACCCGTGGCGTTCGGCTCAAGGCCGGCAAGGCGCCAGAGGCGCGCGATCTCGCCGGTCCCTACGACGAGGTGGTCATGGCAACGGGTGTGCGCCCGCGCACGCCCGATATCCCCGGCATCGAGGATCCGCGCTGTGTCTCCTATGTCGACATTCTCACGGGCAAGGCAGAGGCCGGACGCCGCGTCGCGATCATAGGCGCAGGCGGCATCGGCTTCGATGTGGCGGAATACCTCTCGGGGCCATCGCAGCAGGAGGCCGCGAGCGTCGCGCATTTCCTGCACGAATGGGGCGTGGATCCAGATATCGCCGTGCCCGGCGCACTCGGGACACCCGCGGAGCCCGAGATCAAGCGCCAGATCGTCATGCTGCAGAGGAAGCCCGGCCGCATGGGGCGCACGCTCGGCCTCTCGACGGGCTGGGTGCTGCGCATCGCGCTTGCCAAGCGCAAGGTCGCGCAGCTGACGGGCGTGACGTACGAAAAGATCGACGCCGAGGGCCTGCACATCCGCGTCGGCGAAGAGACGCGCGTGCTGCCCGTCGATACGATCGTGATCTGCGCCGGCCAGGAGAGCGAGCGTGCGCTCGCCGACGGCCTGATCGCGGCCGGCACCACGCCGCATCTGATCGGCGGCGCCGACGTTGCCGCCGAGCTCGATGCCATGCGCGCCATCGACCAGGGCGTGCGGCTCGCCTACTCGTTCTGAAACAGGAGGGACGATCCGATGATCCGGTATGATCTTTCCGGCAAGACCGCACTCGTCACGGGCGGGGCCTCCGGCATCGGCCTCGCGACCGTTGAGCAACTCGCGAGCTCCGGCGCCAAGGTCGCGATCAATCACCTCGCCGATGACCCGCGTGGCGCAGAGGCCGTGACGCGGCTCGCCGGCATGGGCATGGACGTGATCGCCGCGCCAGGCAGTGTCGGCGACGCGATCGACGCCGCGCGAATGGTGGAGAGCGCGGTCCAAAGGCTCGGGCGCCTCGACCTTCTGGTCGCCAATGCCGGCACGCCCGGCACGCGCCGCAAGATCGAGCCGCCCGAGCTGGATCTGATCACCGAAGAGCTCTGGCAGACGGTCATTCAAGTGAACCTGCTCGGCGTGTTCCGCTGCGCCAAGGCGGCGGCGCCCGCCCTCAAGGCCTCGCGCGGCGCGATCGTCAACACGGCGTCGATCGCCGGCCTCGGTTTTCCGGGCAGCAGCCTTGCCTATGGCGCGACCAAAGCCGGCGTTGTCAGCCTCACGCAGAATCTCGCGCGGGCACTGGCGCCGGAAGTGCGGGTCAATGCGGTGGCGCCCGGCGCGGTCGACAGCCCATGGATGGTCGAATGGACGAACGCGCAGATCGCGGCTATGAGCGAAGGCGCCTTGCTCAAGCGCCGCTGCACGCCGGATGATATCGCCGAGGTGATCGTCTTCCTCGGCTTCGGCGCGTCGATGGTGACGGGGCAGACCGTCACGGTGGATGGCGGGCTGACCCTAAAGGCGAGCTGATCAGCCCATGACATCCGCTTCCGTCCAACCGAGCTCGGCCATCTCGGCGGCGCGCGCCTCGGCGTCGCCATCGCCGAGGATGAACTCGTCGAGCTGCGGCGGCTTGATCGAGGTGCCGGCCAGCATGGCATGGACCTGCCCGCGATGGTGCACCTGATGCAGGAAGAGGTGGGCCAGGATGTCGTCCGTGCGGGCCACCTGCACGCGCGCCGCGCGATGGACGCGCGTTTCGCCGGCGAGACGCGCCGGCGTCAGGGCGCGGCAGAAGGAAAGCAGCCGCTCGTCGACAGCCGCCTGCGCGTCGGCCAGCGGTCCGATCGCGTCGAATGGCTCTCGGGGGTCCCATGCGGCCGGGCCGAGCGTCCCGCCCTCGAGCGCATCCACATAGAACCAGTCGATGGTGAGGTTGTGGTTGAGGGTGGCCTTGATGGAGGGAAAGAAGCTGGTGCGCTTTGCCTCGAACTCTCCAGGGCCGAGCTGCTTGCAGGCGTTCATCAGGCGCAAGTTGGCCAGCCGGTTGGCCTGAGCAAGCTTGCGGACGTGTCGAAGGCTCATGGGATCGTCCTCCCGATTTTCGAGCGCTCAGCTTACAGCACGGCACCGGCTTGTGTTAGGCGAACCATCAAGAACGCCCTTGCACCCTTCACCAGAAGGGCGGCAGCGTCACGGGCACGCTCCTCCCCCTCTCCCCATTCCTTCAATGGTGAGAGGACCAAGGTGAGGGGCGGCCACGAAAGCTGCCGTCTGCCGCCACCCCTCACCCGAGCCCTCTCGCTGTGCGCGGGGCGAGGGGACGGGGGCACGAGTCTCGACCATGCCTGAGCCCCACGATTTCCGCAGCCCGCGTCTCTACGTCGAAGCCGATCTCGGCGAGGGTGCACGTGTCCCGCTCGCACGCGAGCAAGCGAACTATCTGCTCAATGTCCTGCGGCTCGGCAGCGGTGACCCGGTTCTCGTCTTCAATGGACGCGATGGCGAGTGGCGCGCCCGCATCGAGGTTGCCGGCAAACGGCAGGCGGGCCTTGCCATCGAAAGTCAGACACGCCCGCAGGCCGGCGGCCCCGATCTCCACTATCTCTTCGCGCCGCTGAAGCGGGCGCGTCTGGACTACATGGTGCAGAAGGCGACGGAATTGGGCGTCGCACGCCTTCAGCCCGTGCTGACGCGGTACACGGTCGCCGAGCGCGTCAACGGCGGGCGGATGCGCGCGAACGTGATCGAGGCTGCCGAGCAATGCGGCATCCTGCGCATCCCTGAGGTGGCGCCGCCGGAGCGCCTCGAGCGCCTCATCGCATCGTGGGACGCCGCGCGCCGCCTCATCTTCTGCGATGAAGGCGCGCCGATTGCCGATCCGGTTGCGGCGCTGCGCGAGATTGAGCCAGGGCCGCTCGCCGTGCTGATCGGCCCCGAAGGCGGCTTTGCGCCTGAAGAGCGCGAGGCGCTGATCGCGCGCCCCTTCGTCGTCCGCATGGCCATGGGGCCGCGCATCATGCGCGCCGACACCGCCGCCGTCGCCGCGCTGGCGCTCGTCAATGCCGTGCTGGGTGACTGGCGTTAACGCGCCAGCTCCCTCAATCCCCGCCGGATCAGCTTGGCCGTATCAGCCTCGGCGCCGAGGTCGCGCGCGGCGATTGCAATGGCCTGCGCGGCCTGTGCCGGGTTGTAGCCGAGATTGGTGAGCGCAGAGATGGCCTCGGCTGAGGCATGGGCCTCTCCTGATGCCGCGGCCCCGCGCCCGGGCTTGGCGACGCCGTTGACCGTCGCAGGAACATGCAGCCCTGCCACAGCCAGTGCCGGCGCCTTGTCCTTGAGCTCGGCCACAATGCGCTGTGCGAGCTTCTTGCCGACGCCCGGCGCCTGCTCGACAGAGGCCCAATCGCCGAGCGCGATCGCATTCGAGAGATCCTCTGACGAGAGCGTGCCGAGCACGGCGAGCGCCACCTTGGCGCCAACGCCCTGCACGTTCTGCAGCGTGCGGAACCAGCTCCGCTCGACCTCGCTCGTGAAGCCGAAGAGGCGGATCGCGTCCTCGCGCACATGCGTGTCGATGACGAGCGCCACGCGCTGACCGATCTCCATAGTCCGCAAAGCGCGCGCCGAGGCCTGCACCTCATAGCCGACGCCGTTGACGTCGATGATGCAGTGGCTCTCGCCGATCGCGTCCACGAGCCCCGTGAGCTTGCCGATCATTTCGCCGCCTCCCTGAGCGCCCGCGCCGCGCGGGCAGCCGGGCTCGAGCGATGGTTGGCATGACAGATGGCGATCGCCAGCGCATCGGCCTCGTCGGCGCTCTCGAAGCGCGCCTTGGGCAAGAGGAAGCCGATCATGGCCTGGATCTGGCGCTTCTCGGCATGGCCTGTGCCGACCACCGACTTCTTGACCAGGTTGGGCGTGTACTCGGCGACCGCCAGCCCTTTGACCGCGGGCGCCAGCAGTGCCATGCCGCGCGCCTGGCCGAGCTTGAGCGTTGCGCGCGCGTTGTCGTTGACGAACGTCTCCTCGATGGCCGCCTCATGCGGCTTGAAGGCGGCGATGACGCTCGTCAGCCCTTCAAAGATGGCCCGCAGGCGATAGGCGAGGTCATCCCCGGCGTCCGAGGTCACATGCCCGCTCGCGACGTAGGCAAGGCGCACGCCGTCGCTGTCGACGACCCCCCAGCCGGTGCGCCTGAGGCCCGGATCAATGCCGATGATGCGAATCAGTCGCCCCGTCATGACCTCGGCGATAGCACAAGCGGGCGCAGCGGTCGTTAGCGTCCCGGCAACGGCGGCACGCGGCGCGCATAGCGTCCCCGGTTGCGGGAAAGATCAGCGGCAGAATCAACATCATGGTGGCGCGCGGTGAAGGCCACGCGGACCTCTTTGAGGTTCATCAGGGCCTGCGCCAGCGTGTCCGGACGCGACCAGGGCACGCGCCCGCGATAGGGGTCGATCACGCGGGGCCTGCGCCGCAACCCGATGAGCCAGAAGCCGCCGTCCGCCGCTGGGCCGAACACGGCATCATGATCGCCGAGCTGGCGAAACGCGCGGCGCACGTCCGCGACGGATATGCCCGGCACGTCCGTCCCGATCAGGCAGGCCGGCCCCGGCGGCAGCATCCGCATGGGCCGCTGCATCTTGACGCCGAGATCACCACGTCCCTGGCCGATGCGCTTGACCCCTCCGGGCAGCATCCGGCTCGCCACGCCACCATCGGGATCGACGATGAGCACGGTCCGCCAGAAAGGCTGGTCTGCAAGGCGCGCGATCACGCCGCGCATGGCATGGCGGTAGAACATCGTCGCGCGCACGGTGCCGACCTCGCGGGCGAGCCGCGTCTTGACCCGCCCGGCGATCGGCACCTTGACCATGATGATGAGGCGCGATGCAAAAGGCGCCGCCCTTTTCGGCGGCGCCTCTGTTGCCGTGTGGCTTCGACGTCGACGGCGCTGAGCCACGCGATGCCCGCCGATCAGACTTTCACGGGCACGAGCGCGTATCCGCCGCCGTCCTTCTCGAGGGTGCCGGCGCCCGGCAGGCCCCAGTGGTAGCCGGTGATGATGCTCTTGTCGGCCACGGCGCGATCCGCGATCCGGCGACGGCTCTCCTCGGCCATGGTGGGATTGGCATCGAAGATGATGTGCCAGCCCGGGTTGGTAAGATTGAGCGCGTGGATGTTCGTGATGTCGCCGGACACGATCAGCGAGCTGCTGCCCGACGTCACGAGGTACGACATGTGGCCCGGTGTATGCCCGTTCGTCGCGATGGAGCGCACGCCCGGCGTCACTTCGGTATCGGGGCCGATCTGCTTCACGTTCTTCCAGGTCGGGATTGTGGCCTGGATGCGCCGGACGTTGCCGCGTACGGCCTCGGGCACCTTCTCGACCAGCTCCGGTGCTGTCCAGTGCTTGTATTCACCCTCGGGCACGATGATCTCAGCGTTCGGATAGGTCTGTGCGTTGGTATCCTTGGCCATGAGCCCCCAGATGTGATCCGGGTGGAAGTGCGTGACCGCGATCGTCGAGATGTCGCTCGGCTGGATGCCGGCTGCGGCGAGGTTCTTGGCGACCATGCGGCCGGCCGTCGGCGCGAGCTGGCCACCGGTGCTTGAATCGAACATGACGGTGCGGCCACCGATGCGGACCACCGTCACGGTGAATGGGATTGGCACGAACGCATCGCTCATCCCGGCCTTCTTGAGCGCGGCCTTGGTGTCCTCAACCGACGCATTGCGGATGAAATTATCGGCGTGCGCGCGCTCCCAATGGCCATCGTAGATCTGGATGACCTCGACATCGCCGACCTTGAATTTCACGAAGCCCTGGTCGAGCAGCGCCTGCGGCGCACCAATGGGATTGGTGCCCTGCGCCGCCGCCGGACCATAGATGGCCAGCGGGCCCTTAAGGCCGAATGCTGCGCTGGCAGCCGCAGCAGAAATGACGAATCTGCGACGCGTAATGCCGTTCATGTGGTCTCTCTTCCCATAACAAAATGAAAGCTGCCCCCACCGCCACGCTATTCGTGTCGCCTCGCAATTGCATGACTTGGGTGATGGGGCTCACGGAGTGTTGAACGCGCGCGCCCTATCCGTACAGGCGCGCGATGACCCGCGTGGGCACGCGGAGGAAATAAAGTGCGAGGCACGACAGATTGCGGGCGCTGCGCCGCACATAGCCATCCCGCTGATACCGCACGGCACTTGTGACGGCGCGCGCGCGCAAGACGGTTATGCGTCGCCGCCCGATGCGGCGCACAATGTCGACGTCCTCCATGAGCGGCAGACGGTTGTATCCGCCCACCTGCTGATAGAGATGCCGCTGAATGAGCAGGCCCTGGTCCCCATATGGCAGGCGGAACAGCGCGCACCGCATCGCAACACCGGCCTCGATCACGCGCGGCCAGAAGCCATCGTCGTCGAGCGCAAAACGGAATGCGGCCGCGGTCGGCCGCCGGCGCCCGCTGTCGATGCGCTCGATGAGTGCAGACACCTCGCGCTCCCAGCCGGCCTCGAGCACCGTGTCCGCATGCAGGAAGAGCAGCCAGGGTGAGCGTGCCCGTGCCGCGCCTGTAGCGAGCTGCTCGCCACGACCGGTCCCCGAGTGGACGAGCTCCGCGCCGGACTGCTCGATGATTTTCAACGTGCGATCGCTCGAGCCGCCGTCGACGATGATCACCTCGCGCACCATCCCATCGACCGCAGCAGGTACAAGTGCCGTCAGGCAGGCCGCGAGCCCGCCTTCCGCGTTCAGCGTGGGAATGATGACCGAGATCATCGCCGCGGCCTCGCGAAGTTGCCGGCAACTTTGAGCACGCCAGTCCCGTCCGGGCAACGCAGACCCGGCACTGATGCACATATGTTCTTGTTCCGTTCCGGCCTTCGTGCTAGCAAGCCATGGTCAATTGGAGAGCTCCAATGTCATGCGGCCCTCGACGCAGCATCGAACCCGAGCCCCAGGCAACAGAGGGCGAGCTGCGCCCTCACGCCGAGCTACGGCGGGGCCGCGGCGCGCGCTCGAACCGTTCGAGCCGCTACGATGCCGGCAAGCGGGAGGCCTTCGACGACGGCTGGGAGGCGCTGGCGACGCTCGATGCCTTCCGCACGGACGTGATGGACGAGCGCGCCAAGAGCATCATTGCGACGAACGACAGCCCGGACCTGAACTTCGACCAGTCGATCAACCCTTACCGGGGCTGCGAGCACGGCTGCATCTACTGCTACGCGCGCCCGACCCACGCCTATCTGGGCCATTCCCCCGGCCTCGACTTCGAGACGAAGATCTACGCCAAGGTCAATGCGCCGGAGCTGCTCGAGCAGGAGCTGGCCCGGCCCACCTACGTGCCGAAGACGATCGCGCTTGGCGCCGTCACCGACCCCTATCAACCGGTGGAGCGCGAGCGCGGCATCTCGCGGCGCATCCTGGAGGTGCTCGAACGGGCATCGCACCCGGTCGGCATCGTCACGAAGTCGGCGGGCATCGTCCGCGACCTGGACATTCTCGCGCGCATGGCCGAGCGCCGGCTGGCCAAGGTCGCCATCTCGATCACGACGCTCGACCGGCGCCTCGCGCGCAGCATGGAGCCGCGCGCGGCCACGCCGTCCAAGCGGCTCGAGGCCATCAGGCGGCTATCGGAAGCAGGCGTGCCCGTCGCGGTTCTGACCGCGCCGATCATTCCCGCCCTGAACGACAGCGAGATCGAGCGCATTCTCGAAGCGGCCCATGCCGCCGGCGCGCGCGAGGCCGGCTTCGTCGTCCTGAGATTACCGCTCGAGCTGAAGGAGCTCTTCCGCGAGTGGCTCGAGACCGATCATCCGAACCGCGCGGCACGCGTCATCTCGATCCTGCGCTCCATGCACGGCGGGCGCGACTATGTGGCGGCGTTCGGCCTGCGCCAGCGCGGCAGCGGCCCCTATGCGCAGCAGATCGCCCTCCGCTTCCGCCTTGCGTGCCAGCGCCTCGGGCTCAACAAGCGCTCGCTGAGCCTGCGGACGGATCTCTTCACGCCACCCGTACCGAAAGGCGGGCAGCTGCGCCTCCTGTGAGGCCCATCACAGCACGCCGAAGATGCGCAAGGCGAGGTAGATGCCGCACGCGAGCACGACAACCTTGAGAACGGGATAATAGAGCGGGTGATTGCGGAACGGCGGCCGCTCGGGGTGATTGTCGCTCATCGTCGCAGTTCCCAGTTGTCGGTGTCGTGATCAGGGTGCTGGCAGGAAACCACCCTGGCGAAGTGCGCGGCCATGGCGCCGTCGCCGTCCGGGCGCGGCGGCAGGGCCGCGAGATGGTCACCCCAGGGAATGCGGGCCTCGGCAGCCAGTTGCACGGCCGGCGGGACATCAGACGGCCGGTCAAAGGCGATGATCGAAAGATCGACCGCGCCGCCACTCTCGAAGGTGAGCGGCGTGCCGCAGTCGGCGCAGAAGCCCCGCCGGGCGAGATTGGAGCTGGCGAAGTATCTGGGCGCACCCCGCGTCCACGCGAATGCTTTCGCCGTGACATAGAAGCCGCCGAGCCCGGCCGTCGCCTTCTGGCACATCCGGCAGTAGCAGACCGACGCGCGGCCGAGCTTGGTCACGCGGAACCGTACGGCGCCGCATTGGCATCCGCCGGTGTGGACCTCATCGCTCATGATGGCACCGCTTTTCGATCGCGGCCAACGCGATTGCCGAGCCGCGGCCCCGACGCATCTGGGTCCAGCACCTGGCCAAACGCGATGACATGCCCATCCGGCACGACGACGATGAAGTCGCGGCAGATGTACGGCTGTGTTTCGGGTGGGCACGGCAAGGAGATGCCCCGCGCCTCATGCTCGGCATAGAGCGCATCGACGTCCTGTACGGAGGGGTAGGCCGCCATGTTGCGGCTGACGGCGATCTCATCCTTCGGCCTGAGCGCAAGGCCGACCGTGACCGTGCCACGCTGCACGATCGCGAACGTCGGCGGCTCGCCCCGTGTGCCGGCATCGAAGCCGAGCTTGTCGCGCCAGAAGGTGACACTCACCGCGATGTCCGAGCAGTCCAGCACCGGCATCGCGCGCACGAAGGGGAAGACGGGGGTGGTCATGGCGCGGCCTCCGTCGATGGCCACGATGTGGCCTCCGTCCTTACGTCGACGAAGGCGCGCGACGTCACCCCACGCGCTTTCGCGTCCCCTCTCCCCATGAAGCGAAGCGGAGTGGGGAGAGGGTTAGGGTGAGGGGCGGCGGCATACGCCGAGGTTACAACAAGCTCCCGCCCCTCATCCCAACCTTCTCCCCGCAAGCGGGGAGAAGGGGAATGTCGCGCGCGCGGCAAGGCCGGGGCCCAACGCGAGGCTGGCGAACTCATCGCTTCACCTCCCACGTGGTGATTGGCTCACCCGTTTGCGGGTCCTTGCCGTCCTTGAGCTGGATGCCCATTGCCGCGAGTTCATCACGGATGCGGTCGCTCTCGGCCCAGTTCTTCGCCTTGCGGGCGGCGAGGCGGGCGTCGACCATTCTGTCAATAGTCACGATATCGAGCCCAAGTTCCCGAGCCGAAAGCTCGTGAAAAGCTCTCTCGACATCCTCACGCGCATCGTCGCCGGCAGTCACATGATCGACGGCACGATCGAACCCAAGAAAAAGCAAACTTCCAACTAGTTCGTTCGCTGCGGCAGCATCCGATCCGGCGTCTTTGGCCAAGCGATGCAGAACGGTCAACGCCCCATGTGTGTTCAGATCATCGCACAGTGCTTCGATCAGCTCCTGCGAGACGGCCGCATCATCTCGGTTCGCTCGTATAACGACTCGCCGGAACTCAGAGTACGTCGCCAGAGCCTCCGCCATACTGCTCTGAGTCCAGTCAAGTGGCTGGCGATAATGGGTCTTGAGCATGTTCAGGCGAAGGACCTCGCCCCAACGGGGATCGGTCGGAAACTGATCCAACAAGTCCCTAATCGTCACGAAATTCCCGAGGCTCTTGGACATCTTCTCGCCCTCGACCTGCAGGAAGCCGTTGTGCATCCACACGTTCGCCATCACGCGCGTGCCGTGTGCGCAGCGCGACTGCGCGATCTCGTTCTCATGGTGCGGGAAGACGAGATCAATGCCGCCGCCATGGATGTCGAAGACGTGCGGCTGCTTGAGCCCCGCCTCGGAGAGGAGCCCGCGCATCTGCGGCTCCTGCCAGAGCCAGCGGTCCGCCATGGCCGAGCACTCGATGTGCCATCCGGGCCGCCCCGGTGTCGCGATCCCGCATGGCGACGGCCAGCCCGGCTCGCCGGGCTTCGACGGCTTCCACAGCACGAAGTCCATGGGGCCCTTCTTGTAGGGCGCGACATCGACGCGGGCACCGGCCTCCATTTCCTCGAGCGAGCGGCGCGCAAGCTTGCCGTAGTCCGGCATCGAGCCGACCGCGAACAGCACGTGGTCCTCGGCGACATAGGCGTGGCCCTTGGCAACCAGCACCTCGCAGAGCGCGCGCATGTCGGCAATATGCTCGGTCGCGCGCGGCTCGACAGTCGGCGGCAGCACGCCGAGCGCGGCGATGTCCTTGTGGAACTGCGCCGTCGTCTCTTCCGTGAGCTTGCGGATGGCCTCAGTCGGCGGCAGATCGGGATAGCGCTCGACGGCCCGCGCGTTGATCTTGTCGTCGACGTCGGTGATGTTGCGCGCGTAGGTGACGTGCTCAGGCCCGTAGATGTGGCGCAGCAGCCGGAACAGCACGTCGAAGACGATGATGGGCCGTGCGTTGCCGATGTGCGCGAGGTCATAGACCGTCGGCCCGCAGACGTACATGCGCACGTTCTTCGGATCGATCGGCTGGAACGGCTCCTTGCGCCGCGTCAACGTATTGTAGAGCGTGAGCGTCATGCGACCCCTCGGCCGGGCGGCTGGCGGGAAGGTCTCTGTGCTCGGAATTTCTGGCAAAGAAACGCGGCCGCGCCAGCGCGAGTGCTAGCCCGTGATGATCTTGATGATGCCGCAACAGATGTTGACGGCGGGTTTCCGCGCGTTCCGTTTCATGAGGCGCACCTTATCAAGGGTCGCCTCACCGCCGTCAAGCCGTCCCGGCGCGGCTCAGCGAAAATCGAGCGGAGCCGTCTCGCGCCGGCCATATCCTGCGGTATCGTTCTCGCCCGCATGGACCTCCGCCCCGCCACGCTTGCCGACCTGCCCATCCTTCGTACGTGGGACCAGCAGCCCCATGTGCGCGCCGCCGCCGGCGACTTCACCGGGTTCGATTGGGAAGGCGAGCTGCCGCGCACGGCCAACTGGCGCGAGCTGCTCATCGCCGAGATCGGGGGTGGCCCGATCGGCATGATACAGATCATCGACCCTGCCCGCGAGGAAACCCACTACTGGGGCGACGTGGCGGCGAACCTTCGCGCGATCGACATCTGGATCGGCGATGCCGCCAACCTCGGCCGCGGTCATGGCAGGGAAATGATGCGGCTTGCCGTCGAGCGCTGCTTCGCAGCCGCCGCGGTCACCGCCATCCTGATCGATCCGCTCGTCGCGAACGTCAGGGCGCACCGCTTCTACGAGCGCATGGGCTTCCGTCGCACCGAACGGCGCATGTTCGGCGAGGATGACTGCTACGTCTATCGTCTTGAGCGCGCTCAATGGAGGGGATAGGCGGCGACCACCGCCAGGAAGAAGATGTTCGTCACGGCATGGGCGATGATCGGCAGCCAGAGGCTGCCCGAGCGCCAGAGCAGCCACGACAGGTAAAGCCCGCCGATGAAAACCTCGAGCAGGCCGGCTACTGAATAGCCGAGGTGGAAGCTCGTCCAGACCGTGTTCGCAAGCAGTGCCGCCGGCCAGAAACTGCCGTGCCACCGCGCCAGCGCCGAGAGCAGAAAGCCGCGGAACAGAAGCTCCTCCGACAGCGGTGCGCCGATGCCGACCGCGAGCGCCGTCACGGGCCAGAGCGGCGCCTGGAGCATCGGCCGGAACGGCGCGACGTCAGCCATGAAGAGGTCGGGGCGAAGCAGATAGACCAGCAGATTGTAGGATCCGAGCACGAGCGCCAGTCCGGCGAGCGCGGCTGTGACATCGCCCAGGCCCGGGCCACGCCCATGGAGCTGCAGCACCGTGCGCCGGGCCCCGCCGAAGAGCCCCGCCGCCCACCACGCGAAGGCGATGACGCCGACCTGAGAGAGCGCCAGGAAAACGAGGATGGCGAGGAGCAGGCGCTGATCTGCAGGCACGCCGGGCATCAACCGCGCCCCAACGCCGCTGACCCAGGCCCCGAGCAGCCCACCAAGCAACTGCAGCCCTGCCTGGACGACGATTGCCGCCGCGAGGGCGAGCAGCGGCGGCCAGGCACTGCGCGCGGTGAAGCGCGGCGGCCCGGTCAAGAGAACGTTTGCCAAGATCGTGTCCCTCCGGTCACGGCGCCCTGCTTTACCACGCGAATTTGATCTGGCGCCGTTGCGCCTCATCCACACGCGTGGCTGAGTGCGCTTTCATTTGCCCAAAGGCCATCCTATATTGAGGGTGCTGGATTCGTCCGGCTATGGCGATAAACGGACATCGGAATAAGCCTTTCGGACCCGGGGGCAGTACCCGGCGCCTCCACCATCAGCCCGCAGGGGATCGAGCCGACGACGGCGCGAGCTCCTTCGGAGGACAGCCCCGGGCGGGCTGTTGCTGGGGGCGAAATAGGATCGACGAGGGTGTAAAGGGTGCTCTTTTGCCCGGCATGATACCGCCGTTATCGGGTCACCAGAATAGTTGCCAACGACAACTATGCTGAGGCTGCTCTCGCTGCGTAATGCAGTTGGATTAGCCTGAACTTGAAGCCCTGGCGTCTAGCAACGTCAGGCGCGGTTCGGAGGGCACCGGGCAACAGAAGCCCTCCACTTCGCCTCGATGCGGGCGGCATTGAGGCGCACTGTGCGGGTTGGTGCGAAGACTGATGTAGCATGACGGCAGAGCATGACATCGACTACGACGCGCTGGCGCAAGAGGCCATGCGAGGCGTCGTGCGCGCAGTGCTGACGCGGGTGCAGAAGTCCGGGCTTCCGGGCAATCACCACTTCTATATCGCCTTTGACACCCGCCACCCGGGCGTCGTGCTCTCGAAGCGCCTCAAGAGCAAATATACCGAAGAGATGACGATCGTGCTCCAGCACCGCTTCTGGGAGCTCATCGTCAGCGATACGCGTTTCGAGGTGAAGCTGACCTTCGACAACATCCCCGAGCGGCTGGTCATTCCCTTCGCCGCGATCAAGGTCTTCTTCGATCCAAGCGTCCCGTACGGCCTCCAGTTTGATGAAGCGGGCGCCGCACGCGATGGTAGCAGCAGCGTCGTCGGTCTCAACGAGGACGTCGGCATTGGCGGCCAGATCACCGGCGTGCCGGGCTTGGGCCGTGCGTCGCATCGCCCGACGGCCGCTGACAGAAAGCGCCCGCCGCGCCGCATCCGCCCGGACAAGGAGGACGAGGCCACCCCGCTCGACGAGGAGCATCTGGCGGAGGGGATAGCTGGACCTCGCCGGCTGGAACCAACGCAACGCTCACAGCCTCCCGCTCTGGTTTCCGTGCCGACGGGCGTCGAGGAGGGGGCGGACGTGGCCTCCCCGTCCGGTCAGGACAACGTCATCAGCCTGGATCGCTTCCGCAAGAAGCCATAGCCGCGAGCCTGTCGGCTTCACCCGCCTTGAGAATTGCAGCCCGTTCGGCGCATGATCCGGACGGGCTTGAATTTTGTCGGATCGGGCGTGGGACGCTTCAAGCCCCGAATGGGAGGGACCAGCATGAAGCCAATCGGGCTCTTCACCGGACAATGCGCGCTGGTGACCGGATCCGCCTCGAATATTGGCCGCGCCATCGCCGAAGCACTTGCCGCAGAAGGTGCCAGGGTCCTCCTCGCCGATGTGGATGCTGAGCGCAATGCCGCGACCCTGGCGGCCATCGCCGCTGGCAACGGTCAGGCAGAGGCGATCGCGACCGATCTCTCGGCGCCGGAGGGCTGGCGAAGCCTCCTCGCGCGCCTTGGCGGCACACCCCTCGACATGTTCGTGCACTCGGCCTGCCCGCCGCGCAAGGAGGCGGACGACGCCGCAAGGGTCAGCGAGGCGACCTGGGATGCCTTCCACAATGTCAATGTGCGCTCGGGCTATTTCCTCGGCCGCGAGATCGCCGGCGCCATGCAGGCGCGCGGCACGAGGGGCCGGCTGCTCTTCATCACCTCACTGCACGCCGAAACACCGCGCAACCTGCCGCACTATTCCGCCGCCAAGGCCGGCCAGACCATGGTCGTACGCGAGCTTGCGCGCCACTTCGGCCCGGCAGGCATCCGGGTCAATGCCATTGCCCCCGGCGCCATCCCCGGCGGCGGCTTCAATGCCGCAGCCTATGACTTCAGTGGCAAGATCGCGCTTGGACGCCTCGGCACGGCGGCAGATCTCGCGGGGCCGGCGCTGGCTCTGCTCTCGGATCGGTTCGCCGGGTATGTCACGGGCACGACGCTTGTGGTGGACGGCGGCATCGATCTCTTCAACTGGATCAAGCCGCCCTGGGCGTGACGATGGCCCCCGAGTTCCGGACCTTCAGAACTTCTCGCGGTCGTAGTAGTCGACGGTGGCCTCGGCGCGAAACATCGTGCGCAGCCCCAGCTCTCCGGGCTTGCCGGTCACGACGAGAACCTTCTGCGAATCCGGATACTCGCACGTCTCGACCTCGACCAACGTCGACAGCGCGAGATAGCGCATTGTCACTGTTCCGGTGTTGATGATCTGGTGCGCCACCTCGGGACCACCGGTCGGGCAGGCGATCACATCGTGCTTGCGGATCGGGTGGCGCTTGTCGCCGAACCTCAGCTCACCTTCACCCTCGAGGATCAGGAACATTTCCTCCTCGCCGTGATGGCAGTGGAAAGGACACTGGGCCTTGCCGGGAGGCAGGACAGTGAGATTGTAGCCGAGCTGCCTCGCCCCGATACGGCTACTGATCGAAGCTCGGCTCGACGTGTAGTAGCCATTCTCCTCGACATCGTCGAACTCGACCTCGTCAAGGTTCATGAACGGTTTCATTCTGCGCTTCTCCATCCACGAGAACATCGCCCCAGCTTCAATCCTGCGCCTTCTGCCCGTAACCTGGGAAGCGCTGCACCACGCGCGCCATCTCATCCCGCGCCAGGACATGCGGCGTCCCGAGCATCAGCACCTTGACGTACTGCTCCGCGAGAACCTCGACCTCCGCTGCGAGCGCCAAGGCCGCGGCGCCGTTCGCCCCGACCGCGATCTGGCCATGATTGGCCATCAGGCAGGCATTGCGGCCTGCAAGGCCCTCGGCAACGTGGCGGGCGAGTTCCTCACTGCCGAACGTGGCATAAGGCACCAGCGGGATATCGTCGCCACCAGCGACCGCCACCATATAGTGAAAGGCCGGGATCGACCGATGGGCGCAGGCCAGCACCGTCGCGTGCAGCGAGTGACAGTGGACGATGGCGCCGACATCGGGCCGGGCGCGATAAACCGCCAGATGGCACGAAAGCTCGCTCGAAGGTGCCGGCTGCCCTGCCGGGACATGGCCATCGAGCTCTACGCGCACGATGTCGGCGGGCGTGATGAGGTCATAGGCCATACCCGTCGGCGTGATGAGAAGCCCGTCCTCAAAGCGCGCCGAGACATTGCCGGAGCGGCCGGGCGACAGCCCCCGGCGGCTCATGGCGAGAGCGATATCAACCACACCGCGACGGGCGACCAGCTCGGCGGTGCCGCGCTGTGGAAGCCGCTTGCCGGCCCCCGCCGATCTCCTGACCTCACGCGCCATGATCCGACTCCCAATCGTGACCGCGACCCGATAGCCTGCCCCGCCAGCCAACAATGAGGGCCGACATGAGCATGACCGCGAACCCCGCCATCCCGATCACCGTTCTGACCGGCTTCCTCGGCTCAGGCAAGACGACGTTGCTGAAGCGCCTGCTCGACGAGCCTGCGATGGCCGGCACTGCCGTGATCATCAACGAGTTCGGCGAGGTGGGCATCGATGATGCACTCGTCGAGAAGATCGATGACGATGCCGTGCTGCTGCCATCGGGATGCGTGTGCTGCGCAGTGCGCGGCGATCTCGTGCAGGCGCTCGAGCGGATGCACACCAAATCTCTCTGGGGCGACATCCCGCCGATGCAGCGCGTCGTCCTTGAGACGACCGGCCTCGCCGATCCAACACCCATCGTGCATACGCTGATGACGGAAGAAAGCCTCTACCGCATCTATCAGCTCGACGCCGTCGTCACGACGGTCGATGCTCAGCTCGGATTACACCAGATCGAGACGCATTTCGAGCCCGCGAAGCAGATTGCCATCGCGGATCGCCTGATTGTGACCAAGACGGACCTGGCGGAACCGCAGACGATTGAAGCGCTCGAGCGGCGTCTGCGCGCGCTCAATCCGGCCGGGCAGATCCGCCGTGCGGTCAAAGGCCATATCGCACCCGCGGAGCTGATCGGTCTTGGCGCGCACGAGCCCGCGCTTGCGGGGGCCGATCCCGAACGCTGGCTTGCGGCCGAGCATTACCGGGCCGGCAACGGACACCACGCCCACGGCGCCCACTGCGGTCCCGATTGCGGGCATGAGCATGAGGCGCCCCACGACCATCACGCCCATGACGACGCCTGCGTGGATCCGCACTGCGATCATCCCGCGCATCAGCATCTTCATGGCATTCGCTCGTTCTGCCTGACCTTCGCGGAGCCGCTCGATGGACGCGAGCTGTCGAATGCCATGCAGCTCCTCGCGCAGCTCTATGGCGAGCGTCTGCTGCGCGTGAAGGGGATTCTGAACGTGAAGGACCAGACGAAGCCGTTCGTCGTGCACGGCGTGCAGCACATTTTCTACCCGCCGGAAACGCTCGCACGCTGGCCGAGCGCGGACCACCGCTCGCGGCTCGTCTTCATCACCAAGGATCTGCCGGAGGAGAGCATCCGCAAGCACTTCCGGCCGTTTGTCGGCGAGGCGGAGGCGGCGGCAATCGATCTTTCCTTCTCCTCGCCCGCGGGGAGAGGGCCAGGGTGAGGGGCGGCCCCAAACTCCTCAATGAGACAGGAGCAGGTGCTGCGCGCACAACCCTGGAAGACCAATCGCGCTCGCCTGCTACGCGCAAATGTCACGTCCGCGGAGGACAAACTCGGGGCAGAGCTTCGCAATCGACAATTGGGTGGTCTGAAGTTTGCGTCAGGCCGCCGTCGATTCTTACTCTGTGGATTTCGTTTGCCGCGAACGACTGGTCATCGTCGAAGACGATGGGGTAACCCATGGTACGGCCGAGGAACTTCTCGCAGACAAACTTCGAGATCGAGCACTTCGGCAGCTTGGTTTCAGAGTCTTCCGTGCATCCGACGGCGATTTCTACGACCATCTCGATGACGCTCTGCTGGAGTTCGCGGATCCCCGTGAAAGAGAAGCTTAATGTCTCTTGCTTGGCCGCCCCTCACCCAGACCCTCTCCCCATTGAAGGCAATGGGGAGAGGGAGAGCTGGGTCAACGCCTGTACTGCAGGAAGGGCGACTTCGTCGCGACCTTGTCGTAGAGGCCGCGCGCGCGGTAGTTGAACTCCTGCGTTGCCCAATAGGTGCGGGTCGCGCCTCGGGCGTCGGCCTCGGCATATACGGCCTCAATGAGTTGTCGGCCGATGTCCTTGCCGCGTGCTTTGGGATCGACGAACAGATCCTCAAGGTAGCAGTACCACGTCGGCGACCACGTCGAGCGGTGGAAGAGGATGTGCGCAATGCCGACCGGCACATCGTCATCGCCAACGGCAACCAGGCCGATGTGAAAACCTTCCTGGCCGCTCAGCAGCCGCTGCCATGTGGTCTCGATGACCTCCTCGGGGATGGTTGCCTTGTAGAACTCGATATAGCCCTTGAAGAGCGGCAACCACGCCGGCTTGTCCTTGGCCTCGAGACGGCGAATGCGAATGCTCATGATCGATATCCTGACTATGGGCCATGAGGGCCCGGCGCGCCCCGAAGCCTAACCCGGGAGCCATGCCTGCCGCCACACGCACGACCGCCCCGAACGGCGCGCCGCGATACGCCCGTTCGATGCGATCATGCGCCAGGGGGAGCGTTTGGTGAGCCGCGCCCGTCAGCCGCGCAGGCGCGTGCGAACGATGCGGGGAAACTCGTCGCTCGTGAACTCGTCAGCCGTCCGCGGCTGCGCCGGCGCGCCGCCACGCACCAGATCGGACTGCGGCGGCGTGTATGGCGCGGCGGTCTGGCTGCCGGCACGCGAGGTCGCCGCGCCAGCCGGGCTGCCATTGCCCACGAACCAAGCTTCGATGAGGTCGAGTTCATCGGCCGAGAGCTTGAGGCCCTGGCCGCGGCAGCGCGCGACGACGAAGTTGCGGAAGCGCCCGGCAAACAGATTGGCCGAGGCCCCCTGCTCGAACCACGGATCGGCCTCGCTCACGACGTCCATCACGAAGCGCACGTCGTCGCGGCGCAGCTCCAAGCCGTGCTCCTGCGCGCGGCGCAAGACATTCTGGATCGTCTGCGCCCCGAGCAGGTTGTTCTCGTTGATCTCGAGCGCCATGACCTCGAACAAGGTACGGTACTCAGGCGGCGCCAGCGGCGGCGCCTGACAGGCCTCGTGAATGCGGGCGATCGACTGCTGGATCGACGAGGTTGCCTCTTTGGGGCGCGCCGGCGAAGCGGCGGCCGCCGGCAGGCCCTGCGACGGAGAGGGGGCCTGCGATGGCGCTGCAGGCTTCAGCGCCGGCGCCGGGATTAGCGGCTGCGAGAGCGTCGGGCTGCGTGGGGCGGGCTCTCGGGCCGGGCTCTCGTTCTGGGCATAGCGCGGGCTCCCGCCCGGCGTCCGCGGATCCGGCGACGCTGCAGGAGGCGAGAGCAACGTGCGCTCGGGGCGGAATTCCTCATGGTGGTCGTAGCTCGGCTGCAGGCCGCTCTGCAGGCCACCTTGGCTCCCGCCGTGGAGGGGCGTACCGCCACGGCGCTCAAGCGAGGCCGCCGGCTGCGGGGGGGCGATCGCCCGGTTTGGCATCGTCTCGGAGATTTCGGGCAGCGGCGCGCTGCGCTTGGCCTGCAGGTGGCGGCGCGTATCGATGACCAGGTAGGGCGGCTGATCGGAAAGCCGCAGATGGTCCGGCAAGGTCTGCGCAAGGAGTTCACGGAAGCCGCCAGCGCCGGCCCAGGATGTCGCAACGGTCCGGTCGTGGCCGATCGAGCGCACGGCCCGGTCGGCCAGCACCTCGAGCGGCACCGGCGTCGGCGACGCCTGCACGGCTTGGACCACATCGGCGATGATCTCGTGGCGCAATGCCTCCCGATCTGCCTCCGGCAGCGCCAGCGCCTTCGCCTGCGACGCAACGAGCGGCACCTGCGGCGCCGCGCCGATCTCCCCCTGCTGTTCGAGCAGCAGGGTGATGAGATCAGCCTCGCGCACCTCGCCGTCGCTGATCGCAGTGTAGGGCGCCGCCGTGTAGTCGTTGGCGAAGATCACCGTGCGCCGTGCATGGGCCCGCAGGCGGTGCAGCACCGGCGTGAAGTCGGCATCACCCGACAGGATCACGAACTCGTCGAAGTGCGTGCCGTGGGCGAGATAGTCGACCACATCCATGACCATGCGGATGTCGGAGGAATTCTTGAGCTGCGCGGTCAGGGGCGGGCAATCGATGATCTCGAAGCCGGCGCGCAGGAAATGGTGGCGCACGAAGGGAAAGGAGTTCATGTCCGTCGAATTGTCGGACGGATTCCGCCGCGGCACCGGGTTGCCGTAGCAGCGATTCATCACGATGCGGCGCGGCTCGGGCGTGAACGATCCGTTCGTCGAGGTGATCAGCGCGCCGCTCTCGATGGCCTTGATCCACGACGCGGCATCGCGGGCGAACCGCTTGGCGGCTTCCTCGTTCTTGCGCTTCAACGACATGTAAATGTTGTCGTAGTCGACAAAAACGGCGCTCAAGAACGCACGCCCAGCTTCACGCCTGATCATTCAACGCCCCCTGCTCATTCTCGGACAAGCACCGCCGCCCGGGGTGACTGTTTATGAGTCGCTTGGCGGGGGCAAGGTCGGGGCCCCAGGCATCCGAATCAAGTCCGGGGATATGCTGTTGATTTGGAAGGAGCGCGGCACGCGGGCCGCACATCTTCCGTGGCACATGCATCCCACGGGCGCAACGGCAGCTGCGCCGGGCCCCGTTTCGGTCCCGAACGGCGCTTAGCCCTCCATTAACCCTGATGCCGCATAGTGGCCTCTCATCAGTGCGGTTGCTTTTCGTTGCGTGAGAGGCGTTTCGCGATGCGTTCCAAGTGCCGTGGCCGCGTGCCACACCGCGTCCGGCAGGGCGCCACCCGTGCCGGCCTGATCGGCCTTCTCGTCGCCCTCGCCGGCTGCGCGAGCGAGCGAGGCGCCACCACCTCGTCCACCCCGAGCGCGACGACACCCATGCACATGGCCGGCGTGCGCGTAGAGCTCGAGGCGGATGGCCTGCCGGCTCAGCTTGCGCCGCGCAACCGCCCGCCTCTCGACGACGACCCGCGCGAGCCGTGGAGCCCGAACTATGGCTCCGTTCGCCCGACCCGCACGAGCGCAACCGAGCCGCCCGCCGTCGCGAGACCGTCGCCGCCGCGCGCTATGGTCGTGCGCTATGCCCAGCCCATTGACGCCGAGGACATCATTCGCCGCGCTGTTGCCGCGCACGAGATGCGACAGGAGAACTGAATGAACGACCATGCCCGCAAGCCCGCTCCGGGCGCTGCCGCCCCGCTCATCCGGCCATCAGTGCAGGCTGATGAGGCGCGCCTTGTCGGTGAGAACGTACATCCGACCGTTGGCGACGATTGGCGCGATGTATACCGGCGCGCCGAGATCGAGCTGCGTCTCCACCTTGCCGCCAGCCGCGTTGACGCCGACCAGCTTGCCACTGTCGGAGGCAAGCCAGAGCCGGCCGCCGGCTAGCACTGGGCCGACCCAGCTCTTGCCGCCCGACAGCCGCGTCGTCCAGAGCGCCTTGCCGTCACGCCGGCTCATGGCAATGAGCTGGCCGCCGGTATCGACGATATAGACGGCATCGCCGGCCACGTAGGGCAGGTTGATGCCGGGCACGTTCACCGACCACACCCGCTCGCCCGTGCGCACTTCCGTCGCAATCATGCGGCCGGCATGGCCGATGGCGAACACGGTCCCGCCATCGATGGCGGGGCTGGCGGCATCGCTCATGGAGCCGAGCGAGGACGCCGCGCGCGTGCGCGACAGCGACTCCTGCCATGCCACCGTGCCATCTGCCATCCTGAGCGCCACGACGTCGCCGGATGGATAGGGAACGACCGCGAGATCGCCGCCGAATGCTGGGCTCGCGCTGAGCAGGAGGCTCGCGCGCTCAGGGAGCCCGCGATAGGTCCACAGCTCCGCACCGTCATGTCCGGAGAGCGCAACCGTGCGGCCATCGGTCGTCACGACGACAACACGCCCGCCGCCGACACTCGGCGCCGAGCGGACTGGCGAGCCGACGTTCCTGTCCCAAACTTTCTTGCCGCCCTGCATATCCAGCGCGGTGACGATCCCGTGGCCGGTCGCCACGAACAGGCGCCCGCCCTCCGTCGCAAGGCCGCCTCCAAACGCGTTGGTATCCGTGGCCTTCTCCGGCACCAGCGACGTCCGCCAAGCAACCGAGCCCGAGGTGCTGAGCGCTGTCACCCGGCCCGCCGCATCGAGCGTGAAGATGCGGCCGTCGGCGACGACGGGGCTCGCGGTCAGGCGGCCGTGCTTGCTCGAGCCCTGGCCGACATCCACGCTCCACACCGTCCGAATCGTCGCCGGGAGCGCCAGATGTCCCGGCGCATTGGTGGTGGCACCACCCGGCTGCGGCCAGGAATCATTCTGGCGTGGCGGCGGCAGAGCGATCGGTCGGTCGGCGCTCGCGAGCTCGATGCTGCCGGTGGCGCCCTCGGAAAGGACGACCGGCACGCGCGTGCCGGGGAGCGGCGTCTGCTTTTCGGCAAACGGGTTCAGCGCGGCAATATCGGCAACGCTCGGCATCCCCCCCGAGCATCCCGCAAGGCTCAAAAGAGCCAGCACGCTCGCCAAGGCCGCCAGCCGCTCCGTGCGCAAGAGGTCCACGATCAGCTCCCTCCGTCGTCGCCCCTACTTCGTCGCCGCGGGATCGCCCGGCTTCGCCCCCGCGCCCCCCGGCGCAGCGGCCTTTGCGAGCGCCGCTTCGGTCAGGATCGTCATCAGGACCCGGGCCCGCTCCGCGGTTGACGGCGGCGCTGCGCTATCGGCCAGGATCTGCTCGAAAGCCTTGCGTGCCTCATCCTCGTTCCCGGCCCTCATCGCAGCGAGCCCGAGCAGCTCGCGCGCAGGCGCACGCCAAGCATTGTTGTCGTTTGTGAGATCTTTGAGGCGATTCTGCATCTCGGTCCAGCCCGCCACATCGACCCTCAGCATGGCCGCCTGCAGGCTGGCATAGTCCCTGAGGAGCTGGTCCGCGCCCGCGTCATTCGCAACGGCGTCATAGGCGGCGACGGCTTCGTCGCGCTTGCCCTCTGCGGCCAAGGCGCCGGCATTCCTGAGGCGCGCGAGCGTACCATAGCCCGGCGGCGCGCCCTTGATCATCGCCTCGAAGGCCTGATGCGCCTCCTGCGACTTGCCCTCGGCTGCCAGCCGCGCCGCGCGCTCGAACTCGCGGCCGGCCGCCTCGCGGGAGCTGAGACTGCGGTACTCGGCATACTTGTATCCGCCGACGGCAAGGACGAGCAGCACGGCGGCTGCAACGATGAATACGCCATACCGATCCCAGATCTGAGCGAGACGCTCCCGGCGCATCTCCTCCTGGACTTCGCGCATGAAATGGTCGGTCTGGTCGGCCATGTTCGTCCTTGCTTCCTTCGCGCCGACTGCCGGGCGGTGCCCCCCCTCTATAACCCGCGGTGCCGCCACGCGAAAGGCTCCTGAGCCCGGTCTCGATGAACGGCGTTTCCGGCGATTTCGTGGCCCCTGCCGTCAAGCTCAGCGTGGTGGCGCTCCGGCGCCACCAGCACGTCAGAGCAGCCCGAGCTCGGCGAGTTCGCGGCGCAGCTTGGCGGGCATCGCGTCGAGATCGCCCCGCCGATCGCCTGCGAGGTCCGCGGGCGCATCCTCGGGCGCCAGATAGCGCCAGCCCTGGAAGGCGCGGCGCGGCACGGGCCGCACATGCACGAGCTTGCGGTCAAGGATGAGAAGCGTGCACGGCGTGCCATCGGGCCGCGTCCCTTCTTTGAGATCGAGGAGGCGCTGCCGCGCCTGGATGACGCCCTTGATCACCCAGTAGATCGAGCCGCCGTCGAGCAGTTCTTCGCGCCGCTTCGGCATCTGGAAGGTGCGGTGGAACAGCTCCGGCTTCTGCTTGGCGGCCTTCAGCTGCTTGAGCCGCTCGCTCTGCCAGGCCGCAAGGTCGTCGATCGACTCGCAGCCGACGCACAGCTTCACGAGATGGATGGTCACGATACTGCTTCCTCCTCGAGGCTGACGATCAGCGCGCCTTGATTGACCTGCTGGCCCTCGCCGACCGCGATATTTGCCACCACGCCGTCGCGCGCCGCCGTAAGCACGTGCTCCATCTTCATCGCTTCGACGACAGCGAGCCGATCCCCCTTGGCAACGACGTCGCCGGCCTTGACGAAGACGCGCGCGACCTTCCCGTTGATCGGCGCGCGGACGACATCACCGGCATGACCGTCATCGATATCGTCGGCATCGTACGTCGGCCAGCGCACCTCGACCTGCTCGCCCTCGAAGACGGCGTAAAGCCCCTCCGGCACGGCAACACACGCCGTCGGCAAGCGCGGCTCGGTGCCAGGGGGCGCCACACCAGCGACGGCGACGTGCGGCACAGTCTCGCCACGCGGCCAGGTCGCCACGAACGATGTCGTTTCGCCATTCACGGTCAGCGGCACAGTAAGGGCGCGTGATGCGCCGAGCTGGAAGCCATCGGTGGCTGACCAGGGATCGCCCCCATCAGGCACGTCGCGCGATGACGAGAGCAGCCGCGCAACGCTCGCGAAGATCTCGGAAGGACCGATATGTGAGCGCGTGAGCTCGGCGATGTCGCGGCCGATGAGGCCCGTGTCCATGCGGCCGACACGCACATCGGGATGCTCGAGCAGCGCGCGCAGAAACACCGCATTGATTCGTGGCCCCGCGACGACGAGCTGTTTAAGGGCCGCCACCATCGCATTGGCCGCCGCATCGCGGGTTGCGCCGTGCGTGATGAGCTTGGCGATCATGCTGTCATAGAAGGGCGAGATCACGTCGCCGGCACGCACGGCGGTCTCGAGACGTACGCCGATGCCGCCGGGAAGCGCGAAGGCTGCTACCCGCCCGATGCTCGGCAGAAAACCTTGTGCGGGGTCCTCGGCGCAGAGCCGCACTTCAATGGCGTGCCCGCGCATGGTGATCGCGTCCTGCGTGAGCGGCAACCGCTCGCCGGCCGCGACACGAAGCTGCCACTCGACGAGATCGAGCCCGGTGATCGCTTCCGTCACCGGATGCTCGACCTGGAGGCGGGTGTTCATCTCGATGAAGTACCACGGCGCCTCGGGCCCCAAGGTGCCACCTTCGACGAGGAACTCGACCGTGCCCGCGCCTTCATAGCCGACGGCACGCGCAAGGTTGACCGCCGCAGCGCACATCTTCTCGCGCAGGGCCTCGCTCATGCCCGGCGCCGGCGCCTCCTCGATCACCTTCTGATTGCGCCGCTGCAGCGAGCAGTCGCGCTCGAAAATGTGCACCACATTGCCGTGGCGATCGCCGAACACCTGCACCTCGACATGGCGCGGTCGCTGCACGACCTTTTCGATCAGGACCGCGGCGTCGCCGAACGACGACTGCGCCTCGCGCTGCGCGCTTTCGAGGGCTGCTGCAAACGCTTCACCATTTTCCACGAGGCGCATGCCGCGCCCGCCGCCGCCGGCCACGGCCTTGATCATCACCGGGTAGCCAATGCGGTCGGCCTCGCGCCGGAGCAGAGTCGGCGTCTGATCGGCCCCGTCGTATCCCGGCACGACCGGGACACCCGCTGCGCGGGCGACGGCCTTGGCCGCGGCCTTTCCACCGAGCTGGCGCATGGAAGCGCCCGACGGGCCAATGAAGGTAATGCCTGCCGCCTTGCAGGCATCGGCGAAGTCCGGGTTCTCGGCGAGGAAGCCATAGCCCGGATGGATCGCCTCGGCGCCGGTCGCCTTGGCGGCCGCAATGATGCGGTCGATGCGCAGGTAGCTTTCGGTGGACGGCGAGGGTCCGATGTGCACGGCCTCATCGGCGGCCGCAGCGTGGAGGGCCTCGCGATCGGCATCCGAATAGACGGCGACCGTCGCCACGCCAAGGCGGCGCGCCGTGCGAATGATCCGGCACGCGATCTCGCCGCGGTTGGCAATCAAGATCTTTCTCAGCATCGGCGCACCCTTTGCCCGCGCGGCGGGGCCTTGCCTGGGCGTGGTCACAACCGGCATGTGTCGGATGTTTTCGCGCTGTATTCAAGGGAGGATGCACCGGCGTCCCCGACGCGTGCGGCGCGAGATCAGTTATTCGAGGGCTGGTTCTCCGCCTCGAGGCCGCCAATGCTCGGGCTCAGGGCGAACTGGCCGAGGTACTTGAACTCGAGGCGCAGCATGAGGGCCTGATCCGGCTTGATGCCGCGGGCGGCATTCTCGATGAAGGACTCGGTATAGGCCGCCGTCAGGACGAAGCAATCGTCGGCGTAGCGGAGCTGTATCGTGTCCTGCAGCCGCTCCTGCGTGTCGATATCGTAGCGGATGCCGCCGAGCAGCGACCAGCGCTCTGACAGCCGCAGAGCGCCGCCGAACTGGATCTCCTGCTCGCGGCGACGCGGATCGATCGGATCGGCCGTATCGATCCGCACGTACGAGTACTGCACCTGGGCGCTGAGCGGCCCGGCTGTGAACGATGTGTAGGTGTCGCTGCGGCGCAGCGAGAGATCGCGCTCGTCGAGGCGCGCCTGCGCGACGAGCCGGAAGCTGTCTGCCGGCGCCAGGTAGGCGCCTACGACATAGTCCGATCGCCTCGTCTCAAGACCACTGTCGGGAATGGCCGGGAAGGTGTCGGCGGCGAGCGCACCGAGTTGGTCGGGATCCCGGTCGCGGAATGCATTATCGCCAGCAATCTGATAGCTCTGCCCGACGATGAAGCGCGCGTAGCCGCCGGCGGCAGCCTGATAGGTGTATTGAAAGCCGACGTTGCCGCGCGTGCCTGTCTCAATGCGATCCCAGCCCGAAAACTTATCCACATCGAAGAGCAGCGTGTCGTCCCAGACGAGGCTCTTGGCATCCTCGATCGGAATGCGGTTCTGCGAAATGTGTGCCGGGCGCGTCACGACCTGCCCGATCGGCTCGACGATGTGGCTGCCCGCCTGTGTATGCTTGACGAACGGATAAGCGTACGTCAGCGCCGCCACGCCCGTGGCGCGCGTGACCGTACCGTCATCCGTAAACGTGCCTGTATTGACGTCGAACGCGTTGCTGAAGTTGGTGACGTCACCCCGCACCCCGAGGTACGGCGTCCAAACCTGCCCGATGCCGTCGACAACCTTGGTCCGCCAGCGGCCGTCGAACGAGGCGCGATGCATGTCCGTCGTCGTGTTGCCGCTGCGCGTCAGCGACACGGCATTCATGCTGAAGCTCAGCTCGCCACCGGCGACCGGCCGGTCGAACACGTAGTTGTAGTCGATGACCGGCAGGACGCGGCTTTTCGCATCCGGCGTGTCCTCCACGAGCAGGCCGCCGAAGTGATAGAACGTCGTAGCGAAGTAGTTGCGATCGTTGATGCCCTGCAGGAAGACCGAGTTGATGCGATCCGTCTGCAGGATGCTGTCGAGACCATAGAAGCGACGGAAGGCATCATCGCTCTCGATGGTGATGTCCCACCCGAAGCGCCACCAGGACGACAGCGAGAACAAGCCGCGCGTCTGCACGCTACCCCGCCAGCCGTCGAGACTTGCCGCCGAGTCGGCAGGAAGCGTGCTCAGGTCCTGGTCAATGCCGGCGACCTTGACGTTATACGCGCCGCGGATGTCGCCCCAGTTCACCCGGTGCCGCCACTCGCCCTGCCAGAGGATGCCGTGCTCGGAGAGATATCTCGGGTTGAAGGTGAAATCGTAGTTCGGGGCGAGTGCGAAGTAGTAGGGCACCTCGACCTGCGTCCCGAGCCGGTTGGAGTGTCCGTACTCGGGCGAGAGGAAGCCTGTGCGCCGCTTCACCGAGGGATCGGCGTGCTCGAAATACGGAAGATAGAGGACGGGCACGCCGAAGAGCTCGAAGGCCGCATCCTGATAGCGGACCGTACCCGCCTGCTGGTCGTGCGTCACTCGAGCGGCGCTGATGCACCACAGCGGCGGACTGCTGCCGTCGGTGCGGCACGGCGTGAAGCGGCCCTGCTCGAACTCGGTGACGTTGCCGTCGCGGCGCACCGCACGGCGCGCGGTGATGCGCGTGTCGTCGCGCGCCGTCACGCTCAGCGCCTGCACGAAGGCTTCGCGGAAATCATCGGTCGCGGTCAGCTTCTCTGCGCGAACGACGTTGCCGTTCGGCTCCTTGAGCTGCGCGTTGCCTTCCGCAGTCAGCGTCTGCGCGCTCTGGTCGTAGACGACGCGGTCCGCCGTGAGAATGTAGTTGTTGAACACGATCTCGACGTTGCCGACCGCGATCACGCGGTTGTTGGCCGTGTCATAGATCAGCTCGTCGCCCTGCAGATAGAGCGGGGCGGCGCGGTCGACCTTGCCCGGCGCCTTGCCGAAGACGCCGCCCTTGTCCTTCTTGAAGTGCCGCTGCTGCTGCGTGAGGTTGCGGACGGGATCCTGAATGCGGATGCCCGTGCCGCGCGTGAGTTGGTCCACGGGATCGCCGGCCGCACCTGGCGAGGGCGCCAGCAGCACAGCGGCCGTCGCGACGAGCCCGAGGATGGAGAGCGCGCACAGGGTCAGGCGGACGCGCAGCCGCAGCGGCTCGCGCGGAGTGTCCCCTCCCGCCTGAGACTCATGCCCCGTTACTTCCACCTCAGCCGTCCTCCTGGTGCAGCAGCACCGTCAACGACCCGCACAACGCAACAGCAACCGGCACCCATACCGCCATGAAGGACGGCGTCAGTCCGGCCACCCCAACCTGCCGAGAAACCTCGGAGAAAAGGAGAAATGCCAACCCCCCGATCGCCCCCATGCCCACCATAGTCTGTAAGCCACCCGAGCGGAATGACCGCAAAGACACAGATGCCGCCAAAAGGACCATCACCGCCAGCAACATAGGCCGGCTCAGGTGGAGGTCATACTGCACCTGGAATCGGGCCGCAGAGAGGCCTGCCCGCTCGGTCTCGCGGATGACGCCCGGAAGTTGCCAGAAGGACAGCGAAATGGCCGAGCCGAGCGAATCGCCGATCCGGTCGGGCGTCAGGTACGTGCTGACCGTGAACGTATCGAACTGCTCGGGCTCACGCCCCGGGCGCGCGACCTTGGCCTGATCGAACTGCCAGTAGCCGTCACGGAGCAGCGCCCGGACCCCTTCGACCCGCTCGACGAAGCGACCTTCGGCATCGAACTGCAGGAGCGTCGGATTGTAGACCGTGCGTCCGTCCCGCGATGCCGCACTTGCGCTCAGCACGGAGGATCCATCGACACCCTGCTGCCGCAGCCAGGCGCCGCTTGCACCACCGCCCAGCACCGAGGCCTCCCGCCCGTAGAGCTCAGCGAGCAGACGATCCGCCTCCGCCCTCGTCATCGCGGCGAGCGGATTGAAGGCGATCGTCGCGAGCACGCCGAGCAGCATAGCGACGAGAATTCCTGGCCCGACAAACTGCCACGCCGACATCCCCGCCGCGCGCATCACGGCAAGCTCCGACCGCCGGTTGAGCTGGAGCAGGGCGACGCCGCTGCCGACGAGGACGCAGAACGGCAGGAGCACCTCGATGTAGCTCGCAAGGCGGAGCCCGACAATCAGCGCCACGGATGCCATCGGGATGCTGCCGGTGCGCCCGCTCATGCGCAGAAGCTCGACGAGGTCGATCATGACAATCAGCGACCCGCAGACGGCGAGTGTGCCCGCCATGGCGACCACAAAGCGCCCGCCAACGTAGCGACTGAGCGTGCCGAATGCACTTCTCATCGGCCGGTCGCCCCCATGCCATGGGGCCCGACCGCACGCCGGCGCCTCTGGTCGATGCGTCGTGCCCGCCAGCGCTCGCGCACAAGATCAAGCTTTTCACCCATCACGAGAGCCATACGCGCCCAAGGCGTGTTCATCCGGCGCGGGCGCATGCCGGCATGGGCATGGGCTGCCGCCAGCAGCGCCGTGCCGAGCGGGATGGCATAGACCAGCGGCACGACCCCGGGATTGAGGCTGATCATGTTGTTCACCGTGAGGCCGCTGACGCGCGCAGCCGTTGCCAGCACGAAGGCCAGAACGAGCGCCTGCCCCCGCCCCTGCCGCGTTGTTCGCGCCTGGCCGAGCATGGCCACGGCGATCAGCACGAATGCCAGCGGATAGAGCGGGCTCGAGAGGCGCTCGTGGAGCTCCTCGATGATCAGATTGCGGGCGCGCGGCGTCGCGACGTCCTCGGGCGCCGGAGCGAGCAGCTCGCTCAAATACCGCTCGCGCGGGCGCAGTCCGCGTTGCTCGGCCCGCGCCTCGAAGTGCGCGAGATCAACGCCGTAGCTCTCGAAGACGATGATCTGGGTCGGCTCGCCCGGCGCTGCCCGGCGCAGAATATGGCCGCTCTGCATGAGCAGGAACGTCTCCCCGCCCTGCTTCACGATCCGCGCCCGCTCGGCGAGAAAGGTCGTCGTCTGCTTGCCATCGCGGGCATCGTTGAGCACGAGCCCCAGCAGTTCGCCCGATGGGGCGCGGTCACGCACATGGAAGGTCAGCCCGCGCTCTGGACTGGAGAAGCGGCCCGGCTGGATGACCTGCGTGATCAGGTCCGTGCGAACCGCGATGATCGCCTCGCGCAGCGCGCGGTTCGCCCAGGGCATGACCAGGAAATTGAAGGCGAGAACGACGAGGCTGACCATTACCGCCAGGACGATCAGAGGCCGGGCCGGCGCCCAGACTTTCGCGCCGGCGGCCGTCATCACAATGAGCTCACTGTCCGCACTCAGGCGATTGAGGAGCTGGATGGACGCGATCAGCAGGGCCACCGGCGCGATCACCGCCATCAGGCTCGGCAGGCCAAGCAACGTGATCTTGAGGAAGGCGAGCGCATCCTGGCCCTGGGCGGTCACGAGGTTGAGCTGGCGCAGCGCGAGCGCGATCCACACGAGCGAGGTCAGCGAGAGGACGATCACTACTGTCGTCGCCGCCGCCTGACGGAAGATGTAGCGTGAGAGCGTGCTCATGCTCGATCCGTCACGGCGTCCAGCGCCCGGTCCCGAAACCCGACGCGTTCACCTCTTTCCCCCTTCGCATGCCTGCGGCCACCCCCGGAATCACTGGCAAAAATACAGGCCGCTTACTCAAGAATTGCGCGACCAAGGTGGCGGAAATTCGGCTGGTAATGTCCGTTGACGCCACGCGGCCCTAGGGCCGGCGCTTCAGGAACGCGAGCACACCCTCCTTGTAGCGCCGGTCGCCGACCGCTTTCATATGATCGCGCCTCTCGATCACCAGCGCCTCGGCGCCGGGGATGATGGCGGCAAGCTCTTCCGCCGAACCGCCGATCACGTCCTCGCTGCCGACGGCCACCAGGACGGGGCATCTCAGATTTGCCAATGCCTCCGGCCGGATCGGATCCCTCGCGCCGCGGATGCAGGCCGCCAAGGCCTTGAGATCGCTGCGTGTTTGCTCGGCGAAGGCGCGGAACGTGCGGGCGGTCTGGTTCGCCACATCGTCGATGGTCGGCACTTCGAGCGCGTGCGCGATGGGACCGGTCCCGGCCATCGGGCGGACCATGTTTATGCCAAGCCCGCCGAAGATCGCGGAGCGGACGCGGTCCGGATGCGCCATGGCCAGGAACGCCGTGATGCGGGCGCCCATGGAATACCCCATGACGTCCGCCCGGGCGATCCCGAGATGATCGAGGAGGGCGCGCGCATCCTCGGCCATGGCTGGCGCCGCATAAGAAGCCGGATCGTAGAGCTTCGCGCTCTCGCCGTGACCGCGGTTGTCGATGGCGATGACCCGGCGGCCGTCGCCGACGAGCGTCCGGACCCAGCCCGGCTCGACCCAGTTGACCGTCTTGTTCGACGCGAACCCGTGAATGAGCAGGATCGGATCGGCCTCCGGGCCGCGGGGCCCCTCATCGAGATAGGCGATCTCGAGGCCATCGTGAATGAACGTCGCCATGGACCTTCCAGTCGGACATTTCGGCTCCTGCGCCTCAGGCTCCCCTACCATTTGGAGAGGTGAGCCGCTATGGTGCGCCCGCTTCATCCGCAGGCACGCCGCGCGGCGCGCCAGAGACCAAGGAACAAGCCGATGGCCGCGAGTGTCGTGCCGCATTTCGCCAATGACCTCGGCGTCGAGAAAATCTACATCGGCGCCAAGGAATTCAAGTGCATGGGCGCGCGCCCGCCCTATGACCATCCCCATGTATATCTCGATATGGGCGCGGATACCCAAATCCTCTGTCCCTACTGCTCGACGCTCTACGTCTATGACCCGCGGCTCGGCGCCAGCGAATCGGAGCCGAAAGGCTGCCTGGTCGACGCGGAGGCGGAGGGGGTTTGAGCGCCCCGCATGGCACACGCTGAGCCCGTACTGATCGCTGGCGGCGGCATCGCCGGGCTTGCGACGGCGCTGGCGCTGGCGCAGCGCGGCATCCGATCACACGTTCTCGAGCAGCGCGAACGCTTCTCCGAAGCCGGCGCCGGCATCCAGATCGGCCCCAACGGCGTGCGCGTGCTCTCAGAGCTCGGTGTCGCGCCACACCTTGCAGCCCATGCGGGTCAGCCTGAGGAAATTACCGTCCGTCAGGGCGCCAGCGGCCGCATCCTTGCGCGAATGCCGCTCGGCGCCTGGATCGAGGAGCGCCACGGCGCACCCTATTGGGTCGTTCACCGCCGGGACCTGCAGGCCGCGCTGCTGACGCGCGTGCACGCGACACCTGAGATCACCGTCCGGACCGGCTTTGCGATCTTGGATGTGGCCGACCACAGCGACCACGTGCGCGCGCGGACTGCGGACGGCACCACCGTGGTGGGTCCGGTGCTGGTTGGCGCCGATGGCGTCCGCTCGCGCGTCCGCGCAGAACTGGCGGCCAACCTGAAGCTCCGCTTCTCGGGCAAGGCGGCCTCGCGCACATTGCTCTCGCCGGACGCCGCCGCGCCGCTCGGGAAGCCGTCTGCCGTGGGCGTCTGGCTCGCCCCGGGCGCCCACGTCGTGCATTATCCCGTTCAGGGCGGTGCACAGATCGCTGTCGTGGCCATCGTGCCCGATGACCGCATGACCGACGACTGGGCTGCACCCAACGACTGGGCGGCGCTCGCCCCCCACCTTGCCGGCTTCGCGCCCCTCTTGCGTGAGGTCCTCGCGACGGCAACGGAATGGCGCCGCTGGGCGCTTGTCGTGGCCGACCCGCTCGCGCGTCTTGCCAAGGGCCGCATCGCGCTCGCTGGTGATGCCGCCCACCCCGTGCTGCCGTTTCTCGCCCAGGGTGGCGTGATGGCCCTCGAGGACGCCGTCGTGCTCGCCGATGCGCTGGCCACGCGCCCTCAGGATCCAGCCGGTGCGCTGAGGGCCTACGCAACCGCGCGCCAGCCCCGCGTCAATGCGATCGTTGCAACGTCGCGTCAGAACGGCCGCATCTTTCACCTCGCCGGCCCCGCCGCACTGGCACGGAACCTGGCGCTGGCGACCGTGCCCTCGGCGCGCCTCATGGCGCGCTACGACTGGGTCTATGGCTGGCGGCCGCCCGTGCAGACTGGCGGCTTGATCAATGGAGACTGACCGCTATGCGCCTCGATGCCGTGCCGACAGGCAACAACCCGCCCGAGGACATCAACGTCATCGTCGAAGTGCCGGTCGGCGGCGAGCCGATCAAATACGAGATGGACAAGGCCTCGGGCACGCTCTTCGTCGACCGCTTCCTGTACACGCCCATGCGTTATCCGGGGAACTACGGATTCGTGCCGCATACACTCTCAGCGGACGGCGATCCGATCGACGTGCTGGTGTGCAACACGCGCGCCATCGTGCCCGGCGCGGTCATCAACTGCCGGCCCGTCGGCGTGCTTGTGATGGAGGATGATGCCGGCGGTGACGAGAAGGTGATCGCGGTGCCGTCGGTGAAGCTGACGCGTCGTTACGAGCGCGTGCGCACCTACAGCGATCTGCCGGAGATCACGGTTCAGCAGATCCAGCACTTCTTCGAGCACTACAAGGACCTCGAACCCGGCAAGTGGGTGAAGATCCACCACTGGGGCGATGCCGACGAGGCGCGACGGCTGATCCGCGAGGCGATCGAAAGGGCGCGCAGCGGCTGACCGTTCCGCTGCGCGCTGCGACGCCGGCCCGGCGACTATTTGTCGAGCCACACGTTCTCGAAGCGCCAGTTGTTGTAGATCGAGTTCCGGTGCAGCACATGGCCCTTCAGATGCGGGTGCCAGCAGGTGCCTGCATAGCCATGGAAGATGATCGGGCGGGCCGCATCCTCGATGAGGATCTTCTCGATCCGCCAGACCAGCTCCTTGCGCTTGGCGGCATCGATCTCGCGCGACTGGGCGTCGATCAGTGCGTCGACCTCCGCGTTGCAGTACTTGGTGTAGTTGCGCTCGGATTTACACGAGTATCCTTCGACCATGGTCACGTCCGGGTCGTCGACCCCTGCCCCGGTCAGGTTGAGCACCACGGCGTAATCCCCACGTGCAACCCGGCCATAGTAAAGCGTCGACTCGATGATCTCGAGTTCGGCATCGAAGTAGATCTGGTTGAGCTGGTCGACCAGCAGCACGGCCGGGTCCTTGAACGCCTGGAAGTCGCGCGTCCCGACCTTGACTTTCAGCCTTTTCTCGGGGCCGTAGCCGAGCTCCTTCATGATCGCGCGCGCCTTCTCGCGCCGCGCCTCGCCCGTGCCGGCGTACTGCGGGAACTGTGCGAGTCTCGCTGGCGGCATGCCCCAGTTGCCTTCGGGCTCGGCCATCATCGCGCCCGAGATGCTCGCCTTGCCTGCCGTGACGATCTTGACCATGGCGTCGCGATCGAGCGCCAGCGTCATGGCCTCGCGAAGCTTGGGATTGTCGAAGGGGGGCTTCTCGCGATTGACAAGCAGGTTCGTGCTCACGCCGGTCGGCACGAGCTGGCAGGTCGCCTGTGGGGAACGGCTCATCACGTCGCCGACCAGAGGTGCCGTCACGTCGGCCACGAACGTGATGTCGAACTCATTGGCCGAGAAGGCAAGGAGGCGCGTCGAGCGGTTCCCGATGATGCGAATATCGATGCCGTCGAGATACGGGCGCCCCTCCCGCCAGTACTCCTTGTTGCGCTCCAGGCGGATGACGTTGTTGGCCTCGAAGGCAACGAACTTGAAGGGGCCGGTCCCGATCGGCCTCGTGCGCATGTCGCGGGTCGGCACATGGCACGGATAGACCGGCGACATGTTGGAGGCGAGCAGGCTCAGGAAGGCAGCCTGCGGGCGCTCCAGGACGAACGTAACCTCGTGATCGCCCTTGGTCTCGATGTCCTTGATGACCTGCCACCACAGCTTGCGCGGGTTCTTGCGGAAGGTGTCGGTATCCTTGCCGAGAATGCGATCCCAGGTGCACTTGACGTCGCTCGACGTGAACGGCTTGCCATCGTGCCACTTCACGCCCTGGCGCAGCTTCATTGTCAGGCGCGTATTGGCGGCATCCCAGGCCCAGCTCTCCGCCAGCTCGGGACGTATGACCTCCGGGCGGTTGATCGGCTCGGCCTGGTCGTAGATGACGAGGTTGTTGAATATCGGCGAGAAGGCGAACACCGTCGCGATCGTCGCTTCCTCGATGATCGAGGCGCTCGGCGGGTTCGAGCTGTTGTAGGTCCTGAGGATGCCACCGGACTTCTGCGCCACGGCGGCCATCGGAGCCATCAGGCACGCCGCAACGCCAAGTGCGGCCGCACCGCGGTTCACGCGGTTTCTCATCACACTCCTCCCTATGTCGTTCTCGTCTGTCGGCACCCGTTCGTTGACGGATGCCGCTGCAGTGTTTCAGCCATCGGGCTCGCCATCAAGTAGCCGCCGGAACGGCACAACGGACGCGCATCGCGCCCGCCTCACGTCTGCGGCGGAGGTCACCCCTGGCTGCGTTCGACCGCGGGGTTCTGCGCACCCAATGAGAGTCACGCCCGCCTCGTCTGCCACGTCGCGACCGTTCATGCGCGTACGGTCCATATGGAGATCGATGGCAGCCCCGGCGCCGGTCGCGCCATCCGCAACTGCGCCGGCCCGTACGGGCGCCGTCCATTTGCCGCGGCCCATGCCCGGCGCTGCCGAGCGGGCGGCTGAGCACCGGCCCTTCCACGCGGGCGCGGCGCGGTGCTATAGGGCCTCAGCCATTTCAACGAGGACGGGTCCAATGAGCGCGATGAAGCTGGCCGTGATGGGGGCCGCGGGCCGCATGGGGCGCGAGCTGATCCGCGCCGTGCACGCGACCGCCGGCGACGCCGTAATTGCCGGCGCGATCGAGCGTCCGGGCTCGGAGGCGATCGGCAAGGATGCCGGCGAGCTCGCCGGCGTCAGCACCATCGGGGTAAAGGTGACGGACGATCCGCTCGACGTCGTCGCCAAGGTCGATGGCATCCTGGATTTCACGGCGCCTGAGGTGAGCGTCGAGCTCGCAGGTCTCGCCGCCAATGCCCGCATTGTGCATGTGCTTGGTACGACCGGCCTCACCGCCGAGCACGAGGCGGCGATCAAGGCCGCCGCCCGCCACGCCACCATCATCAAAGCCGGCAACATGAGCCTTGGTGTCAACCTGCTGGTCGCGGTGACGCGCAAGGTTGCGCAGGCACTCGATGCCGACTTCGATATCGAGGTGCTAGAGATGCACCATCGGCACAAGGTCGATGCCCCGTCGGGCACCGCATTGATGCTTGGGCAGGCCGCGGCCGAGGGCCGCGGCGTCGATCTTGCCGCGTCAAGCGTGCGCTCGCGGGACGGCCACACCGGTCCGAGGAAGCGCGGCGACATCGGCTTCGCGACGCTCCGCGGCGGCAATGTGGTGGGCGAGCACAGCGTCATTTTCGCCGCCGAGGGCGAGCGCATCGTCCTGAGCCACATCGCGACCGACCGCGGCATATTCGCCCGCGGCGCCGTCAAGGCTGCATTATGGGGCCCCGGAAAAGGGCCGGGCCTCTTCACCATGGCCGACGTGCTCGGGATCTGAAAGCAGCGTCGAACCTTTAGAACAACCCACGCCTCCAACAATTCGGAACCGACCGCCATCATGCCCCACCTCCTCGTCCTTGTGCGCCACGGCGAAAGCGAGTGGAACAAGCTCAATCTGTTCACCGGCTGGAAAGACCCCGACCTCACAGAGAAGGGCGTCGAGGAGGCCAAGCGCGCCGGCCGGCTGCTCAAGGAAGCGGGCCTGCGCTTCGACATCGCCTATACGAGCGTGCTGCTCCGCGCCCAGCACACGCTCGACCTGATCCTTGCCGAGCTCGGCCAGGCCGGCCTCGAGACCATTAAGGACCAGCGCCTCAACGAGCGCGACTACGGCGATCTTTCCGGCCTCAACAAGGATGACGCACGAAAGCGCTGGGGCGAGGAGCAGGTGCACATCTGGCGGCGCAGCTACGACGTGCCCCCGCCCGGCGGCGAGAGCCTCAAGGATACGGCTCGCCGCGTGCTTCCCTACTACGAGGCCGAGATCTGGCCTAAGCTCAAAAGCAGCCGCAAGGTGCTCATCGCTGCGCACGGCAATTCGCTGCGCGCCCTCATCATGAAGCTTGAAGGCCTCTCCGGGGAGGAGATCGTCAAGCGCGAGCTCGCGACCGGTGCGCCGATCGTCTATGAGCTCGACGAGGCCGGCAAGGTCTTGAGCCGGCGCGATCTCGTCTGATAGCGCGGGCTCCAGTCACCCGGATCGAGCGTGCTGAAAGCGCCGGTCTTGATGCCGGCGAGCGTGCGCAGCATCTGGCCCTCGGCAAAGGGGACCTGCGACGCGAGCCCGAAAGTCACATCGCGCACGAGGCCCAGCGCGCGGCTATGCGACTGGAAGAACGGCGTCAGCCAGCGGCTCGCGAGCTGATAGAACGCGACATGGCGGCGGCGGCAATCGTGGAACGCGCCAAGTGCTGCTTCGAGCGTATCTCCTCGCTCCAGCTCTGCCGCCAGCGTCAGCGCATCGATGAGCGCCAAGTTGGCACCCTGGCCGAGCTGTGGGCTCGTGCCGTGGGCGCCATCGCCGATCACGGCGAGGCTCAGGTGCGCGCAGTAGGGCCGCTCGACCACCACATCCGAGTACGACACGAATGAGAGGTCGCTCGGCGCGCGCAAGCCGTGAAGAATGGGCGCCACCTCCGGCCAGAGCGACACAACGCGCGACTTCCAGGCCTTAAGGCCAGCCGCGAGCCACGCCTCGCGCTGGTCCACGCGCACGCTCCAGAAGAAGGCACAGCGCTCGGTCGCATCATGCGGCAAGCGCCCGATCGGCAGCACACCGATCATGACCGCTGCCCCGTCGTAGCGCTGCATGAGCGACGTGCGATGCGGCCAGTCATCGGTGATCGGCAACGCCGCCCAGATGGCGCCATAGGGGAACGGGCGGTCACGGATGCGGCAACCGAGCGCCTGCCGGAGCGGCGAGCGCATGCCGCTCGCATCGACGATGAGGTCAAAGGGGCCGTGGTGCCGGCCGAGCCGGTCGATCACGACTGCGCGTTGGCGCGCGTGCCGCTCGACGCGAACGGCTTCGACGCCGGTTGTAATCGGCACCTCAAGGCGCATCACCTCGTGGTGCAGGAGAGCGAAGAGGCTGGCGCGATGGATGCCGAGCCCGAAGAGATGTGGCTGCAGCCGCCGGTAGTCCATGGCGAGCACGCGCCGGCCGCCAACGGTATGCCCCGCGAGATCATGGATGACGGCACCGAGTGCGCGCGCGCGCGCATCGAGGCCAAGCAGCGCCAGGCAGGCAAGTCCTGTCGGCTGAAGGAGCAGGCCGGCGCCGACCGGGCGCGCCTCGGCAAAGCGCTCGAGCAGGTGCACGCGGTGGCCGTTGCGGGCGAGAAAGGCCGCTGCCGCAAGGCCCCCGGTGCCGGCCCCGACGATGCCTATCCGCAAGTTCCGCATGCACGCTTCCCGGCCGCGACCGATAGACCGATGGATCGTCCGATGGAGCGGCCTGCCCGCTCGACTACGTCACCGGCCCGGCCGTGCGCCTCGATGCGGCGGCAGCCTTGGCAGCAGCGGCATGGGCGGCCGTCTCGGCCTCGCTCGCGCGCCGCCGCTCGCCCGCGTGTCGACCAGCCACCAGCCAGTACACGAGCCCGGCCACGAAGCCGCCTGTCATGAAGGCAATGAAGGCATAGTTGTTGACGATGGTCGGCGCACCCTGCAGCTCGCTCACGTACTGCGCCATGAAGCCAACCCCGGCGATGAGGAGCGCGACGAGGGCATAGTAGATCCACTCATCGATGCCCCGCCACTCGGCCATGGCCGCCGCAACAAGGGCCAGTGGGGCGGCAAAGATTACGACCTGAACGGAGCTTGCGAGCAGCTGAAAGCCGGCCATTGAGAGGCGCCCGGACCCGGCGCCCACCGGCAGGCTCGCGAACTCGGCCGGCGTAAAGACAAAAGCGACAAGGACCAGCGAGAAGGCCGTGCAGGCCAGGAGATAGCCGATCAATATCCAAAGTACGCGCAACAGCATGAAACCGCCCCACCGAACCCCGCGGCCCGTGGCGCGCGATTATAGGGATCGGCCCGGGCACAGCAATTGCTTTCGCGGCCCGCGGCCGCGGACCGATGCTCCGCGCGCCGGATGCATAGGCCATTGTCTTGGCTGGGGTTGACGCCGACCGGCCGAGGCGTAGAGGTTCAGCACTATTGAACTGAACAAGAACGACGGGAGTTTGGGAGAGCATGGCCGGATGAGCACAAAGGGGAAAGCGTACATTGTCGGGGCTTACGAGCACCCGACCCGAAAGGCGCCGGACAAATCCCTGGCGCAGCTCCACGCCGAGGTCGCCAAGGGCGCGATCGAGGACGCGGGGCTGAGCAAGGACGACATCGACGGCTATTTCTGCGCGGCCGGCGACACACCCGGCCTCGGCGGCAACTCGTTTGCCGATTACATGGGCCTTCGGCTCAAGCACATCGACTCAACGGACACAGGCGGCTCGTCGTACCTCGTCCACGTGGCTCACGCCGCCCAGGCCATCGCGGCAGGCAAGTGCAACATCGCCCTCGTGACGCTTGCCGGCCGCCCCCGCTCGGAAGGCGTGCAGACTGGCACCAGCCCGCGCTTGGGCAATCCCAGCCAGCCGGACCTCCAGTTCGAGTTCCCCTATGGTCCGGCGACCGCAAACATGTACGCCATGTGCGCCATGCGGCACATGCACCAGTACGGCACGACGAGCGAGCAGCTCGCCTGGGTCAAGGTCGCGGCCTCCCATCACGCGCAGTACAATCCGCACGCGATGCTGCCCAAGGTCGTGACCGTTGAGGACGTCGTCAACTCGCCAATGGTGGCCGACCCGCTGCACCGGCTGGACTGCTGCGTCATCTCGGATGGTGGCGGCGCGCTGATCGTCGCGAGACCCGAGATCGCCAAGAGCCTGAAGCGGCCGCTGGTCAAGGTGATCGGCACGGGCGAGGCCGTGAAGCATCAGATGGGCGGGCAGAACCTCGACCTGACATTCTCGGCGGGCCGCTGGTCCGGCAAGAAGGCCTTCGAAGAAGCCGGCGTCAAACACAAGGACATCAAGTACGCCTCGATCTACGACAGCTTCACGATCACGGTCGTGATGCAGCTCGAGGACCTTGGTTTCTGTGAGGTGGGGCAGGGCGGCAGGTTCGTCTCGGACGGCAACCTGATCTCCGGCGTCGGCAAGCTGCCTTTCAATACCGATGGCGGCGGGCTGTGCAACAACCACCCGGGCAACCGCGGCGGCATGACCAAGGTGATCGAGGCCGTCCGCCAGCTTCGCGGTGAGGCCCATCCGAAGGTGCAGGTGCCGAACTGCGACATCGCGCTGGCGCACGGTACGGGCGGCTCGCTCGGCACGCGGCACGTGGGCGCGACGGTGATCATGGAGCGGGAGTGAGCGACGATGGCAGGTGAAGAGAGACTCTATCCGGTCGTTCCCGCGACCCCGGGCTCGGAGCCCTACTGGGAAGGTGCCAACGCCGGCAAGCTGCTGCTCAGCCACTGCAAGGCGTGCGACAAACCCTTCTACTACCCGCGTGGCGTTTGCCCGTCCTGCCTCTCGACGGACGTCGAGTGGCGCGAGGCCAAGGGCACGGGCACAATCTACACCTACTCGGTGATGCGCCCGGCAAAGCCCGTCTACATCATCGCCTACGTGACGCTCGATGAAGGCGTCTCGATGATGACCAACATCGTCGATTGCGACCCCGCGAGCGTCAAGATCGGCCAGAAGGTGAAGGTCGTGTTCAAGCCGCGCGAGGATGGCAGCAAGATCGCCTGCTTCGCGCCGGCCTGAGCTGCGCGCGGTCGACGCGATGCCCTTCGGTCCCGATGGAGCCTTGCCATCGGGGCCATTTCTTTTGGCGCGTCAGAACGTGAACCGCTTGCCGACGGCGAGCGGCACCAGCCTGCTGTCACCGAAGGCGTTGGCCAGCGCCGTCATGGCGCGCCAGCCGGTGCAGTGTCCGGCCGCCACGACACTGAGGCCGAAGTCTTTGAGCGCCTCGACCGTCTGCGGAATGACCCGCTCGTTCGTGCCTGAAAGGTGCAGCCCGCCCATGACGGCGTGGAGTGGTACATCGGGAAAACGCTCCCGCGCATGCTTCAACACATTGACGACGCCCGCGTGCGAGCACGCCGAGAGGACGACGAGCCCTTTGCCCTCGACGTGTACGGCGAGGAAGCGCTCGTCCATCATGATCTCGTCGAGCTCCCAGCTCTGGCCGTCGAGTGTGCGTCGATGCTGGCCCGGCAGCCCGGTCTCAAAGGGCGTGACACGCGGGATCTCTCCGCTGACGAAGGCCAATCCGTCCAGCGGGAAGTGCGGCTCGGTCGAGTTGATGACGCGCGCGCCATAGGCGGTCAGCGCGGCCACGCTCGGCACGTCCTGCATAAGGCGCATGGAGCCATCGGGAAGCTTGGCGGCGCGTGTCCGGAACATATCCGGATGCGCATAGTACGGCACCTCGCGGCCGCCACTGCGGTCGCGCACGATTTGCAGTGCGCGCAGCATGGCGCCGCCATGATCCCAGTGACCATGCGAGAGCACCATCGCCTCGACGGCGCCGAGATCGACACCGAGGCGCGAGACGTTCTGCTCGAAGGTGCGATCCTCAGGTCCGGCGTCGAACAGGAGCGTCCGGCTCTGCGCCCCCTTGCGCACGGTGACCAGGCAGGCGAGGCCATGCGCCGCGCAGCACAGGCAATCGCCGGCCAACACCCATGCACCTCGGCGCCGGCGCCCGAGGGCGGCAATCTCCGTCTCGACGAACACCGGCGTGGAGGAAAGGTTGTCGGTGACGTTGTCGACGAGGATGAGGATGTCGACCTGATCGACCGTCTCAAGTGTCGGCATATGTCGCCTCCGACGCTTCTGATCGCACTCTTCTGAAACTGAAGAACCATCATCGGCTCATGCCCATGGGATTGGCAATTGCCCAACCCATCATGCGCACATTGCCTGCCTGTGGTGCACGACCAGATCGGACACGATGAAAAGATAGGCGCTCATGCGGGCTTGCCTAAATTTTCATCATCGAAGTCTATGCGGGATGCCTGCTTCCTGAGCCCCGCCGAGAGCTAACTCAATGATTCGATTGAATCTTGCGCCCGAAGTCCACGTTGGCACACGGCTTGCGACGAGGGTTAACCGTCAGTTCACCCGTCACAGGAGGAAAGGCATGCTGAAACGTCGCAATGTGCTCGCGGGGATCGCCGCGACGGCACTGGCGGGAGGCGCGTGGCTTGCGGGCGCACCGCTCGCGCAAGCCCAAGACACGATCAAGATCGGCGTGCTCCATTCGCTCTCCGGCACCATGGCGATCAGCGAGACGACGCTCAAGGACGTCATGCTCATGCTGATCGAGGAGCAGAACAAGAAGGGCGGCGTGCTCGGCAAGAAGCTCGAGGCCGTCGTCGTTGACCCCGCCTCGAACTGGCCGCTCTTCGCCGAGAAGGCGCGCGAGCTCATCACCCAGCACAAGGTCTCTGCCGTCTTCGGCTGCTGGACGAGCGTGAGCCGCAAGTCCGTGCTGCCCGTCTTCAAGGAGCTGAACAACATCCTCTTCTACCCTGTGCAGTACGAGGGTGAGGAGAGCGAACGGAACGTCTTCTACACGGGTGCGGCGCCGAACCAGCAGGCCATTCCGGCGGTCGACTACCTCATGAGCAAGGATGGCGGCGAGGTGAAACGCTGGGTGCTCGCCGGCACCGACTACGTGTATCCGCGCACGACGAACAAGATCCTCGAAGCCTACCTCCTCGCAAAGGGCGTCGCGAAGGAGGACATCATGATCAACTACACCCCCTTCGGCCACTCCGACTGGCAGACGATCGTGTCCGAGATCGTGAAGTTCGGCAGCGCCGGCAAGAAGACGGCCGTGGTCTCGACGATCAACGGCGACGCCAACGTGCCCTTCTACAAGGAGCTCGCCAACAAGGGCGTGAAGGCGACGGACATTCCGGTCATCGCCTTCTCGGTCGGCGAGGAAGAGCTCGCGGGCATCGATACCAAGGATCTCGTCGGCCACCTTGCGGCGTGGAACTACTTCCAGTCCGTGAAGAGCCCCGCAAACGATGCGTTCATCAAGAAGTGGCAGGCCTTCACGAAGAATCCGAAGCGCGTCACCAACGATCCCATGGAAGCCCACGTGATCGGCTTCAACATGTGGGTCAAGGCCGTCGAGAAGGCAAAGTCCTTCGACCCCGACAAGGTCATCGATGCGCTGCCGGGCATCGAGGTGCCAAACCTCACCGGCGGCATCTCGAAGATGCTCCCGAACCATCACATCACGAAGCCCGTGATGATCGGTGAGGTCCGCGCTGACGGCCAGTTCGATGTCGTGTGGCAGACCAAGGATCTCGTCCCGGGCGACGCCTGGTCGGACTATCTCGAGGGCTCAAAGGACCTCGAGGCCGACTGGGTCGGCAAGAAGTGCGGCAACTTCAATATGAAGACAGGGAAGTGCGGCTCCTGAACGGGCAGCCGGGCGGCGTGACCTCCTGCGCGCCGCCCACTTGCAAGCGCGTGCGTGCGTCTCCCCGCCCCTGCGGCGGGGAGACCGTCTCGGAGCCTGGTGCACACGGACGCCATCGACCGGAGCTGAGGGCATGGGCCGCTTCATCCGCCTCGTCCTTCTCTTGAGCAGCCTTGTGCTCGCCGGCCTCGCTGCGCCTCAGCGTGCCGCCGCCGCCCCTGAGGATCTCGCAGCCGGCCTCGCGCTCATCGCCAAGGACAGCTTCAGCGACACCATCGCCGGCATCGACGCGATTGCCCGCTCGGGTGCCGCGCACGCAGCGTCCCTCATCGAGGCCCTGCAGGACCGCCGCCTGCTGATCGATACGGCGAACCGGAAAGTCTTCTATCGCGATGCCGCAGGCGCCGTCCGCGATGCGCAGAGCAACGAGGTCGTGGCCGCCCCGCCCTCGGATCTTACGGCCGCGCGCCTCAACAACCGCGTGCGCGGTGCGGTCAATGCCGCGCTCGGCGCCCTCAGCCTGATGAACCCCGATCCATCCCGCCGCATCCAGGCCGCGCAGGCGGTGATGAAGTCGCGTGATCCTGTGGCGCTGCCAGTCCTCGAGGCCGCCATTGCCGCAGAGAGCTTGCCGGGCGTCCGGAAGCAGCTTCAGCTCGCCTGGGCCGCCGTCACGTTCAGCAAGGCGGATGCGCCGCTCGACAAGCGGCAGCAGGCCGTCGCGTTCCTGCGCGATGCGGGCACGCGCGAGGCCGTCTCCATTCTCCGGTCACTCCCCCCTGACGCCGCGGCTCCTTTGCGCGAGGCGGCCACCAGCACCATCAGCTCCATCGAGCAGCGGCTCGCGCTGTGGGGCTATGCCCAGAACGTCTGGTACGGCATCTCGCTCGGCTCTGTGCTGCTGATCGCGGCCATCGGTCTCGCCATTACGTTCGGCGTCATGGGCGTAATCAACATGGCGCACGGCGAGATGGTCATGCTCGGCGCCTATACGACCTTCGTCGTTCAGGAGCTCTTCCGGGCCCACGTGCCGGGCCTCTTTGACTACTCGCTGGCCCTCGCCATACCGCTCGCGTTCCTCGTCGCGGGTGGGATCGGCGTCGCGATCGAGCGCGGCGTCATCCGCCACCTCTACGGCCGCCCGCTCGAGACACTGCTGGCGACCTGGGGCATCAGCCTCATTCTCCAGCAGGCTGTGCGAACGACCTTCGGCCCGACGAACCGCGAAGTCGGCGCGCCGCAGTTCCTGTCGGGCGCCATGGAGATCGGCGGCCTCGTCATCACGTGGAACCGGCTCTATATCGTCATTTTCGCCGGGCTGATCTTCGTCGGGCTGCTGCTCGCGCTTCGCCATACGTCGCTGGGGCTCCACATGCGGGCCGTCACGCAGAACCGGCGCATGGCCTCCTCCATGGGCATCCGCACCGGCCGTGTCGATGCGCTCACCTTCGGCCTCGGCTCGGGCATCGCAGGTCTTGCGGGCGTCGCCCTTTCCCAGATCGACAACGTGAGCCCCAACCTCGGGCAGGGCTACATCATCGACAGCTTCCTCGTCGTGGTGTTCGGCGGTGTCGGCAATCTCTGGGGCACGCTCGTCGGCGCCCTTTCGATCGGCATGGCCAACAAGCTGCTCGAACCCTATGCCGGCGCCGTGCTCGGCAAGATCATCCTGCTCGTCGCGATCATCTTCTTCATCCAGAAGCGCCCGCGCGGCCTGTTCGCGCTCAAGGGGAGGGCCGTCGAGGCATGATCACGCGCGCCCTCCTCGCCGATGACCGCACAGGCGCGTGGTTCCTCGCGATCGTGCTCGGCCTTGCCGTTATCGTGCCGCTGCTCCATCTCGCCGTGCCGCCATCCTCGCCCGTTCATGTCTCCACGGCGACGCTGGCGCTGCTCGGCAAGTACCTCTGCTTTGCGCTGCTCGCGCTCTCGCTCGATCTCGTGTGGGGCTACTGCGGGATACTCTCGCTCGGCCATGGTGCCTTCTTTGCACTAGGCGGCTACGCCATGGGCATGTACCTCATGCGCCAGATCGGCACGCGCGGGGTGTACGCCCACCCCGAGCTTCCCGACTTCATGGTCTTCCTCAACTGGAAAGAGCTGCCATGGTACTGGTACGGTTTCGAGAACGCTTGGTTTGCCTTCCTCATGGTGATGGCGGCCCCCGGCCTGCTCGCGTTCGTCTTCGGGTGGTTCGCGTTCCGCAGCCGCGTGACGGGCGTCTACCTTTCGATCATCACGCAGGCGCTGACCTACGCGCTCATGCTGGCGTTCTTCCGCAACGACATGGGTTTCGGCGGCAACAACGGCCTGACGGACTTCAAGGACATCCTCGGCTTCCCCATCCAGGCCACGACCACACGGGCCGCGCTTTTCGCAGCCTCGGCGGTGGCGCTGGCACTCGGATACCTCGTGGCGCGGGCGATCGTCGCGTCCCGGCTCGGCAAAGTCCTCGTCTCGATCCGTGACGCGGAGAGCCGAACGCGCTTCCTCGGCTACCGGGTCGAGCACTACAAGACCTTCGTCTTCACCGTGTCGGCCATCATGGCCGGCATGGCGGGCGCTCTCTATGTGCCGCAGGTCGGCATCATCAATCCGAGCGAGTTCACGCCGGCGAACTCCATCGAGGTCGTGATCTGGGTCGCCGTCGGCGGCCGCGGCACGCTCGCTGGCGCCGCGCTCGGCGCCGTCCTCGTGAACTTCGCCAAGACGACCTTCACCACGGGCATCCTCGCACCCTACTGGCTCTTCGCGCTCGGCGCGCTTTTCGTGCTCGTCACCATCTGGCTGCCGAAGGGCATCCTCGGCACGCTCGGCGACCTTTGGGCACGCCGCCGCCCCGCCGAAAAGGTGGACGCGAAGTCCCAGTCCGTCCCGCAGCCAGCCGAATAGGACGCGCACGATGACGACGCTGGTTCCAACGGACGCACCTGCCCCCCTGACGCCGAGCCTCCTCTACCTCGACGGCGTCACGGTCTCCTTCGACGGCTTCCGCGCGCTCAACGAGCTTTCGCTGCAGATCGCGCCCGGCGAGATGCGCGCCATCATCGGCCCTAATGGCGCCGGCAAGACGACCATGATGGACGTGATCACGGGCAAGACGCGCCCAGACGCGGGCGAAGTGCTCTTCGACCACGGAATCGATCTCACGCGCCTCGACGAGGCCGCGATCGCCAATCTCGGCATTGGCCGAAAATTCCAGAAGCCGACCGTCTTCGAGAGCCACACCGTCGAGGACAACATCCTCCTCGCCCTCAAGGGCGACCGGCGCGCGCGCCGCGTGCTCATGGCCCGCACGAGCCAGGAGGAGGCGCGGCGCATCGACGAGATCCTCGAGACCGTCGGCCTTGCCACCCAGCGCGAGCGTCTTGCCGGGCTGCTGAGCCACGGCCAGAAGCAGTGGCTCGAGATCGGGATGCTGCTCGCGCAGGACCCCAAGCTCCTGCTCGTCGATGAGCCGGTCGCCGGCATGACCGATGCGGAGACGGAGGCCACGGCGGCCCTGCTCAAGCGCATTTCCGCGGATCATTCCGTCGTCGTCGTCGAGCACGACATGGCGTTCGTGCGCGCGCTCGGCGTGAAAGTCACCTGCCTGCACGAAGGCGCGGTGCTCGCCGAGGGGACGATCGATGTGGTGTCGGAGAACCCGCGCGTGATCGAGGTCTATCTTGGGCGCTGAACGAAAGGAGCGCGCGCCATGCTGAAGGTCGAGAACGTCGACCTGCACTACGGGGCCGCGCAGGTGCTGCGCGGGGTCAACCTGGAAGTGCGCAAAGGCGAGGTGACATCGCTCATGGGCCGCAACGGCGTCGGCAAGACGACGCTCCTGCGCGCGATCGTCGGCCACCACCCCGTCAGCGCCGGTCTCATCGAATGGGACGGGCAGACGCTGAACGGCCTGCCGCCCTACGAACGGGCGCGGCGCGGCATCGCGCTCGTTCCCCAGGGCCGTGAGATCTTCCCGCTGCTGACCGTCGCCGAGAACCTGCAGACCGGCCTCGCGCCACTCAAAGGCGGTGCGCGCCAGATCGACGATGAGATCTTCACGCTCTTTCCGGTACTGAAATCGATGCTGCGCCGGCGCGGCGGCGACCTCTCGGGTGGCCAGCAGCAGCAGCTTGCGATCGGCCGCGCACTCGTGATGCGCCCGAGCCTGCTCGTGCTCGATGAGCCGACGGAGGGCATTCAGCCGTCGATCATCAAGGACATCGGTCGCGCCATCGACTATCTGCGCAAGAAGGGCGAGATGGCCATCCTGCTCGTCGAGCAGTACTTCGAGTTCGCCCGCGACCTTGCCGATCGCTATGCGGTCATGGAGCGGGGGCAGATCGTGCTTTCCGGTGCACGCGCCGATATGGTCGAGGCCGACGTGCGCCGACGGCTGTCGGTTTAGACGCGTTTCTCACTCTGCCCATCGCCTTCAATGGGGAGGGGGGACAGGCCCTCGGCTTTCCTGACGTCATCGGAATGCTATGCTCAGGGCGGCCAGCAACTGCGGGAGGGCTCCGAGCCATGCGTATTGCGCCTCTTCTTTCCGGTGTTGCCATCATGTGCGTCGCGCTAACGACTATCCTTCCAGACCGAACATCAGCCCATCCGCCCGCCATTGTCAGCGAGGCTCAGCGCAAGCTGATCAGCGAGGAGGTTGCCGCGTTCCGCAGGGACGTCGCAGCAGCCATCAAGGCCAAGGACGCCAAGCGACTGGGGCGCATGTATGCCCCGTCCTTCGTGCACACGCATACATCGGGCAAGGTCGATGACAAGGCGCGCCGCATTGCCGCCCTGCTGAAGGGTGACCCGGTCATCGAGACCGCGCCCGTCAGCGATCTCGTGATCCGCATTCCGAACGACTGGGTGGGGATCGCCACCGGCGTCTCGCCCATCAAGGCCGACGACGGCAAGACCTATGACGTCCGCTGGACCTCCGTGTACACGCGCGAAGGCCAGAGCTGGCAGATCGCGGCGAGCCACGCGACGCGTCTCGGCGAGACGAAGCGCTGATCGCTCCGCGCCCGATCAATAGATCGTCTGCTTGATGCGCTCGGGATACATGCGGTCGTACTCGGCTGCGTCGGCGCCCTGCATGGTCGCCGCCACCAGCTCGCCGACGCTCGGCAGCTCCGTCCGCTTGATCTGCGAGCCCGGATCCCAGAGCTTCGAGCGCACCAGCGCCTTCGTGCACTGAAAGTAGACCCGGTCGATAGCCACCACGATCACGCTCTTCGGGACCTGGCGCTGCATCTCGAACGTGGCACAAATCGCGGGATCGGTCGTGATGTGCGCGCGGCCGTTGACGCGCAGCGTCTCGCCCACGCCGGGGATCAGAAAGAGGAGGCCGACGCGCCCCGTCTCGATGATGTTACGCAGCGTGTCGAGGCGATTGTTGCCGCGCCGGTCGGGAATCATCAGCGTCCTGTCGTCGACAATACGCACGAAACCGGCCGGGTCGCCGCGCGGCGTGCAGTCAAGCCCCTCTGCGCCCGCCGAAGCGATGGCGACGAACGGCGCCTTCTCGATAAAGGCCCGGTAGGGGCCGTTCAGGTGATCAATTTCCTTGGCGACCGCTGCGCCGCTTGGCAGCCCGTAGAGCGCTTCCAGCTCGGCGACCGAAGTGATGCGATGCCTGTGGCTGCCCGCCGCTGCGTCGTTCATGCCCGATCCGCCTTCTTTGAGGTCCCCGACACGCAAACCATAGGCACGACGGCCATCCAAGTCCATCTGCTCAGCCCGCGGATCTGTCCCGCGCCTTGGCCTCGAGGCGGCGCGCGTGCAGGATCGGCTCTGTATAGCCATTGGGCTGCACGCGCCCCTTGAGCACGAGATCGAGCGCCGCCGCAAAGGCTATGGAGCGGTCGAAATCCGGCGCCATGGGCCGATAAGCAGGATCGCCGGCATTCTGGCGGTCGACGACTGCGGCCATGCGCTGCATGGTCTCGACGACCTGCGCCTCGCTGACGATGCCGTGGTGCAGCCAGTTGGCAATATGCTGGCTTGAGATGCGCAGCGTCGCGCGATCCTCCATCAGCGCCACATTGTCGATGTCCGGCACCTTGGAGCAGCCGATGCCCTGATCGATCCAGCGCACGACATAGCCGAGGATTCCCTGAGCGTTATTGTCGAGCTCGCGCTGGATCTCGGCGGCCGACCAGCGCGGGTGATCCGCGAGCGGCGGCGTCAGCAGGTCGCTGAGGCTCGCCCGCGGACGCGAAGCGACCTCAGCCTGTCGCGCCGCGACGTCGACCAAATGATAGTGGACTGCGTGCAGCGTGGCGGCGATCGGGGAGGGCACCCAGGCCGTGCTTGCGCCTGCTTCGGGGTGCGCAATCTTCTCGGCCAGCATCGCCGACATCATGTCAGGCTTGGCCCACATGCCCTTGCCGATCTGAGCGCGCCCTGGCAGGCCGCAGGCGATGCCGATTTCCACATTGCGGTCCTCGTAGGCCTTGATCCAGCGTGCAGTCCGCATCTCCGATTTGCGGACCATGGGGCCCACTTCCATGCAGGTGTGGATCTCGTCGCCCGTGCGATCGAGAAAGCCTGTGTTGATGAAGAATACGCGGGAGCGGGCCGCGCGGATGCACGCCTTGAGGTTCGCACTCGTGCGGCGTTCCTCATCCATAAGCCCCATCTTGAGCGTGTAGCGCGGGAGGCCCAGAACGTCCTCGGTCATCGCGAAGAGCCGATCGGCAAACGCGACCTCCTCGGGACCATGCATCTTCGGCTTGACGATGTAGATCGCGTTCTCACGGCTGTTCTTGAACGGCCCGCTGCCCTTGAGATCGTGCATGGCGATGAGGCTCGTCACGAGCGCATCCAGAATGCCCTCCGGCGCGGCGGCGCCATCTCCGTCGCGCACGCTCGCATCGCTCATGAGATGGCCGACGTTGCGCACGAGCATCAGGCTGCGCCCCGGCACCGCCGCCTCGCCGAAGTCAGGAAGACGATAGACGCGATCCGGGGCCAAGCGGCGGATCATCGAACCGCTGGGCGTCTCGATGGACGCCTCGAGCGTCCCCTTCATGAGGCCGAGCCAGTTACGGTAGCAGGCAACCTTGTCGTCAGGATCGACCGCGGCCGTGGCGTCCTCGAAATCGATGATCGTCGTCAGCGCCGCCTCGACATGCACATCGGCGAGGCCCGCCAGGTGTGCGGCGCCGACGGGGCTGGTTCGATCAAACCGGAGCTCGATACCGAGACCGTTGTGCTCGAACAGGATCGTGCTCGGGTTCAGCGGGTCGCCCTGGTAGCCGAGGAACTGGGCGCTGTCGGAAAGATAGGCCCGTGGTTGGTCGGCACCGACTTCGATCAGGAGCGTGCCAACCTCGATGGTGTAGGCGAGCACCTCGCCGTGAGAGCGCGGGCCGTTCACATTCTCGATCGGCAGGAAGGCATCGAGCCAATCGCGCACCCGCGCCACGACCCTGGCGCCGCGAACCGGGTTATACGCAGCGCCCCGCTCGGCGCCGCCATCCTCGGGGATGGCATCTGAAACGTAGAGCGCATCGTAGAGCGAGCCCCAGCGCGCATTGGCTGCATTCAACGCCATGCGCGCATTGCTCACGGGCACGACGAGCTGCGGCCCGGCCATGCTCGCGATCTCATCGTCCACACCCGTGGTGTCGATGGTGAAATCCGGGCCCTCCGGCACGAGATAGCCGATGCGTTCCAGAAAGTCCCGGTAGGCCGCGGGATCGTGCGGCTCACCGCGGTGGGCGCGGTGCCAGGCGTCGATCTCGGCCTGAAGCGCATCGCGCTTCGCGAGGAGGGCGCGGTTCTCGGGCGCCAGAGCCCCGATCATGCGCTCGAGACCGGCCCAGAAAGTTGCACCGTCGACGCCGGTACCCGGCAGCGCTTCCTGATCGATAAAATCGGCGAGGACCTTCGCCACGCTGAGCCGGCCCTTCGAGACATAGTCGATCATGGTCGTGCGCTACCCCGCTGGCAAAGAGACGCCGCCGTGCACCTCGTTCGCGGAGGCGCGCAGCCGCAGGGTTTGTTCGCCGATCCAGGCCCCGGGTCAACCCCCGGCGACCACTTTCGGACACTGCTCCGCAATGAACTTGTTCACGGCCTTGATCATCCGGCGATGGAAGACACCGACCGAATCCTCGAGCTGAGCGGCCGACCAGACAACGCCCTTGATCACGCCGGGCGCCTTGATGTCCGTGACATTGACCCAGATCTTCTTGGCCTTGCCTTCCTTGAACTCGATGATGGGGGCAAGCGTGATCCGGGCCTTGTCGACCGCGTTCTCGCGCTCGACCTCGCACTCCACCGTGTGGGCCGGCAGCGTCACCTTGATCTCATCAGCCGAGAGCGCGCCGACAATCATTTCGCGCGGGACCTGGAGATCGATTTCGCACTTGGCGGCACCAAAACCCCAGCGCAGCCCTTTTGCTGCGCCCTCCTTCATCGTCTTCCTGGACCACGCCTTGCTCAGGGGACACTGCAAGTCACCGCTCGCCGGCTTCTTCGAAACGATGAGCTGGCAGAGCGACTTCTCGCAGGCCTTGAGCCGCTCCTTCTCGTCAGCGCGCGGCTCGAGCGCCAGCGCCTTGCCGATCGGCACCAAGGCAGCGAGCAGGAGCGCGATAGCAATCCCGGCCAGCGAAACACGAGACACCCTGTTGTGCACGATGATCCCCCTTCCGAACCGAGCCTTGCAGGCCCCGCCGCCGCCCTTGGGCGACCCAAGGCTAGCCGCTTCCAGGCCAATCCTGACAGCTTTGCCGACAGCTTTAAGGATGTGGGCCCGCCCGCTGCATCCTGTCGGCGCGCATTGCGGCATCAGCGTGACACCAGGCGCGCAAAATTCAGCATTTGTGCACAACATACACACTAGACTTGACGCTTCGGTGTAAGCTTCAACCGAAGTGTCATGATTCGCCCTCCCCGGAGGGGGGCGGTCCCCGCTTGAGGAGATTGACGATGCGCTGGACGATGTCGCTGCTGGGGCTGGTCGCTGTGGTCGGCGTCAGTGCCGCCCCGGTGCAGCAGGCAGCAGCGGATGGTTTGAAGGACCGCCGCAAGGCGAGCGTCGTCCGCAAGGTAGCGCATTACCATCCTGCGACGTTCGACGTCGATCCCTATGCCTACCGCTACAGCCCGCGAGGCTACTATCCCTATTACAATTCAGCATATTGGTCGCCCGCGCGTTACGTGCGCGCGCGCAACCACATGCACTACTACCACTGGATCGAGACACGGCCGCCGTACTTCAGGTCGTGGGGCCATCCCCGCAAGGACTGGCACCACCGCCGCTGGCATGCGGAGCATCACGGCTATATTCGCCGCCATCACTGGTGAGCCACGGGTCCCCCCTCAAGCAGGAACGCCTCAGTAGGCCGCCATCGGTGACCAGCCGGTGAGTGGCTTGGCAGTTGCGCCTTCGGCCGATTTCATCGGCGCCATCGAGCGCCTGATTTCCCCTTCGACCGCCTGCGCCATCAGCTCGGCGAGGCAGCGGTACGACGTATCGTTGAGATGGAACTTGTCCTCCCACAGCAGGCCGTCGACCGAATGCTGGCCGCTCGCAATCAGGTGCTGCATGATTGCGTAGCGACGGAACACCGGCACGCCACGCTCCCGCGCGACACGCCGCATGACCGCAACGTACTCCTCGTAGCGCGGCACACCGGCGGCGCGCGGATAATATTGCGGATCGACCAGCACCACCTCGATATCCGCTGACTTGAGCGCAGCGATGCCGCTGATCAGGATCTTGCTGAATGCCGCAAGATCGACGCCCGCGATCGCGTCGTTGACCCCCGTCTGCCACAAGACCAGCGCGGGCCGCGCCGGGATCACGTCGCGTACGAGCCGCGTCAGCATTTCGTCGGCAAGCTCGCCCCCTTTGCCGAGGTTGGCGACCTGAAAGTCCTTGCCGGGGAAGCGTCGGTCCATCTCCTGGTCGAAGCGCGCTGGATACGCAGCCTGCTTTGTTGAGGCCCCCGTCCCTTCGGTAGAAGAGGAGCCGAGCGCCACAACCCGGATCTCGCGGCTGCGCTCGACGGCCCGCGCGAGACCGCGGAGCGGTGCGTCGAAGGCGACGAGCGGCCCCGGCGCCCGGCACGGGAGGCCATCAACGGCCATGGCGGCCTGGGGGATGGAAACGAGCGCCGCGAGACCTATGATCAGGATGGCGATTCGCTCGCACAATCCCGCCTTGGCGGGAGCCCGATCCGGCCCCGCCACACAATGCGCACGCCACATGGCTCGCCCCTGCGCCAGCCCGTTCAAAGTTCCTGTAGTCTAGCCGAAGGCTTGCGCCGATGTCGAGATTTCGCCGCACTCGGTTGATGGGTGTTGCCCTCGGGAAACCCCGGCACGATTGCCAACGTAGCTCACGTGACAGTGAAGGGGCGTGGTTTGGCCGGAGCTCAGGAAATCGGCTATAGATCCGGACCGGGATGGACGCGCAACCTTGCTGTTGCCGCAAAGAATACCTAAGCGAACGAAATGGGGGCTGTGCCGGTGGGCGCGCAGCATCCGGCGGGTCGGCCGGTTCATAAAACATCGATCGTGAGCGCACGATGACAAAAGAACGGGGTAAGCGGGACGCCACCCCCCGGGTGGCCGAGGGGCGGACCAACCTGACGCGGCGGCAGAGCCTTGCGGTGGGCCTCGGGCTCGCCGCGGGTCTGTTCGGCGCCAAGGCTCACGCTCAGGAGTGGTGGCAGCAGCTCCCCGGCTTCGCCTCGTTCAGCGAGCCAAGCCCGCGGGACCGGCGCCCGCGCCAGGCTGGCCAGGCTGAGGTGCTCGACGACCTGCGTGAAGGGGGAATGCCGCTCCGGTCACAGGAAATGCTCGAGGCCATGGCCGACGCCATCGATCGCGTCGAGCGCGTGGTCGCCGACGGCGGCTGGCCAACCATTCCAGGTCCGCGAATGATCCGCCCCGGCGATGAGGACGAGCGCGTTCCTATGGTCCGTCGCGTCCTTGTGTTGTGGGGGGACATGCGGCCGCAGCGCGGCTACCGCTCGCTTGTCCTCGACGGGGAAACGGAAGCCGCGGTCCGTCGTTTCCAGAGCCGTCACGGCTTGCGCGTCAGCGGCCGCGTCGATCGCCCGACTCTGCAGGCGCTGAATGTGCCGCCGGCGGCACGCCTCGCGCAGCTGCGCATGAACTATAACCGCATCCGCGACCTGCTCGCGCTCAGGCTCGACGACCGCTACGTGCTCGTGAATGTACCGGGCTTCCAGGCCGAGGCAGTCGCGCGGAACACCGTTGAGCTGCGCCATCGCGTCATCGCCGGCAAGCCTGACCGTCAGACGCCCGTCGTCACCGCTTCGATTCGCGCGCTCAACTTTTTCCCCTACTGGCGCGTTCCTGAGAGCATCGCTAATCTCGATGTCATTCCGCGCCTGATCAGGGAGCCGGACTACCTCCAGAAGGAGCACATCCGAGTTCTGACCGGCAGCTTCGTCGGCCCCGAGATCGATGCGACCAGCATCGACTGGCGCACAGTCGACGCGACCAAGATCCGCTTCCGCCAGGATCCTGGGCCGCACAACGCCCTCGGACTCGTGCGCATCGACATGCCGAACGAGCACGGCGTCTACATGCACGACACACCCATGAAGCCGCTCTTCGAGCAGCGCTCGCGCGCCTTCAGTGCCGGCTGCGTGCGCGTGCAGGGCGTGTTCGATCTCGCGGCCTGGATTGCACGCGACGAGCCGGGCATGAGCCGTGAGCGCATCGAGGAGATCCTTCAGGGCGGGCAGGCGGTTGACATTAATCTGACGCGGCCCGTGCCGGTCGCCTTCGTCTACGTCACGGCCTGGGTGGAAGAAGATGGCCGGATCGTGTTCCGTCCCGACATCTACGGCAGGGATCAGGTCAGGGAGCTTGCAGGCGATCGCGAACGCGACCACGATCCCGAAGCGCCGCCGCTGCCGCGCGAGACACTGGCGCCATAGCGCATTGCCGCCGGCGGGCTGCCGGAAAAGGGCGCTTGCACTGCCCTGCGCCTCCGCCGCCCCCGCTGGCCGTGCGTAGGCCCCTGCGCCAAGCGCCCGCGCCTATTGCTTCTTTCGCGCGTTCGCCGTGCCCGGCAGCGTACCCATGTACTTCGCCAGGATCGTCAGCATGACCTCGTCGGCGCCGCCGCCGATCGAGGAGAGGCGTGTGTCGCGATAGGCACGGCTGACCACCGTCTCGTTCATGAAGCCCATGCCGCCCCAGTATTGGAGGCAGGAGTCACTCACTTCGCGGCTCAGGCGGCCAGCCTTCAGCTTCGCCATCGAGGCGAGCTTCGTCACGTCCTGGCCTTCGAGATAGAGCTCGCAGGCGCGATAGACGAGGCTTCTCAGCAGCTCGATCTCCGTCTGCAGCTCGGCGAGCCGGAAGTGCACGACCTGGTTGTCGAGGATCGGCCGGCCGAACGCCATGCGGTTGCGCGTATACTCGATCGTCGCTTGAATGATGCGCTCGTTCCCCTTGAGCGCGCGCGCCGCCGCCCACAGACGCTCCTCCTGGAACTGCAGCATCTGGTACGTAAAGCCCTTACCCTCCTCGCCGATGCGGTTCCTCTGCGGCACGCGCACGTCGTCGAAGAAGATCTGTGCGGTGTCCGAGGCGTGCATGCCCATCTTGTCGAGCTTGCGGGCGACCTGGACACCTTTCGTTTTCATCGGCACGCAGATCAGTGTCTTGTTGAGGTGCACCGGACCGTCGGAGGTGTTGGCGAGCAGGCAGATCCAGTCGGCCTGGGTGCCGTTCGTCGTCCACATCTTGCCGCCGTTGATGACGTAGTCGTCGCCGTCTTTCCGTGCCGTCGTTTTGATCGAGGCGACGTCGGACCCGGCGCCGACCTCGGATACGCCAAGACATGCGACATAGTCGCCGGCGATCGAAGGCGCGAGGAACGCCCGGCGCACCTCGTCGGACCCGAAGCGAGCGAGCGCCGGCGTTGCCATGTCGGTCTGCACGCCGATCGCCATGGGGATCGCACCGCAATTGATGGCGCCGAGCTCCTCGGCCATCACGATCGCGAAGGAGTAGTCGAGCCCCTGGCCACCGAACGCGACCGGCTTGTTCAGTCCGAGGAAGCCGAGGTTGCCCATCTTCTTGAACAGCGCGTGCGCCGGGAAGATCTGGTCCTTCTCCCACTGATCGACGTGAGGGTTGATCTCGGCGGCGATGAACTTCTGCAGGCTGCGCCGCAGCTCCTCGTGCTCGTGGGTGAACTGCATGGCCCTTCCCCCATGGTGCGAGCGCCCGCGCCTTGCGGCACGGGCGCTCGCCGTCAGCTCAAGCTCGCGGCGGTCAGAACGTGAGACCGTCCTTGACGGTCCTCCAACGGCCATTCTCGATCACGCTGACCTGCGTGATGGTCGAGGCGAGATGGTTCGTCGTCGAGAACTTCGTCGGCGGCGAATTGAAGATATCCTGGAACACGTTGCCGGACTCGAGGGCATCGAGCAGCTTCTGCCCCGTTAGATCCTTGCCGGCAAGGTTTGCATAGTGGGCAAACGTCATGACGGCGTTGTAGCCGATAACGGCCTGCGTGTTGGGCTCCGAGTTGTACATCTTGAAGTACGCCTCGGCCCATTCCTTGACCTTGCCCTTGGCGGTGTCGCGGTAGGGGACATCGAAGCCGCAGCCCGCGTAGAGACCTTCAACGAGCCCCTTGCCGAGCGCCGGGATCTCGAGCACGCACACCGGCGTGGCGCCAAGCCATACGGGATTGAAGCCGATCTTCTTGCCCTCTCCGATCACGCCGATCGTCTCACGAATGACGGTGCCGAGCACCACGAGATCACAGCCGTCGGCCTTGAGTTTCGCCGCCTGGGCCGAGAAGTCAGACGCGCCGCGCTTGTAGGTCGTGATCGAGGCGGGCTTCATCTTCATCGCCTCGACCTGCTGCGTGAAGCCGTCAAGGACGTTCTTCCCGTACTCGTCGTCCTGCGTCATGATGCAGGGCTTCTGGATCTTCTTCTCCGGGATCATGTACTTGACGATGGCCCGCGTGCTCTCGACATAGGGCAGCAGGTTGTTGAACTTCAGCCGCTCCTGAGGCTTCGCCGGATCGAACTTGTAAGTGAACTCCGCCGCGGTCAGCGGAAAGAGCTGCGGAACGCCGGCCTCGAAAAGGATGTCCTGTGCCGCAAGCACAGTAGGCGAGCCCATGGGGCCGATCATCGCGAAGATCTTGTCGCGCTCGACCATTTTCTGCGTTGCGAGCACCGCCTTGCGCGGCTCGTAGCCGCTGTCCTCGGCAATGAGCCGCAGCTGCCGGCCGTGGATGCCGCCCTTTGCGTTGATTTCCTCGACAGCGAGCTTCATGCCGTTGAGCACCGGCACACCCCAGACCTTGATCGGCCCGGAAAGATCCTGGTGCGTACCGATCACGATCTCCTTGTCGCTGATTCCCTGGTTCGTCACTTTGGTCTGCGCCAGCGCCGGTCCTGCCGCCACCGCGAGCGCGGCGCCGAGCAGACCTGTTTTCAGCACGTGAAGGCTCATCCGTTTCCTCCTTCAAACTCCACGCATCGCCCTGTTCTATTCTCCCGAAGGCCGGGCGATCCGGGCCTCCGGCAATTGGCCGATAGCGACCCTCAGGCCGCAGCTCTCTCCTTGTACATCGCCTCGATCTCGGAGGCATATTTCTTGTTCACGAACGCCCGCTTCAGCTTCATGGTAGGCGTGAGCTCCTCGTCTTCCGGCGTGAGCTGCTGCTCGATGAGGTGGAAGCGCCTGATGGTCTCGACGCGCGCGAAACGCGCATTCACCTTCTCGATCTCGGCCGCAATCAGATCGCGCACCTCCTTCGCCCGGCAAAGGCTCGCGTAGTTCGTGAAGGGGACGTTGTGATCCTGGGCGAATTTCTCGACATTCTCCTGGTCGATCATGACGAGGCACGTGAGATAGGGCCGCCTGTCGCCGATCACGACGGCGTCGGAGATGTAGGGTGAGAACTTGAGCTGGTTCTCGATCTCCGAGGGCGTGATGTTCTTGCCGCCGGCCGTGATGATGATGTCCTTCATGCGGTCCGTGATCTTGACGAAGCCGTCCTCGTCGACGAAGCCGACATCGCCCGTGTGCAGCCAGCCCTCGGCGTCGATCGTCTCGGCGGTCTTATCGGGGTGATTGAGATAGCCGCTCATGAGGAAGTCCCCGCGCAACAGGATCTCTCCCTGCGGTGAGACCTTGACCTCGGCCCACGGGACGGCCTTGCCGACAGTGCCGAGCTTGATGTGGTCGGGCGGCATGACGGTCGCGACGCCGCAGTTCTCCGTCTGCCCGTAGACCTCGTACATGTCGAGACCGAGCGCCAGATACCAGCGGATGAGATCGGGCGAGATCGGCGCGGCACCCGTAAACATGACGCGGCAGTTGTCGACACCCATCATGCGGCGGATATTGCGCAGCACCAGCCAGTAACCGATTGCGTTGAGTGCCCTGAGGACGATCGACGGCTTCTTGCCGGCAAGGCGCGCATCAGCCACGCGATAACCGATGCCGATCGCCTTCTCATACGCCCACTTCTCAAGCGCTGTGGCGTCCTTGAGCGCGATCATGGTGCCCGAATAAAACTTCTCCCACACGCGCGGCACGGCGAGGAAGGTCGCGGGCTGCACCTCGCGGATATTGTCCGGCACCGTCTCCGGGCTCTCGGCGAAGTTCATGACCGGGCCCATGCCGATCGACATGTAGTAGCCGCCGACCCGTTCCGCGACATGGCAGAGCGGCAGGAACAGCAGCTTCGGCTCGCCCGGCATCGAGCCGAAGATATCCGACGCGTGGCGCATCTGCGCGAGCACCGAGCGGTGCGGATGCATGGCGCCCTTGGGCGGGCCGGTGGTGCCCGACGTGTAGACGAGGATGGCGAGATCTTCAGGTCCGCGCGACGCCAGACGCTCATCGAGAAGCTCCGGGCGGCCGACCATGTGCGCGCGCCCCTCCTCGATGAAGTCGTCGAACGAGACGACCATGGGATCGCTGAAGCGCGTCAGGCCTTCCATGTCGAAGACGACGATCTTTTCGAGCGTCGGGCAGCGCCCGCGCACCTCGAGCGCCTTGTCGAGCTGCTCGTCGTCCTCGACAAAGAGGACCCGCGTTCTGCTGTCGTTGATAAGGTACTCGACCTGGCGCGGGGAATCCGTCGGGTAGATGCCCGACGAGACGCCGCCCGCAAGCAGCACGCCCATGTCGGCGTAGACCCATTCAGGCTTGGTGTTGCAGAGGATCGAGGCGACATCGCCGGGCTCGAAATCCATCGCGGCAAGCGCATAGGCGACCGCCTTGGAACGCTCGAGCCATTCGCCCCAGGTCACGGTTTTCCACACGCCCATGTCCTTCTCGCGTATGGCGGGCTCGTTGCGCCAGCGCTCGACCGCGCGCATGAAGCTTTTCGGAATCGTGTCGGAAATGATCGCATCGATGTCACGTGTCATGCGCTCAGCCTCACACCTCATCAGCGCCACGTCTTCTTGCGCTTCCACCGCCGCTCGCCGCGCGCGCCGTGATCGCGGGCGCCGAGATAGAACTCCTGGATGTCCTTGCTCTCGCGCAGGCGCTCGCACGTGTCCGCCATGACGATGCGCCCGACCTCCAGCACATAGCCAAAGTGCGCGGTCTCGAGCGCCATGCGGGCATTCTGCTCGACCAGCAGCATCGAGACGCCCTCTTCGGCATTCACCCGATGGATGATACCGAATATTTCCTTGACCAGCAGCGGCGAGAGTCCGAGCGAGGGCTCGTCGAGCAGCAGCAATCGTGGCCTGTTCATCAGTGCACGCGAGATCGCGAGCATCTGCTGCTCGCCGCCGGAGAGATGTCCCGCCGGTTGGTCGAGCCGCTCCTTGAGGCGCGGGAAATAGCCGTAAATGCGCTCGAGATCCTCCGCGATGCCGGCACGGTCCTTGCGGATGTACGCGCCCATCATCAGGTTCTCGCGCACTGTCAGGAAGGGAAACACCTCGCGGCCCTCCGGCACGTGGCCGAGCCCGAGGCGGACGATCCGGTCCGGGTCGAGGCGCTGGATCTGCCGGCCCTCGAACTCGACCGTCCCCTTGAGCGGATCGAGCACGCCGGAGATCGTCTTCAGGATCGTCGTCTTGCCGGCACCGTTGGCGCCGAGCACGGTCACGATCGCCCCGCGCGGAACCTCGAGGCTGACGCCGCGGATGGCCATGATCGGCCCGTAGTAGCTCTCGATGTTCGAGACCTTGAGGATCGGCTCGGTCGCGGCCGCCAGAGCGGCGGGCGTGCCGGGTATTCTCCTCGTCTCGCTCTCGGCGGTCATCGTCATGCGCTCAGGCTCCGATATAGGCCGCAACGACGTCGGGGTGGCGCTGAACCTCGGCCGGCGTGCCTTCGGCGATCACCCGGCCATAGTTGAGCGCCAGAACGCGATCCGACACGCGATTGACGAGGCTCATGTCGTGCTCGACCATCAGGACCGTGATCCCGAGATCGCTCTTGATGTCTCGGATCCAGTACGACATGTCGTCGGTCTCCTCGACATTGAGCCCGGATGACGGCTCGTCGAGCAGGATGAGCTTCGGCTCCGAGCAGAGCGCCCGCGCCAGCTCGACAACCTTGCGCACGCCGTACGGCAAGCCCGCGATGATCTTATCGCGGTAGGCTTGCAGGTCGAGGAAATCGATCACCTCCTCGACCTTCGCGCGATGCGCCTTCTCGGCAGCGCGCACGTTGGGCATGAACAGGATCTCCTGCCACAGCTTCGTTCGCGAATGGCAGTGGCGCCCGACCAGCAGGTTGCTGAGGACACTGGCATTGTCGAAGAGCTCGATGTTCTGGAAGGTGCGGGCGATGCCCATGCGCGCGATCTGATGCGGCGGCACCTCGGTGATATCCCGGTCCTCATAGAAGAGGCGCCCCGCGGTCGGATCGTAGAGCCGCGAGATCATATTGAAGATCGAGGTCTTGCCGGCGCCGTTGGGTCCGATGATCGTGAAGATCTCGCCCTGGCGGACCTCGAAGCTGACGGAGTCGACAGCCTTGAGGCCGCCGAAGTGGAGCGAGAGGTTGTCGACCCTGAAATAGCTCACCGGTTGCGCTCCGACTTCACGTAGGTCTTCTGCCGTCTGAAGGTGGCTCGCTTGTAGAGTGGGAAGAGCTGAAAATAGAGCTTGATCTTGAGCCAGCGCCCATAGAGGCCCAGGGGCTCGAAGAGCACGAACAGGATGATGATCAGGCCGTAGATCGCCCCCTTGAGGCCCGGCGCCGAGAAGATCGCATAGAGCTGATCCTGGACGCCGCGCGCAGCCTCCTCCCCGACGCCGAAGCCGCGCGAGAAGCCCGCGATCATACCCGGCACATCGTCCTTCAGCATGGTGAGCAGCGGATCGACCATGACAATGAAGATCGCGCCGAGAATCGCGCCGTGAAGCCCGAAGGCGCCGCCGATGATGATCACCATGATGAACTCGATCGACAGCAGGAGCGTAAACATCTCCGGGCTGATGAACGACATCTTGTGCGCGTAGAGCGCGCCGGCGAGCCCGGTGATGGCAGCGCTGATGGCGAACGACCTCACCTTGTAGCGCGCAAGATCGATGCCCATGCTCTTGGCCGCCGTCTCGCTGTCGCGGATGGCGATGAAGGCGCGGCCCGTCGGCGAGCGCATAAGGTTCAGCGTTCCGATGATGATCAGGATGAGCGTGCCGAGGCAGAGAAAGTAGAAGGCGTTGCTGTCGCGCGTGATGGTCTGGCCGAAGAACTCGATGGCGCGCACGCGCATCCCCTCATTGCCATGGGTCACGCTTTCCCAGCGCGCGAGGATCTCCTCGACGATGAAGGCGAAGGATATGGTCGCAATCAGCAGGTAGATGCCGTGCAGCCTCAGCGCCGGAATGCCGACCAAGGCGCCGACAATGCCGGTCAGAACGGCGGCCACCGGGAAATAGACCTCGAAGGGATAGCCGCGCGCCTGGAGATATGCGGCCGTATAGGCGCCGATGGCAAGAAAGGCGGCGTGGCCGATCGATCCCTGGCCCGTGAAGCCGACGAGGATCATCAGCCCAACGCCGACGATCGCGTAGATGAAGACGAAGACGAGCTGACTCTGCAGGTAGCTGCCGATGAAGTACGGCGCTGCCGCGAGCACCGCGAACAGGAGACCGTAGGACCACCAGTGCCCGCCGTGCTGGAAGAGCTTTATGTCCTGCTCGTAGTCGGTCTTGAAGATGAACCGCATGGTGTTGTGCCGCTCCTCAGACCTTCTTGTGCCCGAGCGCGCCGAACAGGCCCTCGGGCCTCAGCAGCAGCACCAGCAGCAGGATGATGTAGGGCGCCACGTCCTTCCAGCCCTGGGGGAGATAGAAGCCAGCCATGGTCTCGACGACGCCGATGATGAGGCCGCCGACGAGCGCGCCCGGAATGGAGCCGAAGCCCCCGAGCACGGCGGCCGGAAAAGCCTTGAGCCCGAGCGCCAGGCCGACATTGGAATGGACGAACGTTATCGGCGCGAGCAGCACACCGGCGACGCCCGCGACCATGGCGCTGATCGCCCACACGTACGACACGACGCGCTTGACGGGGATGCCCATGTAGTAGGCCGCCAGCATGTTCTCGGATGTCGCCCGCATGGCCGTGCCGAGGCGCGTGCGGTTGAAGAACATGTAGAGGACGGCGATCAGGATGACGGTGACGATGATCACGGAGAGCTTGTCAAAGGCGAGCACGAGGTCGCCGATCCTGAGCACGCCTTCCGAGAACGGCGCCTCGATCCTGAGGTCGTCGGTGCCCCAGATCATGCCGGCCACCGAGCGGAGCAGGAAGCCGAGCCCGATCGTCACCATAATGATCGAGAAGAGGGGAAAGCCGAGGATCGGGCGGACGACGAACCGCTCGATCGTCATGCCGACGAGCCCCATCGTCAGCACGGCAAGCAGAAAGCCGAGCCAGTAGTTGAGGCCGACAAGGCTGATGTACGTGTAGGCCACGAACCCGCCGAGCATCATCAAGTCGCCCTGGGCGAAGTTGATGACCTCGGTCGCCTTGTAGATAAGGACGAATCCGAGTGCGATCAGCCCGTAGATACAGCCCAACGCAAGACCGCTCACGAGCTGCTGAAGAAAATCCAGCATGCCGGCGCTTCCTCCCTCGCATCCGGCGCCAGCGGCTCTCGGGCGGCCGCCTTCACGCGTCGGATGTCAGGGCACCGATCATTGCTGGAGCTTGGGAGCGCTGTCAACGCAGTCGATGGGCGTCGAGCGCCGTTGCGTCGGCGGCCATGCCGCGCTAGAGCAATGCCGGGCCACAGGCGGGGTCGGGAGCGATCCCGCGGGTAATCTATTAGGACTTGACGATGATCGATCACGCGACGCAGCGCCTCAACATGGTCGAATCCCAGGTCCGCCCGAGCGACGTCACCGACCGCCGGATCACCCGCGCCATGCGCGAGCTTGCGCGCGAGAACTTCGTGCCGGGGCCTCTCAAGTCGATCGCCTACGCGGACGAGCACCTGAAGGTCTCCGACCTCGGGGGAAGGCAGCGCTATCTCCTCGCCCCGCGCCTGCTGGCGAAGCTCGTTCAGCTCCTGGATATTGAGGCGGACGGGCTGGTGCTCGATATCGGGCCGGCCACCGGCTATTCGACGGCGCTGCTTGCGCGTCTCGCGCAGGCCGTCGTCGCGGTCGAGGAAGATGCGCGCCTCGCCGAGCGGACGCAGGAGACCCTGGCACGCCTTGGCGTCGACAATGCGATCGTGATCACAGGACCCATGCGTGACGGCGCCCGGGACGAGGGCCCCTACGATGCGATCCTGCTCAATGGCGCCGTCACCGATGTGCCCGCGGCACTGCTCGATCAGCTCAAGGATGGGGGGCGGTGCGCGGCGGTGTGCGTCGAGAACGGGGTCGGCCGGGCCGTGCTCTGGCGCCGCCACGGCACGACCTTCGACCGTCGCCCGGCGTTCGATGCGAGCGCCCCCTATCTGCCGGGCTTCGAGCCGGTGGCCGGCTTCGTGTTCTAGGCGACGATGGCGGCGAAGGCGGGCACGCTGGAGAAGACGAAGGTCGTGCGCCTCTTTCCCCTCGAGCCTAGGGCCGACCCGCTGCCAACTCCGGTGCGGTGACTGGAAGAACTGGGTGAGGCAGCGCCTCATCACGGCGCTCGAGCCTCATGGACGGCGCCTCCCATGGCCCGCTGAGCATGAGAACGTCGCCCGCTGCCGGCCGCGATGCCGGGTCGCTGGTCCCGAGCATGAGGGCAAAGTCCAGCGACTGTCTGGCAAGATCGATGCTGCCGCCGCCGGAGAAGGTGCTCGTTCCCGACTTCGCCTGAAGGATGGTCGTGTGCGCGACGCCCTCCAGAACATCAAGACGCAGCGCCAGACCGTCGAGCCCCATTGTCGATATGCCGGCCGCCAGCCATCCGCGCTGATCGCCGCGCTTCACCGATTGCGCCAGCGCCCTGAGATCGAGGCCCAGGCGACCGCCAGCCCGCATCTCAAGCTGCGCCTTCCCACCGAGGTTCGTGAGCAGCTCCTCCGCGGTGTCGCCCATGGTTGTGAGGCTCAGCGTGATGTCGGCGCGGCCTTGCAGGGGCTTGCGCCCGAGCGCGCGTTGCAGCAGGCGGCCTGTCTCGACCGCTTCGAGCTTGCCACTGAGCCCATAGCGCGGGTCGGTGGCGCCGCGCTCGACAGCGAGCTGCCCCTTGAAGACCCCCTCCTCAACGGCAAGCTCCGCCACGTCGGCGAGCAGCTTCCCGTTCTTCAAGGTAATTGCCACAGCCCCCTGGCCGGCCTCGACGCCCGGAATGACGAGGGTGTCGCAGGAGATGCGCAGATCGGCGTCGACGTTGTCCAGCAGCGAAGCGATGACGGGAGGCCGCGTCGCCGCGAAGATCGGCGCCAGAAGCGTGCGCTCCACCATGGTCGAGACGACGTAAGGTTTGAGGTTGAGCTGCTTGAAGGCGATCGTTCCCTCGACTGCCGTGCGCTCGCCCGCGCGGGTTACGCTGATCGCGCCCACGCCCTCATTGCCATCGAGCGTCAGCGTGGCCTGCGAGAACGCCATCACGCCGCCCGTCCAGTCGAGGGCGCCGCGGAGCCGCAGCGCCTCGAGATTGCCGGCACGCGGCGCGCCAATGCCGATCCACAGTGCGATCTCGCGCAGGCGAGGGCTGCTGATGTCGATCGTACCATTCAGCCGCAGGCCCTTCTCCTCGCCGAGCACGCCGTCAAGTCGCGCATCGAAAAGGCTACTGGAGACCATCGCCTGGACGGGCCAGCGGTACTCCGGGCCGTTGGACGCCCGCCGCGCCACAGTCGCCGAGAGGCTGAGGCGCTGGCCGAGATAGGTGAGCTGGCCAGAGACGGTTGCGGTCGTCCGCCGCTGCGGCGTGATCTGAATATCGACGTCGGTCAGGACTTCCGGCTCGGCGGCCCGCGACTGCAGCTTCACCAGACCGCCTCGGATGGTCAGGCTCTGCACGTCGAGCGACGCGATGCGTGCCACGACCGGCTCCAATGCCGCCATCAGCTCCATGTCGCGGGCCTCGCCACCGGACGCGACCTCGACCGAAATGACGGGCCGGTCGAGGATCAGCCGGCGGGATCGCTCGACCGCCTCGGGACCATCGTCATTGGCCCCGGCATCGACGCTGTGGATCGCCGCACTTTCGAGGACGAGGCGTGGCCGCGCCAGAAGGGCGACCGGCTCAGAAATGACATAGCCGGCGCGCGGTGCGGCCTGGAGCCGGAACTGCGCGAGCATGTCGCCGGTTGCGTGCATCCATGACATGCTGCCATAGCCCAGCGACGCGACGAGTGCGACGCCGCCCAGAACAATGGCCAGCCACCTCATCCCCCTCGCTCGACCACTCGGCTTCATCACCGTGGACAGCTTCCCATCGCCTGCGCGCCGTATGCTGGCTCGGGCGCTCCTGGACGCCCCGAGCCCGGCGCAATGCCGATCCGCACCCGCTTGCCCCCCATCTTCGCTTTCGCGGGAGCGTACCCGGCGCGTGGCCTGTCTGAACCGTCTTAGCGGCACCCCCGGATTGCGGCAAGCTGGGACATAATTGTGGCGGGGGAGCGTCAGGCAAACACTTGTCGAACAATGGCCTTCGGGCTAGGCGTCAAGTCAGCTGAGGCGAAGGAGCCAGAACATGTCGCAACCGCTGTGGCAACCGGGCGAGGCCGCGGTCCGGAGTATGAACCTCACGCGCTTTATGGTCGATGCCGGGCAGTCTTGCGGCCGCAAGTTCACGAACTATGAAGAGCTCCACGCATTCTCGGTGCGCGAGCCCGGCACATTCTGGCGGCTCGTCTGGGACCGCTGCGGCATCAAGGGTGACCCCGGCGCGGCACCCGTCCTCATAGATGGGGATAAAATGCCGGGTGCCCGGTTCTTCCCCGGCGGGACGCTCAATTTTGCCGAGAACCTCCTCGCGGGCGCCGCGCGCGCTTCGGGCGACGCGCTCGTTTTCCGCGGCGAGGACAGGGCGAGCCGCCGCGTGAGCTGGGAGGAGCTCCACCACCAGACGGCTCTGCTCCAGGGCTTGCTCCGCCGGGCCGGCATCAAGGCGGGCGACCGGGTCGCGGCCATGCTGCCGAATGTGCCCGAGGCCATCATCGGGATGCTGGCCGCAAGTTCGCTCGGCGCCGTCTGGTCATCCTGCTCACCGGACTTCGGCGTACAGGGCGTGCTGGACCGCTTCGGGCAGATCGCGCCGCGCCTCCTGATCGCCTGCGACGGCTACTGGTACAACGGCCGGGCGATCGATATCGCGGACAAGGTCATCGACCTCGCGGGTAAGCTGCCAGGCGTCGAGCGGATCATTGTGACGTCCTATCTCGGCACAGCCGATGCCGTTGTGCGCTCCCTTAATGCCAGCGTGCTCAAGGACGGGCGCATCGCCGAGACGTGGGACGCCGCCGTCACCGGCGCCCCCGCCGAGCCGATGACCTTCGAGCCCTTCCCGTTCGACCACCCGCTCTACATTCTCTTCTCGTCGGGCACGACCGGTGTGCCGAAGTGCATCGTGCATTCGGCCGGCGGCACGTTGATCAAGCATCTCTGCGAGCAGCAGCTTCTGTGCGACTTCCATCCCGGCGACCGCGTGATGTACTTCACGACGCTCGGCTGGATGATGTGGAATTGGCTCGCCTCCGGCCTCGCCAGCGGCGTCACGCTGCTGCTCTACGACGGCTCGCCGTTCCATCCTTCAGCGCGCGTGCTCTGGGACTACGCGCAGAACGAGAGGTGCACGCACTTCGGCACGTCAGCGAAATACATCGATGCGCTCAAGAAGGCTGGCGCGCGGCCCAAGGATACGCACGACCTCTCCCCGTTGCGCGTCATCCTCTCGACAGGCTCGGTGCTGGTGCCGGAAAGCTTCGACTATGTCTACGAAGCCATCAAGAATGACGTGCACCTGGCCTCGATGTCGGGGGGCACGGACATCGTCGGCTGCTTCGTCGGCGGCATTCCGGGCAAGCCCGTGTGGCGCGGCGAGATCCAAGGGCCTGGGCTCGGCATGGCCGTCGCCGTGGTCGACGAACTCGGCAACGAGCTCGCGCACGGCAAGGGTGAGCTCGTGTGCACGGCGCCTTTCCCCTCGATGCCCGTCGGCTTCTGGAATGATCCCGACGGCAAGAAGTACCGCGCGGCCTACTTCGAGCGCTTTCCAGGCCTCTGGCACCACGGCGACTTCGCCGAATGGACCGAGCACGGCGGCATGATCATTCACGGGCGCTCGGATGCGACGCTTAACCCCGGCGGGGTGCGCATCGGCACGGCCGAGATCTACCGGCAGGTGGAGCAGCTTCCCGAGATCAAGGAAGCCATCGTCATCGGCCAGGACTGGGACAACGACGTGCGCGTCGTCCTGTTCGTGATCACGCAGGATGGCGTGACGCTTGACGATGCGCTGCGTGACAAGATCAAGAAAGCCATTCGCACCGGCGCTTCGCCGCGGCATGTGCCGGCACGGATTGTCCAGGTCGCCGACATCCCGCGGACCAAATCCGGCAAGATCACGGAGCTCGCCGTACGCGAGATCGTCCACGGGCGCGAGGTGAAGAACAAGGAGGCCCTCGCCAATCCGGAAGCGCTGGACCTTTTCCGCGGCATTCCGGAGCTCGCGGAGTGATAACTTTCCCCTCTCCCCGCGCGCGGGGAGAGGGCCAGGGTGAAGGGCGACGGCAAACGTAAACGTCTGCAGTGTGCCACCCCTCATCCCGACCTTCTCCCCGTGAGAACGGGGAGAAGGAGAGAGAGGGGCGGATCACCTGTTTGGCACATCCCGCCGCGGCAACAGCAGCACGCCCCCCGCGATGACTGCGAGCACGGCAATGACACCGTACGCGGCGAGGTAGCTTCCCGTAGCGGTGATCGCAAGGCTGCCAATCGACGGCATGACGAGCACGCCGAAGAACATCGCCGCCGAGCCGAGACCCGTGGCCTCGGTCCGTTGGGCGCCGCCGAGACGCGCATACTCGGCATAGGCGAGGCCGGTGTAGCCGCTCGCCGTTGCCCCGGCGATCGCGGCCACGGCCATGATGGCGGAGACCGGCCAGCCGGGCGCGAAGTGCCCCGCAAGGATCGCCGCTGCGGCCATGACGAAACCCTGGATACCAAGCATCAGCCGCGCCTCGATGAACCTGTCCGCGATCCAGCCGAAGATCGGCCGGGCGATGACGCCGGCGAGCTGATAGACCGCAAGCGCCCAACCGGCCGTCACCAGGCTGAGGCCGGTGCGACTCGTCACGTGCACGGTCATGAAGGCGACAAAGGCGAGCTGAGTGCCCGAGTAGACGAAGCTCGCGAAGGTCAGCCGCTGCATGGCGCTGTCGCCGCGCAGAAGGCCGAGGGAACGCACGAGCACGCCTTTGGCCGCCGCGGCCGGTGGGCCGGGCGTGCCGTCCCAGTCCCGGCGCGGAATCTCGAGCAGCAGGATCAACGTGATGATTGGAATGGCCTGCAGGACGAGGCCGGCCTTCCAGCCGATGACCAGCGCCAGCGGCGGCATGATGGTCGCCGCCAGCACCCCCGCCAGCGGCACGCCGATCTGACGCGTCGAAAGGACCATATTTAGGATCGAGGGCGGCGTGCGCGGGACGAGCAGATGCGTACTGACCGGCGCGGTCAGGCCATAGCCAATGCCGAGAACGAGCGCACCAAGTGCGACGCTTGCCGCCGTCCCCTGCGCACAGACGACGACGAGCCCAAGCGCGCAGACAAGCACGAATTGCGCAGCTCTGACGGCGCCAAAGCGTGCGATGAAGCCCGCCGCGAGCAGCGATGAGACGATGCCGACGCCGTAGACGACCGACACGAACATGCCGATCAGAGCGCCATCGACCCCAATGTCGCGCGCCACCATGGGTGCAAGCGCCGGCACCGAGTAAGCCGCCATGGTCGCAAGCGTCTGCATCGCCATGGTGGCGATGAGCGGCCAGAGCGGAAAGGCCGTCGGCGCGGCGGCGTGCGCAGTTGGCTGGTCAACCATGGGCGGCCAACTGTGAAGCGATGCGTCCCCCTGCCCGGTGTAGGGAGGGAGCAGGGGCAGGGGGAACCCTTTGAGCGACTGTTCTGCAGTCCCCCGATCTAAACTTCCCCCGCACAGGGGGAGGAAGAGCATGGGCCGATGGGGCGGCCGGTGTCGCGTCGACCGAAGTCCGGTCAGATGCGAAGGCCATCAGCCCGGCGCGAGGCATGCTCATGCTGCGGCGTAGCAGCCATCGACATTGAAAGCGGCCCCGCTCACGTAGCTCGCGCGGTCCGAGCAGAGCCACACGACCATCTCGGCAATGTCCTCGGGCGTACCGAGGCGGCCGAACGGAATGCGCGCCATGATCTGATCGCCCTTGCGCTCCATCGGCTCGCGCGTCATCTCGGTGACGATGTAGCCGGGGCAGACCGCATTCACGCGGATGCCCTTGCGCGCGTATTCGAGCGCCGCGGTCTTGGTCAAGCCAATGACACCGTGCTTCGCGGCGACATAGGCCGAAGACGTCTCGAGGCCAACGAGGCCGGCAATCGAGGCCGTGTTGACGATCACGCCGCCCTTGCCGTCGGCGAGCATGGCATTGATCTCATCGCGCATGCACAGCCACACGCTCTTGAGGTTGATCTCGATCATGCGATCGAAGGCCGGCTCCGGCCAGTCGGCCGTGAGCTTGCCGGCCGTGCCGACCGCATGGCCTGCGATGCCCGCGTTGTTGAAGGCGCAGTCGATCCTCCCGTAGGTCTTTACGACCGTATCGACCCAGGCCTTGACGAGCTCGGGCTTGGTCACGTCGCCGCTCACCGATACGGCTTGGCCACCGCCGGCATTGATCATCGCCACGGTCTCCTGCGCGCCCTCGGCCAGCAGATCCGATACGACAAGGCGCGCGCCCTCGCGTGCGAACGCGAGCGCCGCCGCCCGACCGATGCCGCGCGCACCGCCCGTGACCAGGGCCGCTTTACCTTCGAGCAATCCCGCCATGGCTTCCTCCGCAGTTTTTCTGAGTTGCGACGACAATCAACCCAGCCTACGCCGGAATTCCTCGTAGCCGAAAGACCTGATCACGCGGTAGGTGCCATCCTCCTCCAGCATGGCGAGATCCGGCAGCGGCGTGCCGTTGAAGGTCGTGTTCTTCACGAACGAGTACTGCATCATGTCCGTGAAGACGAGCCGGTCACCCGGTTGCAGCGGCTTGTCGAACGAATAGTCACCGATCACGTCGCCGGTCATGCAGGTCTTGCCGCCGAGAATGTAGTCGCAAGCGAGCTCGCCGGGCTCACCCGAGCCGATGATGCCGGGCCGGTAAGGAACCTCCAGCACATCGGGCATATGGGTCGAGGCCGAGGTGTCCAGAATGGCGATGTCCTTCTCGTTATGGTGGATGTCGAGAACGGTCGCGACCAGCCATCCGGCATCGACGACAAGGCCGGCGCCCGGCTCCAGGATGACATCGACGCCGAACTCGGTGCGGAAGGCCTTCAGCGCCGCGATCAGGCGATCGACATTGTAACCGGGCTTGTTGATGAAGTGCCCGCCGCCAAAATTCACGGCCTTCACCTTGCGGACATAAGCACCGAATGCGCGCCCGACGTGCTCGATGAGCCCGACGGAGCCATCATCGAGCGACTCGCAGAGCGCATGCGTGTGCAGGATGTCGATCCGGTCCCAGGGCAGCCTGTCGATCTCGGCAATGGTCGTGCCGAAGCGCGAGCCCGGCGCGCACGGATCGTAGAGCGCGCCGCCGAGCGTTGCATTGGAGTATCCGGGATTGATTCGGATGCCGATCTTGCGTCCCGCCGCCTGCACCGTGCCGAGATGGCGCGCCATCTGGCCGGGCGAGTTGAAATAGATGTGGTCAGCGATGCCGACCAGCCGCTCGACCTCGCCCGGCCCGTAGGCGGGGGCGTAGACGTGCACCTCCTTGCCGAACTCCTCGTGGCCGAGGCGCGCCTCATACTCGCCGCTCGCGGTCGTGCCGTCGAGGGTGTCGCGCATGAGCGGGAAGGCGGCCGGCATGGCCCAGGCCTTGGTGGCGAGCAAGATTTTGGCGCCTGCCTCACGCCTGATGCGGGCCGCGGTTGCAAGGTTCTGCTTGAGCTTGGCCACGTCGAGGACGTAGGCGGGCGTGCGCATGTCGGCAGGGAAGCGGGGCGCCATGGCAGGTTCCTTGAGCGTGGGCAATCGGGCTGACTGAGGCTATAGAGCATCCGCCAACGACGTGCGACAGTGCCCTGAGCCGGCGCATGGAGCAGCCAGGGCGACCTCGTGCGCGGGCCGGGGACGGCTGCTGCAGGCTCGCACAGAATCAGGCTATCCAGCACTGCGAACGGGAATACGGAGAGCCGATGGCCAAGGCTGCCAAGTCGAGCTTCGTCTGTCAGGCCTGCGGCGCCGTCTCATCCCGCTGGGCGGGAAAGTGCGCCGCCTGCGGTGAGTGGAACACCATCATCGAAGAGGCGGGGGTCGCGGCCCTCGCCGCTGCGCCGGGCAGCGGGCTCACGCGCTCGGCCAAGGGCAAGCCGGCGGCGCTCGAGACGCTCTCCGGCAGCACGGCCGAGGCACCTCGGATCGCCACTGGCCTGCCCGAGCTCGATCGCGTGACCGGCGGCGGCATCGTGCCGGGCTCCGCGCTGCTGATCGGCGGCGAGCCCGGCATCGGCAAATCGACGCTGCTGTTGCAGGTGGCCGCGCGCTTCGCCGAGTCGGGGCGGCGTGCCATCTACTTTTCCGGCGAGGAAGCGGCGGCGCAGGTGCGGCTGCGCGCCGAGCGGCTCGGCCTTGCCGCGGCGCCCGTTGCGCTCGGTGCCGAGACGAACCTCGCCAACATCCTGGCCACTCTCGAGCAAGGCCGGCGGCCCGACTTGGTGATCATCGATTCCATACAGACTCTCTGGGCCGACGGCCTCGATGCCGCGCCGGGCACGGTCTCGCAGGTGCGCGCGGCCTCGCAGTCGCTCATCCGCTTCGCCAAGCAGTCCGGTGCGGCCATGCTGCTCGTCGGCCATGTCACCAAGGACGGCCAGATCGCCGGGCCGAAGGTGATCGAGCACATGGTCGATACCGTGCTCTACTTCGAAGGCGACCGCGGCCATGCCTACCGCATTCTGCGCGCGGTGAAGAACCGCTTCGGGCCGGCCGACGAGATCGGCGTGTTCGAGATGGTGGCCAGCGGACTGCGCGAGGTCGCGAACCCCTCCGAGCTCTTCCTCGGCGACCGCGACAACAGTGCGCCGGGTGCAGCCGTGTTCGCCGGCATTGAAGGAAGCCGCCCGTTGCTCGTCGAGTTCCAGGCGCTGGTGGCGCCCTCCTTGCTCGGCACGCCACGTCGCGCGACCGTAGGCTGGGACTCCAACCGCCTGTCCATGCTGCTCGCCGTGCTCGACGCACGCTGCGGGCTGAGCTTCGCGCAAGCCGATGTCTATCTGAACGTCGCGGGTGGCCTGCGCATCGCGGAACCTGCCGCCGATCTCGCGGCTGCCGCCGCGCTCGTCTCCTCGCTGCTCGCCATGCCACTCCCGCCCGATGACGTCTACTTCGGCGAGATCAGCCTCTCTGGCGCGGTGCGGCCGGCCGCGCACATGACCACCCGGCTGCGCGAGGCGCACAAGCTTGGCTTCAAGCGCGCCATCATTCCGGCCGGCGGCGAGTTCGACAAGGGAGCCGACAGGCCGAAGGTCCAGCGCCTCACGCACCTGCGTGAGCTCATCGACATCGTGGGGGCAGGGACGAAGAGCGCTTCCCTCCCCGCTCCCCGATCGCGGGGAGAGGCGTAGGGCGGGGGCTGCGGCAAACGCTGACATCCGTCCTGCGGCCGCGCCTCGCCCTGATGCTCTCCCCGTCGAAGGCAATGGGGGGAAGCAGGTCTGCGTCGGCGCGCGCCTAAGCCTCCGCGGTCTTCTCCAAATGCGCGAGCATGTGCGGATACACGTCGCTCGCGGCGTTCTTGCCGAAGATGCAGTCGATATGGCCGTAGCCGTCGATCACATGACGCGTGTAAAGGTCCGGGCCATTTCTCGCGGCGAGCCGCGCGACCGTGCGCTCCGTGCTCTCGGGGAGGAAGCAGCGGTTGAGCGCGCCGTGGATGAACGCGATGGGAATGGCCAAGCGCTCAAGATGCGGCAGGTACGTGTCGCTTCCGGCGGCATCGGCGATGGTCTGGCGGCGTGCAATCAGCGCGAGCTGCTTGAAGGCGGCGATATTGGCCTCGCCGAACATCTCCGGCAGCGCCATCTCAAAGGTCAGGTTGTTGAGCTGCGCCGTCTCATAGAGCTGGCCATAGAGCGCGGTGATCCGGTTCGACGTGGCACTGCGCGTGCGCGCCTCGCGCCGGAAGGGGACAAACACGCGGATCAGCCCATCGGCCACCCGGCCGGCGATGCCGTCCGCCGTCGTCGCGCGCGCGTTGACATGATCGAGGCCCATGGCCGAGAAGAGCGAGGGCGCCCGCAACTGCGCCAGTAGCCGCTGCGGGAAATATGGCACGACGACATCGGTCGCGATCTGCGAGATCACTGCCGAGCGCACGCCCGTGAGCCAGCCGCCGAGCATGGCCATCACGAACGTCGTCGCGCCGAAGCAGTGCGCTATGACCTGGACGCTCTCGGCGCCTGTCACCTTGCGGATGAGGTCCACGGCCGGCTGGTAGTCCTCGCGCGCGCAATCATCCGCCGTCCAGAGATCGCGCGCGTAGGGCAGGTCGATCGAGGCGCGATAGTCGATGAGCCAGCAGTCATAGCCGGCGGCGACCAGGTACTCGACGAGGTTCGTGTCGATCGTATCGATGGTGAAGATGAGGCTCGACACGCCAAGCCCGTGCGAAAGGAGAACCGGCCCCTTCTTGCCGCCCGCGTAGCGGATGAGCCGCAAGCGCTTGCCGTCCTTGGTCATGAAGCTGTGGACTTCCGGCTCCCCGGCGCGCAGATCCCGCTTCTTGCGCGCGCGCGTGCCGTCGAAGCGGCGAAGCGGCGCAAAAATGCCGCCATAGATGTCGAAAAGCTGGCTCGCGAAGAGGGCACCGAACTTGGCGACGGCCGCCGCCCGCTCGGCCGTGCCGCTGCCGCCGATGCCCTGGATGGTCCGCACCTGCTTGGTGAAGTCGCTCAAGGCGATCGTGAGCACGCCGAGCCGCTGGCGGCTGCCCCGCCCTCCCCCATCGTCGTCCGTGAGCGTGACGAAGAGCGTCGTCGTGTCACGGATGAGGTCCCCCGGCAGACGATCGTTGTGCACGACCTTGTGACCAGCAAAACGGAAGCGGCGTCCGTTGCGCGCCGTCAGCAGCATCTTGTACTCGAAACGCCGGGTCTCGACGTTCTCTTCGTCGCGGCGCATCAGGTTGAATCGGCCCTCGGAGATGTCGAGCGGCTCGGGCGAAAGGTGCGGCGCCTCGGCCGTGCCGGTGAGTGTTCCCGCGTGCTCGGGGTCCTTGAGGAAGGCGTCGATATCATCGATGCGGACCGTGACCGTGAAGGCGAAGTGCTGGTCGATGACTTCGCCCGCCTTGGCCGCGGCCTCATAGTTGCCGTCGCTGCTGTCCGCGATGAAGCCGCGCATCCGCTCGGTGAAGGTCACGCCGACCGGCGCGCGCTCCTCCGGCGCTGGGATGAGCGAGATGATCGAAGCATTCGGCATGGGCGCATCGGTGAGGCCGCGGCCGAGGTCGCGGGCAAGATGGATCATCGCCCGCTCGGCGAGTGCCGTGATGGTCAGCAGTGGATTAACGCCGAGCGGGCGCGGGATGATGGCGCCGTCGCAGACATAAAGGCCCTTGTGCACGGCCTGGGGATCTGCTGCCGCGGCATCGAACACGCGCGCGGTATCGTCGACCACACCCTGGGTGCGGTCCATGCCGATGCTGCAGCCGCCAAGCGGGTGCACGGTAATGAGGTTCTTGCCGAGGAACGTGTTCTGGATCGGATTGCGGATGTAGGTGGCGCCATTGGCGGCTGCCGCCTTGATGAGAACGGCCTCGATCTCGCTGAAGACGCGCTGGCCGGCGGCGCCGGGCCAATCGACCTGGATCTCGTCGCCGCGCATGACGAGGCGGCCCTTGCCATCATCATGGGCCATCACCAGGAAGGTCTGGGTATTGTGCATGGCGCCGCGCCAGGCGCCGAGAAGGATGCTGTCGAGGCGCCGCGTCTGCTCTTGCACGGCATCGATGAGGCCGGTGTCGGTATCGCGGCCGAAGAGGCGTGAGGCGACCGAGAAGGTCGCGGGCAGGATCTCGGCGAGGCCGGAGGGCAGCACGCCTTCCTCGATGATCATGCCGTCCTCGAGCCGGCGCGCCGCGCGCAGGTCGATGGCGCCGGTGATGCACGGCCCCGGCGGCGCGACGCCCGATCGCGGTGGATGACCGATGCCGACGGCGTTCGCCGGCAGATCACCATTGTAGGCAAAGGCGAGCACGTCGCCATTGCCGGTGAAGCGCTCGCCGAGCCGGTCGGAGAGCGCGAGCCCCTCCTGGCGCGAGCGCAGCAGGATCTCCGTCGAGCCGAGCGCGCCTGCACCGAGTACCACAATGCTCGCGAAGACCGAGCGTTCGGGTTGACCGAACTCGTCACGCCGGTTGCGCGTCGGCGTGAAGAACACGCGCCAGCCCTCGCTCTCCTTGCGCACGTGGCTGACGGTTGCCTCAGTGAAGATCTCGGCACCGTGACGCACGGCGTCCGGCAGATAGGTCATCTGCACGGTATTCTTTGCGCCGACATTGCAGCCCGAACAGCAGTCCCCACAGAGTGTGCAGGCGGGCTGCTCGACACCCGCGGCATTCGGACCAGCAGCGAACGTGACGTTGATCGGCACGGTCGACATTTCAGTGCCGAGCGCGCCAGCCGCAGCCTGGAGGCGGGCGCGCTTGTCGAGGCGCACGGTATTCGGGTAGGGCACGGGGCGCAGCATCCGCGTCGCGCGCTGGAAGCCTTCCTCCAACGTGCCCTCGGCGAGAAGCGAGGGCGGCCAGCAGGGATCCTCCCACACGCGCGGATCGGGCGGCAGCGAGACATTGGCGTTGATGAGCGACGTGCCGCCGAGACCGCAGCCCGTGAGCACGTGCATGTCGCGCCCGAGATGCAGATCGTAGAGGCCCAGCCGGCGCCCGATGCGCTTGTCGCCGAGGGTGTATTGCAGCTCCGCCGTCGCTTCTTCCAACGTGTCCGGGAAGGTGCCGAGTGCGAACTCGCGACCGCGCTCGAGGACCGCAACCTTGAGGCCGATGCGCGCGAGGCGCGACGCCGCGACACCGCCGCCATAGCCCGAGCCGACGACGATCGCGTCGTACGCCGGCTTCAGCTCGTCGAGACTGGAGGACAGGCGCATGAGCTATTCCTCAAGCGGATGCCGCGCGGCCGAGCAGGCGGCCGACGCGCGAGGTAGCGCCGCCATTGGTCGTCAACTCGGCCCTGAAGTCGCGCTTCGGCGCATCGACGCGCGGCGTCACGTCGAGCGCCAGTCCGTGCTCGCGGGCAAAGAGCATCATGGCACGCTCAGCAATGGCCGTAATGGTGAAGAGCGGGTGCACGCCGAGTGATCGTGGGATGACCGAGCCATCGCAGATGAAGAGCCCGTCGTGCACGGCGTCGGCGCGCCGGGTGGGATCGCCGTCGAAGACGCGGCCCTTGTGGTCAACGACGCCACTGTCGCGATCGCGGCCCATGGCGCAGCCGCCGAGCGGATGCACCGTCATGAGGTCGCCGCCGAGCCACTTGCTGCTGACGGGGTTCGGCACATACGTGCCGCCATTGGCGGCTACGCCTTTCCGCAGCATGGCCGAGATGTGCGTGAAGACCGGCTCGTCGCCGGCATCGGGCCAGTGGATGGCCGCCGTGTCATCCTCGTAGAGGATGCGCCCCGCCGCCCCGTCGTGGCCGACCGCGAGGAAGGCATGGCTGTGGTGGACCGGCCCCTGATAGGCGCCGGCAAAGAAGCTCTCGGCATTGCGCCGCACGTCGGCCAGGAGACCGGCGAGGCCGCCGCCCGCCTCCTCGGGCGCGAGCGTGGCGCCCGTGGCGAGCAGCATCGGCATGAGGCGCGCCACAACGCTCGGAACGGTCGCCTCGACGAGGGCCATCCGGTCGAGCGGATCGCGGCGGCGGCGCAGGTCGATGAGCCCGACCACGGCCGGGCCCGGCGGCGCCACGCGGGCCTTTCCCGAGCGGCCGATGCCGACCGAGTTGACCGGCTTGTCGTAGCCATAGCCGAAGGACATGACATCGGCGTTCGTCGAGAAACGCCAGCCCAGGCGATCGGAGACGCGCAAGCCATTCTCGCGCGAGCGCATCATGATCTCGGCCGTGCCGAGCGTGCCGGCAGCGAGGACGACCATCGCCGCCGTGACGGCCCCGACCGGCACGTGGCTGTCCTTGTCGCCGATCCGGCGGAACACGACGCGCCAGAGATCGCTACCGCTCCGCTCCACGAGCCGCACATGGGCGCCCGTGAAGAGCTCGGCGCCGTGATTGACCGCGTCCGTGAGGTAGGTCGAATGGACGGTCGTCTTGGCGCCCACATTGCAGCCGGACATGCAGTCGCCGCAGTACGTGCACGCGGGCTGGATCACGCCCGCCGCATTGGTCTTCTCATGGAAGGCGACGTGCAGCGGCACGCGCTCGACGTGATGGCCGATCGCCTGGCTGGCGCGGTCGAGTGATGCAAGCTTCGTCGGCGTGACCGACAAGGGCAGCGGCTCCGGCGACAGCATCTGGCGGGCGCGGTGGAAGCCGACGTTCAGGCGGTGATCGATGCGGATTTCCTCGGGCCACGCCTCGTCCTCAAGGACCATCACGTCGGGCGTCAAGCAGACGTTTGCGTTGATCAGCGACGTGCCACCGAGCCCGCAGCCGACGAGCGCGTGGACGTCCTTGCCGACGCGCAGATCGAAAAGGGCGTCTGGTGCGCCGATCTGGCGGCCCTTGCCGTTGATCTGCATGGCCGTGCTGGCGGCGAGCAGGGTCTCGGCGAACGCGCCGGGCAGGTACTCGCGCCCGCGCTCCAGGACCGCGACCTTGAGCCCGATCCGCGCGAGGCGCGACGCCGCGACGCCACCACCATAGCCCGAGCCGACCACGACGACGTCATAGGTCGCCTTCGCTTGCGCGACCGGGCGCGCCAGACGCGACATCTGCTTGAACTCCCACCCGTATATGCGAGACCCGCCAGCTCCCTGGCGGAAATGTCTAAGGCGCCATAATGGCATTTGCGAGAGAGGCACGCGCGCCCGCCGACACCATTGCGTCCACACCGCCGCACTAGGCGTGGCGCAAGGGCAACATATCCTGGCCCCGCGGTGGCCGGATGGGCGCACCTAGTGTCCCGCTCGCAAAGCCCGTCACCATCTGCAGCGGGCTCTCGAACGAACTTCGCGATCGAAAGGACACTCGCAAGCCTATGTTTCTAGTGGGGGCCAGATTCCGAAGTCCGCCTTCGACACCTACCGCAAAGTGGCGGCGGATTTCGAAATTACCACGCTAGCCCCTGCGGATGGTTGTGATCGGCTGGCCCGTCTTCTTTTCGAGGCGGGCGAGGAGGCGGTCCAGCTCCGCAAGGTCAGTGGCATCGAGCTTCGGCCCCGGGGCGCGGATCGCAGCCGAGCGGATGGCGCCGCGGCGCTTCAGGATCTCCTTCCTGAGCGGCAGGCCGACGCCCGGCTGCAGCTCATGACGCAGCAGCGGCAGGTAGAGGTCATAGAGATCCTCGCCCTCCTCGGGTTTGCCGGCGGCAAACAGCGCGTGCATCTGAACCATCATGTCCGGGAAGGCAAAGCCGGTCATGGCGCCGTCGGCGCCGCGCAGATATTCCTGCGGCAGATGGATGCCGCCGTTGCCGCAGAGGATCGGAATGTAGCGACGCGCCTTGCCGTCGCACGCCTTGCGGATGGCCGAAAGCTTGCTCAGGCCGGGCATGTCCTCGTGCTTGAGCATGGCAATCTGCGGGAAGGCATCGACGAGGCGCACGAAGCAGTCGGCACTGAAGTAGACATCAGTGAGCTTGGGGTAGTCCTGGATACAGACCGGGATCGACGGCCCGAGCGCCGTCAGGATCGAGCGCAGGTAGTTCTCGACGGACGTCTCCGTCGTGAGGCCGCGGATGGGCATGGCCATGACACCGGCCGCGCCCATCTCCATGACGGCGCGCGCCGTCTTCACGAGCTGGAACGTGCCCGGATTCGAGACGCCGACAATGATCGGAACCCGCCCTGCCGTCCGCTTGATAAATCGCTGCGAAACGTCGAGGGTCTCGCTTTCAGAGAGCTTCTGGAACTCGCCCATGACACCGAGAATGGTCATGCCCTGCACGCCGCAGGCGAGGTAGAAGTCGACGAGGCTGTCGATACTCTCGAAGTCGATGCGGCCGTCGTCGTGGAAGGGCGTCGCCGCGATGACGTAAAGGCCTTTGGCGTCAGTAGTGAGCTTGGCGGTCATAGCGTTCCTTCGACAATTCAGCGATAGCCTCTCAAATCAGCATAGCGCCGCCGCTGATCGTGCGACAGCAGATCCGCTGAGGTGAGGTGGTATTTCAGATGAACGGCCCTGAGCCGGCCCTGGGCGTCGCCGATCTGGGCGGTCAGAGAGGCCAGCAGATCGGGCGTCATCCTGCCTTCGGCGAATGCCTGGTCCAGCGCCCGCTCGCGAGCGATGAGCACGTCGCCGGCCGCAATGGCCTCCGCCCGCATGCTCTCGAAGAGGCGCTGAAATCGCTCGCGCTGATTTGATGTAAGTTGCAGCTGATCCTGGAGTTCCAGGACGTGCAATGGACCTGGATAGCCGTTCAGCTCCGCGGCGAGCGCGAGGCCCATGCCGCGGCCCTGCTTCAGGTCATCGATCTGCTGCTCGCTGAGCGCCTTGATGGCACGATGCTGCTGGCCGGCGTACGGAGCGGGCGCGTGCCGCTGGTGACCATGATGCTGCGCCACGGCTCCTGCTGAGAGCAGTGCAGTAACGAGTGCCGCAAGTGCGAGTCTCATGTGTCCTCCTGTGGCAATGCCGAGGGCGCGAATGACAGCCGCGATATTGAAAGAACTTGCCCGAAGTTTCAAACTGACAGCGAGCGCCCGGTCCACGGGCCTCCTCCTTTGCGTCGGATGCACCCCATGTTTCCTGAAGATCTGATCCGCACCGCGGAGACCCTTCTCGCCACGCTCAGGGCGCGCAAGCTCATGCTCGCGACGGCCGAGAGCTGCACAGGCGGCCTGATCGCCGGGGTGCTGACCGAGGTCGCGGGCTCATCGCACGTCGTGGATCGCGGTTTCGTCACCTACTCGAACGAGGCCAAGACCGAGCTGATTGGCGTCCCTTCGGAGATGATCGCGGCGCATGGCGCGGTCAGCAAGGAGGTGGCGCTGGCCATGGCAGCGGGCGCCCTCGCCCATTCCCGCGCGGACATCGCCGTCGCCGTGACGGGCGTCGCCGGGCCAGGCGGCGGCAGTGCGGAAAAGCCCGTCGGCCTCGTCCATCTCGCGGCCAAGCGGCGCGGCAAGCCGCCCATTCATCGCGAATGCCGCTTCGGCGACATCGGCCGGCATCAGGTCCGCATGGCGACGGTCGCAGTGGCCTTCGAGCTGGTCGATGCGCTCGCGCGCGCGGGCGAAAACGAGAGCCAGTTCAAACCGAGCTGACGCGGCGGCCGTAGATCGCGTGCGCACGCTCCTCGAAGGCTTCAGCGAACCGTCCGAACGCCTGCTGAAAGAGCCCGCCGACAAGCATCTGCAGAAGCATCGACTTGAACTCGTAGTCGATGAAGAACCTCACCTCGCACCCGCCCGAGATTTCGGCAAAGTCCCATCTGTTGATGAGGCGGGTGAAGGGCCCATCGACCAGATCCGTGCGCACGCTCGGGACGATCCGGTCGAGCGCCACGCGGCTCGTGAAGGTCTCGCGGATCCCTTTGTAGCCGACATCCATGGCGGCAACGAGCGTGCGTCGATCACCCTCGCCGCCGCGAGAGAGCACGCGCAGACCTTCGCAGAGCGGCACGAACTCGGGATAGCGCTCGACATCGGCGACAAGGTCAAACATCTCGTGCGTGCTGAAAGGCACCCGCCGGCGGGTCTCGAAGGAAGGCATGGTTCAGCGCAGCCCATGACCGAGACCCACAGCCCTTGTCCGTCCCCCCTTGTGGGGGAGGTGAGGAGGGGGGGTCTCCAGAGCCATAGCGGAAGGGCCTCCCGCTATCCCTAACGCCTCCCCAAACGGGAGAGGCGAATGGCGCGCCGCACGTTCCAAAGCGCGGTGTCTCTGAAAGACAGTCACGTCAGCCGACCTGTGCGGCGCGCGCCGCCTTGAGCCGGGCAAAGTCCGCATCGGCGTGGTAGCTCGAGCGTGTGAGCGGGCTCGACGAGACGAGCAGGAAGCCCTTGGCCTGAGCCGTGCGCTTGTAGCTCTCGAACTCATCGGGCGTGACAAAGCGCTTGACCTCGGCGTGCTTGCGCGTCGGCTGGAGGTACTGGCCGATGGTGAGGAAATCGACGTCTGCCGTCCTCAGGTCGTCCATGAGTTGCAGCACCGCCTCGCGCTCCTCGCCGAGCCCAACCATGATGCCCGACTTGGTGAAAATCGTCGGATCGAGCTCTTTTGCACGCTGCAGCAGCCGCAGCGAATGGAAATAGCGCGCGCCCGGCCGGATGCTCGGGTAAAGGCCCGGCACGGTCTCGAGGTTGTGGTTGAAGACATCGGGGCGCGCCGCGATCACAACCTCGAGCGCGCCGTCCTTGCGCAGGAAGTCCGGCGTCAGCACCTCGATGGTGGTCGCCGGCGCGCGTTCGCGGATCGAACGGATAACCTCGGCGAAATGGTGCGCGCCCCCGTCCGGCAGGTCGTCCCGATCGACCGACGTGATGACCACGTGATTGAGCCCGAGCTTGGCCACCGCCTCGCCGACGTTACGCGGCTCGTCGGGGTCGAGCGGCTTCGGAATGCCCGTCGCGACATTGCAGAAGGCGCAGGCCCGCGTGCAGGTGTCGCCCATGATCATCATGGTCGCGTGGCGCTGGCTCCAGCATTCGCCAATGTTCGGGCAGCCTGCCTCCTCGCAGACCGTATGAAGGCTGTGCTGGCGGACAATGCTGCGAGTCTCGCTGTAGACCGGCGAGCCCGGCGCCTTGACGCGGATCCACTCGGGCTTGCGCAGAACGGGCGTATCAGGCCGCGCTGCCTTCTCGGGGTGGCGCGCGGCGCCGAGCCGCTTGCCCCCCGTCGTATCCAGAACCGTCACCATCGGGCTTTACGTGCTCTTTTTGGGCTCTCTCAACAAGAGGGGCGGGCCCGTGACCAGCGCCCGCCCGAGAATTACACGATTTATCAGCACGCTGCTACAAGATCAGCCGTGCGATCAGAATGAGCACAATGGCGCCGATGGCGCCCGTGACGATCTGATTGAGGATCGGTGATCCGAGGTTGATGTTCACCTTGGCAACGTTCAGCAGCCACCCGCCAACGACGCCGCCGATGATACCGACGACGATGTAGCCGATGAGGCCCCAGGGTCCACCGACAACGAGGCTGGCGAGCCAGCCGGCGATGGCGCCCACGACAAGCATGACAATGATTGCAGTAGCGTCCATTTGCGCGATCCTTCCCAATGTGCGCCGCCCGGCGCGCGGGCGGACCGTCCGAACGATCTCACGCCAACCTGCGTTGGAGACTTTCTACTGAGTCGGCGACGTTGTCTATGGAACGTCCGTCGCGGCAATGCATTGATGCGCGCCTGATATATTAAACGCCGCGCGCTAATGATCCGTCCTCGGCCGGTAGGCCATCACCGCGGCTGCGACGATGACCGTGACAACGACCATGCCGAGCGACCATGGCAGCAGCCGGCCCTGGAACAGCGGGAGCGTCAGGAACACCAGCAGGCTCGAGACGAGCTGCGAGACGAACCCGACTGTCGAGGACGCGACCCCGGCAATCTCACGGTGCGGGTCGATGACAAGGCTCACCGCGTTCGACATCACGACCAGGAAGGACGCGTTGTAGACGAGCATGAGCCCGGCAAACGTGAGGAGGCTGATGAGGCCGAGCTGGCTCAGCAGGGCGATGCTAATCGCCATCGAGCACAGCACGAGAGCGGCGGAGCGCGTCGCAGCCATCACGCCAAGGCGGGCAATGAGGCGCGCGTTCAGGTATTGGCCCGCGATGATGCCCGCCCCGGTCGCGGCAAACAGCGCGGTGAACGCGAGCCCCTCGATCTCGAAGGCGCTCTTGTAGAGCCGCGGGGCGTTCGTGACATAGGAGAGGATCGCGAACGAGTTGATCCCGGAGAGCAGCACAAAATATCGGGACTGCCGGTTGGTGAACACGCGTCCGATCGCGACCGCGAGGCGGGCCGGCGCGACGGCCAAGCGATCCGGTGCGACGTTGGTCTCCTCGAGCCGCGTCAGCACCATGGCCGCAAGGCCGGCGCCATAGAGTGCCATGCCGACGAAAACGCCGCGCCACTCGCCGACGACAACCAGCCCGTAGCCGACGAGCGGTGCGATGATCGGGCCGAGTGCGATCACGGAACTCGCGAACGCCATGGTACGCGCCAGTTCCGGTCCCGAATGGACGTCGCGGAGCAATGCACGGGCGATCACGGCCCCGCAGGCGCTGCCGAAACCCTGCAAGGCCCGGCCATAGAGTGCGACCGTCAGCGTATCGGCAGCCGCCGCGATCAGCGCGCCGGCGATGTAGAGGGCGACACCGGCCAGGATCACCGGCTTGCGCCCGTAAGCATCCGAGGCGGGCCCGAACACAAGCTGGCCGACTGCCGAGCAGAAGAGAAAGACAGGAATGACGGCCTGCACCTGCTCGATGGGCGCGCCGAGGCTCCGCTCCATGGACCAGAACGCCGGCAGCGTGATGTCGCAGGAGAAGGCGTTCAGGGCGAGCAGCAGCCCCGTGAAGACGACCAGAAATGTGCGCGACATGCCGGCCCCGAGCCTTTCGTCAGCTTCTCGTCAATCGCTGGGAGCGCGCACGGACGGCCACCCGCCGGGCCTGCTTATAGGCACCTGCACCCGGGGCGGCCACAGGGCGTTTGCGCGCAGGTCACCCGCATCTGCCGCGGGACCCCATGCCCTCACCGGGCGACACGGCGCCGAGGCGCCTGCTATAGTGCCCCCGTTCCCCCTGATTGCGAGACGGCATGAGGTAAACGATGGTGAAGGCGATTCCCGCCCGGACCGTGAAGACGATGCTCTCCGATGGCGAGGAGATCGCGCTCCTCGACGTGCGCGAGGCTGGACAATACGCCGACGGACACCCCTTCTTTGCCGTGCCCCTCGCCTACAGCCGCTTTGAGATCGACATCGAGCGGCTGGTGCCGCGCCGGAATACTCGCCTCGTCCTCATCGACGACGGGGATGGAGTTGCAGGGCGCGCGGCCAAGCGCGCCAAGGGCCTCGGCTACACCGACGTCGCAATCATGGAGGGTGGGGCGCCGGGATGGACCGCGGCCGGCTATACGCTTTTCGACGGCGTCAACCTGCCATCCAAGACCTTCGGCGAGCTGGTCGAGCTCGAGCGGCACACACCACGCATCACCGCCGACGAGCTCGTGGCCATGCAGAAGCGCGGCGACAATATCGTCATCGTCGACGGCCGCACCTTCGCCGAATACCAGCGTTTCAACATCCCTGGCGGGATCAGCTGTCCCAACGGCGAGCTGGCGCTGCGCATTGATGCGATCGCGCCCGATCCGAAGACGCGGATCGTGGTCAACTGCGCCGGCCGCACGCGCTCGATCATCGGCGCCCAGACGCTGATCGACCTCGGCGTGCCAAACGACGTCGTGGCGCTCGAGAACGGCACGCAGGGCTGGTTCCTTGCCGGCTATCAGGTCGAGCGCGGCGCAGCGCGGAAATATCCGCAGCCCACTCTCAGCCCCGACCAGCTTGCCGAGCGCCGCACCCGTGCCGCCGAGCACGCAGCCAGATGCGGCGTCCGTGCCGTAACTGCCGCCGATGTGCGCGCCTGGCTCGCGGACCCCCGCCGCACCACCTACCTGCTCGACGTGCGCACGGCGGAGGAGGTTGCGGCAGCCCCCCTCGCCGGCTTCGTCCACGCGCCGGGCGGCCAGCTACAGCAGGCCACGGACCAGTGGATCGGCGTCAAGGGCGCGCGCCTCGTCCTCGCCGACGGCGAAGGCGTCCGCGCGCCGATGGTGGCCGCGTGGTTGCGCCAGCTCGGCCATGAGGCCTGCGTGCTCGAGGACCGCGACAACGCCGCAACGATCGGCGCCGCAATCCCGGCGGACCGGTGGGCGCGCGGCCCGGAGATGCTGAAAGCGCGAGCCGCCGCACTTCATGCCGTCACCCCGCAAGGGCTATCGGCGTTCCTCTGGTCCGGCGGCGGCATAGCTCTGGATCTCAGGGCCAGCCAGGACTACCGGGACGGACACATCCCGGGATCGATCTGGGCGACGCGCCCGCGGCTGGCTGCGGCGATTGCGGACACTGCCCAGCCGGTGATCCTGATCGCTGACGCTCCCGAGATCGCGGCAGCCGCCAGCATCGATCTCGCTGAACTTGGCGTCGGAGAGATCTCCGTGCTTGCGGGTGGCGCTGAAGCCTGGCGCGCCGATGGGCAGACCCTCAACGCCACCCCCGACAACCCGCCCGACCGGGATCGGATCGACTTCGTATTCCATACGCACCAGCGTCACGACGGCAATGCCGAGGCCGCGCGCGCGTATCTGGACTGGGAAGTCGGTCTCGTCGACCGCCTCGACGCACAGGAGCGGGGCGTCTTCCGTATCGCGGGCCGCGCGTGCAGCACGCGCAGTTGAGGCCCAGCAACCGAGGCCGGGCGGCGCCCCTTGTAGCGGCCCTGCCCGCGTGCTGAGTTGATTTAACGGCCAGCCGCTTGGCCGCCATCGCCTTGCGGCGCGGTCGGGCCGCGGTCAGAAGGACCATCATGCGCTACGATGAATCGGATCGCGAGAGCAGCAACGTCGAGGACCGGCGCGGTCAGGGCGGCGGCTTCAACTTTCCGGGCAATCGCGGCGGCCGGGGCGTCCAGATCCCGATCCCCATGGGCCGTGGCGGCGGCTTCAGCATAACGACGCTGCTGATCATCGGCGCGATCATGCTGCTTCTTGGCATCAACCCACTCGATCTCCTGCGCGACGGCAACGGCGGCTTCAACTTCCCCGATCTCCCGCAGAACCAGCGCACGGACCGGCCCGGCGGCAGCACCAATCCGTTCGACATTCCGGGCCTGCCCGGAAGCCGTGGGGCACCGCAGCAGGAGCGGGCCGGCGATGATGAGACGGTGCGCTTCGTGCGCCGCGTACTCGCCGATACGGAAGATGTCTGGAGCCATGTGTTCCGGTCCATCGGGCGCACGTACGAGGAGCCGCGGCTCGTTCTGTTCCGCGGTGCGACGAATTCGGCCTGCGGCACCGGCCTTGCCCAGATGGGCCCTTTCTATTGCCCGTTGGATCGCAAGGTCTACCTCGACCTCGCCTTCTTCAATGATCTGCACCGCCGCTTTGGCGCGCCGGGCGACTTCGCGCAGGCCTACGTCATCGCGCATGAGGTCGGCCATCACGTGCAGAACCTGCTTGGCATCGCGGTCACGGTACAGCGAGCGAAACAGCACATTCCTGAGCGTCAGGCCAACGCGCTCCAAGTGCGCATGGAACTGCAGGCCGACTGCCTCGCAGGCGTGTGGGCGGCCCTCAATGACCAAGTCAAGAAGCGGCTGCAGCCAGGCGACGTCGAGGAAGGCCTCCGCGCGGCCGCCGCAATCGGCGATGACATGATCCAAAAGCGGACGCAGGGCCGCGTCGTTCCCGAGGCCTTTACGCATGGGTCATCGGAACAGCGCGTTCGCTGGTTCCGTCGCGGATTAGATTCGGGCCAGCTTCAGCAGTGCGACACGTTCAACGCGGGCGGTCTTTAGGGTTCGAGACCAAGCCAAGGCGCTCGCCACGGTAGACGCTGTCTCGCAGCGGGCGCCACCAGCTCTCATTGTCGAGATACCAGGTGACGGTGCGCGCGATGCCGCACTCGAAGGTTGTCTCGGCACGCCAGCCAAGCTCGCGCGCGATCTTCGTGGGGTCGATCGCATAGCGGCGGTCGTGGCCCGGCCGATCGGCGACGAAGGTGATCTGCTCGCGATAGGGGCGCGCGGCCGGGCGCAGGCGATCGAGTGTCTCGCAGACTTTCTCCACCACCTCGATGTTTCTGCGGGGCGCGCGGGCGCCGATCGCGTAGGTCTCGCCAACCCGGCCGCGCTGGAGCACAAGGAGGAGCGCCCGGACGTGATCCTCGACAAACAGCCAGTCGCGCTCGTTGCGGCCATCGCCGTAGATCGGCAGGGACGATCCCTCGAGCGCCTTGATCAGCATGTTTGGGATCAGCTTCTCCGGAAACTGATAGGGCCCGTAGTTGTTCGATGAGAGCGCGGTCAGCGTGGGAAGGCCATAGGTCTCGTGCCATGCGCGCACGAGATGATCCGCCGCGGCCTTGCTCGCCGCGTAGGGGGAGTTCGGCGCATAGGGCGTGGCCTCATGAAAGAAGGCATCCGGCGCCGCGCTGCCGAACACTTCGTCCGTCGAGACGTGGAGGAGACGGAAGGTGCGGCGCTTGGCCTCCGAGAGCCCTTGCCAATAGGCGCGTGCGGCTTCCAGCAGCGTGTAGGTGCCGACGATGTTCGTCTCGATGAATGACCCCGGGCCGGTGATCGAGCGGTCGACATGGCTCTCCGCGGCGAGATGCATGATCGCATCGGGCCCGGCTTGCGCGAGAATGGCATCCATGGCCATCCGGTCGCGGATATTCGCGCGCACGAGCCGATAGCCGGCGCGGTTGGCAATCGGATCGAGCGAGCGGAGGTTGGCCGCATAGGTGAGACAATCGATGTTGACGACCTCGAATCCCTGCTCGGCGACGAGGTGCCGGCAGAGTGTCGAGCCGATGAAGCCGGCGCCGCCCGTGACCACGACCTTCATGCGTTCCGCATCCTGTTGCGTACCACCGCCACCCACCTGCTGCGGAGAAGGCCGCAGCAGCAACCCCATGCAATTACCGTTAATTCGGTCGGTAGGGGAGCCTTGCCTCGTGTTTCGGGCGTTGCGGCGCCAGCAGCGAGCCTCTATGTCTGCCGCAACGCTACGGAACGCCACGCATCATGTCCAAGCCCCGGCCCAGCCCCGCCCCGCGCCAGCCGCCGATGCCGGCGGCTCTCAGTATCATCGAGAGCAATGGCTTTGCGGACTATCGGCTCATCGACAGTGGTGGGGGCCGCAAGCTCGAGCGCTTCGGCAAGATAATCGTCGACCGGCCGGAGCCGCAGGCGTTATGGCGACGTCTGGCCGATGAGGCGACCTGGACCGGCGCCCACGCCGTCTTCGCCGCCAGTGGCGATGAAGAAGGCGGCCGCTGGCGGACGAGCAAGCCGGTGCCCGAGAGCTGGCCCGTGCGGCTCGAGAATGTCGTCACGCTGACCTGCCGGCTCAGTGCCTTCCGCCATCTCGGCATCTTCCCCGAGCAGCTTCCGCACTGGCGCTGGATGCTCGCGGCCTTGAAGCTGCAGAGCGGGCCCGAGCGCCCGCGCGTGCTCAATCTCTTCGGCTATACCGGCGCGGCAACGCTGCTCGCGGCGCACGCCGGCGCCGAGGTGACCCACGTCGATGCCTCGAAGAAGGCCATTGCCTGGGCCAGGGAGAACCAGGCTGCCTCGGCTCTGAAAGACGCGCCCGTACGCTGGATTCTGGATGATGCCCGCAAGTTCGTCCAGCGCGAGGTGCGGCGCCGGCGGACGTACGACATCATCCTCATCGATCCGCCGAAGTTCGGCCGCGGCCCCAACAACGAGACCTGGGATCTCTTCATAGATCTTCCCGACTTGCTGCGCACCTGCGCTGCGCTCGTCGCCGGGCCGCGCAGCGCGCTGATCCTCACAGCATACGCGATCCGGGCCTCGGCGCTGATGCTCGATCAGCTCTGCCGCGAGATGTTGGCTGCGAAGGTCGGACGCTTCGAGAGCGGCGAGCTTGCGATCCGCGAGGAGGGTGGCGCGCGCGCCGTGCCGACATCGCTCTTCACGCGCTGGTGGGGCCATGACCTCGCGATCTGACCACCGCCGGCCGCCGGCCTCGCGCGTCGTCACCAGCCTGACGAACGACCGGGTCAAGCTCATCCGCTCACTCGATATGCGCAAGGCGCGCCGCGAGACGGGACTATTCGTTGCCGAGGGCGCTTCAGTCCTCATGACAGCCCGCGCGCATGGCTGGCGGCCGCAAATCCTCGTCCATGGCGCGCAAGCGCGCGAGAGCCGCGCGCAGCGCGACCTCATTGACTGGGCCCTCAGCGAAGGCACGGAGGGGCTCGAAGTCTCACAGGCCGTACTGGAGAAGCTGGCGGCGAAAGAAAACCCGCAGAACCTGATGGGTGTTTTCAGGCAGCAATGGGCCGAGCTGCCGAGCACGAAGTCGCTTGCGAAGTCTGCCCTTTGGGTAGCCCTCGAGGAGATCCGCGATCCGGGCAATCTCGGCACCATCATCCGCACGGTCGACGCTGTCGGCGCCGACGGCATCATCCTGATCGGCAATTGCTGCGACCCCTATCAGCGTGAGGCCGTGCGCGCCACCATGGGATCGCTCTTCGCTGTGCCGCTCGCGAGAGCAGAACGCGCGGCTTTCATCGCTTGGGCGGCAAGCTGGCCCGGCGATCGCATCGGTACGCATCTCGATGCAACGGCCGACTTCCGGGATGTTGCCTATGTGGGTCCGCCCCTGCTGCTCATGGGCCGCGAAGGTCCCGGCCTCTCGGACGAGGCGGCGGCTGTCTGCAATCGCCTCGTCAAGATCCCCATGGCGGGGCGCCTCGACTCGCTCAACCTCGCGATCGCGACAGCCCTGATGCTCTACGAGATCAAGCGGCCGCAGTTGAAGCTCTGACTCCCCCATCTCCCCGCGTGCGGGCAGAGGGTCGGGGTGAGGGGTGGCGGCCAACGCGCTTGTCAGCGCAGGTCCCTGCCCCTCATCCTAAGCTTCTCCCCGTATCGGACGGGGAGAAGGGACATGGTGTGCTTGTGGCGATCCAATCATCCAAACTCAAGCGACCCTATCCATCTGCTCCAGCTCGTCGATCATGCCCTCGATGACGGAGAGGCCCCTGGCCCAGAATGTCGGCTCCGCGGCATTGAGACCGAACGGCGCCAGCAGCTCCGTGTGATGCTTGGAGCCGCCCGCCTTGAGCATGTCGAAGTACTTCTCGACAAAACCTGGGTGCGCCTCCTGGTAGAGCCCGTAGAGCGAGTTCACGAGACAGTCGCCGAAGGCATACGCATAGACATAGAAGGGCGAATGGATGAAGTGCGGGACATAGGACCAGAAGACCTCGTAGCCGGGCTTCAGCTCGATCGCAGGGCCGAGGCTCTCGCCCTGCACGGACATCCACAGTTCACCGATCATGTCTGCGGTCAGCTCGCCCTCGCGGCGTGCCAGATGCACCTTGCGCTCGAAGGTGTAGAACGCGATCTGGCGCACGACCGTATTGATCATGTCCTCGACCTTCTGCGCGATGAGTGCTTTGCGCTCGCGTGGATTGGCTGCCGAGGCAAGCAGCGCCTTGAAGGTCAGCATCTCGCCGAAAACTGAGGCGGTCTCCGCGAGGGTCAGCGGCGTCGGCGCGAGCAGCGGTCCGAGCGGCGCGGCGAGCACCTGGTGAACGCCGTGACCGAGCTCGTGCGCTAGCGTCATCACATCGCGCGGCTTGCCCTGGTAGTTGAGCAGGATGTATGGGTGCACCGACGGCGTGGTCGGGTGGGAAAACGCTCCGGAGGCCTTGCCGTCGCGCACGGGCGCGTCGATCCAGCCCTTCCTGAAGAAGGGCTCAGCGATCTCGGCCATGCGCGGCGCGAAGCCGGCATAGGCATTGAGCACGATCCGCTCGGCATCGCGCCACGTATAGACCTGATCGGGTTTCTCGGGCAGCGGCGCATTGCGATCCCAGTGCGCGAGCCTGTCCATGCCGAGCCAGCGCGCCTTCATCGCGTAGTAACGGTGGGAGATGCGCGGGTAGGCCGCGCGCACGGCGCTGACCAGCGCCTCGACCACCTCGGCCTCGACCCGGTTCGCGAGATGGCGGGAGTCGGCAACGTCCTTGTAGCCGCGCCAGCGGTCCGAGATCTCCTTGTCCTTGGCGAGCGTGTTGGTGATCAGCGTGAAAAGGCGGATGTTGGCCTTGAACACCTTCGCGAGCGCTTCGGCGCCTGCCTTGCGGCGGGCGGGCTCGGGATCCATGAGCAGGTTGAGCGTCGGCTCGAGACTGAGGGGCTTCGGCTCCCCCTCGACCTCGAAGCGCAGCGCCGCCATGGTCTCGTTGAACAGCCGGTCCCAGGCCGCGCGCGAGGTCGCCGCTTTCTCGACGAAGAGCCGCTCGAGCTTCTCCTCGAGCTGGTAGGGCTTCTCCTTGCGCAGGTCCGCGAACCACGGCGCGTAGCGCGCAAGTTCGGGATGCTTGAGAGCCGCTTCGAGGGCCGCATCATCGATCTGATTGAGCTCGAGTTCGAAGAAGACGAGCTCGGTCGAGATCGCCGTGATCTTGTTCTGCGTGTCGCCGAAGAACTTGGCGCGCGCGCTATCGGTGGTATTGGCGTAGTAGAGCAGGCCCGCATAGGCGCCGATGCGGCCGACCACATCGGACAGCTTCTCGTAGGCCTTGACGGCCTCGGCGAGCGCTGCGCCGTCACTGCCGAGCGCAGCGAGTTTGCCTTGATAGGTCGCGCGGATGCGGGCCGCTTCTTCCGCAGCCCAGGTGAGGTCGCGCTTCAGCTCGGCGGAGTCGGTCCCTGGATAGAGGTCGCGGAGGTCCCATTCCGGCATCGGGCCGAGGTCGACATCGCTTGCGCTCATGAGCGGTCTCCGAATCTGGTTGCCGTCTTGCGTGCCACCATTGTTGGATTGCGCGGCGCTGGCAAGGCATGGCCGCGCACCGCGGCAGTCTCGTCGGGCGGCGCCGAACCCCGGAAACGAGTTGTATTTCAATTCCCTCGCCCAGTGATCGGCGGGCCCGCGCAGGACGCGGCGGAAAAAATTCAAAAGCGATCGTTTCGCAACGATCCATTTACCCCGCTCGGGCACTCTCGGCCCCGTGAGCAAGCCGCTCGCTTGGATCTGTTCAGGATCGGGCCCAGCGCCCCGAGCGATCCAGGGGGCCGGCCTGCGTGTCCTGTACTTGTTGCGTGAGTATGCCTCGCCATGTCCAAGCGCGTCCTCGTCGTCGATGACGACCCCGCCCAGCGCCGCATCCTGGAAGAGATGATCAAGCGGTTGGGCTATGACGCCCGCACCGCCCAGGGCGGCGAGCACGCCCTTCAGATCCTCGAAGGCCCGGAAGGCCCCTCGATCTCCCTGGTGCTCCTCGACCTCGTCATGCCCGGCACCGACGGCATGACCGTGCTTGAGCGCCTCGGCTCGAAGCCCGGCACACCGCCAATCATCGTGCAGACCGCCAACGGCTCGATCGACGCCGCCATCGGCGCCATGCGGGCCGGCGCTGCCGATTTTGTCGTCAAACCGGCGAGCCAGGAGCGGCTCGACGTCTCGATCAAGAGCGCACTCAAGATCCAAGCCCTGCAGGGTGAGATCACGCGCATCAAGAAGAAGGTCGAAGGCACGCTTACCTTCGCGGATCTCGTCATGCGCGGCGAGGTCATGAACAAGGTCGTCGCGCTCGGCCGGCGCGCCGCCGCGTCCAATATCCCGGTCCTGATCGAGGGCGAGTCCGGCGTCGGCAAGGAGCTGATCGCGCGCGCCATCCAGGGCGAGAGCGAGCGGGCCGGCAAACCCTTTGTCACAGTCAATTGCGGCGCCATCCCCGAGAACCTAGTCGAGAGCATCCTCTTCGGCCACGAGAAGGGCGCCTTCACCGGCGCGGTCGACAAGCGCATCGGCAAGTTCCAGGAGGCCGACGGCGGCACACTCTTCCTCGACGAGGTGGGCGAGCTTCCGCTCGATGCCCAGGTCAAGCTGCTCCGCGCGCTGCAGGAGGGCGAGATCGATCCCGTCGGCGCGAAAAAGAGCGTCAAGGTGAACTTCCGGCTGATCTCGGCGACGAACCGCGACATGATCCAGCTCGTCAAGGAAGGGAAGTTCCGCGAGGACCTTTACTACCGCCTCAATGTCTTCCCGATCATGGTCCCGCCGCTGCGCGAGCGCCTCGGCGATGTGCCGGAGCTGGCGCATCACTTTCTCGCGCGCTTCGCCGCCGAGGAAGGCAAGCGGATCACCTCGATCAGCAGCGAGGCCATGGCGATGCTGGTGAGCTATGCTTGGCCCGGCAACGTCCGCCAGCTCGAGAATGCGGTATTCCGCGCCGTCGTGCTCGCCGACAAAGCCGAGCTGACCGTCGACGAGTTCCCGCAGATCGCGGCCCACGTCGAAGGCTTCCGGGCGACCATGCCGGAGGCGCCGGAGTACGTCGATCCGCACCCGGCTTACACAGGCCCAGCCCTGCTTGGCGCCGAGGACAGCATCCCGCGCACCGTTGAGGTGCCGCGTGAGACCGGCAAGGGGGCACTCGGCATCCCGGCGATCGACGATAGCGGCGAGATACGGTCGCTCGAGGCCATGGAGGCCGACATGATCCGCCTCGCGCTCGGCCGCTATCGCGGGCACATGACGGAGGTGGCAAAACGCCTCAACATCGGCCGCTCCACGCTCTATCGCAAGATGCGCGACTACGGCCTTGAAGGGCGCATGAACTGACCCGCACCCACGTCGTCTGGCGCCTTGCTCCGGCCGGGCTTAAACGCCCGGCCGTCGTGAATTATGGTCCGCGGCGCCAGCGGCGGCCTTGTGTTCGCCATCGAGACAGCTAAGCTCCCGGCCCGTAAGCTCAGGTCTGGGAGATGCTGATGGCCAAGGGATACTGGATCGCCCATGTGAAGGTGCGGGATCCCGAGCGCTACAAGGATTATGTCGCGGCAAACGCCCTTGCCTTCAAGAAATATGGCGCGCGTTTCGTCGTGCGCGGTGGCCGGAGCGAGGTGCGCGGGGCGCCCATCAATGGCGACCGTCACGTGGTTCTCGAGTTCGAGAGCTACGATGTCGCGCGCGCCTGCTATGACAGCCCGGAGTACAAGGCCGCGGCCGCCATTCGCGACGAAGCTTCAGACGCCAGCGTCGTGATCATCGAGGGCTACGACGGCTGACATTATGCGTCCCCTCTCCCCGTGAACGACGGGGAGAAGGGGAAGAGGGGCAAGCAAAGTTCCCCTCTCCCCGCGTGCGGGGAGAGAGCTAGGGTGAGGGGCAGCGGCACACGCTGAGGTTTGCGATTATGCCGCCCCTCATCCCGGCCTTCTCCCCGTGAACGACGGGGAGAAGGGGAAGTGGCGCAAGCAAAGTTCCCCTCTCCCCGCTTGCGGGGAGAGGGCTAGGGTGAGGGGCTGCGGCACTCGCTGAGGTTTGCGATCGTGCCGCCCTTCATCCCGGCCTTCTCCCCGTGAACGACGGGGAGAAGGGGAAGTGGCGCAACCCAAATTCCCCTCTTCCCATTGACGGAATGGGGAGAGGGAGAAAAGGGAGCAGACGACTTGATCGACGAGGAAGAGCCATTCCGGGATCCGAGCGTGCGCCGGCGCCGGCGCCTGCTCTTTCGCCAGCGCAAGATCCCGGTGCGGATGCTCGTGCCGAACTTCTTCACGCTGCTGAGCCTGTGCGCGGGCGTGACCGCGATCCGCATGGCGATCGAGCACCGCTTCGAGCTGGCGATCGGCCTCATCGTCATCGCCGCCATCCTCGACGGCGTCGACGGCCGGCTGGCCCGCGCGCTCAAGGCGCAGTCCCGTTTCGGCGCGGAGCTCGACAGCCTCGCCGACTTCATCAATTTCGGCGTCGCACCCGCCATCGTGCTGTTCACGTGGGGGCTTGCCGGCCTCAAGGGCTTCGGGTGGATTGCCGTGCTGATCTTCGCTTGTGCCATGGGGCTGCGCCTCGCACGCTTCAACTCCATGCTCGAGGTCGACAAGCCAAAGTGGCACTCGAACTACTTCACCGGGATGCCGGCCCCGGCGGGCGCGATCACCGTGCTGCTGCCCTTCTACATCAACGGGCTTGGCTGGATACCGGTGCGCGACTACCCGCTGCTCATCGCGCTCTACACGCTGGCCATGGCCTTTCTGCTCGTCTCCACGATCCCCACGTTCTCGGGCAAGCTCATGGGCGAGCGCATCCGCGGCGAGCTGCTGCTGCCGATCATGACGGCCGTGGCGGCGCTGGTCGGTCTGCTCGTGACCTATCCTTACGGCACACTCACCGTGCTGACGCTGGCCTACCTCGCGATGATCCCGTTCAGCTACCGGCGCTTCCGTCAGCTTCAGCGCGAGTGGGACCGCGCGCACCCGGCCGGGGCGCCCAATGAAGCACCCGTGGCGAGCGGCCTCGCCGCACCACCCGTTCCCGCCAACGATCCCGGCCTGGGGAGCGACGTGAAGCGGGGCTCGTCCTGAGGCTTCTCAGCGCGTCTCGTTCTCCGCCCGGTGATAGATGTCGTCGGTCCGCTCGATATCGTCCTCGCCGAGGTAGCTGCCGATCTGCACCTCGATGATCTCGACCGGCACCTTGCCCGGGTTCTCGAGCCGGTGCCACTGGGTCGCGACGATGTAGACGCTCTCGTTCTCGCGCACGAGTTGCTCGCTCTCGCCGATCACGACCTTGGCCGTGCCGTGCACCACCACCCAATGCTCGGAGCGGTGATGGTGGCGCTGCATGGAGAGCTTGGCTCCGGGCTTCACGTGCAGCAGCTTGACCTGGAAGCGCGGTCCGATGCTCAGCGTCTCGAAGAACCCCCAGGGCCGGTAGCTCCGCACGTGCTGCTCGTGCTCGCGCCGGCCTTCGCTCTTGAGCCGCGCCACGATCTTGGACACGTCCTGCGCGCGCTTCTTGTCGGCGACGAGCAGCGCATCCGGCGTATCGACGATGACAAGATCGTTGACGCCGATCGTGGCGACGAGGGAGCGCTCGCTGTGAACGTAGAGGCCGCGCGAATCCTCGATGATCGCGGTGCCGCGCACGTAGTTGTCAGCCGCATCGTGCGCCGAAATCTCCCACAGCGACGACCAGGAGCCGACATCGCTCCAGCCGACATCGATCGGCAGCACCGCAGCGCGGGTCGTGCGCTCCATCACCGCGTAGTCGACCGAAATGGCCGGCGCGGCGGCAAAGGCATTACCGTCGAGGCGGAGGAAACCCAGATCCTCGCGCGCCTTGGCCAGCGCTCCTCTTGCCGCGCTGAGGATATCGGGCGTGAGATGCTGCAGTTCGTCGAGGAACGTGCGGGCGTGCAGAACGAAGATGCCGCTGTTCCAGAGATAGGTGCCGGCGGCGAGATAGCCCTCGGCCGTCGCCTCGTCCGGCTTTTCCACGAAAGCATCGACCGCGAGGGCGCCAGCACCACCCTCGGCCAGTGGCGCACCGCACCGGATATAGCCATAGCCAATGTGAGCCGAGGTCGGCCTGATGCCGAAGAGCACAAGGCGCCCCGCCGCGGCAACCGGCCCGGCGCGCTGCACCGCGTCGGCAAACGCGACCCTGTCCTCGATCACGTGATCTGAGGGCATCACGATGAGAACCCCCTCGGGATCGCGCGCGGCGATGGCGAGGGCGGCCACGGCTATGGCCGGCGCCGTATTGCGCGCGACCGGCTCGAGGTAGATCGCCTCCGGCGTGACGCCCGCACGCTCGAGCTCCTCGCGAACGAGGAAGCGATGGTCATTGTTGCAGAGCAGGACCGGCGGCGCGAAACCTTCGGACGGCGGCAGGCGGCGCAGCGTCGCGCCGAGGAAGCTCGGGTCGCCGTCATCGAAGAACCGGATGAACTGCTTGGGATACATGGCGCGCGACAGCGGCCACAAGCGCGTGCCGGAGCCGCCGGACAGAATGACCGGATAAAGCATCGCCACCGCAATTCCCTCCAGGAGCCTGCCCCGTTGATGGATATCACACCGATCCGGCCGCGGGCCGTGCCCTCACCCCGATCGGGTTAACAGGGAGGTTATGCACCTAAAAATGTAACAGCAAAAAGGGCGCGTGGTCGCGCCCTTCTGCCATCGGCATGGGAATGCAGCCCGGGCGCTAGGAGAGGCTCGCGCAGAAGCGCTGGATGCGCGAGCAGGCGTCCTCCAGCACCTCCAGCGAACTCGCATAGGAGAGGCGGAAGAATGGGCTGAGCGCGAACGCCGCCCCGTGCACGGTAGCTGCGCCTTCGTCCTCGAGCAGCGCGGTGACGAAGTCCTCGTCATTGTTGATGCGCTTGCCCTTGGGCGTCGTCTTGCCGATCGCCCCTTCACAACTCGGGTAGACGTAGAACGCCCCCTGCGGCGTCGCGCACTTGAGGCCCTTCGCCTGGTTGAGCATCGATACGACGAGGTCGCGACGCTGCCGGAAGGCTTCATTGTGGCGCGCGATGAAGTCCTGCGGACCGTTGAGCGCCTCGACGCCCGCCCATTGCGAGATGGACGAGGGGTTGGAGGTCGACTGCGACTGCAGCTTGCGCATGGCGTCGATCAGAGGCTTCGGTCCACCGGCATAGCCGAGTCGCCAGCCGGTCATGCAGTAGGCCTTCGAAAAGCCGTTGACCGTGAGCGTACGCTCGTAGAGCCCGGGCTCGACCTGGGCGATGGTGTAGAACTTGAGATCGTCGAAGATCAGGTGCTCGTACATGTCATCGGTCAGCACCCAGACGTGCGGGTGGCGCATGAGCACGTCGGTCAGCGCCTTCAGCTCGTCGTGAGTGTATGCCGCGCCGGTCGGATTGCACGGGGCGTTGAACATGAACCACTTGGTCCTTGGCGTGATCGCCCTGTCCAGCACCTCGGGCTGCAGCTTGAAGCCGTCGGCAAGCGTGCATCGGGCCTCGACGGGCTTGCCGCCGCCGAGCAGAACGATATCGGCATAGGACACCCAGTAGGGTGCCGGAATGACGACCTCGTCGCCCGGGTTCAGCGTGGCCAGCAGCGCGTTGTAGAGCACCTGCTTGCCACCGCTGCCGACCGAGATCTGGCTGCGGTTGTACTCGAGGCCGTTCTCGCGCTTGAACTTGCCGCAAATGGCATCCTTGAGCTCGGGAATCCCATCGATATCCGTGTAGCGCGTCTTGTTCTCGCGCAGCGCGCGGATCGCGGCCTCCTTGATGTTCTCGGGCGTGTTGAAGTCCGGCTCGCCCTGGCTCAGCACGATGATGTCGCGGCCCTCGGCGGCGAGCGCCCGCGCTTTGGCCGAGATCCCCATGGTCTGGGAGAGCTGGATCCGGTTCAAGCTGTCGGCAAAAAAGCCCATGGCTGGGGGTCTCTCGGTTGGTGGGTCTCTCGGTAGGTTCGGGCCGTCCGGCCTCATGCCGGGCCCACAAGGCGGCGCGGACACTAGGCGGGGCAGTCCGCCTGCGCAAGCGGCGATCGGTCCTGGATCAGGGAAAAATCCGCTTCCGGGACCGCTGCGAATTGCTTTTGACACCGCCAGGAGCACGTGGCAATGAGCAGGCCCGAAAAAACCGGAGTTCCGCCGCCCCGGCGAGAGGCCAAGCCATGTCGATGAAAGCCGAGCGTGGCACCAAGCGGACGTGCCAGAGTGCGTCCTGCGGTGCCCGATTCTACGATCTCAATCGCGATCCGATCGTGTGCCCGATCTGCGGCACGATCTACGAGATGATGACCACCACCGCCATTGGCGCAGTCGCTGCCGCGACCGCGGAGAAGCCGCGCCGTCCGGCAAAAAAGGCCGAGTTCGAAGGGGTTGCGCCAGACGAAGTGCCCGATGTCGAGGCCGACGACGCACTCGCCGACATCGATGCGGACGAAGAGGCGCTCACCGACGACGAGACCTTCCTTGAGGCTGAGGAGGAGGACGGTGGCGACGTCAGCGGGATCATCGGCGGCACCGTGCCGGAGGGTGAAGAGGAGCCGTGAGGCGACGGCAGGCCGCATCGGCACACCGGCGCGGCACCCCGCGGGAGCTGAGGCGGCCGTGAGCATACGCGCGCCCTTCGAGATCGGTGGCCAGCAGGTGCCGGCAGGTACGCGCGCACTCGTTGATTTGCCGGTATCCAAGCTCTCGAACCACACGCCCGTCACGCTTCCGGTGCATGTCATCCACGGCCGCGAGAGCGGCCAGACGATGTTCGTTTCCGCCGCCGTCCACGGTGACGAGCTCAACGGGGTCGAGATCATCCGGCGCGTGCTGCGCATCGTCGATCCCGTGCTCTTGCGCGGGACGCTGCTGTGCGTGCCGGTGGTGAATGCCTACGGCTTCATCGGCCGCTCGCGCTATCTCCCTGACAGGCGCGACCTCAACCGCTCCTTCCCCGGATCGCCGACAGGCTCGCTCGCGGCACGCCTGGCGAACATCCTTCTGGCCGAGGTGGTCCGCCGCTCCCACTTTGGCGTCGATCTTCACACCGCCGCCGTCCATCGCGTGAACCTCCCGCAGATCCGCGCCGACTTCGCAGAGCGCCCCGGCTGCCGCGCGCTCGCGGAGGCCTTTGGTGCCCAGGTCGTGCTCGCCTCACCCGAACGGGATGGGTCGCTGCGCGCCGCGGCCACCCAGGCGGGCGTGGACGTGCTGGTTTATGAGGGCGGCGAGGGCCTGCGCTTCGATGAGTTCGCCATCAAAGCCGGCGTCGAGGGCATCGGCCGCATCATGGCGGCGCGCGGCCTCATCGAACTGCCGGGTGCCGAGATCGAGCCTCTCGCCAGGGAACAGCAGCGTGGGCCCGTCTTTGCCAACGCCTCGAAATGGGTGCGGGCGCCGGACGGCGGCGTTTTCCGCACTGCCCGGCGGATCGGTCAGGCCGTAAGCGAGGGCGATCTCCTCGGCTGCGTCGCCAACCCCTACGACGACAGCGAGATGGAGGTGCGCTCGCCCGTTCGCGGCATCATCATCGGCGCGACAACGCTGCCGATCGTGAACATGGGTGATGCCCTCTTTCATATCGCCTGGGCGCGCGAGCATCAGCGCCAGACCCTGCGCCAGCGCACCGCACCTCCCGCCGATCACGCCGCAGATCCGGTCATGGACGAGGACGAGATCATTTGATCGGCCTTCCTGACCGGGCGGCCCTGGCCGGCTCATCTGGCTGTGGCCGGCGTGTCTCACTGCGGTGGATCTTCAACAACTCATCCCCAGCAACCTTGGGGCGGCCAATTGCCGAGCGCTCTTTTCCAGGCGGATAGTCCGACTGAACCCGCTCCTGTGCCGAGTCGCGGGCCCTACCAGGACAAGTCGAGCTGTTTGGGAGATGGCTATGTTCCTAAGGTCATTGGCGGCGAGCGCGTGCCTTCTGCTGGCAGCCTGCTCGTCCACGGGCACAGGCAGTGATGCCTTCATGACAAGTGCAACGGGCACAGATGGCGCACCACCGAAGAAGAAGGTTGCTCAGCTACCGCGCTGCGAGCACCCGCTCGGAACCGTCGCGCTGGTCGACAAGGAGATCCCGGCGCTCGAGGGAACGGGGCTCAGTGCGCCGTCGTCGGTGCTGCGCCTGATGATTGCGGAGTCCAACTGCTTCCAGATCGTCGACCGCAACGAGGCGCTCGAAAAGATCATGGCGGAACAGCGCGTCACCAAGAAGGGCAAGCGCCCGCAGCTCGCCAAGGCCGACTACTTCCTGACCCCCGACGTGATCTCCAAGAACGAGAACGCCAGCGGCGTCGACGGCGGTGTGGGCCGCTTCCTGCCGGGCTTCGCCGGCACTGTCGCAGGCTCGGTCTCGGTCAAGGTGCAGGAAGCGCAAGTCGCCATCTACCTGACCAGCGGCAAGACCGGCGTCCAGGTCGCCGCGGCGACCGGCAAGGCGTCCACGACCGATGCCGGGCTCGACTTCTCGCGCACGAGCTGGGGTGGCGCTGGTGGCGGCGGAGCCTATGCCAACACCGAAATCGGCAAGACCATCTCCGCCGCCTTCTTCGATGCCTACTCGAACCTCGTGAACCAGGTGCGCGGGCAACCACAGCAGGTCGCAAAGGCCCCGCAGGCGGCGACAGCCACGAAGACCAAGCGCCAGTAGGCACACCGGGCCGGCGCGCCAAGCGAAGGTGGGGACGGGCCGCCCTCAGGCGGCCCGTTCGTATACGTAGAGCGTCGCGGGTGCCGTGTCGCGAGGATCAGGCTGGATCGTGTCGCGAGAGACCTCACGCCAGATGTGCGGATCGGGATCGGGGAATGTCACATCGCCACCAGGCCGCGCATGGATGCGCGTCAGGTAGATTCGGTCGGCAAGTGCCAGCGTGGCGTCGAATATCTCCGCCCCGCCAATGACCATGATTTCATCGACACCGCGCGCGGTGGCCCGCATGCGGGCGCGTTCGAGCGCTTCGGCGATGCTGCCCGCGCGATCGACGCCTGCAGCGCGGAACGCGGCATTGCGTGTCACCACGATATTGTCGCGGCCATCGAGCGGTCGACCGATCGCGTCATAGGTCTTTCGGCCCATGATGAGCGGCTTGCCCATGGTGAGGCGGCGGAAGGTCCTCAGGTCCGACGGCACGTGCCACGGCATCCGGGCGTCGCAGCCGATCACACCGTTCTCGGCTGCGGCAACAATCAGTGAGATGGTCAGCCTAGTCCGACCCGGCTGGCGGTTCCGGCCGCGGCGGCTTGCGGTTGGTCGATGCCGTATGGACGGCTGCTTGGCGTCGGAAGTCAAAGCCGCACTTCTTCTGAATGGCAACCTGCTCGATGGTCTCGAACTCACCCTTGAGGCGTGCCAGCTCGGCGGAGGTGTGGTCGTTGCCGCCAACCAGGAACGCCGCCGGCCAGAAGATCACGAGCGCGACGCCCGTCGCGACGGCGTCGTTCGTCGCCTTCTGATCCTGTACGCCCGACAGGTGCCCGACGCGCGCCGAAATGCGTTGCGCCTCGAGCGCCAGCTGGCTGCAATCATAGTTGCTGAACTGGAGCGGCGAAACATATTGAGGTGCGATCTGGTCGGCTGTCGATGCGCAGCCTGCACACAAGGTCAATGTTACAGCAAGTATTCCTGTTGTTCGCGATATGTGCATTGCTTGAGCCCCCAGCGTCCCACGACCGCAATCGAGCACCAACGTGCATGGATCATCGGCAACAGCCGGTGATTGAGTTCAGGCGCGAAGCGATTACGCTGAGATGGAATTGCCAAAAGCACCTGCCGCCGATGAAGCACGTCTCCATCATCCAGCACACGCAGTCCGAGTGGCTCGGACAAATCGAGGATCATCTCGAGGGGCGCGGCATCCGTTTTGGCTACTTCCGTCCCTTCACGACCGGCGGCGCGATCCCGCAGGTCTCCGTCGTCGGCGATGGACTGATCCTGCTCGGCGCAGGCCCTTGGGGCACGTGCGCGCCGGGGCCCGTGCTGCCTACACTCGATGCCGAGGTGCGGCTCGCGCGCGCCTGCCTCATGCTCGGCAAGCCGGTGATCGGCTTCGGCCTCGGCAGTCAGATCCTGGCGCTGGCCGCAGATGGTGGCGTCGAAGCTGCGCCGCTCACGCTCTCGGTCGGTGAGGCGCGGCGCGTGCAGGATGGCGCCCTCGGCGGGCTGCTGCCGGATCGCTTCGCCAACGTGGTCTACATGCGGGATCGCCCGAGGCCGCCGGACTATGCGACGATTCTTGCGGTCGATGAGTGCGGGCGCCCGGCGCTGTTCCAGATCGGCACCAACGCCTTTGGCTTCACCGGCCATCCCGGTGTCCGCCGCGCCATGATCGAGGATCTCGTCATGGAGTTCGAGGACGTACCGCCGAACACCGCCGACGGGCTCGCCAGGCTTGCCGACCTTGGCCCCGCCATCGACGATGCCCTGGTACCGATCATGGCCGGCCTCATTGCCGCAACCGGATGGATGGCAAGCTGAGGCTCAAGCGGGGATGGCAGCGGCCTTGAACGGCGCGAGCCCCTCGCAGCGTGCTGCGAAACGCGCCACATGCGGCGCTTTCTCGACAAGGCCGAGGTTGGGCCGCACGAGCTGCGCAAACGTGAACCCGACCGCCGTCGTGATGTCGGCTTGGCTCATGCGCGCCGTACCGGCAAGCCAGTCGTTATCACCGAGCTTGGCCGCGATGGCATCAAGATGCGTGAATCCGGCAACGACCTGCGCGTCGTTGTGCTGAACCCAGGGCTTGTGGACCTTTTCCGCCGGACGGAAGCGGTACTCGTAGGCCGACCATACGGCCTTGTCCACGGCTCCGAGCGCAACGGCCGTCAGTTTGAGGACCTGCCGGCGTTCCGCTCCGCGCTCGGGCACGAGGCGCTTCTCAGCACCGGCAAGCTCATCGAGGTAGTCGAGGATCACGGCGCTGTCGATCAGGGCCTCGCCGCTGTCGAGAACGAGCGTCGGGACGCGCGTCAGCGGATTGTGCGGCCGCACGAGCTCGGGCTGGTCGAAGACCGGCACCGCATCGAGCGCGTAGGGTATCCCCATAACATTGAGACTGACCGCCGTACGCCGCACATAGGGGGATCTCAGAATGCCGATCAGTCTCATGCGCGTTCCTCACAGGTTGCGGGCGAGCGGTCGGGCTGCCCTGGGCGCCAGCCGGCACTCTGCCGGCACCCGAGTGGGGGCATCAACCCACACCGTACACAATCCTGGCCCTCGCCGAAGGCGGACGATAGAGTCCGATGCGAAATGTCCACGCAGTTGGACAGCGGTCCCTGGACCTCGGGAGGAGGCGCGCATGCCCATCCACAGACTGCTCGTCGCTGCCGCCCTGCTGGCCGGCACGGCCGCGCCGGCGCTCGCGGCCGATCGCGCGAAGGCGACGCTCGACTGCAAGGCCCTGCCCAGTCCCGAGTTCGCCTATGACTGCACGCTCGACCTCGCCAATGCGCGCACCGGCGCCCCGGTCGAGGGCGCGACGATCATCCTCGGCGCCGACATGCCTTCCATGCCGATGGTGCACAACGTGCCGCCCTTCGAGTTCAAGCCCGCCGGCCAGCCGGGCCGCTACCAAGCGCGCATTCAGCTCGACATGTACGGGCCCTGGGCCATCAAGCTGCGCATTACCGGGCCGCTGCGCGACGAGGTGGTAGCCGTCTACCAGTTCGGCAGCGATGGCTCGGAGCTGCGCAAGCGAGGATCGGCCGGCAAGCCGGAGCGCCCGCCGGCGGCAAAACCCGGCCAGCACCGCCATTGAGATCCGGGGTTGATCCCCTGCTGGAATTTCCGATCGGGGAGGTCGCGGATGCAGGCCCGTAATCGAGGTGCTATCAACGGGCTTGGAACGGGTCGCGGGAAGCCGTGGGCCGGATGCCGCGGTCGACACGGGGCGAGGGAAGCGCAGGCACTCATTTGACGATACCAAATCTGATCACGCTCGGCCGTGTCATCTTCATCCCGATCATCTTCTGGCTGCTCGTGAGCGGGCAGACACGCGGCGCATTCCTGCTGTTCGTGCTGGCCGGCATCACCGATGCCGTCGATGGCTGGCTCGCCAAGCGTTGGAACATGCAGACCGAACTCGGCGCCTACCTCGACCCGATGGCGGACAAGCTGCTCATCGTCTCGATCTACGTGGCGCTTGGTGTTGCCGACCAGCTCCCGTCCTGGCTGGTGATCGCCGTCGTCTCGCGCGACATCCTGATCGTGCTTGGCGTAATATTGTGCTGGATCATCGCTCAGCCGGTCACCATGCAGCCGCACGTGGTAAGCAAGGCCAATACGGTGAGCCAGCTCACGCTCGCGGCACTTGTGCTGGCTGACGAGGGTTTCGGCCTCGGCCTCGGCGGACTGAGGACCGTGTTGATCGGGGTGACCGCCGTACTGACGGCGTCCTCGCTCGCCATCTATGTGCGCACGTGGGTCGCGCACCTGGCGGGCAGCGTCCGCTGAGGTCGCGCGGCGCGGCGTGCCGGGCGGCACTGCGTCACGGACGCGATCGCTTGGAAGGGGGTTCCGGGTGTCAAATGACAGCGACAGAGTGTCCCGCACGGCCATCCATCGTGCCGACCGCCAGCTTGTGTTCTGGCTCGCCGCTGCGGCGGTGGTCCTGGCGCTTTTGTGGCTCATCAGCGATATCCTGCTGCCCTTCGTCGTCGGCGCCGCGATCGCCTACTTCCTGAACCCCCTCGCCGACCGGCTGGCCCGCACGGGCATGGGCCGCACGGCCGCATCGGGCTTCATCATCATCGTCGCAGCTCTGGCGCTGCTCGCGGCGCTCGTTCTGCTTGGCCCGCTCATGGTCGACCAGCTGCGCCAGCTTGCCGAAACGCTGCCCGGAGACCTCAAGCGCCTGCTCGCACTGCTCGAAAGCTCGGCGCGCGGGTGGCTCGGCGGGCGCTATGACGAGATCTATGCGAGCTTCGAGCGCGGGCTCGCCGGCATGGCCCAAAGCTGGACGGCGACCATGGGATGGGCGCTCCAGCAGGTCTGGGACCGCGGGCTCGCGCTCGTCAATCTGCTCTCCCTGCTGCTCATCACGCCCGTTGTCGCCTTCTACCTCCTTGCTGACTGGCCGCGCGTCGTCGACCGCATCGACGAAGCCCTGCCGCGGGATCACGCACCGACGATCCGCGCGCTCGGCGCCGAGATCAACGGCGCCGTCGCCGCGTTCGTGCGGGGCCAGGGCACCGTCTGCCTGATCCTCGCCGTGATCTATTCGGTCGGTCTCTCGCTCATCGGGCTGCGCTATGGGCTGCTGATCGGCCTGACGGTCGGCCTCATCAGCTTCGTGCCTTTCATTGGCTGGGCGCTCGGGCTCATTCTCGCGGGCGTCGTCGCCGTTGCGCAGGGGTGGCCGGACATCACTCTGCTGCTGCAAGTGGCGGCGCTCTTCGCCGTGACGTCGGCGCTCGATGCGGCATTGCTCTCGCCGCGCATCGTCGGCTCGCGCGTCGGATTGCACCCGGTGTGGCTGATCTTCTCGGTGCTTGCGTTCGGCACGCTTCTCGGGATTGTCGGCATTCTCATTGCGGTGCCGGTCGCCGCCGCGATCGCCGTGCTCGTCCGCTTCGCGCTGCGTCTCTATCTCGACAGCGACATCTATCGCGGCACGCCACCCGCGCCGGGCGCCGGGGTGCCGCCCCCATGAGCCGCGCACGCGAGCAGTTCGTCTTCGACTGGGGCGCGCGTCCCGCGCTCGGGGCTGAGGATTTTCTCGTCGGCTCATCGAATGCGGCCGCAGTCGCCCTCATCGATCGCTGGCCCGACTGGTCGATGTCATCGGCGCTGGTCGTCGGGCCGCCACAGAGTGGCAAGAGCCACCTTGCGCATGTCTGGCAGCTACGGTCCGCGGCCGCCATGCTCACCGCCGCCGAGCTCACCGAGACCCGCGTGCCGGAGCTTATGGTGAAGCCGGCCGTCGTGGTCGAAGATGTGGACCGCGGGATCGGCTCGGAGCAGGCCCTTTTCCACCTGCTCAATTTCGCGCGCGAGCAGCGCACATCCCTCCTCCTGACCTCGCGGGCACCCGCCGGGGAGCTTACGATTGCGTTGCCGGATCTGCGTTCGCGCCTGCGGGCCTTGCCCATGACCGAGATCTCCGCGCCCGACCAGACCCTCTTGACCGCCGTCCTGGTCAAGCTCCTCGCCGACCGCCAGATCACGGCGGTGCCAGCGGTCGTCCATTTTCTGGCCCGGGAGCTCGACCGCTCGTTCGCCGCTGCGGTCCGCCTCGTCGAGGCATTGGACCGCCTCTCGCTCGCCCAGCGCCGCCCCGTGACCCGAGCCCTAGCGGCGGAGGCCCTCGCGGAGCTCAGGGCGGCCGAAAAAGCCGTAAAAGGCAGGTAAACATCGCTCAATATCGACGACATTTGAATGTCGTGAAGCAATGGCAGGTATAATCCCTTCGGGTCGTGGGTGAGCCGCGCGACCGTGCGGCAAGGGAGAACGTTGTGTCGGGCAGCAGAGCGCGTTCGCGCGCGAAGAGCGAAGCAGGTGTGCCGGAAGTCCCGGTGGACGTGCCGCAGGGGCCCGCGCGCTACTACAACCGCGAGCTTTCGTGGCTGCAATTCAACACGCGTGTGCTCGACGAGGCCCGCAATCGCCGCCACCCCGTGCTTGAGCGGCTGCGCTTCCTGTCGATCTCGGCCTCGAATCTTGATGAATTCTTCATGGTGCGCGTCGCCGGGTTGCATGGCCAGGTGAGGGCCAAGGTCTCGAACCTGAGCGCCGACGGCCTGACGCCCGCCCAGCAGCTCGACGCCATCAACAAGTTCGTCGCCGGCCTGTCAGCCCAGCAGCAGGCCTGCTGGAGCGAGCTCACGCGCGAAATGGCCGAGGCCGGCCTCGTCATTGTCTCGCCGGACCAGCTGACCGAAGGCGAGCACGCTTGGCTCGAGTCCTACTTCATGATGCACCTCTTCCCGGTGCTGACCCCGATCGCCGTCGACCCGGCGCACCCCTTCCCGTTCATTCCCAACCGTGGCTTCACCCTCGGCCTCGAACTCGCCAAGAAGAAGGGCGGCGAGGCGATGCACGCGCTGATGCCCATTCCGGCCCCGGTCAATCGCTTCTTGCGCCTGCCGGCATCGGAGAACGGCAGCGCAACGATCCGCTTCATGCGCATCGAGACGCTGATCGGCCACTTCGCGTCGCTGCTCTTCCCCGGCTACGTGGTCAAGCGGCAAGGGGCGTTCCGCATCCTGCGCGACAGCGACATCGAGGTCGAGGAAGAGGCCGAGGATCTCGTCCGCTTCTTCGAGAGCGCGCTGAAGCGGCGCCGCCGCGGCTCCGTGATCCGCCTCGAGATCGACGCCTCCATGCCGCAGGAGCTGCGGGCATTCGTCGTCGATCAGCTCAAGGTCGGCGAGGCAGACACCTACGTGCAGGAAGGGCTGCTCGGCCTCAGCGACACATCGCAACTCATTGTCGAGGATCGGCCGGATCTCGTCTTTTCACCCTTCAACATCCGCTTTCCCGAGCGCATTCGCGAGTACAACGGGGACTGCTTCGCCGCGATCAAGGCGAAGGACATCGTCGTTCATCACCCCTACGAGTCCTTCGACGTCGTCGTGCAGTTCCTGCGCCAGGCGGGCGCCGATCCGGACGTGCTGGCAATCAAGTGGACGCTCTACCGCACGTCGAAGGACAGCCCCATTGTCCGCGCCCTCAAGGAAGCGGCCGAGATGGGCAAGTCGGTGACCGCGGTGATCGAGCTCAAGGCCCGCTTCGACGAGGCGGCCAATATCCAATGGGCGCGTGATCTCGAAAGCGCCGGGGTGCACGTCGTCTACGGTTTCATCGAGCTCAAGACACACGCCAAGCTCGGGCTCATCGTGCGCAAGGAAGGCGCCGAACTCGTCTCGTACTGCCACATCGGCACGGGCAACTACCACCCGCAGACCGCGCGCATCTATACCGACCTCTCGTTCTTCACCGCCGACGCCGCGATCGCGCGGGACGTCAACCGCATTCTCAATTTCGTGACCGGTTACGGCGAGCAGGCCGAACTCGAAGTCATGGCCGCGAGCCCCTTCGGCATACGCACCCGCATCCTGGAAAGCATCCGGGCCGAGACCGAGCACGCCCGGGCCGGCCGGCCGGCGGCGATCTGGATGAAGATGAACGCGCTGGTGGACACCCAGGTCATCGAGGCCCTCTATGAGGCCTCGAATGCCGGCGTCGAGATCGACCTCGTGGTGCGCGGCATCTGTTGCCTGAGGCCAGGGATTCCCGGCATGTCCGAGAACATCCGCGTCAAAAGCATCATCGGGCGCTTTCTGGAGCACGGCCGCATCTACTGCTTCGGCGCCGGGCACGGGCTCCCCCACCCGAAGGCGATCGTGTATATCAGCTCCGCGGACATGATGCCGCGCAACCTCGACCGGCGAGTCGAGGCTATGGTGCCGGTGACGAATCCGACGGTGCACGCGCAGATCCTCGACCAGATCATGACGGCAAACCTGAAAGACAATCAGCAAAGCTGGCTCGTGCTGCCCGACGGATCGAGCCGTCGGATCGTCCCTGAGGAGGGCGAGAAGCCGTTCAATGCGCACGAATACTTCATGTTCAATCCAAGCCTGTCGGGGCGCGGGCAGTCGCTCAAGAGCCATTCGCCGCCGCGCTTCAAGCTGGAAGACCGGGACGAGAGCGGCACGCAGTGACGTTTGCTGAGGGCAGAGACGACCGACCGGCAGAGCGCAATGAACTCGAGCCGATCGCCGTGGTCGATATCGGGTCCAACTCGGTCCGGCTTGTCGTCTACGAGGGTGCCATCCGCAGCCCCGCGCCGCTATTCAATGAAAAGGTCCTCTGCGGCCTCGGGCGCACTGTCGCGTCGACCGGCCGTCTCGATGCCGATGCCGTCGAGCGCGCGATCGAGGCCCTGCGCCGCTTTCATGCGATCAACCGCGTGCTCGGCGTCAAGAACGTGCGCGCCATCGCGACCGCAGCGGTGCGCGAGGCGGCGAACGGCCCCGAGTTCATCGCGCGCGGCGAGCAGGCGATCGGCGCCGGCATCGCCGTCCTCTCGGGCGCCCGCGAGGCCGAGCTTGCGGCGAGCGGCACGCTCATGGGCATCCCCGACGCCGACGGCGTCGTCGGCGACCTCGGCGGCGGCAGCCTCGAGCTGATCGATATCGCCGGGGCCAGGTCGACGGTCGCCGCGACCTTGCCGCTCGGCGGCCTGCGGCTCATCGATTCCTCGGGCGGCAAGCTCGAGCGGGCCCTCGAGATCGTCGACGCGAGCCTCGCCGAGCTCCCTTGGCTCTCCGCCGGCGAGGGCCGCACGTTCTACGCTGTCGGCGGCACGTGGCGCTCGCTGGCCAAGCTCCATATGGACCAGCGCCGGTACCCGCTGCGCGTCATGCATGGCTACAGCATCGAGCATCGCGCCTGCATCGACTTCTGCGAGACCATCCGACGGTCGAAAAAGATCACCGACATCCGCGGCATCGAGGAGGTGGCGCGGGCGCGGCGCGAGGTCCTGCCCTATGGCGCGCTGGTGCTCGAGCGCGTCCTGCGGCGCATGAAGCCGAAGGAAGTCGTCTTCTCCGTCTTCGGCGTGCGCGAGGGACTGGTCTTCAGCCTGCTCTCACCGGCCGAGCGCCGGCGCGACCCGCTCCTTGCCTTCTGCGAGGATCATGCCCGCCTGCACTCCCGATCGCTCGCGCACGCCCGCGAACTTTGCCTTTGGACGGATGCGCTGTTCACCGATTCCGGCCCGAGGGAGAGCCCGGAGGAGCTGCGCCTGCGCCATGCGGCCTGCCTCATCTCGGATGTCGGCTGGCGCGCGCATCCCGACCATCGCGGCGAACAGAGCCTGAACACCGTAGCCCATGCCGGCCTCGGTGGGATCGATCACGAGGGGCGCATCTTCCTCGCGCTCACGGTCTACTTCCGCCATGTCGGGACAGGCCGCGTCTCCGGCGGCGAGGACGAGCTGCCCGCGGCGCTCAAGGCGCTGGTGTCGCGGCGGACGCTGAAGCGGGCCCGCATTCTCGGCGCCGCAATCCGTTCCGCCCACATGCTTTCGATCGGACGGCCCGGCATCATCGACGAGACCCCGCTCAGCTACGAGTCGGGCAAGCTCGTCCTGACGTTGCCGGCCACGCATCGCGCACTCGACGGCGAGCGGCTGCGCCGCCGTTTCGAGGTGCTTGCCGAGCTGGTCGACCACAAGCCAGAAATTCGCTATGCGTGAAAGCCACTTAGCGGCTCCGTGTCACATGAGCGCGCCGGCGTCCGATCGATCAACCAACGGTGTGGATTGGCGCGAAGTTGCCGGAATCCCGCGCTAGAGCATCTTTGTTGCAGATGGGAGGATGTGGCGGTTCCATCGGCAGCACGAATCGCGCTCTCTGGCTCCAGCGGCGGAGAGCGTTCTTCTTCGGTGCCGGGTTTCAACGGGCTGACAAGCGGTCCTCATGTCTGATGACCTCTATACGGTTCTGGGCGTTCCCAAGGGCGCGCGGGATGACGAGATCAGGCGGGCCTATCGGCGGCTGGCCAAGGAGCTCCATCCCGACGTACGTCCGGACGACCCGGCCGCCAGCGACCGCTTCAAGCGCGTAACGGCCGCCTACGACATCCTCGGCGACGCGACAAAGCGGCGGCGTTACGACGACGGCGAAATCGACGCGCAGGGCGAACCCGTGCGGACCTACGCGAGGAACGGCGCCGGAGCCGGCTGGGCCAACGGCTCCGGCAGTGGCGCCAATGGGGCGCGGGAAACCGGCGTCACCGACATCTTTTCCGACCTCTTCGGAGGGCGCGGCGCGCGTGGTCCCGGGTTCAGCCTGCGCGGCCAGGATGTCCGCTACACGCTCGAAGTCGACTTCATGGAAGCCGTCAGCGGCGTCAGGAAGCGCGTCACCATGCCGGAGGCGGGCACGCTCGATCTCACCGTGCCCGAGGGCGTCGCGGACGGGCAGGTGCTGCGGCTCAAGGGCAAGGGCACGCCAGGTCTGCGCGGCGGCGAGAACGGTGACGCGCTCGTCGAGATCCACATCCGCCCGCATGCAAAGTTCAAGCGGATCGGCAACGATATCCTGCTCGAGCTGCCGATCACGATCGATGAGGCGGTGCTCGGCGGCAAGATCGAGGTCGCGACGGTCTCGGGCCGCGTCGCGCTGCAGATCCCCAAGGGCACCAGCTCGGGGCGCGTCTTCCGCCTCAAGGGCAAGGGCGTGCGCAGCGCGACGGATGGCTCAATTGGCGATCAGCTCGTGACAATCCGCATCGTCATGCCGGAGAGCGTGGATGAGTCGCTCTCCTACTTCATGGCCGAGTGGCGCCACAGCCATCGCTATGATCCTGGCCGCGACTGAGCAGCGCCCCGTCCACGATGACCTCGGACGGTCCCGCGACGTCATCTTTCGAAGTCCGCCTCATGCGCGACGTCGAGAAGCCGGCCTGCAAGGCGCCCCTCACTTGCTCGCCGGGGCTGTCGGACTGGGTCTTGTCGAGACAGACATCGAGACATTGCCGTAGCCGTAGTAGACGAGAGCACCGAAGACCACCGCGAACACCACCGCCGTCACAAATGCGTTTGTGACCCGGCTGCCGAACGCCAGCGCATTGCCGACGAGTGAGATGACGAAGACCACCACGGTCGCTATGAGCACCGGCTCAAGCCAGAGATAGTCTGCTGGCAGAAACATCACATCCCTCCTCGCCGCTCGCGCATTCCTGCCGACCCTACCGCATGAGCAGGGCACGCCTATGACACGCCCCTCCGCCCGCCGCGAAGGAGCCGTCCAGTCCGAACTCTAATGGTGGATCAGCCACCGCCCTCGTACTTGAACGAGACTTTCAGCCGGCTGCGGTACGCTTTCACCTTGCCATCCTCGACGACAAGGTCCTGCTGTACCACCTCCGCGATGCGCAGGTCCCGCAAGGACTGACCGGCGCGCTCGACCGCACTCTTTGCGGCCAGCTCCCAGGACTCGGGGCTTGTGCCAACGAGTTCGATGATCTTGTAGACGCTGCTCGGCATCGCGTGCCTCCTACCCTTGACATTGGCGAGGCTTCGGCGAACACGGCCATGAGAGCGGCCGGTGTCCGTCCGTCTCAGCACGACCTCGGTAGCATCTGGCTCTTCGGGCGTCAAACGGCGACACTGCCTACACCAAGCCATCGCCCGCCACGGTCAGCGGCAGACCGGACATGATTGGAACAGCATGAGCGACCGAACGACCGAGCGGATCAGCATCGCCCTGAGCACGCTCACCCTCATCGGCATCATCGTGGGCTTCGGCGCCGCGCACGTGGGCGCGCATGCCCTGGCCGCGTTCGGTTTTGCTCTTGTGTACCTCGCTGGCGGGCTGCCGGCAGGCCGGCGTGCGCTCGCGACACTCTGGCAAGAGCACGTCTTCGACATCGATCTCCTGATGGTGCTCGCCGCGTTGGCCGCTGCCGCGGTCGGCGCGCCGGCCGAGGGGGCGGTGCTGCTGTTCCTGTTCAGCCTCTCCACAACGATGGAGACCTTGGCGATGGGCCGCGCGCGGCGGGAAGTTGAGGCGCTGATGGCGCTTCGCCCCGAGACCGCGCTGCGAAGAAACGCCGCCGGCGAAATCCAGGAAGTGCCCATTGCCGAAGTCGCGGTGGGCGACGTCCTCGTGGTGCGCCCTGGCGCAAAGATCCCGGTCGACGGTCTGATCCTCACCGGGGAGGGATACCTCGACGAATCCACGGTGACCGGCGAATCGATGCCCGTCCACAAGGCCCCCGGCGCCAAAGTCTTCGAGGCCACCGTCAACCAGAGCTCCGTGCTCGAGATGCGGGTCACGGCCACGTCCAGCGACAGCACCGTCGCGCGCATGATCCAGCAGGTGACGAAAGCCCACGCTGCCCGCGCGCCGTCGGAGCGTTTCAGTGCGTGGTTCGGCCAGCGCTACACCATTGCCGTTCTCGTCGGATCGACCTTGGTTCTCGGCGTTCTCTTGTGGCTCGGCCGGGAATGGCACGATGCGCTGTACCGCGCGGCGGTCGTGCTCGTTGCGGCAAGCCCGTGCGCCATTGTCATCAGCGTGCCCGCAGCCATCCTCTCGGCGCTGTCGGCAGCGGCACGCGGCGGCGTCCTGTTCAAGGGCGGCGCCGCTCTCGAGACCTTCGCTGCCGTCACGCAATTTGCCTTCGACAAGACCGGCACCTTGACCACCGGTCGCGCCGAGGTCACGGCCATCGTCTCGCCAGTGATGCCAGAGAACGACTTCCTCAGCCTTCTCGCCGGCCTCGAGGCACAGTCCGAGCATAGCATCGCCGAGGCCATACGCGACGCCGCCAAGCGGCGAGGGCTTGCCGCCGCCTCGGTTGCGGATGTCGTCGCACATCCGAGCGAAGGCATCACCGGCCGGGATCGCGTCGGCACTATTTGGGCCGGCAATCCCCGCATGGCCGCACGCATGGGGGCCGATCTCGCCGACCCGGCCTATCAGCACCTCGCCAGAGCGGCGCAGACGGTGATTTGGATGGGGCGCGGGAAGCATCTCCTGGGCGCCGTCGCGATTGCCGATCGTTTGCGCCCAACCTCGCGCATGGGCATCGAGGCCCTGCGTGAGGCCGGGATCGCGCGCATCACGCTGATGACAGGCGATCGCCGTCCCGTGGCCGCGCAAATCGGGGCGGAGCTTGGGCTCGCCGACGAGGCCATCTGGTCGGATCTGCATCCAGAAGACAAGGTCCGCCTGGTGGAAGATATGAGCAAGGCGGGGAAGGTGGCATTCGTGGGCGATGGGGTAAATGACGCGGCCGCGCTCGCCCGCGCCGACGTCGGCATCGCCATGGGCGCCGCTGGCAGCGATGTGGCCCTGCAGGCGGCCGATGTGGCGCTGCTGTCCGAGGACATGGCGCGCCTTGCGGCCGCGTACCGGCTGGCCCGGCGAACGGCGCGCATCATCCGCCAGAACCTCGCCTTCGCCATGGGCGCGATGCTGTTGCTGGTCTCGGGTGCACTTTTCTTCGAGCTGCCGTTGCCCCTGGCTGTTGTCGGACACGAAGGAGGCACGGTTCTCGTCGTCCTGAACGGACTTCGGCTGCTCTTCGACTCCATCCGGTCGGACGGCGGGCCATCCTGGCTCACAGGGCCCCGCGGGCCGCTGGAGGATCAGAGGGTGGCTCACATGGTGCGAACTGTGGCGAAGCCGGTCGCACGAGACACAGGCTCGTGACGCCGTGAGGCGCACGAAGGCGGAATGCGCCGCATGGCACGCGGCCGCACCGGCTATTGTGCAAGGCTTGCGATGTACGAGAGGAGAGCCTCGATATCCGGCGGATCGAAGATGAACTCCGGCATGCCGTTGTGGCCGACCACAATGCCCTCGGCCAGGCTTTCAGCCAGATGCTCGACCGGATAGCGCCTCGGTAGCTCGCGGAAGGGCGGCGCCTGCTTGTCGCGGCTCTGGCCGGTAAGGCCTACGGCATGGCAGCGGGCGCAGTGGCGCTCGGCCAGAGCCTGCCCTCGTGCGATCGATGGCTCCTGGCCAACGGCCTCAAACGGGGCCCCGACCATAAGCATCAGGCCGAGCAGCAGCGCGAACACGCCCCACCATCTCATGTCGCGCTCCCTCGGTGTGGGGGCCGATGTCCGCGAACATCAGGCGCGCCGCATTTATCCACGCTCAGCGAAAGCGCATGCCCATGCCGGGACCGCCCAAGCCCATCATCGGCAGCACGATCTCATCGGCCTCTTTCTTCTGGCTATCGGAGAGGCTCTGATAGAGCTCGCTCCACGCCGCCTTGATCTGTTTCAGCTCTTCGAGGTGGGCGGTCATGTACTGCTCGCGCGCTTCGAGGCGCTCGATCAGCGTCTTGCCGCTGTCATCCCCAGACCACCGGCCCCGCATGCGCTCGGTACGGTTCCTGACCGAGGTTCGGATCGCGTCGGCGAGCTTGTTCCATGCCGCGGATTGAGCATCCGTGATCTTGAGCTCGGCTTTCAGGAACGCGAGGCGACCGTCGACCCGGTCGATCATCGCGTCAGGTCCGCCCCAGCGCGGGCCCCAGCCATCCCACATGAACCACCCGCGCCCAGGACCACCGCCATAGCCCATCATGCCCGGACCACCCTGAGCCATGGCCACCGAGGTCACAGCAAGCGCCGACACTGTCAATGCTGCGAAAATTGCCTTCTTGGAGATCGGCATGTCTGCCTCCTGACATGAGACGCAACAGCTCATCATGGAGCTTCGTACATGGCAGAGACTTCGCACTGGCAGCAAAGGTGCTCCTTGATGCACATCAATGACCTGCGACCGCTCATCGCGGTGGCGCGAGGCGTTCAGCCACCCGCGCCAGCCGCGCGAAGGTTGCGACATCGACCTGCTCGGCGCGCAGCTCCGGCGCCACACCCGCGGCTTCGAGCAGCGGCAACGGATCGGCGATGAGCGTTCGCAGGCTCTGGCGCAGCATTTTCCTTCGCTGGCCGAAGGCTGCCGCTGTGACGCGGCCGAGCCACGTCACCGAGCACGCCGGTTCGGGCGTGGCGCGCGGCAGGAACATGACGACGGCAGAGGCGACCTTGGGCGGCGGTGTAAAGGCCTCGGGGCCGAGCGTCAGGGCGATACGCGGCGTCGTACGCCACTGCGCAATGACGGCGAGGCGGCCATAGGCCTTGCTGCCGGGCTCGGCGACGATGCGCTCGGCCACCTCTTTCTGGAACATCAGCACCATGCGTTCCCACCAGGGCGGCCAGGGATCGGTTTCAAGCCAACCGACGAGAAGCCGCGTCGCGACATTGTAGGGAAGGTTCGCGATGATCGCCGTGCGGCCGGCGTCCGGTGGCAGCAGCGCCCGCCAGTCGACGTGCAGCGCGTCGCCGAGATGGACTGAGAGCCGCCCCGGGTAGGCTTCGGCGATCTGAGCCAGCGCCGGCGCGCAGCGCTCGTCTCGCTCGACAACCACGACGCGGCGTGCCCCTTCCATCAGCAATGCCCGCGTAAGGCCGCCAGGGCCGGGACCGACCTCGACGACCGTGGTCTCGTCGAGCGGCGCCGCCAGGCGCGCGATCCGCCGGGTCAGGTTGAGATCGAGAATGAAGTTCTGGCCGAGGCTCTTCTTCGCATCGATCGCGAGCGCGGCGATCACCTCGCGCAGCGGCGGCAGGCCATCGCCTGGCGGCTGGCGCCCCTCAGGCATGGTGCGCGGCCGCTGCGCGGCGGTCGGCGAGCGCCACGCCGAGCTTCAAGGCCGCCACGAGGCTCGACGGGGAAGCCTTACCAGTCCCCGCGATGTCGAACGCCGTCCCATGATCCGGCGAGGTGCGCACGAACGGCAGGCCAAGGGTAACATTCACCGCTGTATCGAAGGCCAGCGTCTTGATCGGGATCAGGGCCTGGTCGTGATACATCGTCACGACGGCGTCATAGTGTTTGCGGGCCTCGTCGTGAAAGAGCGAGTCCGCCGAATGCGGCCCCGTCACCGCCAGCCCCTCGGCTTGCAGTGCGGCTATCGCCGGCGCGATGGCCACCACCTCCTCGCGACCGATGGTGCCGGCTTCCCCCGCGTGCGGATTGAGACCGGTGACAGCAATGCGCGGGCGCGCGATGCCGAAATCAGAAGCCAAAGCCTCGGCGACAATGCGCACAGTCTCGGTGACGCGCGCCGTCGTCAGGAGCGCCGGCACGCGTGCGATCGGGACGTGAACCGTCAGCGGCACCACCCGCAGGGTTTCCGAGGCTAGCATCATCACAGGCACCCACCGCTTCCCGGGATGGTGGCGCTCGGCAAGTTCTGCGAGGTACTCCGTGTGGCCTGGATGGCGGAAGCCGGCACGCAAGAGCGTGCTCTTGGCAATCGGGTTCGTCGCGACAGCGGAAACCCGGCCCGCGACAGCGTCGGCAACGGCAAGGTCAATGGCCGCGATGATGGCGCCGGCATTGCGCACATCCGTCCGCCCGGCGGCGGCAGGCACAGCCAAGGGCACGGGACGTACTGGCAGACGCGTCAGGAATGCGTCGCGCCCCGCCTGAAGGTCCTCACAGACGGCAAGCTCGACTGCGATGCCGAGCACGCGGGCGCGTTCGGCGACAGCGGACGGGTCGGCGTAGAGCACGAAGGGAGGGGCGCCATTGCTGACACGATCGCGCCACGCCTGCAGCGTGATGTCGAGACCGATGCCGGCCGGGTCGCCCATTGTCAGCGCCAGCGGACGGCGCGAGCCCGCCGCACGCCCCAAGTCGCTCGCCAAGGTCCTGCTCCCGGCCCTTCAGATCAGCGCTGCTCGATCAAGGCCTCGGCACGGAGATCTCTGAGATGGCGCCGCGAGACGACGTCGAACTCGCGCATCGTCAGCTCCTGCTGAGCCTTGAGGCGCTTTTCCTCGTCCACCTTGACGGTCCTGCGCCCGCACACGGCATATAGCTCGACGCCGGTGCTGGCAAGGGTAGGCGGCACCATCTCGCCGTCCTTCGCATTGAGGAGGAGGCTCCGCGTCGGCTCGCTGATGGACGCCGCGGCCTGGTTGGCGAGGCTCTCGAAACGGGCGTCGGGCACGCCCTTTACCAAGTCCTGGGTACTGCGACAGCCGCTGAAGCGCTTGCGCAGCTGCTCCGCCTCGGCGAGGCGGCGCGCAAGTGCCGCCTGGTCGATGCGGCCCGGGACGGCAAGCGTCACCCGATGAAGCTGCATTTCGACCTTGGGCGCACCGCTCGCATCCGCGGACTGCTCGACGAAGCGGTCGATCTCGCGGTCGGTAACATTGATCTGATGGCCGAACTTGCGCCGCATCACATCGCGCCACACGAGCGCCGCACGCGTGCGCGCCTTGATCGTCGACGGGTCGATGCCCTGCGACTTGAGTTGCGCGACGAACTGCGCATCGGTGATCTTGTTGCGCGAGGCCATATCCTTGAAGGCGCGCTCAACCTCGTCGTCGCTCACGGTGATGTTGAGCCGCTTGCCCTCCTGAATCTTCAGCTTTTCTTCAATCAGCTCCTCGCGCGCGGCCGCGCGGAACTTTTGGACGTTGCTCGCCCGTGCTTCGTTGCGGAGCTGATCCAGCATGTTGCGCTGCAGGTCGCCGACGAACTGCTTCTGCAGGGCAACGGCTTCATCGCGGCTCTTCGGCTGCTTTTCGCGCAGGTACTGCTGAAACCGCTCGTTGGTCTTTGGATCCTGAATGATCTGCTTCCAGCGCGCCTCGGCCCTGGCGCGCAGATCCTGCCCGCCGCCCGAGCCGGCAGCCATGAGCGTCGCGCGCTGCTCGATCTCGTAGCCGGTGATCGGCTCATCATTGACGAGCAGCACGATACCATGGCCACGGCCACCGCCGGCGTTCGCACCGCGCGCCGGGGCCGAACTCGCCTCGCGGCGCGGACGCGGCGCGGCCCTGGGCTTGGTCTCGGCCTTCGGCGGCGCAGGGTCCGTACGCAACGGCGCCACGGGCTCGCGCTGCTGTGGAGGCGGCGTGGTGGTGACAACGAGTCCTGGAATGGTCGGGGTCGGTTGCTGTGCGAGGGCAACCCCAGTGCTCGCCGCGATGGCGCCCGCGAGAAGCCACGACGCCACTCTCACGACACCATTCCGGTCGCGCGCCAACCGCGCGCTGTTCATTCCCCAAACTGCCATCATTTCCCTAGCTGGCTGCGATTCGCCGATCTGATCCTAGTAGTTATCGCAGAAAGCAGATGAGAATATCCACACCAAGGATGGCGCCGGCGTGGCGCTCAGTGTGCGCCGCAATAGGCCCCTGAACGACCGCTTAACCCCGTGACACGCCCTCCACCTTCAGGTAGCCAGGACAAAAAGAGCCCATCTCCGGAGCCGGTCATGCCCGCAAAGAATCTCGCCCCCATGAATGCCGCCGAAGTCACGATCAAGACTATGGTGGCGAACGGCCTCGACACGCTCTATTGCTTGCCGGGAGTTCAGAACGACGATTTCTTCGATGCCCTGGTCCGCGCGGGGAAGCCGCTGAGGCCCATCCACACCCGCCACGAGCAGGCCACCGCCTACATGGCGCTCGGCGCGGCGCTCGCCACCGGCAGGCCGCAGGCCTACTGCGTGGTGCCGGGGCCAGGCTTCCTCAACACCACGACGCCGCTCGCCACGGCCCAGTCGCTCTGTGCTCCAGTCCTCGCCATCTCCGGCCAGATCTACGAGCAGTACATCGGCAAGGGCATTGGCTTCCTGCACGAAATTCCCGATCAGCTCGGCATCATGCGCACGCTCACCAAGTGGGCCGGTCATATCGAAGGGCCGCAGGATGCCGCGGCGAAGAGCCGCGCTGCCTTCGACGAGCTGTTGAGCGGCGTGCCGGGCCCGGTCGGCCTCGAATGCGGCTGGAACGTGTGGCGCACCTCCGCCGAGGTCGCCTTCGATGACACGCCGGCCAAACGGAAGACGCCGCCGCTTGACCTTGACGCGATCAAGGCTGCGGCGAAGGTGATGGCCGGCGCCAAGCGGCCGATCATTCTCGCCGGCGGTGGCGCCCAGGGCGCGAGCGCCGAGGTGACGCGGCTCGCAACACGCATCCAGGCGCCGGTCGTCACATACCGTACGGGCCAGGGCGTCATCGACGCGCGCAACCCGTTCAGCCACCGCTTTCCGGCCGGCCATACGCTGTGGAAGGACGTCGATGTCGTCATCGGTATCGGCTCGCGTCTCCAGCACATGCTCGACTGGGGCCGCGACGATGCGATGAAGGTCATCCATCTCGACATCGATCCCAAGCGCATCGGGCGCACGTGCACACCGGACATCGCCATCGTCGCCGATGCGGCCGAAGGCGTGGCGGCGCTGCTGGACGAGCTCGAGCGCACCGGCAGCAGGCCGGCCGACCGCACCGAGGAAATGCTAGCGCTGCGTGCGCAGATGGACGGCGAGTTTGCGCGCCTCGCGCCGCAGAAGGCCTGGATCGACGCCATTCGCGCGGAGTTGCCCGAAGACGGCATCCTCATCGAGGAGCTGACCCAGATCAGCTACGCGAGCCGCCTTCTCTATCCCGTGTACAGGCCGCGGACGTACCTTTCGACGGGCTACCAGGGCACGCTCGGCTGGGGTTATCCGACCGCGCTCGGTGCCAAGGTGGCGATGCCTGATCGCGCGGTCGTCGCCGTGCACGGCGACGGCGGATTCATGTTCGGCGCACAGGAGATGGCGACGGCGGTGGCGCACAAGATCGGTGTCGTCGCGCTCGTCTTCAACGACAATGCCTACGGCAACGTGAAGCGCATTCAAGAGAAGGTCTACGAGGGCCGCACCATCGCCTCGGATCTCGTCAATCCGGACTTCGTGAAGCTCGCCGAGAGTTTCGGGATGCGCGCCGAGCGCGTCACGACGCCCGAAGCGTTGCGCCCCGCGCTCAAAGCAGCACTCAAAGCCGATGCCCCGGCGCTGATCGAGATCCCCGTGGGCGAGTTCCCCGATCCCTGGTCGTTCTTCTTCAGGAAGAAGGTTCGCGGCGGCGCCTCGAGCTGGTCGATGCGAGGGCCGGATTGAGAGCGGCGGCGTCCGCCCGGCGCGGATCGCAGTGCGATCTGCGCTCGTCGGCAAACAGGCGTGCGCCAGTGTTGGCGCCCGCGAGTCGTAGCGATCAGCTCACTTTGCCCAGGATCGCGGTCATTTCCTTGGCATCGAACGCACGCAGCGTCTGAGTGCGCACGTTCCCGGCCTTGGCCAAGCTCAGGCCAAGTGCCGTGACCGCCATCTCGTCGCTGGCTTCCGCCGTGGCGACAATGTCGTACTGGCCGAGCGTCCAATACAGCTCCTTGACGGTGACGCCAGCGGCCTTGGCCGTCTCCTTGAACGCCTCAGCGCGTTTGACGGTGTCCTTGACGTTGCGGATGCCTTGATCGGTGAAGTTCGCAAGCATGACGTAGGTAGCCATGACCAGCCTCCATGTTTGAGCATCGCGCCTTCATCTTAGTCCTCCCGAGGCGAGGGGCGTTAATCACATCGGCGGGAGGCATCCGGGCTTCCTTCCCTGCTCCGCCCGCATTCGGCATTGCAGCGCACGATCTGGCGCGGCCCGCCCGCCTGCGGCATAAACGGGTCACGACCGAGGCGCCCTGTGCGCCCGCAATAAGACCAAAGGAACGCCCGCCCCCATGTACCCGCTGCTCGCCGGCCTCCGCATCATCGACATCACGACGATCGTGCTCGGCCCCTTCGCGACCCAGTTCCTCGGCGATCTCGGCGCCGAGGTGATCAAGATCGAAACCGTCGACGGCGACATGAACCGCTACACGCCGCCGACCACCGCGCCCGGCCTCGGCGCGGTGTTCGTGAACAACAATCGCAACAAGCGCTCCCTCGCGCTCGACCTCAAGCAGGAGGAAGGCAAGGAGGTTCTGCGCCGTCTCATCAAGACCGGCGACGTCCTCGTGCACAACATGCGCCAGGATGCGCTCGACCGCCTCGGCTTCAGCTGGGAGACGGTGCACGCGCTCAACCCGCGCCTCGTCTATTGTGCGGCGCTGGGCTACGGCAGCGACGGCCCCTACGCGGGCAAGCCCGCCTACGACGACATCATCCAGGCCAGCTCCGGCCTCGCCGGCCTCACGCACCGCCGCGACGGCACGCCCGCCTATCACCCGACCGTGACCGCCGACAAAGCCGGCGCGCTCCACGTCGTCTACGCGGTGCTCGCCGCCCTGCTCCATCGCGAGCGCAGCGGCGGCCAAGGCCAGCTTGTTGAAATGCCGATGTTCGAGGCCATGGTCGCCTTCTCGCTCAACGAGCATCTCATGGGCGCGAGCTTCGCGGCCGATGGCCCCACGGGCTATCACCGCACGCTGTCGCAGAACCGCAAGCCCTTTGCCACCAAGGACGGCTGGATCGCGCTGCTCCCCTACACGCAAACGCAGTGGACGCGCGTCCTGGGGCTGCTCGGCCGCGAGGACATCGCCGCCGAGCCCTGGTTCTCGAACAACGCTGAACGCTCGAAGCGCTCCGATGAGCTCTATGCCATCATCGCCGCCTCGCTCGGCGCGCGCACCAGCGCCGAGTGGATCGCCGCCTTCGAGAAGGCCGATGTCCCCTGCGGCGTCGTTCACACCCCGGACAGCCTGCTCGACGATCCGCACCTCAAGGCCGTCGGCTTCTTCGAGCCGACGTTTGCGGGTGAGACCGGCATCGTGCGTACGCTCCGTCAGCCTGTGATCTTCCGAGGCGTCGAGAGCCGGCCCGATCGCGCCCCGCCATCACTGGGCGCCGATACCCGCGGGCTGCTCGCCGAGCTCGGCTACAGCGAGGCCGAGATCGGAGCCATGCTCGACAAGCGGATCGCGGCCGCCGGGGGGTGATCGCGGTCGGCGCGTCAGCGTGCGGCGAGGCGACTGTCCACAGCCGCCGCGGTATCGGCCCAGCTTGGGAAGCGCGCCGCCTGAGCCAACGCCGCCGACCGCAGGCGTGCCCGCAGCTCGGCCTCGGAAAGCACACGCGCCAGCGCCGCACGTAATGCCGCTGCGGAACGCTCCGGCACAATCAGCGCCGCCGCGGGATCGAGCCAGTCGCCGACTGCGCCCGCGCCCGTCGTCACCACCGGCAGGCCGCGCGCGATCGCCTCCGCGACCGCCATGCCGTAGCCTTCGTGCATCGATGCCGCGACATACACCTGGGCCGCCCCCCAACACGCCTCGAGATCGGCTTGCGGCAGACCGCCCGCCAATTGCACGCGCGCGTCCAGCCCCGCCCGGCGGATGCGCGCGCGAAGCGCCGCCGCATAGTCCGGCGCACGGTCGAGATCGCCGACGACGTCAAGCCTCCACGGCATGTGCAGGAGCCCGGCCAGCGCCTCGATCAGGACGTCGTAACCCTTGCGCGGGATGACCGCGCCGACCGACAGCAGCCGCGGCACGTCCCCCTCTCGCGGCTCGCCGGCGTCGCGGCGATCGATCCCCGGCAGCGCCACCACGACCTGCGCAGGCGGCACGCCGTACTCGGCGGCGAGCGACTGCGCCGTCATTCGGGACGAAACGATCACAAGCCGGCACGCCGCCAGCGCCGCCCGCTCTGCCGCCATGAAGTGCGCCCGCTCATCCGGACGCAGGCCTTCCTCCATGGCGATCGGGTGATGGAAAAGCATCACAAGGCGCAGACGTGCCGCTTCATGCGCCAGGGTTCCTGCAAGCGGCGAGAAGCAGATCTGATCCGCCACGACCAGCGTGCCATCCGGCAGGGTCGCCAGGAGCTTCGCCGACTGTGCGCGAGCCGCCCCATCAGGCCGCGGAAATCCTGCGGGCAGGTCGAGCGGTGTGACGTCCCAGCCCCGCGCGGCAAGTTCCCCCATGAGCCGCCTGTTGTAGACGTAGCCGCCCGTATGGCGCGCATAATCCACTGAGCTGGCGAACACGAGCCGGCGCGGCTGCGACATCATCCGTCTCCGACCAAGATACACTACTGTGGTGATTGCGAAGTCCGCCGCCACGTCGCGGAAGGTGTCGGAGGCGGACTTCGGAATCTGAACCACACGAGAAACATAGACTTGCTCGTGTCCTTTCGATCGCGAAGTTCGTTCGAGAGCACGCTGCAGATTGTGACGAACGTCGCGATCGGGACACTAGGCCATCGTCGCCGCACCATGCTATGCGCTCGGGCCGAAGAGCAAGCCGAAGCGAGCTACCCCGGGGGAATATGCGAGACCACCGTTCATGAACCAGGAAGCGCCTCAACTCGAGGCGAGCGAAAACCAGGAGGCGATGAGCGGGCGCCGGCTTGAGGCCCTCAGCCTGGCGCTGCAGGAAGGCCAGGCTTCGAATGTGCGGGTGCTGACCCACGGGCTCAGGGCGCCGGACCTCGCCGACATCATCGAGCTCCTGGAGCCCGACGAGCGCGTCCGTCTGATCCAGATGCTGGGCGATGACTTCGATCCGGAGGTCATGTCCGAGCTCGATGAGAGCGTCCGCGACCAGCTGGCCGAGGCGCTGCCAAACGAGGTTCTGGCCCGCGTCGTCACCGAGCTCGACACGGACGACGCCGCCTACGTTCTCGAAAGCCTCGACGCAGAGGACCAGCAGGAAGTCCTCGCGCAGATGCCCTCGAGCGACCGCATCGCGCTCGAGCGCAACCTAGAATATCCGGAAGAGACGGCCGGCCGTCTCATGCAGACGGACTTCGTCGCCGTGCCGCCCTTCTGGACGGTCGGTCGCGTGATCGATCACATGCGCGAGGCGGACGACCTGCCCGAGACCTTCACCGACATCTTCGTCGTCGATCCGAGCTTCCGCGTCATCGGCACGATCGACCTCTCGCGCCTTCTGCGCACGAAGCGCGAGGTGCTCGTCGAGAAGATCATGGATGCCGACCAGCACACGGTCTCAGCAACGCTCGACCAGGAGGAGATGGCGCGCCAGTTCGAGCGCTATGACCTCAAGTCCGCCCCCGTCGTCGACGCCAACAAGCGCCTCGTCGGCGTCGTCACCGTCGACGACATCGTCGAAGTCATCGAAGAGGAGACGGATGAGGACCTCCGCCGTCTTGCCGGCGTCGGCGACGAGAGCATCGGTGACACCGTTGTTGCCACCGTGCGGAGCCGATTCCTTTGGCTCTCGATCAACCTGTGCACCGCGATCCTGGCCGCCTCGGTCATCAAGCAGTTCGACGCCTCCATCGAGCAGATGGTGGCCCTTGCCGTGCTGATGCCGATCGTCGCCTCTATGGGCGGAAACGCCGGCACACAGACCATGGCCGTGTCGGTGCGCGCGCTCGCGACGAAGGACCTCGGCCCGGCCAACCGGACGCGCATCATCCTGCGCGAGGCTGCGGTCGGGATCATCAATGGGCTCGCCTTTGCCGCGATCCTGGGCCCGGTCGTCTTCCTGTGGTTCGGCCTTGGGACACTGGGCGTCGTCATCGCGGCAGCCATGATCATCAATCTTTTCACGGCCGCAATTGCCGGCATCCTCGTGCCATTGGCGCTCGAGCGTGCAGGGTTCGATCCCGCCGTCGCCTCCGGCACGTTCGTCACGACGACGACGGATGTCGTTGGCTTCTTCGCGTTCCTCGGATTGGCGACGTTGGTCCTCTTGTAGGCGAGGCCGCCGCCTCGCTGCACGATCACTCGAGCGCGAACGACACCACGACGCGGACAGTGAGCATTTCACTGCCAGCCTCGATCGGCACGCTTTCCGCCACCATGCTGCGCGCCACCATCGGCCGCGGCAGCGCGGGGCCCGCGACGTCCTCGTTGATCGTCAGCACGGGACCGAGCCTCGCGCCGGCCGACTCCGCGAGCAGGCGCGCACGGTGCGTCGCGTTCTCGATCGCCTTCCTGCGCGCCTCGTCCTTGCGCCGCTCGGCATCCGAGACGATGAACGAGATGCTGCTGGCCTGATTGGCGCCGAGCGTCACGGCCTGGTCGAGGATGTCGCCGAGACGCGCGATCTCGCGGACCTTGACCGCCACCTGATTGCGCACGACGTAAGCTTCGATCTGCTGCGCGTCACGGTCCTTGTAGGTGCGGTAGCGGGGGTGGATCTGGAACTGCTGCGTCTGGATGTCCTTGGCGGCGATGCCGGCGGCCTTGAGGCCGTCGATCACCTTGCGCATGGCGGCGCTGTTGGCCGTCAGCGCCTCGCGCGCGGTCGCCGCCTCCGTGACGACGCCGGTCGTGACCTGCGCGGCATCGGGCGCGGCCTCCACGCTGCCATGGCCCGCGACCATGACGACGCGTCCGGCCTGCTTTTCCTGGGCTTCGGCAGGGGTCATCGGGGCGGCTCCGAGGATGGGGGCGAGCGCGAGGACGCCCGCGATCGCCAGTGCGGTGATGGGTTTCATGGCTGGTTCCGTTCGTTTCCCGGCGCGGACGCTCTGTGGCCGGCCATTGCGGCAGGAGCGTGCCGGCAAACGCCGTGGGCCGAGAAATCCGTCGCCTCGGCCGGCTGCGTGCCTGGGGTGCCAAGTGGTGGTGGAACCTGCTATAGAGGCGCGCCCTGCCGGCAGGCCCCGAGAGCGCGAGCCGCACGGCCCAGGGCCCGTAGCTCAATGGTTAGAGCCGGCGGCTCATAACCGTCTGGTTGCAGGTTCGAGTCCTGCCGGGCCCACCAAGCTCACCCTAGCCCGTGCCTCTTCGCTGCCTTGGTGCGTTTGGCCTTCGCTTCGTGGCCACTGGTTCCGCAGAGGAGGGTCGCGACGGGCCCTCACGATCAGCCTCCGTGGTTAGAAACGATTGCACGGCGGCGGCGCGAGAGCAGAAGAAGCCCGGAGCGCGTCAACCGGAGCGGCGGGCGGGGCGGCAGCATTGAGCCCTGGCGGCAGGCGCGGGTCCTGCAATTCAACGACAAATTGTCTGGATACTGTTCAGGGGATGGTCAGCCAGGTGCTGCAGAATGATCTGCCGTGGGGTATCGGCTTCGGGGCCAACGCGCCGTGGACACCGAGGTCGCGAATGACCTCCGAAAGGAATGGCGATGATTGTCCTGGCGAGCCCACCACATCCGGGAAAGGTGCTGAAAGACCTTTACCTTGATCCGCTCGATATGAGTGCCGGCGCTTTGGCGACGCGGATCGAGATGCCGAGCGTCATGCTGGTGCATCTTGTGAAGGGCGAGGTTGCCATGACCGCCGATACGGCGCTGCGGCTGGCGCGCTTTTTCGGCACGCCTCCCGAGTACTGGATGCACCTCCAGCGCGACTACGACCTTCACGCGGCGCGGCGGCGGGTGGATGTGACGAGGATCAGGCCCTTGAAGGGGGCGTAGGGGGCCTGCATTGCTGGGCCTGCCGGAGCTGCACAAAAGCCCGGCGTCACGGCGCCTGTGCCCCCCAATACGAGGAGGGCGTCGCGGCGACTGACACAGCCACCCGACGCCCATGCATCAACCGCGCGGCACCTTACTTCAGGGGCTGCGGGCCCGCAGCAGCCGGCCCCAGCTTTATGGTCAGCCGTCCAGTCACGACGTATCTGTCTCAGCGACCGCTGGAGCGGCCTCCGATCCCGCTTCGGCGACGTTGACCGTGCACTCGTGATTCGGAAGCTGCCGCCTTCGCCGGACGGCTTGCGGGCACCAGACGGCCACCCCTCATGGCCGCTCCCGCCTCCCGCCTCCCGCACCTCAGCCCTGCGCCGCGCCTGCCCCAGCCGCGCGGCCATTGCCGCTGGCACCTTAAGCCAATTCCCCGTAATCAGGGCACGTGAAAGATCTGCGTGCCGCCCCCGGCTTGGATGTGCGGTGCGCCCCGAAATGCGCTGAGCAAACGGTTCCGAACAGCCATGAACGAGATGTCGCCGCCCCGCGTCCGCCCGCTCTCGCCTGAAATCATCGAGCAGTTCGCGGCGATCGTGGGCCAAGGACACGCCCTCGTCGATCCCGACCAGCAGCTCCCCTACCTCAAGGAGCTGCGCGACAAGTACGTCGGCCGCTCGGCGCTCGTCCTGCGCCCGGGCACAACCGACGAGGTGAGCCGTATCATGGCCCTCGCCAACGCGCTGGGCCTCCCCGTCGTCCCGCAGGCCGGCAACACGGGCCTCGTCGGCGGCCAGATCCCACAGCATGGCGAGATCGTCATCTCGGTCGCGCGGCTCAATAAGGTCCGCCACGTCGATCCGGCCGGCACGAGCATGACCGTCGAGGCGGGTCTCACGCTGCAGGAATGCCAGGACGTGGCCGAGAAGGCCGGGCGCCTCTTCCCGCTGGCGCTGCCCTCGCAGGCCAGTTGTCGGATCGGCGGCAACCTCGCCACCAACGCGGGCGGCGTCGGGGTACTCGCCTATGGCAATGCGCGCCAGCAGGTTCTCGGGCTCGAGGTCGTGCTGGCGGACGGGCGCGTGTGGAACGGCCTCCGCGCGCTCAAGAAGGACAACACCGGCTACGATCTGCGTGATCTCTTCATCGGCTCGGAGGGCACGCTCGGCATCATCACGGCCGCCGTGCTGCGCCTCTTGCCGCGTCCGGCCGAGATGGCAACGGCCATGGTGACGCTGCCCTCGATCGACAAGGCGCTCACGCTCCTCTCGGAGGCCCAGGCACGCGCCGGCACCACGCTCACAGCCTTCGAGTTCATTCCGCGACTGATGGTCGAGATCGTGCTCAGGCACATCAAGGGCGCGCGCGATCCCTTCTCAGAGCCCTATCCCTGGTACGTGCTGCTCGAGATCTCGGGCCCCAAGGCGGACGGTGGCGCTCAGGCGCAGATGGAGGACATCCTCGTCGCGGCGAGTGAGAGCGGCCTCATCCTCGATGCAGCGATCGCCCAGTCGCCCAGCCAGGCGCGCGACCTCTGGCTCATCCGCGAGTCGATCTCGGAGGCGCAGCGGCCCGAGGGCGGCAACATCAAGCACGATATCTCGGTCGCAGTGGCGCGCATTCCGGAGTTCCTGGAGCGGGCCGCAGCGGTCGTCGAAAAGCTCTGCCCGGGGGCACGCCCGTTGCCGATCGGCCACTTCGGCGACGGGAACGTGCACTACAACATCGCCAAGCCGGTCGGCATGGACGACAAGGTGTTCCTCGCGCAGTGGGATACGATCATGGCCGGCGTCCACGATGTCGTCGCGGCCATGGACGGCTCGATCTCGGCCGAGCACGGCATCGGCTTCATGAAGCGTGCGGAGTTGGCGCGCCTCAAGGATCCTGTCGAGCTGGACCTCATGCGCCGGATCAAGGGCGCGCTCGACCCCAAGGGCCTGCTCAACCCCGGTAAGGTGCTTTGACTGACGAGAAAGAAGCCGCGGGAACGCGGCTGCGGACTCGGCGGCGTGGCATCAGATCGGCACCGCGCAATGCCCATCCCGAGTATCCAGCGCCCGGCCGCCGGCTGCATTGCAGAAGCACGCGCCGCCCGCCGAGAGTACAGCTAAACACTGTTCGCGCGACGCCGACTGCTCGTGCGCATGAGATTGGGGTTTACAGCGCCGGCTGCTGAACGCTAGACGCTCCGGGCGGACGGGAAATCAGGGGCGGTTAGCTCAGCGGTAGAGCGCTTCGTTTACACCGAAGATGTCGGGGGTTCGAACCCCTCACCGCCCACCATCCTCATCACCCGTGGCGCATCTGGGCGCCCTCCTCGGGCACCCGAGGTGCCGTCCTGCCGCGAGGCTTCACACGAACCGCTGGCCCTGATCGAATAGCGGCACGCCCCGGCGGCGCATGAACACGATCAGGAGCGCGCCGGCGAGAATGCCGCCGATGTGCGCCCACCAGGCAACGGGGCTTCCATCCGGCATGAGCAGCATCACGAATTGCGTCGCGATCCAGGCCCCGAGGGCCCAGGCCGCGGTGATCCTGAGCGGGATGAAACGGAAGGCCAGCACCCAGACGCGCACGCGGGGGTGCAGAATGAGATAGGCCGCGATCACGCCGGCAACAGCGCCTGATGCCCCGATCAGCGGAATGGTGGAGGCCGGTGTCATGACGGCATGGGCGAGACCGCCGGCGATGCCGCAGAGGAGGTAGAAGGCGAGAAAGCGCAGGTGCCCCATGGCATCTTCGATGTTGTCGCCGAACACCCAGAGGAAGAGCATGTTGCCGATGAGGTGCAACGGACTGCCATGGAGGAACTGATAGGTGACGAGCGTCAGCGCCTCGGGAATGGCGAGCCCATCATACGGCCCTCGCGCCGCGCCGCCGCCCGAACCGAGCAGCTCCGACGGGATCGCGGCAAAGCTCGCAATGTATCGCTCATCGGATATTGCAAGCTGCAGCCCGAAAATGATGACGTTGGCGACGATGAGCCCGACCGTCACCCACTGCCAGCGGATGACACGCAATGGATTATCGTCTCTGAGGGGCACGAACACGGGGATTGGCTCCTTGGCTGGCTCATCGGGCCGACGGACCACTGACGAATGACGACCGGGTGCCCTGATAGTAGCCGAATTCAGGAGCGGGGCACCGGCGATGTTCGAGGATTTAGGATTTCCCGCCCTCGCCGCCCTTCGGACGGTTCTGGCCCGGCACCCAGAGCACGTCGCCGTCCCCTCTGTCATTGACGTAGCGGCTCGCGACGAACAGGAGATCGGAGAGGCGATTGAGATAGCGGATCGCGGCCTCGCTCACGGGCTCGTCAGGCTCGGCGGCGAGTTGCACGAGCAGGCGCTCCGCCCGCCGGCACACCGTGCGGGCCACGTGAAGCGCGGCGGCCCCGGCCGTCCCGCCCGGCAGGACGAACGAGCGTAGCGGCTTCAGCGAGGCGTTCATCTCATCGATCTCCTGCTCGAGACGCGTCACCTGCTCGGGCGCGATGCGGAGCGGCTCATAGGGGAGCGGCTTGCCGCGATCAGGCAGGCACAGGTCGGCGCCGAGATCGAAGAGGTCGTTCTGGATGCGCCCCAGGATTGCATCGATATCAATCGGAAAGCGCGTGCCTGCGAGATGCGCGCGCGCCATGCCGATCGCAGCGTTGGTCTCATCAACCGTGCCATAGGCGGAGACGCGCAGGCTGTCCTTGCGCACGCGCTCGCCGCTGCCGAGCGCCGTCGTCCCATTGTCGCCGGTGCGCGTGTAGATCTTGTTCAGGACAACCATGGCCGCGCGCCCTCCGTCAGCGGGTGAGCAGGAAGAACATCATCATAAGCAGAATCGCGAGGAACTGCAGGCCGACCCGCCAGCGCATGAGCTTCTGGCTCGTATTGGGGCTTGTACCGCGCATCATGTTCCAGAGGCCGAGAAGCAGCACCACGAGCACGGCCAGGACGGCCAGCGTGGAAAGGTGGTAGAAAGCCGTGCTCATGCGAACTCCATGTGGCGTGGTCGCAGTCGGGCGTTGCGCTCCGACCGGCGCGCTCCCTCTGCCTGAATGGCCAGGGATGGCGCGACGTTAACGGGTACTGCGCCATTGCGTGGCAAAACAATTGCCGCAATCATCATGGCAAGACTGTCGATCCTCCCCCAGGATCGTGGAGGCCTGCCATTCGAGAGGCTGCGTTTGGCGACACCCGAGCATACCGCACATCCCCCTAAGCGCGATGCGACGGGACCGCACTGCCGGGCCGGCAGCGGCGGGCGGCAGATCTGCGGTCTGGTGTGCGCCGGCACGACGGCGGCGCTCCTGATCGCTCTTGGCGCCGGCGCACTGCCCGCTCTTGCCCAGCAGACGCCCGGCCAGGCCCGCGAGCACCTCGAGAAATCCCGGCGCGAGCTCGATCAGACCCGCCAGCGCACGATCGGCCTCGAAAAGAGCATGGCAGAGATCCAGGCCGAACGGGAGCGGCTCAGCGACAGCCTGCGCGAGACCGCCCGGATCATCCACGACAGCGAGGCGCGACTCGCTGAGATCGAGCGCCAGCAGGCCGCTCTCGCCGAGCAGGAGCGCAAGATCCGCGACCAGCTTTCCGAGCGGCACGGCAAGATCGTCGTCCTGCTCGCCGCCATGCAGCGCATGGGGCGCAACCCGCCGCCGGTCATGATCACGCGGCGCGAGGATGCCCTGCAGATGGTGCGCAGTGCCATGATCCTGGCACGGGCTTTCCCCGAACTTGCCGAGCAGGCGACGATCCTCGCGAGCCGGCTCGGCGAGCTCGTCAAGGTCATGGAGGCGAGCAAGGCCCAAAGCGCGATCCTGCGCGCCGAGACGGCCCGCCACGAGATCGAGCGGACGCGGATCGCCCAGCTGATCGAGAGCCGGCGCCAATCGCTCGCCGAGTATCAGCCCGCGCTCGAGGCGGCGCGCCGGCACGCTGCCGAAACCGCCAAGCGGATCGAGGATCTGACAACGCTCATCGCCAGCCTCGACGCCAGGTCCGGCCAGGCGGGCGCCGCCGCGCCAGCCCCCGCCCAAGCCGCACCCCCCTTGCTTTCGGCCGAAAGACCGCCCGCGGCCCGCCCGGCGGCGCCCGGTGCGCCCGAGGCGCCGGCGGAAGCCAGGACCGGGCCCGCCATGGCGCAACTGGTGCCGTCCGCGAGCCAACTCGCCGCACTGAGCCCGGGCCTCATGCGCCCGGCCCTGCCTTTCGCGCAGACCAAGGGATCGCTGCCGCTGCCGGCACAAGGCAAGCGCGTGCTCGGCTTTGGCGACAAGACCCAATTCGGTACCCAGTCCATGGGCATGGTGCTGGAAACGCGCCATTCCGCCCAGGTGCGCTCGCCCTGTGACGGCTCGGTCCTCTGGGCGGGTCCCTTCCGGACCTGGGGCCAGCTCTTGATCATTAACGCCGAGGACGGGTATCATATTTTGTTAGCAGGACTATCGCAGATCGACGTACAAGTCGGGCAGTTCGTCCTAGCAGGCGAGCCGGTCGGGCTCATGAGCGCGGCACCCCGGTCACAGTCGGCGAAGTCGGAAGGCAATGCCCCAGTGCTCTATGTCGAGTTCCGAAAGGACAATCGACCTATCGACCCCGACCCCTGGTGGGCCGTCCGCTCTTAGAGGGTGCAAGAATGAAGCGAAAAGCTGACTACGCATTCTGGACGTTCGTCACGCTGTCGGCCGTGGCCGGGCTGACGACCGTCGTTAACGTCACACGCACCTACTCGGCGACGTCGTCCAACAGCGAGATCTACAAGCAGCTCGACCTGTTCGGCGACGTGCTCGAGCGCGTACGCTCCGACTATGTCGAGAAGCCCGACGATGCGAAGCTCATCGAGAGCGCCATCAACGGCATGCTGAGCTCGCTCGACCCCCACTCCGCCTTCCTCAACCGCAAGCACTTCAATGATATGCAGGTGCAGACGCGGGGCGAGTTCGGCGGCCTCGGGATCGAGGTGACGATGGAGAATAACGTCGTCAAAGTCGTCGCCCCGATTGACGACACGCCCGCGGCCCGCGCCGGGGTCATGGCCAACGACCTCATCACACATCTCGACGGCGAGCAGATCGTCGGCCTGACGCTTGAGCAGGCGGTCGAGAAGATGCGCGGCAAGGTCGGCACCCCGATCACGCTCACCATCCAGCGCCGCGGCGTCGACGATCCGTTCGATCTGCGCATCGTGCGCGACCGCATACGCATCAACGCCGTGCGCGCGCGCGCCGAAGGTGACGTCGCCTATATCCGCATCACCACGTTCAACGAGCAGACGCACGCAAATCTCGTCTCGTCGGTCGAGCGCCTCAAGAAAGAGATCGGTCCGAACCTCAAGGGCTACATCATCGACCTGAGGAACAATCCAGGTGGTCTCCTCGACCAGGCGATTGCGGTCACGGACGATTTCCTCGAGCGCGGCGCGATCGTGCTGACCAAGGGCCGCAACCTTGAAGAGACGCAGCGCTCGAATGCGCGCCCCGGCGACATCACCGACGGCAAGCGCATCCTGGTCCTCATCAATGGCGGGTCGGCGTCGGCCTCCGAGATCGTGGCAGGCGCGCTGCAGGATCATAAGCGTGCGCTCGTCATTGGCACCCGCTCGTTCGGCAAGGGGTCCGTGCAGACGATCATTCCGCTCGGGCAGAACGGCGCCATCCGCCTGACTACGGCGCGCTACTACACGCCCTCCGGCCGCTCGATCCAGGCCAAGGGCATCGATCCCGATGTCGTCGTCGAGCAGGAGCTGCCTGAAGAATTCAAGGCGCGCGCGAGCAAGGAGCGCCCGCGCGGCGAGGCGAGTCTGCGCGGCCACCTCAAGGGCGAAACCAAGGATGGCAAGGAGGAGTCGGGCTCGAACTCCTACGTCCCACCCGAGGCGGACAAGGACGCGCAGCTCCAATACGCGCTCAAGCTCATGCGCGGCGAGATCCCCGAGCCGCCCCCGCGGCCAGCCGATCCTCCTGCCGTATCGGAGGCACCAGCCCCGCGCGTCAAGAAGTAGATTTCCGGAGCCTCGACGGGCCCCCCACCTGCACGGGCCAAATATCGGCGCCCAGGCACGTTGCCTGGGCGTTGCCGATCGAAGGAGGAAGAGCGTGAGCCGATCCGCCCTGCCGACGGTGATCCTCGACAGCGTCACGCATCTCGCGCCGGCACACCGTGGCGCGGTCGTGCACGCAGCCTCCCACGGCGGCACCTACGCCGCCGCCTACGCGGCAGCCAAGGGCGTCGCCGCGGTCATCCTCAATGACGCCGGGATCGGCCGCGCGCGCGCCGGCGTCGCCGGCCTTGAATTGCTCGCCGGCCTCGGCGTACCGGGAGCGGCGATCGCACACACCAGCGCCCGCATCGGCGATGGCCGTGATGGGATGGCGCGCGGCATTCTCTCCACGGTGAACGCGCCCGCTGCTGCCCTCGGCCTTGCTCCCGGCATGAGCTGCCGCGAAGCCCTCGAGAAGCTTGCGGCCGCGCCGCTCATGCCTTCGCCCGCGCCGCCCGAGACCGACGAGGCCCGCCATGAGATCGCGTCAGAGGCCTATCCCGGCGCGAAGGTGATCGTCATGGACTCAGCGAGCCTCGTGACGCCTGGCGATGCCGGTGGCGTGATCGTGACGGCGTCGCACGGCGGCCTGCTCGGCGGCAAGCCCGAGACGGCGATCAAGGTCGCCGTTTTCGCCGCCGTCTACAACGATGCCGACCGCGGCATCGATAATGCCGGGATCTCGCGGCTGCCGGCGCTCGATGCGCACGGCATTGCCGGCGCGTGCGTCTCGGCATTTTCTGCCCGCATCGGCGACGGCCTCTCGACGTACCGTGACGGCTTCATCAGCACGCTCAACGCGACGGCAGTGCGCTACGGCGGCCGCATCGGCCAGTCCACCGCCGAGTTCTGCGACGCGATGCTGTCGGCCTCGCAATAGCCCCTCTTCGCGTGCGGGCTCGACAGGGCGCGCCCGCGTCTGCGATATCCTTGCCGGCCCACACCACCCTGAAAGGCATTCCCATGAGCATCCCGACGCCCAACTCCACCCGCCGCATGACCGGAGGCCAGGCACTTGCCGAGATGCTCAAGCTTTCAGGCGTCGGCCCGATGTTCGGCATGGGCGGCTTCCAGCTTCTGCCCTTCTACGAGGCCTGCCGGGCGCTCGGCCTCCAGCACGCGCTGATCAACGATGAGCGCGCCGGCGCCTTCGCCGCCGATGCCTACGCAAAGGTCACAAACCGCCCCGGCGTCTGCGACGGCACGCTCGGGCCCGGCGCCACGAACCTCGTGACCGGGATCATCGAGAGCCTCAATGCCGGCCTGCCGATGATCGTCATCACGGGCGATGCCAATCGCGAGCACGCCACCAAGAACATGACGCAGGAGGCGCGCCAGATCGAGATCCTGCGCCCCGCGGTCAAGGAGGTCATTCGCGTCGAGGTGATCAAGCGGCTGCCCGAGCACGTGCGGCGCGCCTTTGCCGTGGCGACCAGCGGGCGGCCAGGTCCGGTGCTGATCAATGTGCCGGAGGACGTTGCACATACCGAGCACGATTTCGATGCGAGTGATTTCTGGGTGGACGAGACAACGCTGAAGGCGCAGGCGCGGCGCACGCGCGCCGATGGCGGCGAAGTCGAGAAAGCCGCGGCTCTGCTCGCACGCGCCGAGCGGCCGCTCATTCTCGCCGGCGGTGGCGTGCACATCTCCGAAGCCTATGCGGCGTTGCAGAGCTTCTCGGAGGCGTACGGCATTCCGGTCGCGCACACGATGTCAGGCAAGGGCGCGATCGCCTGCACGCATCCGAACTCGGCCGGGCTCTTCGGGCGTTACGACCGCATTGCCAATGACCTCATCGCGGCATCGGATTGCCTGCTCGTCGTCGGCTGCAAGCTCGGCGAGATCGCGACCAAGCGCTTCGCGCTCATCCCCCCGGGAAAAACGATCATCCATATCGAGATCAATCCGGAAGAGATCGGGCGGACGACGCGCACAACCGTCGCGCTCGCGGGTGATGCGCGCCTGACGCTGCTCGACCTTGCCGCCGCCCTCGGCTCGGGAGCCGCGGCCGCCGCGCGCCGCGCGAGCTATCTCGCCGAGCTGCCAAAGCGCATGGCCGAATGGCGCCGCGGTGCTGCTGATCGGCTCGAGTCGAAGGAAGTACCGATCAACGTCGGCCGGCTCATGCACGAGATCAACGGTGCCATTCCTGCCGACGGCATTCTCGTCGCGGACGGCGGCTTTGCCGGCCACTGGGGCGGCCTCATGTTCGATACGAAAGCTGCGGGGCGGCACTTCCTGCCAGATCGCGGCTTTGCCTCGATCGGCTATGGCGTACCGGGCGGCATCGGCGCGCAGATCGGCGCGGGGCCGAAGCGCCGGGTGATCGCGCTCACGGGCGATGGCGGCTTCAATATGAGCCTCGGCGAGCTGGAGACCGCGCGGCGCCTCGGCGCGAGCCTCGTCGTGGTCGTCTTCAACAATGCCGCATCCGGCTATGTGAAGGCCCTGCAGCACGCCGTCTATGGCCCTGGCAACTACCAGTCCTCCGATCTCGTCGAGATGGATTATGCCGCGATCGCGCGCGGCTTTGGTTGCCACGGCATTCGCGTCACCGATCCGGAGAAGCTTTCTTCGGCGATCCGCGAAGGCCTCGAAAACACGTCGACGCCGACCGTGCTCGACTGCATCGTCACGCGCGATCCGGCGCGGATGCTGCCTGCCGCCGACAACCGCACGCTCAAAGTGCAGAAGGGCGATAGACCGGTTTGATCGGCCGTTCGCAATCGAGCGTCCGCCGGCGCTGCAGGATTGTTACGCCAGCCGCCCGGCGGCGTGGGCGAGGAAGAGATACACGCGCCCGCCGTCCGACACCACATACGACTGCGTGAGCCGACCGCTCGCATCCTGCTGGTCGGCCTCGCGGAGCACGTGCTCGAAGTCGAGCAGATAGCGATCGACGGTCGCCTTGAATGGTCCCTCGCCGCGGTAGCGCCGCTGCACGTCGTCGAAGATGGCGCGCCCTTCATTCGAGTAGATGCTGCGGACCATGATGCCGCGCTGGCCCGTGCGGAAGCGCGACCAGATGGCCGCTGCGGTTGTCGCATCAAGCGAGCGCGCGATCCCCGGCACGTTGATGCCGGGATCGGGCGGGGCCTGGGAGGCCGCTGTCGCGCGCTCGGCCTCCTCCTCGGAGGCACGCGCCAGCAGATCGCCGAGCTTCCACCCCTCGCGCCCCGTGCCCGACGTACCGCGCGCCGGCGCATCGCCCGCGACTTGGCGCGCAGCAGTCTGATGGCTGTGGCCGCCCGCGCCCCCATGCGCACTGCTCTGGTGTCCCGACGGCGGCGGCAATTGCGCAGGCGGCGAGACATCCCGGCGCGCGCTCTCGCGGATGGTCAGGCTTGAAAGCTGCTGCAGCGCGCGGAGCTGCTCCTGCAGCATCCGCTTCATGCCTTCAGTGCTGGCGCGGGTGGTATCGGGCAGACGCTCGAGCTGATCGCGGAGCCGCCCCTGCTCTGCTTCGAGATCGGCAAGCGCGGCGCGGGCGCGGGCACGCATCTCTTCCGAGGTCGCATTGAAGCGGCTCGACAGGGTGCCGATGTGTTCGTTGACCTCGCGCGAGACGCTCGAGAACTTCGCGCGCAGCTCGTCGAGCGCGCGATCAGTCTCGGTGCCCGCCGTGGTCCGCAGGCGATCCATCTCGGTCAGTGCGAGGCGCGCCTGCTCCTTGGCGCCGCGCGTGAGCTGTTCGCCGACGAGCTTCGCCCGGCTCTCAGCCTCGGCGAACGAGCCCTCGAGCTGCGAGGAATACCCGCGCATGACGCGATCGATGTCGCCGGTCTTGCCGGCGAGTTGCTCGAGCGTATTCGAGAGATCTTCCTGGCGCGCCTGGAGCGTGCGGTCGATGCGCGTGTTGGCGGCTTCAAGCGCCTGAGCCGCCGTCATGATCACCTTGCCCTGCGCCTCGAAACGGCCCGTGACGCTATTAATCTGGCTGAGCAGGCCTTCCGACACGTGCTTCAGCATGTCAGCCTGATTGGCGAGGCCTTCGATGGCCGCCATGGACTGGCGGGTCACGGCCTCGCTGGCCCGGCGGACGGCCTCAACGCCTTGCAGCACCTGGCCGTCGAACGCCTCGGCCTGGCTGCCGAGCACATTGCCGATCTGCGCCGCGTGCCCCTCGAGGGCCTCGGTGAGCGCGAGCGCCTTGTCGGCCACCGCGCCGTCGATCGCGAGCGTCGAGCGCAGGATGCTCTCGTCGAAGAGCTTGAGGCGATCGGCGAAGGCCTCGTCGAGCACCTTCGTACGCTCGACGAGCTGGCGGTCGATCGCTTCCTGGCGGCTCGCCATGGTCGCTTCGAGTGCCCCCGCGAACTGCTCGAAGACAGCCTGCAGGTTCTCGGTCCGCTGCGCGATTCCCTCGTCAATCTTCTGCGCGCGCTCATCAAAGGTGAGCGTGAGGCGCTCGGCGTGGCCGTCAAGCGCCTGCTCGATACGCTTCGAGTTCTCCGCCATCTGCGATGACATGCGCTCGAAGGAGAGGCGCAGGTTCTCGGTGCGCTGCTCGAGCGCTGAGGCAAGCGTCGTCGTGAAGTCTTCAAAAACGTGCTCGATCTTGGCGGTCTGGCTGCCGAGCTTGTTCGAAACGCTCTCGGCGGTCGAGGCGAGCGAGGTCTCAAGCGCGACGAGGTTCTGTCCGGCGCCTTCGATGAAGCTCGCGAGCTTCTGCTGCTGCTGGCCGAGCTTGTCGACGAGCGAGGGAATCTCGGTGCCGATCTCCTTGAGCGCGCGATTGACGCGCTCGCTCGTCTGAAGGAGCGCCGTGCGCTCGCCCGACAGCTCGCCGAGCAGCCCCCGGATGCGATGCTCGTTCTCGCTGTAAGCCCGCTCAAGCGCGGCGACCTCGCTATGCACGAGCGCCTCGAGCTCGCCGGCGCGCCCGAGTGCGCGCGAGACGGCCTCGTTCATGAAGGAGACTTGGCGGCGCACGGCCTGGCCGACCGAGGCGATCTGCTGCTCGGCCATGCGATCGGGCTCGGCGAGACGGATCGCCACCTCGGTCATGGCCGAGGACATGAGGCGCAGCTCCTGGGCACGCCAGATGAGGAGCGCGAGGAACCAGAACAGCGCGATCGGGATGAGGATCGTCGCCGCGAGCGTGATCGCCGTTGGCCGCGACAGCATCTCCATGAAGGTCGGCGCGCGCGCGAATTCCGGCGCCAGCATCGCCCCGCCGAGCAGGAGGCCGAGCGCGGCCCACACGCCGCTCGCGATGGCCGCGATGGTCATCGGCTGCTGCGAGGGCTTCTGCTGGAGAGCGTAGATCAGCCCGCCGATCGAGGGGACGTCATCATTGGCTGCGATGGTGGTCCGCGAGGGGCCAGCGGCACGCCGGCGCGGACCGCGACCCGGACCACCATTGCCCGCGCCGCGCCCGCTCTCGCCTGCGGGCTCTGCGGATGCGGCCGCAGCGGCCGGCGGCACCTTCGGCTGGCCATCCACCCGCGTGTCGGACCCCCGGGGCGGCATCTGCGGCGTGCCACTTGCCACGACCTTCGCGCCCGGCTTCGCGGACGCCGGCGGCAGAGGCGCCGACGGAGGCGGGCTCTTTGGCGGTCCGCCCGAGATGATCCGCGGGGGCGCCACAGGTTCACCCGGCGCGGCGCCCATGGGCGCCTTCTCAGCCGGGACCTGGTTTGCGACCGAAGGCGAGGAAGCCTTGACCGCCCCTTCGCCGCCGGAGGCCGATTTTGGCAGCGGCGGCGGTGCTCCCCGGGGTCCCGCGGCGACAGCGGCCCCTGTCAGTTCGGCGCGCAGTGGAGGCGGCTGGCCGGCAGCAGTCGGCGTATCGTCCTTTTGAGGACCCTGACTCATCGGCCTGTCATGCTGCAGCAACAGTTGCCTGAAAGCCGCAGCCCCCCTCCAAAGCGGTATTAGCCCAACTTTTTATCTTATCGGGAGCCGAACTCCCAGCCCGAATCGCCATCTTCCACGCGATTCGGTCCCTACTCCGCCACCAGCCCCCGAGCCGTGCGCCTTGCCAATCCCGCCGATTTGGCGGCGCCGATCATGCCGGGAAAATTTGCAGCTCAATGGGGCTGCTTTGCGGCACGCTGAGGGCGTGGCGGCGCCGGTCTCCTGCATTTGCAGCATATTTGTGGACGTCCGCTTACGCTCGCTTAGGTCCCTTCATCCATATTTCCTTTATGTCCAGGGGTCTCGGAGACGGCCCCTGGGATGGAGATGGCCATGCCGGCACATTCGCACGACAGGCAGGAGCGCGGTCGAGTAGGGGCACGGGGCCCGCGTGACGGCGCGCCCCGCCAGGACACGCCCATCGACTGGACGCATCTGTCGCGCTTCACGTTGAACGACAGGGCGCTTGAGCAGGAAGTGCTGAGCCTCTTCGCGATGGAGGCGCCGCGCTACCTGGCCCGCATGCAGACGGCGACCAGCCGGAAGGACTGGATCGAGGCCGCCCATACGCTCAAGGGCTCGGCCCGTGCCGTCGGCGCGTGGGCCATTGCAGAATGCGCGCAGGCCGCCGAGGCCCTGCAGCTCAGCGCCCGCCATGAGCCCGCGGGGGAGGCGGGGGGCACCGAAGCCGACGCCCGCTCGGCCCATGCTGCCCACCAGGCCCTTGAGCGGCTCAACGAGGCCGTGCACAGGACCTTGGCCTACATCGAGCAGATGCGCTCTTCGGCAAGCCCGAAGGCGGCCCCGCAGCCCGCGTGAGCCTGCCGACCGGCCGCCATTACGGCTTCATGCCCGCGTGTCTTCTGTCTCCTCGTGGAGGGGGTGTGCCGGCCGCTGCCCCAAGCCTAGCCGCACCATCTACCGCACACGCGCTCACCCCCTGAGCACTGCCACGCCGATCCGGCCTGCTGGCGCCCACGCGCCCCTGTCTTGTGCGACGGAGGCGCGCATCGCTAGGCTCCTGGGGAATGGACGCCGGACCGGCGCGCAGGGGGCCGCAACAATGCTCTTCAAGTCGCTCAGCCGCAGGATGCTGCAAAGGTACTGGCGCTGGACCCGCGCCCTCACGCTCGGCGTGCGCGCCATCGTCATCGACGCCGACGAGCACATCCTGCTCGTGCGCCACACCTACACCGCGGGCTGGCACCTGCCGGGAGGGGGCGTCGAATTCGGTGAAAGCATCGAGGAGAGCCTCGCCCGCGAGCTGGACGAGGAGGCCGGCATCATCATGGAAGGCGCGCCGGCGCTTGTCGGGATCTACGACAATCGCGCGCTCTTTCCAGGCGATCACGTGGCGATCTATATCGTCCGCCAATGGCGCCGCAACCGCGTGCCGGCAGCGAACATGGAGATCGCCGAGACCGGGTTTTTCCACCCCGACGCCCTGCCCGAGACGATTGTGCCGGCAGCGCGACGGCGCATCGAGGAAATGCGTGGCAGACGCGCCCGCGAACCCGTTTGGTGAGCAGAGCTCGCGCCGTCGGCGCGCGCGCTGTCCGTGGCGCCGTCAGCCGTAGAGGCGCGTGAGGCCAACGAACGACGTGGTGCGCTCGCGGGCGCGCACGGCAAGGATCGCGATCAGCGCTTGCCGCCGCGGAACTGAGGTCGCCGCGGCGCAGCCGATGGCGCGGGCGTGCGCGTATCCTTATGGCGGAAATTGATGCGGCCCTTGGTCAGGTCGTAGGGTGTCATCTCGACCGTCACGCGATCCCCCGCGAGGATACGAATTCGGTTCTTCTTCATGCGTCCCGAGGTGTAGGCGATCACCTCATGCCCGTTCTCGAGCTGGACGCGGCAGCGCGCGTCCGGCAGCACTTCGGCGACCACACCCTCGAACTCGAGCACCTCTTCCTTCGCCATTCGTTATCCCTTCTTTCCGGCCTCGCCCACGCGCGCGACCACATCGCGCGCCGGCACGGTCTCTATTGCCAATTCCGAGGCCCAAGCAAAAGGGGGCGGGCTGAGCCCGCCCCCAATTCCCCGATCTGGGGTATCCTTCAGTCGACCCGAAGGTTCACAGCAGACGACTTGCCGTTGCGACCGCGCTCGATCTCGTAGGAAATCTTCTGGCCTTCACGAAGATTGCTGAGACCCGCACGCTCAACGGCCGAGATGTGCACGAACACGTCGTTGCCACCCTCGTCGGGCTGGATGAAACCATAGCCCTTCTGAGAGTTGAACCATTTGACGGTGCCGGTAGCCATTAGTAGTTCTCCAAGGATGACTTGAGCCGCGAGCGGAATTGCCGCAGCCATCAAAGCACGCATTGGAGTGTTAACCGATCTCAGCGCGTGAGCGCTGCCGTGTAGTGTGCACCAAAGCGAGTTCGACGCGCTGTATATGCGCTTTTTCTGCCAATTAGGCAAGATGCCGCGTTTGTGAGCAGCGCAACCTCAGCGATTAAGCGGAAGCTCGCGCCGCCGGAACACCGTCGGCCCGTTATGAACTTTCCGTACTAAGTGCGCTCCGTGCCTCAATAAAAGAGGCTCGAAACGCTCTCTTCGCGTGCCGTCCGCACGATCGCCTCAGCCAGAAGGGGCGCCAGCGACAGCACCCGCATGTTGGCCGCGGCCTTCACCGCCTCGGTCGGCTGAATTGTGTCGGTGATCACCAGCGACTTGATCCGCGAGTTGGTGATCTTGGATACCGCGCCGCCGGACAGAACGCCATGCGTCAGATAGGCCAGCACCTCGATGGCGCCTGCCTCGAGGAGGGCATTGGCGGCATTGATCAGCGTTCCGCCCGAATCGACAATGTCATCGACCAGGAGGCAGCACTTGCCCTTCACATCGCCGATGACGTTCATGACCTCCGATTCGCCAGGCCGCTCGCGGCGCTTGTCGCAGATCGCGATCGGCACGTTGATCCGCTTCGCGAGTGCGCGCGCGCGCACAACACCGCCGACATCGGGTGACACGACCATCAGCTTGGAGACGTCGTAGCGTTCCAGGATATCCCGCGTCATCACCGGCGCGGCGAACAGGTTGTCCGTCGGGATGTCGAAGAAGCCCTGAATCTGGCCGGCGTGCAGGTCGACCGTCATGACACGGTCCACCCCGGCGCGCTCGATCAGGTTGGCGACCAGCTTCGCGGAGATCGGCGTGCGCGGGCCGGGCCGGCGATCCTGCCGGGCATAGCCGAAGTACGGCATGACGGCCGTGATCCGCCGCGCCATCGATCGCTTCAGCGCGTCGACCAGGATCAACAGCTCCATGAGGTTGTCATTCGCCGGGAACGATGTGGACTGAATGACATAGACGTCCTCGCCGCGCATGTTCTCCTGGATCTCGACGAACACCTCCATGTCCGCGAATCGCTTCACGACGCTGCGGGCGAGCGGCACCTTGAGGATGGATGAGATCGATTCGGCGAGGGGGTGATTTGAGTTGCCGGCAACGAGCTTGATCCGCGGCGGCTCATGGCCGCCGGGGTTCTGGCGCGCATCGAAGGGCATGGCCCAATGCTCCTTGCTGGCTGCTGCACCGGGCTTCTAGCAGCCAGCCCAAGCCGTGTAAACGCCGCCACCCCGCCGGATGACAGATTTGTTGCTGATTGATTACAGGGGCTTCCCGGTCCCGGCGCGCAACGCGTGCGTACCGCAACTTCGGGCTGTCATCCGCTCAGCGCGGTTCTCAGCGCCGGCGCTTGGGACGGTAGACCTGCTGCACGTCATCCCATTCCAGGGCGCCGAGGTCCTTTTCGGTCACGCGCACTTCTGCCGTCCGCCGGTTCAGTTCCTCTTCGGCGCGTGCCATCTGCTCGGAAACCTGCTGCGCGATCCGCCCGATAGCCTTGTAGGCCGCATAGAGCCCCGCACCGACGACAATCAATCCAACAAGTTGCGGCATAACGAGCCCTCCTGGCCGCGAGTTTAGTGCATTTATAGGCCGAAACGTGACCATAGCGCCCGCGCTTCGAGCGCGGAAATCACGTCCGCGGGAAGTGCCGAACGCCATGTGGGCGGCGCGGCGTCGGCAGGCCCGTCCATGCCGAATCCGGGAAGCCGCCGGAAACGGGCCAGGAGGCCGCCACTACCCATGGGGATGACGCGCAGGCGCACCTTGTCACCGTGCAGCTCGCGCATCCGGGTCTTGATGTCGGTCATGCCATCGATGAGGCCGAACGCGAGCGCCTTCCCCCCGGTCCAGAAGGCGCCCGAGAAAATCTCCTCCTCCGGCCCCGTGAGGCGCGCGCCGCGCCGTTCCTTCACGTACCCGATGAAGGTGGTGTGCATGTCTTTTTGGAGCTCGCGAAGCCGCGCAACCTCCTCGGGCTTCTCCGGCTTGAAGGGGTCGAGGATCGCCTTGGCGGCGCCGGCGGTATATACGCGACGGTCGATGCCGAGCTTCTCGATGGCCCTGTCGAATCCGAAGCCGGCCGACACGACACCGATCGAGCCGACGATCGAGGAAGGATCGGCATAGATCTCATCGCCCGCAAGGGCGAGGAAATAGCCGCCGGAGGCGGCAACGTCCTCGCAGAAGACATAAACGCGCTTGCCGTGCTCGCCGGCGAGCTGACGAATGCGCTTGTAGATGAGATGCGACTGCACCGGGCTGCCACCGGGCGAGTTGATCAGCAAAGCGACGCTCGGCAGCTTCGAAGCCTTGAAGGCCTTCTCGATGGCGCCGGCGGCGGTCGCGAGTGACAGGCCCGGACGCAGCGGCGTCACCATGCCGATCGGTCCCATGAAGCGCAGAACCGGCACCACGGGGGCGCGCGAGAAGAAGGAGAACACGAACGGCACCTCGACAGTCGATGGCGGCGGCAGTCGCCAGCCGATCCTGCTAGATATGGTCTTGCTGCAGGCACTTGCAAGCTCGCGGCCCGTCCGTCAGAGGCCCTGGCGGCGCGCGAACGGTCAATCGCCGCGCCGTCTGAGCCGCTCGAGCGCGGCAAAGGGGTTGTCCCGCGTTGATGCCTGCTCGTCGTGCCATGCGAAGGCAGCATCGCCGCGGCGCGGAAAGGCATCGATGGTGCTCGCCAGCTCCTCGTAGATGACGCGGCCGACGTCGATGCGGCCGTCCTCGATGGGCTCGGGATCATCGGCGAGGGTATCGATGTCGGCGCCCGGGCCATCACCCAAGAGCTCGGGCGGCCAGTACGCCACATCGAGGCGCACGCGATAGGTCCGTTCGATCGGCTCCAGCGTGACGACGCAGGTCTGCCGCGCATCCATCTCGGCCGTTCCGTGCACCTCGAAGCGTCCCGATTCGAAGGGCTTCACAGTATAGCGCGCGACGAGCCGCGCGCAGGCGTCGACGCCGAGCGCCTCGGCAAGTGCCGCGCACATCTCAGCCGTCGCCTCGCGCGAGACATCGATGCCCGCTTCAGGAATCGTTCGTGTCTCATGCCTCCAGTCGAGGATCGCGTCCATTGTCAGCTCCCTTGCTGCGCCGGCGCGGCGGGAAAGCTGACCGTTCCGGCGAGGAGGCGCGCGCCGTCCTGCGCCTCCAGCTCGGCCACGGCGCGACGCACGTACGCGGCCAGTGCGCCGGCACCGGGCACGTCCCGCGGTGCCGCACGCCACACCTCAGCGGCCAGCACACCGACGAGCGCATCATCCTCGTCGCGCCCCCCAATTGCGGCACGGTAGGCGTTGCCACGTTCGAGCACCGCCGCGGTCGCCTTCTTCACCTGCCGCGGTACGCCCATGTCGCCGATGCCGAGCCGGCGGCAGGCATCGTCCATGTCGGCGACAAACGACTCGAGGATCGCCCGGCCTCTCTCCTGACCGCCCGCGCCTTCGAGCTCCAGCCGCGCGAGCACCAGCGCCACATGCAGCACCACCATCTCGAAGCGGCCGTGCACGGTGTCCGGCACGCCATGCTGGCGGTAAAAGACCTCGGAGCGCGCTTGTGCCACAATTGCCTCGTAGAGGCTGTGGCCCGCACGATGCTGCGGCGCCCGCCGGGTCAGCGAGGACCAGCGTGGCCAGAAGGATCTGACGCGGGACGGGGCGGGGGACATCGAACGGACGCGGCTCCGGAGTGATTGTGGGTATTGCCGTCGAGGGGACCGGCGAAGCGGGTTTGGGCAGACCCGGCCCGGATTGGCCAGCCCCGCCATGGAACGACTTGGGCGGCGATCCGGCCGGGGATCGGCGACGCCGCGGCATTGCCAGTGTAGAATGGGCACGCTAGGCGAATGTCAAGGGCTGTACGGCGTCGATTCGCAGGCACGGCTGACAGGCGGGGAGCAGCTCGGGGGAGCACGGGGTCATGACGAGCAAGCACGTTTCACGCCACCAGGTTCGACGCTCGGGTGCGCGGCTTACGGCGATCGGCCTCCTGCTCTCGACCCTTGCGGCATCACTTGGCGCCTGCTCGCCGACAACCATTCGGCACGGCCACCACTTCCAGGAAAGCGACCTTCAGCAGATCCAGCCCGGCATGAGCCAGGACGCGGTGCGCCTCGCCCTCGGCACGCCCGACACGACCTCGACCATCTCTGGGCGCATGGCCTACTACTACATCTCCAGCACGACGCAGCAGATGGCCTTCATGAAGCCGACCGAAACCGACCGCAAGGTGCTTGCGGTCTACTTCAATCCCGTCGGCACGGTCGAGCGCGTCGCCCAGTACGGGCAGAAGGACGGCAAGATCTTCGACTACGTGAAGCGCGAGACGCCGAGCCACGCGCGTGACCAGGGCTTGATCGGCCAGATCCTGCGCGGCCTTGGTCCGGTCAACCCGCTCGGCAACTACTGATTGGCCGACATCGCTTTACAGCAGACGCAGTAGGCCGAGTCCCGCCAGCATCAGCACGTCGAGCAGGCTCGAGAGATTGACATCGCCCGGCATCTTGGCGCGATCGATGCCCACGTCGCGCGCACCACGGGTCGTTTCGAATCCCGGACGCTCGCGGGCCGTCGCCCAGCGCCAGAGCCAGCCCGCAACCGGCCGCACGCGCAGCCCCATCTCAAGCGGCGCCCGCCGCCAGCCGTACTTGAACGTGAATACCAGGAAAACGATCACCAGGACCTGCAGGAGAGTCGCGACCCAGCCGCCGACGAGCAGCCAGGCGAACGACCAGGCCCAGCCCGCAAGCGCCGCCGGCAGCCAGCCGACCCAGCTCACGATCTCCATGAGTTGGCCCTCCCCCGCTGCGACGGCCTTTTGGTCGGCCCGAATGCTTAGTGACGCGCCGCCCGGAATGCGTATAGTCCGCGCAGACCGATAGACCATAACTTAGCGAAATCCGTGGCCATGCCCCAGTCGACTGTGAAAAAGTCGTCCACTCAAGCCGCGACCGCGCGGCCCGGCGCGCTCAATCCGCGCCATGCCTTCCAGGACCTCATCCTGACGCTGCAGCAGTTCTGGGGCGCGCAAGGCTGCGTCATTCTCCAGCCGTACGACATGGAGGTCGGCGCCGGGACGTTCCATCCGGCGACGACGCTGCGCGCCCTCGGCCCCAAGCCGTGGAATGCCGCCTACGTGCAGCCCTCGCGCCGGCCCAAGGATGGCCGCTATGGCGAGAACCCGAACCGGCTCCAGCACTATTACCAGTTCCAGGTGATCATGAAGCCGTCGCCCCCGGACATCCTGGACCTGTACCTGAAGAGCCTCGATGCCATCGGCATCGACACAACGGTGAATGACATCCGCTTCGTCGAGGACGACTGGGAGAGCCCGACACTCGGTGCCTGGGGCCTCGGCTGGGAGGTGTGGTGCAACGGCATGGAGGTCACGCAGTTCACCTACTTCCAGCAGGTGGGCGGCTTCGACTGCAATCCCGTCTCCGGCGAGATCACCTACGGTCTCGAGCGCCTGGCGATGTACGTGCAGGGCGTCGACCGCGTGTATGACCTCAACTTCAATGGCCGCGAGGACGCGCGCAAGGTCACCTACGGCGACATCTTCCTGCAGTCCGAGCAGGAATACTCGCGCTTCAATTTCGAGCACGCCGACACCGAGCTGCTGCTCCGCCACTTCAAGGATGCCGAGAGCGAGTGCCGCTCGCTTCTGGCGAAGGGCGCGCCGGCCGAAGGCGGCCGCCATCTGATGGCGCTTCCCGCCTATGACCAGTGCATCAAGGCATCGCACATCTTCAACCTGCTCGACGCGCGCGGCGTGATCTCGGTGACCGAGCGCCAGAGCTATATCCTGCGCGTGCGCGAGCTGGCGAAGGCCTGCTGCGGCGCGTGGCTCCAGACCGAGGGAGGCAGCGCATGAGAACGCTCAAGGCACGGCAGGCCGCGCGCAAGGAGGCCAAGGCCAGGCCGCCGCGCGACAGCGCGCGCCATGTGCCGCTGTGGATTCGCGTCTTCTCGACGGTGGGCATGATCGGCATTGCGGCGGCTGGCGTTGCCGGCGCATGGATCGGCTTTCAGGCGGGCGGCCTCGGCGTTGCCTTCGCGGGACTGCTCGGCGGCGCCGCGCTCGGCTATTTCGTAACGTACGTGGTCGGCAACATGCTTCGGGAAATGCTGCCGCTGATCCGCGTTCTCCTGGTGCTCGGCATCATCGGGGCGACCATCTATGTGCTGCATCTGCTCGGCGTGCAGCTCGGCATCAACCCGCAATAGCGCGGCCATTGTCCATGTCAGAACTATTGCTCGAGCTGTTCTCCGAAGAGATTCCGGCGCGCATGCAGGCGCGGGCGGCTGAGGATCTGCAGCGCCTCGTTCTCGATGGCCTCAAAGCAACGGGCATCGCAGTCGGTGAAGCCATGAGCTTCTCGACGCCGCGGCGCCTTGCGCTCGTCGTGCAGGACGTGGCCGCGCGCTCGCCGGCCATCTCGGAAGAGCGCAAAGGCCCGCGCGTCGGCGCGCCCGAGGCGGCCATCGCCGGCTTTCTGAAATCGGCAGGCCTCGCCTCGATCGGCGATGCCGCGGTGGTCAGCGATCCCAAGCGCGGTGACTACTACGTCGCGAAAATCGAGAAACCGGGCCGAGCGGCGGCAGACATCATTGCCGAGGTCGTGCCGGCCGTGCTCGACAAGTTCCCGTGGCCGAAATCCCAGCGCTGGGGCACCCGACCGGAGACGTGGGTGCGCCCCCTGCACGGCATTCTCTGCCTGCTCGGCGGCAAGGTCGTCCCGTTCACCTGGGCTGGCGTCGAAGCTTCGAACATGACGCGCGGCCACCGCTTCCACGGCAATGAGCCCTTCAAGGTCACATGCTTCGAGGACTACGGCACAAAACTGCGCGAGGCAAAGGTGCTGCTGCCGGCCCCAGAGCGCGCCGAGATGATCCGCGAGCAGGCAGAAGCGCTTGCCAAGAAGCACAAGCTCGAGCTTGTCGCCGATGAGGCGCTGCTCGCCGAGAACGCCGGTCTGACGGAATGGCCGACCGTCCTCATGGGCCACTTCGATGAAGCCTTTCTCGAGGTGCCGGCCGAATGCCTCATCACGTCGATGAAAGCGCATCAGAAGTGCTTCTCGCTGCGCGATCCCAAGACCGGCCGGCTCGCGAACCGCTTTCTCACGGTGTCGAACCTCATTGCGACCGACGGCGGCAAGCAGATTGTCACCGGCAACGAGAAGGTCATCCGCGCGCGGCTGAGCGATGCCCGCTTCTTCTGGGAGCAGGACCTTAAGCGCCCGCTCGACGAGATGGCGCTGGCGCTCGAAGGCATCACCTTCCACGAGAAGCTCGGCAGCCAGAGGGATCGCGTCGAACGCATTGCCGAGCTTGCCTACCAGATTGCGGGTAAGGTGGATGCGGTGCCCCAGGACGCGCGACGCGCGGCGCAGCTCTGCAAGGCCGATCTCGTCTCAGGGATGGTCGGCGAGTTCCCCGAGTTGCAGGGCCTCATGGGGCGGTATTACGCGGAGAAGGCGGGCACAAAGCCCGACATCGCGCGCGCGATCGAGCTGCATTACAAGCCCAAAGGGCCGTCCGACACGGTGCCGCTCGAGAGCGAGGGCGATGCGACGGCAATCGCGGTGGCGCTCGCCGACAAGCTCGACACGCTCGTCGGATTCTGGGCGATCGGTGAGAAGCCGACCGGCTCGGGCGATCCCTACCAGCTCCGCCGCGCCGCGCTCGGCGTGATCCGCATCGTGCTCGAGAATGATTTGCGCGTACCACTTGTGGAAGCCATCGAAAGCGCGATGACGCTTCTTGATGGAACATTCGTTAGGCTGCAGAAAGAGCGCGCCTCCAAACCGCAACGCGAACGCTTGCTCGCGGTTGGTCAAGCTCTCACGGACTGGAGCGGGCGGCGCGTGCGATCGATCACGCCGGATCTCCTCGCCTTCTTCGCCGACCGCCTGAAGGTGCACCTGCGCGAGAAGGGCGCGCGGCATGACTTGATCGATGCCGTGTTCGCGCTCGGCGGGCAGGACGACCTCGCGCTGATCGTGAAGCGCGTCGGGGCGCTCGATGCCTTCCTCAGGACCGACGACGGCGCGAACCTGCTGATCGGCGTCAGGCGTGCCTCCAACATCCTCGCCATCGAGGAGAAGAAGGACAAGACGAGCTACACCGGCGACTATGACATCAAGCTGCTCAAGGAGAAGGCCGAGACCGCGCTGGCGGCCGCCATCGAGAGCGTTAAGCAGGATACCATCGCCGCGATCAACGTCGAGAGCTTCACAGGCGCCATGAACGCGCTCGCCGAGCTGCGCAAGCCGGTCGATGACTTCTTCGATCAGGTGACCGTCAACGCGGATGATCCAGCGCTGCGCAAGAACCGCCTGCACCTGCTCTCGCAGATCCGCGCGGCGACCCTCGGCGTCGCCGATTTCTCCAAGATCGCGGGATAGTGCAGCCACTCACTACACTCAGCTCGTATCGGAGCGGCAATGCTCGCGATCATCGCCCTCGTCGCGCCCGTGTTCGGGCTCATCGCCATCGGGTGGGGTGCTGCGCAGCTGCGCTACGTGCCCGAAGCCGCTGGCCCGCAGCTCAGCGCGTTCGCCTACAAGATTCTGATCCCCGCGCTGCTCTTCCGCGCCATGGCCACCATGCCGCCGCCTGCGCAATCGCCGTGGCTGCTCGCCGGCGCCTATGCCACGGGCGTCGCCCTCGTATGGATGACAGCCACGCTCGCGACGCGGCTCCTGCTCCGACGTCCGGCCGCGGACGCCCCCGCCATCGCCTTCGCGACGACCTTCGGCAATGGCCTCATGCTCGGCATCCCCGTCATTCTCGCGGCCTTCGGACCGGATGCGACAACACCGGTCGCCATCCTGGTCACGTGCGACTCGATCCTGCTGTGGATGCTCGGCACGCTGCACATGGAGCTGGTGCTGCGCGGTTTCGGTGGTGGCTCGCTCAGCTCGCTCGTGCGCACTCTGCTCGACCTCGTCCGCAACCCGATCATCGCCGCCGTCATCATCGGCACGCTCTGGCGCTTGAGCGGCCTCGCGCTTCCAGGCGTGGCCGACAAGCTGCTCGCGTTGCTCGCCGGCGGCGCGATCCCCGTCTCGCTGACGGCGCTCGGCATGACGCTCGCGCGCTACGAGATCAAGGGGCAGACACCAACGCTCGTGCTGATCAATCTGCTGAAGCTTGTTGCCCTTCCTGCCGTGACGCTGTGGCTCGGGCTGTTCGTCTTCGGGCTGACCCCGGTCTGGGCCGGCGTGCTTGCGGTCTTCACCAGCATGCCGGTCGGCGCGAACGCGTTCGTGTTCGCCGCCCGCTACGAGCGCGCGGTCGGGTCCGTTTCAGCGGCGGTCGCGGTCAGCACGGTCATCGCGGTGCTCACGGTGACGACCGTGCTCGTCATTCTGCAGGGACTGGGATTGCCAGTGCGCGTGTAGTCCCGCCGCGGGGGCGCCTTAGGCGGCCAGGGCGTGCGGCCGGCGCTCAACGCGGACCGGCACGAGCGCCGCGCCGCGCGGCGCCGTGGGAAGCGTGCCCGTCATCACCGTCGCCAGTTCGCGACGCAGGTTCTCAAGCGTGAAATCGAGCGAGTCGAGCTCGCGGCGGATGGCCTGCTGATCGCGCGCAACGGCCATCGCGCGCTCGGCGCCGCTGCTGACAAGGCGCGAGACGGTCTGCCATTGCTCGGCGGTCGAGAGGCGCGTCGCCGACGGCATGACGGCCCGATTTTCTGGCGTCATGGCCGGCGGACCGTGCGCCGCCACAACCTTCACCGTCCGGCCAGGGACCTCAGAGTTCCGCTGTGCGGCCTTGGTCAGCTGCTGGCGCCGGCTTTCATCGAGGGGCGCCGGGGCAACCAGCAATGCGAGGACCAGCGCCCATGCCATAAGGTCCGCGAGCGGCACACCGAGGTGCGTCGCGGTCATCCCCAGGACGAGGCCGGTCTCGAGCATCCGCTGAACTCCAAATCTGGAGCAAATTTGTTGTTATTCTTGCATATTGCATTTGAGCATCACTTACCTTTGTTAACACATGATTAAAATTTCCGGCCATTTCGCGACACGTACGCGGACGCGGCGCCAAGCAGTTGAAATTAAAAATTATTCCTCGGCCGCCGAAATAGCAGACCTGATTACGCACCATAGTCCGCCATCTTGAGCCACCAGTAGGGTTGCGGTTTCGTGACTACGGCGGCGCGGGCGAGGGCGGGGATCATTGCGGCGAGATCGAAGCGAGGATTGAAGCGCCACTCGAACTCGGCGAGGTAGCGGACCATGTG